>CAXUHA010000028.1:466-58417 GCA_964250735.1 uncultured Nakamurella sp. | reverse complement strand
ACCACCGTCATGCACGAGGGTTTCTGCAACTTCAACGCCGGCACCATCGGGACCTCGATGGTCGAAGGCCGGATCTCACAAGGTGTCATCGTCGGCGACGGCAGCGACATCGGCGGCGGCGCCTCGATCATGGGGACGCTGTCCGGCGGCGGCAAGGAGCAGGTCACCATCGGCGCCGGGTGCTTGCTGGGAGCCAATTCCGGGGTGGGCATCTCGCTCGGCGACAACTGCGTCGTCGAGTCCGGCCTCTACCTGACCACGGGGACCAAGCTGCTGCTGTTGGCCGACGGCGAGTCCGCGGTGCTCAAGGCATCGCAACTGTCCGGTGTGGCAGGCCTACTGTTCCGGCGCAATTCGCTGACCGGCGGGGTCGAGGCCGTCCCCCGCACCGGCTCCTGGGGCGGGCTCAACACAGCGCTGCACGCCCAATGAGTGTGCGACTCCAGCGCCAGACCCGTGCGGACGGACGCCCGGGGGTCAGCGCATGGGCGTCGTCGACGGGTTCGGAGACACCAGGGCCGTCAGCGCCCCTGGCGCCACTGGCTCCCCCGAGGCCCGCACCCCGTCGTCCGGGGCTGATCCCGACCGAGATCGCCGATGCGCTGTCCGCCGTGCTGGCCAAGGCGACCGCATCGATCCGGGCGCACGAGGCGGGCAGTCGCAAGGGCGGCGATATCGAGAACGTGCACCAGATGCGCGTCGCCACCCGGCGGATCCGCGCCTATCTCAAAGCCGCCAAGCCGGCGCTCGATCGGGACGCCGCCGACGGGCTGCGCGTCGACCTGGCCGGTCTGGCGCGCGCGCTGGGTGAGGTGCGGGACCTCGACGTGATGATCGCCCGGCTGCACGCGGAGGCCGCCGCCCTCGGAGAGCCGGACACGGCGGCCCTGGAGGCGCTGATCGGGACGCTGGACTCCGAACGCACGACCGCGCGGGAAATCCTGATCGGACATCTGGACGATCCGAACCACCGGTCCCTGCTGGCCGAGTTGGACGAGACTGCGGCGAAGCCTCCGGTCGCGAACCCCTGGGCGGATCTGGCCGTTCTGGGCGCAGACGAATTCGGCAAACTGGCCAAGGCACAGCGCCGCCTGGACCGGAAGTTCCAGGGACAGCCGCCCGACGACGACCTGCACGCCCTCCGCATCCTGGGCAAACGGGCCAGATACACAGCGGAGTTGCAGGCCAAGTCACCGGCCATGAGTCAGTTCCTGGAAGCGCTGGCCCACTTCCAGGAGGTCCTCGGAGATCATCAGGACGCGAGCGTGCTCGAGGATCAGCTCCGATCCATGGTGGCCATCTCCGGTGACCCGGTGGGCGCCATCGCTGCGGGCCGGGTGATCGAGGGCGGCCGGAGACGCAAGGCCGCTGCACGGGCCGCCTACCCCCTGGCCTGGACGGCCGTCACGGAAGCCGCCAAGGCCGCCTACCCGAACTGAAGTCGGCTTCGAAGAGCGCGAAGGAAATGATGGTTCCACTGACCTCTGGCACGACCGGATTACCTGGTGCCGGGACGTAAGCGACTGACGATGTGGGTGTCGTATTCACCGGAGATGAATTCGGCGGAGTCGACGAGTTCGCGGTGGAAGTCGAGTGTGGTCCTGGGGCCCTCGATCCGGAAGTCGGTGAGGGCCTGCCGTGCCCGGGCGAGCGCCTCGTTCCTGGTCGCACCGTAGATGATGAGCTTGGCCATGAGGGAGTCGTAGGCCGGTGTGACGGTGTTGCCGGCCCGGTAACCGGCGTCGACCCGGACGCCATCGCCGGTGGGTTCTTCCCAGGCTTTGATGGGGCCGGGGCGGGGCAGGAACCGGACCGAGTCCTCGGCGTTGATGCGGAATTCGATCGCATGCCCGTTCGCCGGACGGGTCGGCAGACCTGGGTCCTCACCGGAGGCGATCGCGAACTGGGCGGCGACCAGGTCGATTCGGAAAACCGCTTCGGTGATGGGGTGTTCGACCTGGATCCGGGTGTTCATCTCCAGGAAGTAGAACTCGCCGCGGTCGACGTCGAAGATCATCTCCACGGTGCCGGCGTTGCGGTAACCGACGCGTTCGGTGAGCAGTCTGGCGGCCGACATCAGTCGGGCCCGCATCGCGTCGTCGATGGCCGGCGACGGGCTTTCCTCGACCAGTTTCTGGTTGCGCCGCTGCACGGAGCAGTCGCGTTCGCCGAAGGTCAGGGCGGTGCCGTCGGGGAGGCCGACGACCTGGACCTCGATGTGTCGTCCGCGGCGGACGTAGCGTTCGACGAAGACTCGGGCGTCGCCGAAAAGTCGTTGCGCGACGCCGGACACCCGCTCGAAGGATTCGCCGATGGCGGAGTCGTCGTCGACGACGGCCATTCCCATGCCGCCTCCGCCGCCGGCCGCTTTGACCATGACGGGGTAGCCGATGCGTTCGGCCTCGGCGACCGCGTCCTCGACACAGGACAGGGCTGCGCTGCCCGGGACAACGGGGACACCGGCGGCGATGGCGGCCTCGCGGGCGGCGATCTTGTCGCCCATGGTGGAGATCACTTCCGCGGAGGGCCCGACCCAGATCAGGCCGACGGCGGTGACAGCTTCAGCGAACCCGGCGTTCTCCGACAGGAACCCGTACCCGGGGTGAACGGCCACGGCACCGGTGTCCGCGGCGATCTTGAGGATGGCCTGGATGTCCCGGTATGCCGTCGCACCGGCGCCCGGAAGCTGGACGGATTGATCGGCTTCGGCGACGAAGGGCAATTCTGTGTCGAAGTCGGAATACACGGCGATGCTACGAATGCCTTGCTCCCGCGCGGTTCTGATGATGCGGCGGGCAATCTCCCCGCGGTTGGCGATTAGGACGGAGCTGATCATGAGCGACTCCGATCCGGCCGGTCCGGGCGCGGCGGCCGATGGTGGACAGGATGATGCGAGGCCGAAACGCTCCCGCGAAAGCGGCTTTTCGGACACACCAGACCATAGCTCATCAGAGGGCTAACGACCTGACCGCCGAATGCATCAGAGCAACGTATGGCGTTCGCCGAACAACCGCCCGGTTCACCACATTGACCGGGGCTGCGGCAGCGAAGGCCACCAGCGTCCTGGCCGGGGCAGGCAGGTGGGTCATAGATGCCCCGCGCTGAGCACCGCGGTGAAACTGCCCGTCCAATCGCACATCTCGCGTCTGCAGGGCCCGGTATGCCGCCTGCTGTCGGTGATTGGTGCACCACTGCGGCATCCGCAAGATCGGGTGGTTATTGCGTCCCGCCGACGCCGAAATGGTGGAGCTGATTTCGCCGGGGTCTTTGATCCGGGTCCATCCATTTGGGCGGGATGAATTCCGGCATCCCTTTCCCGTTCATCACGATGACCCATTCTTCTCGATGGATTTCGCTGTGGTGGAAAGGGCAGAGCATCACGCCATTGTCCAGGCTGGTTTCCCCGGCGTCGCGGGTCCAAAAACGCACATGATGTGCATCGCACCATTGTGGCGGCCGATCACAACCGGGCCATGTGCAGCCTCTGTCGCGAATAGCAATGGCCCGGCGGATCGGCGTGGGGAAGGTCCGCGATTGACGGCCGACATCGAGCACTTCACCGGCACTGCCGAGGATGACCGGTATGATGTCCGCATCACAAAGAAACTGTCTGGCCTGCGCCGGACTGAGATGGGCGCCGGTGTCGTATCGAGCTCCCGATATCGCACCGCTGATCGCATCCCAATTCATCACGATCGTCACATGCGGTCGTTCGCCACGCTGGGTCGGTCCTTGCCCGGCGTCCAGATATCCGCGCATCGCTTCGACCAACGCGTGCGCGCGACGGTTCGCCGGTGAGCGGACATCCCTGATACCGTCCGTCCCGGGCGCCGGCGCGGCCAATGCGTCGACAGCCTTTTTCACCACCGCCACGGCATGGTCGTCGAGGTGACCTTTGATCGGCGTCAGGCCCGTGCGAATGTTGCGGCTGCCGAAATCCAATCCCATTTTGGCTGCAGCAGAAGTGTTTGTCCAGCTCGCCCTCGGGATCGGCACGTTCCAGGATGAGGACTGCGGCCCGCTCGAGGAAGTTGGGATCGCAGTCGATGCCGGTGCTGACCAGAGCAGATTCGCAGGCCGCTCGGACGTCCGGAGAAGCGCCGGCGGGTATCTTGGCCATGGTTTCCACGATCGTCCGGATATGCTCAGAACCTAGTCGGCCGTCGTCGACGGCTTCGGCGAGCAATGGGAGGCGTGGAGGGGCGTCGGTGCCGTTCAACATTTCTCGCGGCAGTATCTGACGAGCCGATTTAACTCTTTCGACCGCCTCTGCATTGGAGATGTTGAACGCCTGCCGCAACAAAGAATGGGTTGACGAACAGGAGCGAGCCGAGGCCATCTCACGTTCCTCGATTTCCCCGGTGAGGTGGACCTGAGCCGCGTAGACGACCCGGGACAGGGTTTCCAGCTGTCGGCCGAATTGCAGCAGGTCGTCCGGCAGCAATTTCCAGAACGAGCCGTCGCGCATTCCTTCGACAGCCGACAGCGCCGCGGCGACCAGGCCGGTGGCCTGATCACTGTCGACGAACCCGCTGTTGCCCATGAATAAGACGTTAGACCGCACCACCGACAGTGGTCGAAATCCGCTGCCCGCGCGGACCGAGTCTGTCTCTCCTGCCCCACCGGTCCCAGAGCGCTTGCTAAATCATGCACGCACCCTATTCTCGTTCCACGCAGCCCTTGGCCAGCCACCCAACCCGCTCATCTCCGTGAGGTCGAATTCGCTAAAACCGCTGCGGTCGACGACGAATAAACCTGGAGAAGGCACCACGAACAAACCTCAGATGAAGCCTGAGCCGACGAATTCGTCGGTGCAGGCATAAGAGTGCTGGGACCTGCGCCAGTAGCACCCGGTCAAAGGGGTCGGAGTGCAGCGGCGGCAGGTCGGTCATGGCGAGCACATTCCCAGAGGTTGGCCGTTGAGAGGTACACCTCAGGGCAGGCGGAGATCAGCACGCGAGCCGACGCGGACAGCCGGTCCGAATCGTTCGCCACCCGGAGAACAACGTGCGTATCGAGCAGGTAAGCCATCAGGAGCCGTCGAACATCGCCGCGATCTCGGCGCTGCCGATGACGTCGAATCCGTAGGCACCTCGGGCCCGTCGGGATAGAAGCCGAAGCGTGGAAGCGCAACGGCGTCTTCGATCGGCGTCGCCCTCGTCGTCTTGGCACCGCCAGGATCGACTTGGCAAGCCCTGCAGGCGTTGCCAAGACGGGGTAGCGCCTGCTCAGTGGGCCCCTAGACCGCGCGGGCCGACACCCTCACCCTCGGACGTCTATTGAATCGAATCTTCGGCGCAGGACACTAGCCGCGGTGCGGGCGGGCTGGGTTGACGGGGCTCACGACCCGAGCCGGGCCACGGCGCTGTCGATGCGTTCGTCGGTGGCCGTCAACGCCACCCGGATGTGCCGCGCGCCCCCCGGGCCGTAGAACGTCCCCGGCGCGACCAGGATGCCTCGTTCGGCCAGCCAGTCCACCGATTCCATGGCCGGTTCGTCCCGGGTACACCACAGGTACAGACCGGCTTCGGAGTGTCCGACCCCGAAGCCCGCCTGCCCGAAGGCGTCCATCAGCTTCAGCCGTCGCTCCCCGTAGCGGGCCCGCTGCGCCATCACGTGCCCGTCGTCACCCAGCGCGGCGGCGGCGGCGGCCTGGATGGGAGTGGGCACGATCAGGCCGAGGTGCCGGCGCAGCGCCAACACGCCGTCGACCAGCTGCGGATCGCCGGAGATGAAGCCGGCCCGGTAACCGGCCATGTTCGATCGCTTGGACAGCGAGTGCACGGCGAGCAGCCCGGTGAAGTCCCCGGCGCACACCTCGTGGTGCAGGATCGACACGGGCGTGGTCTCCCACCCGAGGTCGATGTAGCACTCGTCGGAGACCACGATGCAGTCGCGGGCCCTGGCCCAGGCCACCACCTTGGCCAGATGCTCGGTGGGCAGCACCCGGCCGGTGGGGTTGGACGGCGAGTTCAGCCAGATCAGCGCGGGAGTCTGCGGGCCGATGGCGGTCAGTCCGTCGGCCCGGATCACCGTCGCACCGGCCATCAACGCGCCGACCTCGTAGGTCGGATAGGCGATCTCCGGGATGACCACCACGTCACCCGGACCGACGCCCAGCTGGGCGGGCAGGGAGGCGACCAGCTCCTTGGACCCGATCGTCGGGAGAACGGCCGCCGGATCGATGTTCGACACCCCGTGGCTCCGGTCCATCCAGACCGAGTACGCGTGCCTGAGTTCGAACGTGCCGTGCACGGTGGGATATCCGGGTGCGTTGGAGGCATCGGCCAGTGCCGTCCGGGCCGGCGCGGGCACCCGGTCGACAGGGGTTCCGACCGACAGGTCGACCAGCCCGCCGGGGTGCTCACGGGCGCGCTCGCCGGCGCCGGCCAACTGATCCCACGGGAACCGGGGCAGCCGGGCGCCCGGGCTGGTCCTCGTCATGCTGTCACCGACCGCTGTCCGTCACCGGCCTCCGGGGTGCGGTCAGTGTCCCTCGCCCATCGGCGGGAGGGCGGCGACGAACGGATCGTCGAAGGTCAGCTTGCCGACCTTGGACGCGCCGCCCGGCGAGCCGAGATCGTTGAAGAAGTCGACGTTGGCGCGGGTGTATTCGCCCCAGGCGGCCGGCACGTCGTCCTCGTAGAAGATGGCCTCGACCGGGCAGACCGGCTCACAGGCCCCACAGTCGACACACTCGTCCGGGTGGATGTACAGCATCCGCTCGCCCTCGTAGATGCAGTCGACCGGACACTCCTCGACACATGCCCGATCGAGCAGGTCAACACAGGGTTCGGCAATCACATATGTCACGGCGGGTCTCCACGCGAGGTTGTCCGGGAAGAGCTGTTTTCAGCGATCAGTATCCCCCGTCTGGAAGGGCGCCCGTACCTGAGCGGGTGTGCCGCTGCGCTCACCCTGGTCGTCCCCGGGTGGGTTCGACCCGCGGCGGGCGAGAATGTCCAGGCGCAGGTGATCCCCCCACAGCAGCCCGACGGAGACGGCGGCCACCAACCCGCCCAGGCCCACCCAGAGGAGGAACTGCCAGCCCTGCCAGGTCACCGGAACGCCGCTGGGACCGGACCGCGAGGTGGCGTTGTAGAGCGGGTTGTCGGCCAGGAACAGGCCGACCGTCACCACCAGCCAGGCCAGCACCGGCGCCAGGGCCGCAGGCATCCCGCCGGTCAGCCGGTAGGACATCCGCGGCAGGGCGGTCAGGACAGGGACCACCACCAGCGCCGCGACCGGTAGCGGGGTCGACCCGCGGTACCACGGCAGGAAGAACAGCCCGACGAAGGCGATGGCACCGGACAATGCGGACAACCACACGACCAGGATCCAGTCCAGGGCGGTGGGGTGGCCCGGCAGGATCCGGGGTCCGGGTGCGTCGGGCGGAATCCGGAGGCCGGCGGTTGGGTCGGGCATCAGCCCAGTCCTGCGAAGACGTCGTCCGCAGGAAGCCCGCCGGGCAGCGGCTCGCCCAGCAGCAGTTTGAAATATTCGACGTTCCCGCTCGGCTGGGCGATCCGATTCGACAGCGCGAAGCCGCCCTCGATCAACTCGACCTGGGTGGCGTGCGCGGCCAGCGCCGCTCTGCGGACGCGCGCCCACGGTGCGACGTCCACCGCAACGCAGATGTCGGCGGCATCGGCCAGGTAGCCCAGGTCGGCCGGGCCGGCGGATCGGTAACCGTCGGGTACCGGCAGTGCGGCCACGGCGTCCGCGCTCCCCGCCGGGTCCCGGACGACGGCCAGCACCCGGGGTACCCGCCCGGTCGCCGCCGCCAGGGCGACCTGGTGGGCGGCAACATGGTCGGGGTGGCCGTAGCCGCCGTCGGCGTCGTAGGTGACCAGCACCTGCGGTCGCACCTCGTCGATCACCGCGGCCAGGGCCCGCACCGCCCGGGCGTGGTCCGGCCCACCGGACCCGGCCCGCGTGAACGCTCTCGGGTGGTCGGCGGACGGCGTACCGGCCATCCCGGAGTCGCGGAACGTCCCGATCCCGCCGAGCAATCGCCAGTCGGTGATACCCAGGGCCGCGCAGGCGGAGCGCAGTTCGGTGTAGCGGTAGCCGCCCAGCTGATCGGCGAACGCCGCGGTCAGGCCCTGCAAGTCGGCGCCGATGACCTCGCCCTCCTCACCCAGGGTGGCCGTGACCAGAGTGACATCGGCCCCGGCGGCGGTGTACCGGGCCAGGGTGCCGCCCATGGTGATCGCCTCGTCGTCCGGGTGGGCGTGGACGGCCAGCAGGCGGCGGGATGCCATTACGCCAGGGTAGGCGTGCCGACGATTCACCCGGTGCGCGCGGACGGGCGGGTCTGGGTGATGGCCAGCGGCAGGCCGGCCAGGATCAGCACCGCACATCCGGCGAACGTCAGGGGGAAGCCCGGTCCGGCCGCCGCGATCATCCCGACCAGTAGCGCGCCGATCGCGGTACCGCTGTCGTAGCCGGCGTTCCAGACCGCGCTGGCCGTCGTCTGATGCGCCGGGCCGGCCCGGCTGAAGGCCACCAGCAGGGTGATGTTCTGCACCGAGCCGTAGCCCAGGCCCAGTACGGCCGATCCGAGGAGGAGCAGGGCGGTGTCGGGCAGGGCCAGCCCGACGGCCAGAACGATCAGACCGGCCGCGGCGACCACCACCGAGATCGGCAGCAGCAGGCGATCGCCGAGCCGGTCGGACAACACACCGGCCCGCCAGCGGCCGAGCGCTCCGGTGGCGCCGAACATCAGCAGGGCGACGCCGGCCAGCGCCCCGGTGGGCCGGGCCACGGGGAGGAAGGTGAGCACTCCCCCACCCGCGAGGGTGACCACCAGCAGGACCAGGACGGCTCCCAGCACCCTGCGCACCGCGGACCCCGAAGATTTCACCGGCGGGGTGGCTCGCGCCGGACCTGGCGCCGACTCGTCGGCGGTCACCGCTGATCGCAGGGTCCGGCCGACGGATCGGGCCAGCGGCAGCGCCAGCAGCGGGGCGGCCGCGCCGAACGCGACCCACCGGAAGCCGCCGGCGGCCGTCAGCGCCACCCCGAGTGGCACGCCGGCCAGGTTCGGGATGGCGATGGCCAACCCGTACACGCCGATCGCCTCCCCACGCCGCCCCGGCGGCGCCAGCAGCCCGGCCACCAACGGCAGCAGCACGGTGACGATGGCGAAGCCCAACCCGCGGACGGCCGACACGAGCAGCACCGACCAGAGATGACGGCCGACCACGTACAACGGAGCCGGACCGCCCAACAGCACCAGACCGGCCGACAGCACCCGGCTGAGCCCGAACCGGCCGACCACCACCGGAACGACGGTCTGCGCGGCGACGGTGCTGACCAGCATGACGGTCGTCACCAGTCCCGCTGCGCTCCTGGTGGTGCCGATCTGGATCGAATACAACGGCAACGAGGACAGGGTGAGAAAGAAGCTCGTGAACGCCAGCAGGCACAGATACACCAGGTTCCGCAGGGCCGGCAGCCGCCAGAGGGACAAACCAATCAGTCAGGCGTCGTCGAAGGGAGTGGGCAGGGTCTGGGCGACACCCTTGTCCTGCGAATGGAAGTCGGTCGGGAAGACGTTGTACTCGTCGGGTTCCACTCCGACCCCCGCGGCCAGCAATGCGTCGCGCTGCACCCGGCGGATCTTCTGCTCCTCCGGGTTCGGAACCGGGACCGCCGCCAGCAGTCGCTTGGTGTAGGGGTCCAACGGGTCGGCGAGAATTTGCTCCTTCGTGCCCATCTCGACCAGCTTGCCGTGGTGCATGACGACGATCCGGCGGGCCAGGATCTCCACCACGGCCAGGTCGTGGGAGATGAAAAGGCAGGCGAAGCCCTGGTCCTGCTGAAGTTCCTGGAACAGATCGAGCACCTTGGCCTGGACGGAGACGTCGAGGGCGGACGTCGGTTCGTCGGCGATCAGCAGCTTGGGGTTCAACGCCAGGGCACGGGCGATGCCCACCCGTTGCCGCTGCCCACCGGAAAGCTCGTGGGGATAGCGGTTGCGCAGCGATCTGGCCAGCTGGACCTGATCCAGCAGCGCCTCCACTCTGGTCGACAGGTCCTTCTTACCGGTCGAAACCTTGTGCAGCAGAAGCGGTTCACCGATGGACTCGCCCACCGGGAGCCGCGGGTTCAGCGAGGATCCGGGGTCCTGGAAGACGAAGCTGACCGCCGTCCGGACCGTCCGGAGTGCTTTTCCCTTGGCCGTCACCATGTTCGTTCCGACCACGTGGGCCTCACCGCCGACGAACGGCAGGAGGCCGACCAGAGCCCGGCCGATGGTGGTCTTGCCCGAGCCCGACTCACCGACCAGGCCGACCACTTCGCCCCGGCCGATCTCCAGGTTGAAATTGTCGACCGCCCGGAACGCCGGAGTGCTGCCGTGCCGTGGGTATTCCACCGCCACGGCCCGGAGATCGACGACCGCCTCGACGCCGGGCACCATCCCGGACCGCTTGGTGATGTCCCGCTTGGTCATGTCTGCTAGCGCAAGGTCTTCGGCCAGATGTTCGGCCGCGTGCACGCCTTCCTTGGCCAACACCGAACCGAGGTGCGGCACAGCGTTCAGGAGTTGGATCGTGTACGGCTCGACCGGGCGGTGAAAGATCTCCTCCGCGGTCCCCCGCTCGACGATCACCCCGTCTTTCATCACCAGGATGCGGTCGGCCATGTCCGCGACGACGCCCATGTCGTGGGTGATGAGGATGATCGACGCATCGAGACGGTTCTTCAGATCCCGCATCAGCTTGAGGATCTCGGCCTGCACGGTGACGTCCAGGGCGGTGGTCGGCTCGTCCGCGATCAGTAACTTCGGGTCCAACGCCAACGACTGGGCGATCATGGCGCGCTGGCGCTGTCCACCGGACAACTGGTGCGGATACGAGTCGACGCGGCGTTCCGGATCCGGGATCTCGACCAGGTGGAGCAGTTCGATCGCCCGCTTGCGGGCGGCGTGCGGGGCCATGGCCTGGTGCGCGCGGAGCATCTCGGCGATCTGGAAACCGATGGTGTACACCGGGTTCAGCGCCGTCATCGGCTCCTGGAAGATGACCGCGATATCCTGGCCCCGGATCTGACGCATGAGCCGTTCCGGCGCACCGACCAGTTCCCGCTCCCCCAACTTGATGGTCCCCTCGACATGAGCGTTCTTGGGCAGCAAGCCCATCACGGCCATGGCGGAGGTCGACTTCCCCGAGCCGGACTCCCCGACGATGGCCAGTACCTCACCCGGGAACAGGTCGAAATTCGCGTCCTTGACCGCGGGATACCAGGTGCCGTTGACCCAGAAATCGATGTCCAGATTCCGGACGGTCAACACAGGTGCCCCCGTCGGCACGGCGGGGCGGGGCGCTTGCGTCATCGTCACGGGCTCATTCTCCTCGTCGTGGAGGTCGGCCGGCCGGTGCCGCTGGTGCGACCATGGACCGGTGACCTCCGTCCATCGTCCGGCGTTCGGTCGTTGGCTGTGCCTGGCCATCTGGGCGGCCTGCGTCTTCGGACTGGTCCGTGAACTTGCCGACGCACCGGCGGCCGGCATCGCGTTGCTTCCCTGGCTGGCCCTGGCCTCGCTGGCTGCCTGGGCCGCCTACTGGCGGCCCTGCGTGCAGGTGGACGACGGCGGCGTCCACCTGGTCAACGTCCTTCGCACCATCGACCTGCCCTGGCCGTCGATCCAGCGGATCGACACGAAGTGGGCGCTCATGCTCTACACCGCCTACGGCGGGTTCACCGCCTGGGCCGCGCCGGCCCCGGGCGTTCGCACCGCGGCCCGGTTGCGCACCGGTCCACGCCAGGCCCTGCCCGAATCGGCGATCTCCGACGGGGTCAGCATCCGTCCCGGCGACCTGCCCGGTACACCGTCCGGCGACGCCGCGCTGACCGTGCGGCGACGGTGGGAGGAACTGCGCAACGCCGGTTTCCTGGACGATCCGCGACTGGAATTCGCCCGACCGCCGGTGCGCTGGCATTGGTCCGTCATCGTGGCCGCGGGCATCGTCGCGCTCGGCTGTGTCGTCTCGGTCCTGGCCGGCTGAACCGGGCACCGGCCGGGGTGTCACGTCGCCGATTCCGTGGGCGCGAGCTGCCGCGAGCGGCGCAGGTCCCGGGCCTTGGGGATGCGCTTCTGCCGAGGATCGAAGGCGTCCCGCAGACCGTCGCCGATGAAGTTCAGGCTCATCGCGATGATGACGATGAAGACGCCCGGCCACAGGAAAAGGTACGGCTCACCGGTCAGGATCCGGCCCTGGTACTGCGAGATCAACGAGCCCAGCGACACGTCCGGGAACTGGATGCCGAAGCCCAGGTAGCTCAGCGCCGCCTCCAGCAGGATGCCGCCGCTCATCACCAGCGTGGCGTTGACGACGATGACGTTGACCGTGTTCGGCAGGATGTGTTTGAAGATGATGCGGACGTCCGACGCGCCGGCCACCCGGGCGGCGTCGACGAATTCCCGTTCCCGCAGGGTGAGGAACTCGGCCCGGACCAGCCGGGCCAGCTGTGTCCAGGACAGCAGCCCGAGAGCCAGGGCCACCGACCACACCCCGCGGGCGTTGAACACCACGCCCAGCACCGCGGTGATCAGCACGATCGGCAGGGTGATGATCAGGTCGGTGAACCGCATCAGGATCGAATCCAGCCAACCCCGGTAGTACCCGGCGATGGCGCCCAGGACCACACCGATCACGGTGGACAGCAGGCCCATCACGAACACCACCACCAGCGTCTGCTGGGTGCCCCGCATGACCTGCGCGAAGTTGTCGTACCCGAGGGCTCCGTCGGCGCCGAACGGGAAATCGCCCCAGGAGAAGAAGTGCCCGCCGATGCCGAATACGGCCAGGGTGGCGCGCTGGCCGGAGGCACTGCCGACCGAGGTGTAGTAGTTCCACTGCCACCACCCGGGGATGGGGCCCCAGCCGATGCTGGTGGTGGCCAGCAGGATGACCAGGATCAGCACGATCATGGAGATCATCGCGGCCCGGTGCCGGAGGAATCGCCGACGGACGATCTGGGCCTGAGAAAGGCCGGCCACCTCCTTCTGTTCGAAATTCGTCTCGTCCGGCAGCGCGGCCGGGGATCCGAGCGGCGGGAGTTCGGGAGGCACGCTGGTCATGTCTTCACACCCTGATTCGGGGATCGAGAGCGGCGTAGGCCAGGTCGGCGAGCAGGTTGGCGAGCACCGCTACCGTGGCGCTCACCACGAAGAAGGCCATGACCGGGTTCGGGTCGTGTTCCTCCAGACCGTTCTGGAACAGGGCCCCGAGGGCCTTCCAACCGAACACCGTCTCCGTGAACACCGCGCCGCCGAGCAGACCGGCGATGTCGAAGGCGATCACCGTGGCCATCGGGATCAGCGCGTTGCGGAACGCGTGGCGCATCACCACCGTCCGTTCGGTCAGCCCCTTGGACCGCGCCGTGCGGATGTAGTCCTGGTTCAACACCTCGAGCATGCTGGCCCGGGAGAACCGGGAGTGGGTGGCCAGTGAGATCAGCATCAGCGTCAGCGTCGGCAGCACCAGGTGGGTCAGCGTGTCGGTGGTCTGGATCCAGAAGTCGCCCTGCAGGTTCGGCGTGTTGGGCAGGTTGGTCTTGATCGGCCGGCCGTTGATCCCGGGCGAGAGGTTGTAGCTGTGCCACGCCCGCATCAGCCGGTCGACGAAGATGAAGAACCCGGTACCCACGGCCGTCAGCGCCCCGTTACGCGCCGAGAGCCCCCGATCGTCCCCGCCGTAGAGGTAGCCGATGACGATGCCGACCACAATGCCGATGAGGAGCAGTACGACCAGCTTGAGCAGGCTCATCCCGTTGTAGAAGTAGTGCTGCAGTGGCGACCACAGGGCCACCCCGACGGCCACCGTGGTGAGCGCGGTGTAGAGCGATTTTCGGTTTCCCAGGCCGGACACCAGGGTGGTGATGCCCAGCGCCAGCAGCCCGGCGAAGAGAGCGATGATCACCGGTCCCAGACTGGGATTGAGCAACCAGTGGGTCACCGTGACGTAGTAGAGCGCGACGAACACCACGATCCCGGCGCCCGCACCAATGGCCAGTCGGCGCCAGAACTCCCCGCCGAACAGGGAGTAGGCGATGATGCCGATCACCACCGATATGCCGATGATCGCCGCCCAGCTCAGGGCGGCGCCGGCCTGCAGAAACGAGTTGAACCGGATGGCCAGCAGGTCCTTGAGAATGACGCCGATCCAGAAGACGGGCAGTGAGAAGAACAGGAAGACCAGGATGGTGACCGTGTAGTCGAGGCCGGAGTACTGTCGCAGCGCGGTGACGATCCCGATCGAGATGCCCAGGAAGATCGCGATCGCGGTGGACGCGGTGATGAGCCTCAGCGAGACCAGGATCGCACTGGACAACTGGCCGTTCACCGGTACCTGGTTGATCGTCTGGCCGAAGTCGCACTGGCCGACGAAGCAGCCACCGACCCCCTTCAACCAGATGAAGTACCGGAACACCGGATTGACGTCCAGGTGCAGGTTGTTCGTGATCTGGCTGATGGTCACCTGCCGCAGTTCGGGGTTGGGCAGA
This sequence comes from uncultured Nakamurella sp., assembly GCA_964250735.1. Taxonomy (GTDB): domain Bacteria; phylum Actinomycetota; class Actinomycetes; order Mycobacteriales; family Nakamurellaceae; genus Nakamurella. The sequence goes on along the minus strand of CAXUHA010000028.1, from coordinate 43,903 downwards.
CTTCGGGCGGTATCCAGCGGGTCCCCGGCGTGGGCGACCAACTCGAAGGCGATGAAGGTGGCGCCCAGCAGGATGAAGACGGCAGCCACGATGCGGCGGGCGATGAAGGTCAACATCGACAGATTCAGCCTCTCTGGTGCCGAACAGCCAGGTGGGCCTGTGCCGATCACAGTGCAGACCCGAAAGACATTCCGAACAGAATAGGAGGCTGCCGCACCGGGTACAGGTGCGGCAGCCTCCGACGACTCCGGTCAGCGGACTCTGTTCTCCGCCGGGGAGTCGGGTGGTCCTAGCTGGCTAGCTTCCACTCCCAGTAGTTCCAGAACACGCCCGGGCTGACCGGGATGGTCGAGACGTTCGTGACCTTGGTGGAGTCGTATCCGACGATGTCCGGCGTCTGGTAGAGAATCGTGCCGAAGCCGTCGGTGACCAGTTGCTTGTCGGTCTGCTCGAGCAACTTGTTCTGCGTGGCCGGGTCCGTGGTGACGTTGAGCTCGGTCATCCACTTGTTGACGTCGGCGTTGTTGTACTGGCCGTAGTTGTTCGCGCCGTACTGGCCGCCCACCAGACCGAGGAAGTTCGGCGGCTGCTGCGAGATGCCCAGGTTGGTGAAGATCCAGCCGAACAGGGAGGCGTCGTACTGCTTGATGTTGGGCAGGTTGGAACTCCACTTCGGGTCCTTGCCGTCCACCACCGTGATGCCGGCCAACTTCGCCGAGGCGGAGATCAGCTGATATTCCTGGGCTCGGACCGGGTTGGTCGCGGAGTACAGGAAGCGGACCTTCGGGTTGGTCACGCCGGCCTTGGCCAAGAGGGCCTTGGCTCCGGCGATGTCCACCTTGTCGTAGGCGGACATCCCGTTCTGGGCGGCTGTCGCGGCATACGCCGGCGCGGTCGGACCCCAGGTGAAGGAGTCCCGGACCTTGGCGGTCGGGTCGATCGGCTTGATCAGGCGATCGACGATCTCCTGCCGCGGGATCGTCTTCAGGAAGGCCAACCGAACATCCTGGGCTTTGGTGGCGTCGCCGCCGTAGGTCTTCGGGTCGAACGGACCGCCGTTGTTGAACACCAGGTCGACGTGCTCCCACGAGCCGCTGACGCTGTTGATCGACTTGATGCCCTGGGCTGACAGCGCGCCAAGGCCTTTGGTCAGGTCCGTCGTCGGGTGCGCAGGCTCGATGATGGCGACCTCCTGGTTCTGCACCGCCTGGACGGCCGCCGTCGCATCCGGGAGGAACTCATAGGTAATCGTCTTGATCGTCGGCTTCGGGCCCCAGGTGTAGTCGGGGTTGGCCGTGAAGGTCATGTACTGGTCCTTCTTGAAGGCGGTCAGCAGGTACGCGCCACTGGACAGATACAGCGACTTGTCGGCGGGCAGTTGGGTGAAGTCGAACCCGGTGTTCCAGAAGTTGGCGATCTTGGCCAACGAGGCGTTGTCGGTCTTGGCCGCGGCGGTGTAGATCGCCTCGGCGGCCTTGGCCGGGTCGGTGATACCCAGTGCTTTCTGGCCTACCACGTGGGCCGGAATGAAAGCGGGACCGAACGGGTCGATCTGGTAGTCGACGAACGGCTTGCTGAAGACGGCGGTCAGGGTCGATCGGTCCGCCGAGATCTTCGGAATCTGGGTGATCAACGCGGCACCGGGATCCGAGGTGTCGAACGCGACGCCGGTGGCACCGGTGATGTTGCCGTCAGCGTCGGTCTGCAGCTTGCCCGTGCTGTATTTGCCACTCCTGGCGACCCACTGCAGGAACAGATCATCCGCGGTGACCGGTACACCATCGGACCACTTGGCGGCCTTGTTGACGACGTACTGCACCGTGAGCGGGCTCTTGGAGGTCACCGTGCACTTGATGAACGAGTCGTTGTTGACCACAGTGAGCTTGCTGTCGTAGTAGTAGCTCTGCGCCTGGGTCAGATACACGGGACTGGTGTTGTAGATCGAGTTGCCGTGGGTCGTCTCGTTGTTCCACGAGCTGACCAGCTCGTCCAGCCCGGTGGTGACCGTGCCGGCGGGGGCGCCCGGATCGGTGTAGGCACCGTGCGGCACGCCGCAGCCGTCCTTGGCCGACGCGACCGGGGCGGTGGCACCGGGAGCCGCGCTTCCTCCGGTCGGAGCGGCGGCCCCTGAGCCGGACGGGGCGCTGCCGGACGGCGCGCTGGCGGCAACTGAGCCCGACGAGGTACCCGACGGGGTCGACGCCGGCGCCTGGCCCGGTGAGCCGGAGCAGGCGGCGAAAACCAGCGCCGATGCCGCCACGAGGGCAGTGAGCGTCACTACCCGTGTTCTGGTCATAAACAATCCTCCTGAAGGCGTTCTGTGACCCGTCCGCGCCGGCCCCCGTCGACCACCGCAGCCTCGACCCACATAGCAACCATGTCGTGTCTGACCGCCAGACTTTACGAACTGTCCCACATCCGGGCCAGTGGACGACAGTGATCGTGACCAAAGGGTGACCGGTGATGACCATCCGGGATCATCGAATGAACATTCGGGTAGTCCTTGCGGGTGGTCCGTAGTACTTCCCGGTGGCCGGCTGACCGAGAAGGAAGAGTTGCAGCCACCGTCCCGATCCGCCGGGCAAACCATCCAGGTGCGTCGCTTTCGCTCACCTCGACGGCCAGCCCGCCAGTCCGCCCAGCGGTCCGGTGAACACCCACCCTGGACCGGCGGAGGCCAACTGGGGGGCAATGGCCGCGGAGGTGGCGAAGGTGGCCAGCGGCCGACTGATCTGCAGCACCGGCAGGGCCGCCGCCAACACACCGTCCAGCGCGGGCGGTATCGTCCCGCCGGCGGCCTGGTCGAGCATGGCCTGCGCCCCGGTCGAGCAGAAGCCCGACAGGTTGCCCGCCCGTGGTACCGGATTCGCATTGTTCGGATTGGCCCCGGTGGTCGGTCGGGGGCAGCTGAACGCGGAGGCGGCCGACAGGGCGTCGGAGGTGCCACGCGGAACCATCACCAGAGCGAGGTCGACGCGGCCCAGGGCCAGTCGGTTGTCGACGACGGCGCGTGGGTCGTCGCGTAGCAGATCGACCTCGATGCCGATCGCCGCCAACTGCGACTGGATCAGTCGGGCCGCCGCCGCCCGCCGCTGATCGGTGCTCGGATAGGTCAGGGTCAACCGGAGGACCTGCCCGTTCTTGCTCATGTACAGGGCGGTGCGGCGGTAGCCGGCATCGATCAGCTCGGCCACCGCCCGGTTCGGATCGCCCGTGTCGACCTGCGGGCCGCCGGTAGGGCCGGCGGCGGTCGGGAGTCTGACCAGCGACGCTGCGGATTGACCACCTCCGTCGTTGCCGCCGTCCAGCGCGGCCCGTATCTTCGGCAGGTCGAGGCCGGCCGCGACGGCCAGCCGAACGCCAGGGTCGGCGGTGGCCCCGCCGGCGGTGTTGAAGATCAACTGGACGGTTCCCGGCAGGGGGACCACCACCCGCCGAGCGGGCGGGACCGTCGATTCGAGTGAGCGCTGGTCGGTCTTGTCCGGCTGCAGCAGGACAGCCTGCAGGTCGCCTCGGCCGAGGGCTTCGATCAACGCCCCCGAGCTGCCGATGCGGAGCACGGCCGCACTGGGACCTGGTTGGCTGCCCCAGTATTTGTCGTTCCGGACCAGGGTGATCTCACCGGTCACCGTGTCGTAGTCCTGCATCTTGTAGCGGTTGCCGGACACCGGGATACCGGAGGCCAGCCCTTCGGTCCACCCCCCCGGCGAGTCTTTGAGGATGTGGGCCGGAAGCAGCGGTGAGAACAACGTCAACCAGTCCGCAACGGGCCGGGTGAAGGTCACCTCGACGGTCTTGCCGGCGTCCCGGGAGACGATCGTGTCGATCAACCGGTAACCGGCGGGGTCCACAGTGCCCGGCTGGACCAGCATCTGATCGCGGAGGTAACTGAAATCCTCGGCGGTGATAGGAGTGCCGTCGGACCAGGCCGCGTCCCGGTCCAGGGTGTAGCCGACGGTGAACGGGTCCGTCGAGATGACCGCCGCCCTGCTGACCAGGTCCTTGTTCAGCGCCGCGGTGCCGTCGGCCGCGACCAGCGACACCGAGGGCAGGACCAACTGGGATACCGCCTGGTCGGCCAGGGAGTAGTCGGCGATCGCGTGGGGGTTGAACCCGACCACGGTTCCGTCCACGCCGATGATCACCGCCGCTCCGCCGGCCGGAATGCTGCCGACCATCGAGCCGGCCGCCGGCGCGATCGGTGCCGGCAATCCGGGCGGGGTGCAGCCTGCGAGCAGCACGGTGGCCAGGGCGAGCAGCGTGGCCAGGGCGAGCGCGGCCCACCGCGGACGGCGCGCTGTCCGCCGTCCGCCGTTGACCATGCGACCACCCTACGAAAGAGCTCCCGGCCCGGCGGGTTGCGGTTCGTCAGGTCGGGCGGTTCGTCAGGTCGGGCCGGTTCGTCAGGTCGGGCCGGTTCGTCAGGAGGAGGACAGGGCCGCCGTCTTGCTGCGGGAGCGGGTCCGGGCCCGTTCGCCCGCATTCAGCACGACCTTGCGGATCCTGGCCGCGACGGGCGTGATCTCCACGCACTCGTCGTCGGAGCAGAACTCCAGCGCCTGCTCCAGGCTGAGCACCCGGTTCGGGACCAGGTGCACGAGTTCCTCGCTGGAGGACTTGCGCATATTGGTGAGCTGCTTCTCCTTGGTGATGTTGACGTCCATGTCGTCGGCCCTGGAGTTCTCGCCGACGATCATCCCCTCGTACACCTCGGTGGTCGGCGGAACGAACATCGCTCCACGCTCCTGCAGGCTCAACATGGCGAAAGGCGTGGCCCGGCCGGCCCGATCGGCCACCAAGGAGCCACTGGCCCTGGCCCGCAACGGTCCGGCCCACGGGCCGTAGCCGTCGAAGATGGCGCTGGCGATCCCGGTGCCGCGGGTGTCGGTGAGAAAGTCGGTACGGAACCCGATCAGGCCGCGGGACGGCACGTGGAACTCGAGCCTGACCCAGCCCGTTCCGTGGTTGGTCATCATCTCCATCCGTCCCTTGCGCACGGCCAGGAGTTGGGTGACCGCGCCCAGGTATTCCTCGGGAACGTCGATGGTCAACCGCTCGAACGGCTCGTGGACCTTGCCGTCGACCTCGCGCAGCACCACCTGCGGCTTGCCGATGGTCAGCTCGAAGCCCTCCCGGCGCATCGTCTCGACCAGGATGGCCAGCGCCAGCTCGCCGCGACCCTGCACCTCCCAGGTGTCGGGACGTTCGGTGTTGAGCAGGCGGATGGAGACGTTGCCGATCAGCTCCTGATCCAGCCGGTTCTTGACCTGACGGGCGGTCAGCTTGGAGCCGCCGTCCTTGCCGGCCAGCGGTGAGGTGTTGATCCCGACCGTCATCGAGATGGCCGGCTCGTCGACCGTGATGGGGGGCAGCGCATTGGGGTGATCCGGATCGGCCAGGGTCTCACCGATGGTGATGTCGGCCATGCCGGCCACCGCGATCAGGTCACCGGCGTAGGCGGACTCCACCGGCACCCGGTCCAGCGCCTCGGTGATGAGCAGTTCGCTGACCTTGGTGCGGGCCACCGTGCCGTCCAGTTTCATCCAGGCAACCTGCTGACCCTTGCGGATGGTGCCTTCGATGACCCGGCACATGGCGATCCGGCCGAGGAACGGCGATGCGTCGATGTTGGTGACCTGAGCCTGCAGCGGGGCGTCGGGTGTGTAGGTCGGGGCCGGGATGGCCTCCAGCAGCACGTCGAACAGCGGGTCGAGGTTCTCGTGGTCGGGCATCTCGCCGTTGCCCGGCTTGTTCAGGCTGGCTCGCCCCGCGCGGGAGGCGCAGTAGACGATCGGGAACTCGATCTGCTCATCGTCGGCGTCCAGATCGATGAACAAGGCGTACGTCTCGTCCACGACCTCGTCGATACGGGCGTCGGGCCGATCGGTCTTGTTGACGACCAGGACCACCGGCAGCCGGGCCTCCAACGCCTTCCGCAGCACGAAACGGGTCTGCGGCAACGGCCCTTCGGACGCGTCGACGAGCAGCACCACGCCGTCCACCATCATCAGGGCGCGCTCCACCTCACCGCCGAAGTCGGCGTGGCCCGGGGTGTCGACGATGTTGATGATCATGTCGCCGCGATGCACCGCAGTGTTCTTCGCGAGAATGGTGATGCCCTTCTCGCGCTCCAGGTCGTTGGAGTCCATGACCCGGTCGGTGTGCGCGGACCCGATCCGGAACGCGCCCGACTGCCACAGCATGGCGTCGACCAGGGTCGTCTTACCGTGATCGACGTGCGCGACGATAGCGACATTTCGCAGATCTGACCGAACAGCCACAGCTGGGATACTCCTTGTTTGATTCCCGGCGACCGGCGCATGAATATCTATGGCCGAGCGCATGACAAAAGCCGCGACCTCGGCCGCGGCAGCCGCCCGCGCGGATCACTCCGGTGCGATGCGGTAGCTCCAGTCTACCGGCGGACGGGCTACCGGCAGGTCAGGGACCGCGCGACCGGCGTCACAGGCCTACTGTTCTCCTCGTCCACCGTATTGCCGGCTGTCCTGGAGACTTCATGTCCGACCAACCGTCCACGCCCGCGGAGTCCGATTTCCCGCTGCACATCCTCGAGGACGACGAGACGATTCCGCCGCGCCCCGAGGAGGAACTCGCCGACCTCGAACGGGCCGAGCCCGACCCGCACTGACCGCCCGGCCCGGTATCTCGCGACCAGGGTGGCAGTCAGCGTCCCCGGCTCATACGAGTGCTGCGTGCGTCATACAGGTGGGTGGCACGGTCCTACGAGTGGAGTCACGCCGCCGCGAATCGTGCTGGTCCAGGTCGCCAGTCCGGAGAGCCCGACCTGGCGAACGCCGATCGAAACCTGGACAGGAGAACCGGGCCGAATCGTTGTGAATCAAGCTCATCCCAGACGATCCGGATGACCTCCCGGCCCGTTCCGCGGATCGCATCCTCGCGGCGCTTCTCCTCGAACACGACGTCCCCAGCGTCCTGGCCCGGCTTGAGCAGGCGGCCGTACTTGATCCGTCCGTCGAACTCCACAACTGTTCGCAGCTCGGTAATTCGAAATCGACCCGGACTCCGAACCGATGAGACAGCTGCGGAATCACCACCTGCAGGTTCGGGTCCGGAATCCCGAGTTGCGCCATTCGCAGACGGCAGATCGACTCACCGACGCTCTCCGCGCGCGAATCGGCGAATGCGATGAACTTCGGTGCGCGGTGATGTCCGGGCACCCGTGTCGTCCTGGCCAGACCCGAGGCGAGCGAGTGCGGGCTGCACCTGCCGATCCGCAACGCCGAATCCGCGGCGCTGATCGCGACCGCAGCCGGGGCGCTCCGGGCCAGATCGAAGATCGTCCGAGCTGCGCCCGTCATCAGCGTGCCGCCGATGGTGGCCAGGTCCTCGTCATCAAGATTCCCGCGGTGGGGATGGATGTTGACGGTCCCTCGACGGCCCGGACTGCCCGCCCATGTCAGGTGAACCCGTGCCAGCGTCATCGGGGGCAGCTCGAACCCGTGGAGCAGCGCGGCTGATTCGTGGCTGACCGCGGCGTGACCGCCAAGGCTCGCACCGAGTTCACCGGCCCGCAGACGATGACGGTCTTGCGCGTCGAGCGCGGTCCAGGAGGTGCTGCGGAGGTAACGACCTCGCCGAAGAATGTGAAGATCACCGGCGTGGCATAGGGCTTCGCTCTGTTTGGCCGTCATACCGCCGCTGATCAGAGCCTCGCGCTCCACCCGCCCGTCCTGCCACCCCGTCACACGGACCACCCCTTCACCGCTCCCGTCCGGTGGCTCCGCATCGAGCCGGTCATACGGGACATCTCACGCCTGCTTCACCGCACCCGGGAGCCGCAGATCGCGGAATGTGGACAAGCTGGGCCTTGGGGACAAACGCGGGTCCTATCGGCAGGAAGCGCGCTGTCGACGCACCTCAGGTCTGGCTCTGCAGCTCCACACGCAACGAGTCGGTCAACAGGCGATCTGCGTCCAGCAGGTCCAGGGCCGTCAATTCGTCCGACCCGACCCACCGGTACTCGTCATGGTCCACCAGGCGGATCGGGTCGTCCTGAGCCATCTCGGCGCGATAACACCGAAGCTGCACGCCGGGTTCCACCTCGATGACGGGGCCGATTCGCCCCCACACCCTCGTCCGCACGCCCAGTTCTTCCTGCAGCTCGCGGGCCAGGGCCTGCCGATCAGTCTCCCCGGGCTCCAGTTTGCCGCCCGGCAGCTCCCATCGGCCGGCCGTCGGTCCGACCGATTTCCGACGGGCCAGCAACACCGTGCCGCCGACGATCACCGCGCCGGCCACCACCCGGACAGGTTCCCGGGCCGCCAGAATGGCGATCCCCAGCAACATCTCGCCGCCGCGTTCCAGCCAGGGCCGGTAGGCGGCCGCCCAGCCGGGCACGGCGGTACGGACCACGAGTTCCACGGTGGTCAGCACACCCGCGGACGTCGATGTCATCGACAGAGCGATCCGGATTTCGGATCGACGGGCACCGGCCGACTCGAGCATCGGTAGCCCACCGGATTGGCCGACCCGAAGCACCATCGGCCGGTGACCGTGGGCCGGGGCGAAGCGGACCATCCCGGCGGCGTCCAGGGTGCAGGCCCCGCCGGCCACCTCCAGCCGCCCACCCACCGCCCTGGCCGTCCTGACCCAGACGTCGGACCGCCAGAGAGCGCGCCGCACGGCCGCTTCCGGCGCATCGATCAGGCCCTCGCAGCGCACCGGACCGGGTCGACGGATCACCGGCCGTCCCCTCCGTCTTCTCGCGGGTGCAACAGGGCTGAGGAACCGTTCGACGGTGTCCCAGGTGTGACGGTCCCCGGTGAGCCTGGCCGGTTGATCACGACCATCACGATCAGCGCGAACACACCCAGCAGAACGTAGACCGCGGCCAGCCAGGACTGCCAACCCGGCCGGGAATTCACCGGCACCTGGCCCTGGACGGCGACCAGGATGCTGACCAGGTAGCTGAAGACGGCCAAGGACCAGCAACCGACCAGCACCCGGACCCGCCGGTCGTCGCGGCGCGGTCCGAACAGGCCCCACACCAGCAGGGGCAGCACCCAGACCCAATGGTGCGACCAGGACACCGGGGACACCAGGAGGCCGGTGAACTGCACGGCGAGCAGCGCCGCCGTCCGGTCGTCGGCCCTGGTCGCCGACCAGGCCGCCCAGAGCCCGAGCGGCACGGTGAGAGCTACGGCCAGCACCCATGGGGCGCCGACCGGATGGCCGGCCAGTCGGTCCAGGGTGCCGCGCCACGACTGATTGATCGCCGAGTACACCGGCCCGGTGCGACTCGGGTCCAGCATCAACCTGGTGAAGTAGCGCCAGGTCTGGTGCGGGATGATGACCAGCATCAGCGCCACGGTGGCGCCGAAGAAGACCAACGACCAGATCGCGGCGGCGAGCCGTCGTTGCACCAGGTAGTAAAGCCCGGTGATCGCCGGGATCAGCTTGATCCCGGCGGCCAGGCCCACGGTCAGGCCGGCTGCCCAGTCCTTGACCAGGACCGCGCCGCCCAGCACCAGCACGGTCAGGAACAGGTTGATCTGCCCGTAGTTGAAGGTGGTCCGGACCGGCTCCATCCAGACCGACAGGGCGGTCCCGGTGACGACGATCCCCCGCAGGGATTCGAGCCTTCCGGCGCCCGGTCCGGTCCGTCCGAGCAGCCGTAGCGTCAGATAGATGATCGCCGACAGGGAGGCGAACATCCCCAGCTGCCAGCCGATTCTGGTCACGTTCCACGGCAGCCAGGACAACGGCGTGAACAGCAGCGCCGAGAACGGCGGGTAGGTGAACGGCAACCTGCGCGAGCCGGACAGAAAGTCGTACAGCGTGCCGTCCGTGAGGTGGTGGGCGCCGTCGACATACACGCGCAGGTCCACCTGCTTGAACGGGTCGGCACCCAGTTCGGTGACCACGATGTGGGCCGACGCACTTACCATCAACAGCAGCCACGGTGCCCAGCGACGGGCCGCCAGGCGGACCAGTGCGTGGGCGAACAAAAGATGCTCCCGGCCCCTTCGGCTCGATCGGCGGACCGCTGATGGTACGGGGCTGCCTGATCCGCCGCGACGAATTCGCCACACCCCGCCCTTCGGGGCCATCGATGAGGAGATGCGTTGACCAGTAGCCTCTCACCCGCCCATGCTGCGCTGCTCGCGACTGTGCCGGCTCGGTCGTCCACTGTGATTGCGGGTGACCTGGACTACGAGTCGGAAGGTGTCGCGCTCCAGGGGTACCTGGCTCTCGACACGGCGTTCGACGACCCGCGGCCGGGTGTGCTGGTCGTCCACGACTGGAACGGCGTCGGCGAGTACGTGCAGGTTCGCTGCCAGATGCTCGCTCGCCTGGGCTATGTCGCGTTCGCGCCGGACATCTACGGCCGCGGGGTACGGCCGGACGACAGTGCGGCGCCGGGCGTCGCGGGTGGTTTCTACCGGGATCCGGCCCTCATGCGGGCCCGAGTGCGCGCCGGACTGGATCAGTTGACGACGCATTCCCTGGTCGATCCCCGACGGACGGCGGCCATCGGCTACTGCTTCGGCGGCTCCGCCGCGCTTGCCCTGGCCGCCAGCGGGGCCGAGATCGCCGGTGTTGTCTCATTCCACGGGGCGTTGATTCCGATCAGTCCCGACGACGCGGCCGGCATCAGGGCGAAAATCCTGGTCCTGAGCGGAGCCGCCGACCCGGTGGTGCCGGACGAGGCGGTCATCGCGTTCGCCGACGCTCTGCGGGCCGCGCCGCACGTCGATTGGCAGCTCACCCTGTACTCGGGCGCCATGCACGCCTTCACCCTGCCGGAGGCCGCTGCACCGGACCACGGCGCCATGTACCAGCCGGCGGCCGAGCGTAGGTCCTGGACGGCGATGCTCGACTTCTTCGACGAAATCTTCGCTCCGGCACCGTCCTGACCCGGTCCCGGCGTCAGAGACCTTACGGAGGTCAGGTCTGCAGGTAACGGGCCATGTCGTCGAGCGTTCGACCGGCGCCGGCCGAGACCAGCTTGTGGGTCGCGAGATCGACCAGCCAGTACAGCGTCGGGCCGCAGGCGGTGTCGTTGCCGCGCCGGGATTTCTGCAGCGTCAGTCCCGACCGCGCCGCCAATTCGCCGACCTCCGATTCCCGGGCAGTATCGTCGACCGGTCGATCGACCTGGTTGGGCCACACGTTCGTTGACGGGGACATCGCACCGAATGACATCGCACCAGCTCCCTCTGGTCCATCAGATTACCGTCAGCCATTTCCCCGACACAGGGCCGAATTGGCGTAAGTCTCGGGCCTTAGGTCACCCGGACGAGCAGAAGGCTCAGGCGCTGCCGAGCAGCTGTGCCTCCACCGCCCAGCCGCCGGCGGGCCCCGGACCGGCCGAGAAGGTCCCGCCGAGGTCCAGCACCCGCTCGCGCAGGCCGATCAGGCCGCGACCGGTGCCCGAGATCACGGGCGCACGGTGCAGGGGCGAAGTGTTCGGTGCCGCGTCGTTCTCCACCCGCACGGTCACGGCGCGGCCGCCGGCTTCGCTCCGGATCAGGACCCGAACCTCCGCGCCGGGAGCGTGCCGAAGCGCGTTGGTCAGGCTCTCCTGCACCACCCGGAACGCGGCGTGGGCCGCCCGTTCGGGCAGGCCGTCGCGGGAACCCTCGAGTCGGCAGGTAACCCGAAGACCGCTCCTGGCCGCCTGACCGACCATCTCATCGACCAGCGACAGGTCCGGGCTGACCACGTCGGTCCCCGCCAGCAGGTCGATGAGGCGCTGCAGATCGGCGCGGCCCTGACGAGCGGACTCCGCGATCACCGCCAACGCCTCGACGGCCGCCTCGGGTGAGTGCGGAACCAGCCGCTGACCCGCCGCCGCCTGCACCACCATCACGCTCAGGGCGTGGCCGACGATGTCGTGCAGCTCGCTCGCGATGCGGGCCCGCTCGTTGCGGACAGAGACGTCCGCGAACAGTTCGCGCTCGGCCTCCAGCTCGCGCCCCCGCTCGGCCAACTGCTCGGCGGTCTCCCGGCGCAGGCGCAGCGCGGTCCCGGCCAGGAATCCCGGCGCCATCAGGATCAATGATCCCGGACTGTCCCATTGACCGGTGATGGCGTACAGGACGACGACGTAAGCGGCGCATCCCAGCCCCGCCACCCAGGCCGCCCGGCCGCTGAAGTGCTCGGCCGCGAGGGCGGCGTAACCCATCAGCACCAGCAGCAGGAAGTCGCTCGGGTCGGGGCCGGTGACCCCGCAGACCATGAGCAGGACCGGGCCGGCCAGCAGCACCGCGACCGGGTGCCGCCGCCACAGCGCAAGAGCCAGCGCACCGACGATGGTGCAGGTCGCACCGATCCACTCGCCCGGCCCGTGCACGCCGCCGTCCGCCAGCAACGGGATCCCGGTGACGGCCAACGCCGCGAACGCGATCACCGGCTCCTGGTATCGCGCCACCAGGGCTCCCCTGTCCACGCCGTCAGACGCCGCTCAGCACCGGCAGGTGCGCCACCACCCGCGCCCGTCCCCGCGACACCTTCAGGTCGAGCGAACCGGCGTGCAGCAGCGCCCGCTCCCGCGCCCGCCCGACCGCACCACGCAGATCGGCGCCCTTCGGGACCGATCCGGCCACCAGTATTTCCAGGGCGTCGTCGGTGAACGACATGGTCACCCCGACCTGCGCGGACGGTCTGTCGGCGAGCGCGATGACCAGGTGCTCGACGATTCGGTAGGCGGACAGCTCGACGCTGGCCGGCAGGACCCGGGGATCGCCACTGACCTGTAGCCGCGAACCGCCGTCCACGTACCGGGCGAGCAGGGCGTCCAGGTGCGCCACCGAGGGCGCCGGGGCCAGCGCCACCTCCCCGCCGCGCAACTGGCCGACGATGTCTCGCATGTCGCCGAGGGTCTGCCGGCTTTCCTCCTCGAGGCTGACCAGCAGCGCCTGCACCTGCGCCGGATCCGCGGCCTCCTTACCCTGCTCGGCCACCGCCGCCAACCGGCTGAGCCGGTCGTCCAACAGCAATTCCAGCCGGGCCGACAGCTGGGCCCGGTCGTCGCTCACCTCGAGCGCGGCCCGCTCGTCGCGCAGCACCCGCAGGTCTTCATTGCGCTGGCGCAGCTCCTGCGCCATCGCCGCCCGATGCGCCACCACGCGGCCGATGCCGTACAGGCCCACCTGGATCAGAGCCACCACGGGCAGAATCGGCACGCCGGCCGCGGTGTCCCAGATCAGCACGAGCGTAGCGAGGACGACCGACAGCACGAGCGCCGTCAGCCGAGTCCGCTGCGGCCCGGTGGCGATTCCACTGAAGAACGCCAGCACGAACACCAGCGGCAGGCCGGCTCCGCACCGGATCAGGTGGCCGAAGGCCAGGTCGTGCACGAGCATCAGGCCGCAGGCGGCCAGCAGTGCCCCGATGAGGCTGCGCCGCCACCAGAGCACCGGCAGAATGGCCGCCACGAACATCGGCAGCTGCAGCCAGGAGTGGGAGTCGATCCGAGTGCTCGAATCGTTGGCCTGGATGTTCGCCACGGCCAGCACGGCGGCGAGCACGCAGAGGACTCCCGCCACCGCGGCGTCGACCGGACGGATCCCCTGCGTCACTCGCGACCTCATGTCGACCTCCTCGATCACTCCCGTATGCGGGTCAGGCGAACGTCTCGACCGGTCCGGCGACCTTGGCGGCCGCGGTGGTCTGCGAACGCTTCTGCACGTACAGCCCGACGCCCCAGAACGCCGCCGAAATCGCCACGGTGAACGGAATGATGCCCAATCCTGCGGCCGAGTCGCGGACCAGCACAAGGAACTGGATGGCGATCACCGCGGCCAGCCCGCCGTAGGACTGCTTGCGGTCGGACATCAGGCGCCCGACGGCATAGGCCAGGGCGAACGCCAGCGGGAGGCCGGCGCCGCACCGGACCACCCAGTCGAACGCGACGACGTGGACGGCGAGCGCGCCGGCGGTGACGCCGAGCACCGCCCAGAGGTTGCGGCGCCGCCACAGGATCGGCAGGGTGGCCGCCGCGAAGACCGGGATCATGACCCAGGAGGTGGAATCGATCCGGGTGCCGTCGTTCGAGCCGTTCACGTTGGCGAGCATGAGGACGACGCCGAGCGCGGTCAGGCCGGCGGCCAGCAAATAGTCGAGAGGCCGGATACTGCGGAGGATGCTGTTCATTGCCTGGGTTCCCTTCGGAAGGCACCGGCTCGTCCGGTGTGCTCCTGAACCTAGGAATCGCCGGCCGTCGCCGGCGTCCTCACCGCGGACGACTATTGCCGAGCCCGTACTCCTTGCGGATGACGCCCGGGCACAATGGCCCGGTGCCGGAAGACAGCAATCCGATCCGCGTGCTCATCGCCGACGATCAACAGCTGCTGCGGGCCGGTTTCCGGGTCATCCTGCAGTCCGAGCCCGGGATCGACGTGGTCGGGGAGGCGGAGGACGGCGTCGACGCGGTGGAGAAGGCGCGCAGCCTGCGGCCCGATGTCGTCCTGATGGACATCCGGATGCCCAGGCTGGACGGGCTGTCCGCCACCGAGCACCTGATGAAGCTGCCCGATGGACCCCGGGTGGTCGTGCTGACCACCTTCGACCAGAACGAATACGTGGTGCGAGCGTTGCGTGCGGGCGCCTACGGGTTCCTGCTCAAGGACGCGCCGGCCTCCAGGCTCGTCGCGGCCGTGCGGGCCGCGGCCGGGGGTGACGCCCTGATCGAACCGTCGATCACCCGTCGCCTGGTCGAGCAGTTCGCCGCCCACGCGTCGGTGAACCAGCCGGCCGGGCCGCCCGCCGTCGTGGCGGGCCTGACCGAGCGTGAGCTCCAGGTGCTGCGCCTGATCGCCCGCGGCCTGTCCAACGCCGAGATCGCGACCGAATTCGTGGTGGCCGAGACCACGGTGAAGACGCACGTGGCCCGCATCCTCACCAAACTCGGACTCCGCGACCGCGTGCAAGCCGTAGTCCTGGCCTACGAGTCCGGTTTCGTCACCCGCGGACGCTAGGAACGCGGCGAGGGACGGCATGCCAGTCCGGGGTCGAGGGCGCGACGAACAGCCACCAGCCCGTCCCGGACGCGAGCACCGAATGCCGCCGGCCGAGATACTCGAGGGCGACGGCCTCGTGAGGCTCGGAACGTCCCCAGATGGCTACCCTGCCGGGCGTCCACGAAGTGCCCGAGTCACCTACGCCCGCGCTGTTTCCGTCATGCCAGTTTCCGTCGGCGTCACGCTCGTAGTCGTCCAGATCGATGTCGGCCTCGTCGCCGTTGCTGTCGATGAGGGCCGCGCCGATGCTGTCATGCTCCGCGACTGCGAGCGTCACCGCGTACCTCGGGTCCCAGCCACCGGCGCTGAGCACCAGTCGAGGGTCGAGGTGCTTCATGCCGACATCGTGCCACCGGTCAGCCCTGGCTCTTGCCGCCCGAGGCGCTCTGGAAACGGAACTCGACCGCGTTTCGTTGTGGAAAGGCGTCACAGGTGCGGCACCAGGAGAGTGCGTGCCGGCCGGTCGCGGGCCAGACCAACGTCGAGCGTGGCCAGAAGCGCCCCGTCCCGAGACGCCGCAAGCGCAGCAAGGTATGCATCAGTCACCTGACGATGGCCGCGAACGTCACTGAGATCAACCTCCGCGTATGGCAGGTCGTCCGGCCAGAACTCATAGCGCGAGTTGGTCCGAAACGAGCGCAAGACCTGTCGTGCGGCGTCGACCGATTCACCTAACCGCACCAGGAACCGGACCAGCGAGCCTTCGACCACCGGGCACAGGGCCACCCGATCCACCGTCGAGAGCCAGGCCGAAACCCGCACATGATGCTCATGCTCAGCGACGGTGGTGGCGATCAGGACGTTCGCATCCAGGAGGTAGACCATCAGTCTTCATCGAGAGCTGCGGCAACCTCGTCCGAGGTGACGCGGCGCCCGACACTGATCACCGGAAAGCCGGAGATGTCGTCGATACGGACGACAACCGGCTCGTCCAGTTGGCTCAGGCCTCGGGCGGCCAGCTCGGCCAAGATGGCCGAGAGCGACTGACCTCGGAGCTTGGCCAGCTCAACGGCTCGCCGGTGCAGCGCGGGCGGCAGATCGACGGTGGTTCTCATGTGTGCATCATACGTGCATCACCTATGATGCACATTGGATCGAGGAGCCTGATACCTCGAGCAGACGTCGGGACCTCAACTCCACCGCCTTCCGGCAGCGATCAACCCGGCCGGATGCCGGGCCCTCACACGGGGAGGTTGGCTGAAATCCCGAGGCTGTCTGCCGCCGCACTGAGTCGGCGGTCGCGTGTCCACAGCCGGTCTGACGTACTCAGACGTAGCGCCGCCAGGGAGGTGGGCACCGACCGGGCTCAAGCCGATGACGAACAACGCGTGCGCCTCGACGAACAAGAGCACCTCGGTGTCAGTGGAGCACGAGAATGCTGACCTGCGAACCGTCCAACAGCGCGGCCAAGGTTGGGTCGGAGCGACGCAGGTGGTCGATCCAGATCGAGGTGTGGCCCAGGATCATGCATGCTCTCGATGACGTGGCGCTGACGAGGCCTGCGGATCACTTCCGCCGAGCGCAGCCAGGCGGCGCGAACCTTCCTGAGTGATCAAAGCTTCGAGGCCGAGCCTGACCAAGGTGGCCTTCTCCGTTCGACCGGTCAGCTCAGAGGCGCGCCGAACGAGCTCATCATCGAGATTCACAGTCGTCCGCATGCATCAAATCTAGAGTCAGAGATGATGATGCTTCTCCGCCGCACTACACGTTGAAGCGGAACTCGACCACGTCGCCGTCGTGCATGACGTAGTCCTTGCCCTCGATCCGGACCTTTCCCGCGGCCTTGGCGGCAGCCATCGAACCGAGCGTGGTGAGGTCGGTGAAGGAGACGACCTCGGCCTTGATGAAGCCGCGCTCGAAGTCGGAGTGGATGACGCCGGCGGCCTGCGGCGCGGTCGCGCCCTGCTTGATGGTCCAGGCCCGCGACTCCTTGGGCCCGGCCGTCAGATAGGTCTGCAGTCCGAGGGTGTGGAAGCCGGCCCGGGCCAGGGCGTGCAGACCGGGCTCGTCCTGGCCCACCGACTCCAGCAGTTCCAGCGCCGACTCGTCATCCAACTCCAACAACTCGTACTCGACCTTGGCGTCCAGGAACACCGAGTCGGCGGGGGCGACCGCGGCCGCGAGTTCAGCTCGCATGGCCGCATCGGTGAGCACGCCCTCGTCGGCGTTGAAGACGTAGAGGAACGGCTTGGCGGTGAGCAGGGTCAGCTCTCGCAGCAGCGGTATGTCCACCTTCGCGCGGGCCGAGAACAAGGTCCGGCCGGAGTCCAGAATCGCCGACGCCTGCTGCGCGGCCTCCAGGACCGGCTTTCGGTCCTTGGCGGTGCGGGCCTCCTTCTCCAGGCGCGGCAGGGCTTTCTCCAGGGTCTGCAGGTCGGCCAGGATCAGCTCGGTGTTGACCGTTTCGACATCGGCCAGCGGGTCGACCTTGCCATCGACGTGGATGACGTCGTCGTCGTGGAAGACCCTGACCACCTGGCAGATCGCGTCCGCCTCGCGAATGGTGGCCAGAAATTTGTTACCCAGGCCGGCGCCCTCACTGGCGCCTTTCACGATGCCGGCGATGTCGACGAACGACACCACCGCAGGCACTGTACGAACCGATTTGAACAGCGTCGCCAACTCGTCGAGCCGAGGGTCGGGCAGCGGCACCACGCCGACATTCGGCTCGATCGTTGCGAACGGGTAGTTCGCGGCAAGTACGTCCGATCGGGTCAGGGCGTTGAACAGGGTGGACTTGCCGACGTTGGGCAGGCCGACGATCCCGAGGGTCAGACTCACAAGAGGTCAGTTTAGTTGGGTTTGTTGGGTGCGGTCCGCGCTGATCAACATCGCGGGCGCTCATCATCGTCGCGGTTCTGGGACGGGAGGGACGCGAGTCGATCCGATCATGAGCGCGCCATCCGACAGAACAACGCGGCGGCTCCGCGCCGCACTGAAGTAGTCCGCGCGACATGCCCTGGGTGCGCCGTGCCAGGTCCCTTGGCCGCGCCGGCTGCTCAGGTCCCCCCGCGGTGCCATCCGGTGGCCGGGGTCCACGTCGTCCCGTCGCCTGCGTCACCGGCTCGGCCGGGCCCGCGCAGCACGAACACCGCCCAATCGGAGGCGTCCGTCACCGGATCCAGCTGCCACGTGGAGAAGTGATGTTCGACGGTCAGGCCGACCGCTGCCGCGTCGCTGCGAAAGGCGAAGGGCGTGTACGCGCGGTTGGTGGCGAATCCGGCGACGATTCGGCCGGCCGGCCGCAGTAATCCGGCCAGCACGCGCAGCACCTCGCGCTCAGTTCCTGGGGCGAGGTACACCATCACGTTGCCCGGCAGCGCAATGATGTCGAAATCCGTAGTACCACCGGCCGCCTTTGATTCAGCGGCGCTCAACAGGATCAGATCGCAGGCCAGATACGGCACACCCGCGTATCTGGTGCTGGCGATCTCGATCAGACCGGCGTCCTTATCGACGCCGATCGCGTGATGTCCCAGGCGCTGCAGGGCCGCGGCAATACGCCCCGTGCCACAGCCGGCGTCCAGCACAGCGGATGCTCGCTGCGCCAGGGCATCGACGAATCTGGCCTCACCCTCCAGGTCGGTGCGGTCCGCGATCATCGTCTCGAATCGCTCGGTATAGAAGGTCCAGCGATCCCCCACCACCTGCTGCTCCCACAGCGTAGTGGGGAATCCGGATGGCCACCCGTGGTCTCCGATGGTGTCGCAGCGCCAAGTGCCGATGGTGTCGCAGCGGCGGTCGCCGGAGGGATCGGGTCGGGCGGGGTCGGCGACACGCCGTCACTCTGACATGCCTGGATGAACCGCGGATCGGCCGGTGCCGGGGCTCTGTCTTGGAAGCTGCGCCGTGGCTCGCATCGGCTGCTCTCGTGGCACCGGCCGGGTGATCGGATCGGTCGGCCGTTCCGTACCTGGCGATCGTCCAGTGTTCGGCGGCGCCTCTGCATGCACCGGCCCGGTGTCCTGGCGGCGGCCTGTGCCGGTGTCCTGGCGGCACCCCGTGGCTGGCGGGGATCAACTTTGCAGGCAGGGACGAAGTTCTTCGTTTTGGGACTGTTGGGACAGAAAGGAACAATTTTGTCCCCGCCGTAGAAGTTGATCCCCGCCATCCACGGGGTTTCCACGTGATTCCGCGCCGTTTCGGGTGCGGAAAGGCCTGGGAAAAATAGGGCTGTCGGTGGCCCGGTCTACGTTTGGTTCATGGGGCACACCGGATTCATTGACATCGACCAGGCAACGCGCCTGCTCGATGCGGCGATGTCCGCTGTGCAGGAAATCTGTGCGGGCGCATTCTGGAAGTTACTTCCCGATCAGGTGTTGAGCCTGGGTCAGGCCATGGAAACGCTGTCCCGCACCGTCTACGCCACGCAGGTCCATCTGGCCGGTGAGATCGACACCCGCGATCTGGCCGCCGGCCGGTCGTGCCCGTCCACCGCGGCGCTGCTCCGCCAAGCGTTCAACCTGTCCCATGCCGACGCGATCGCTCGGGTCAAGGCCGCCCGGCAGATTCTGCCCCGCGAGCAGCTGTCCGCCCCGGATGCACCGCCCGTGCTGCCGACGCTCGCCGACGCCACCGACCACGGCCGGCTCGGCGCCGAACACATCAAGACCATCGTCGAGACGATGGCCAAGATTCCCCCGGCCACACAAGCCGCGGCCCGCGACGCCTGCGAAAAGGCTCTGGTGGATATCGCTGTCGACTGCGACCCGAACTTTCTCGAGCGAGCCGCCCAGAGAATCTTGGAAAGAGCAGACCCTGACGGCGATCTCGACGACACTACGCCCGCCGCGAAAATGGGTCTCGACTTCGGCGGGCGGAACATCCGCACCGGTCTCACCCCGATCAAGGGCCACCTGGACGATCACGGCGTCGAAGTCGTCAAGAAGGCCATCGATGCGCTGTCCGCACCTCGACCGGAATCCGACGGCACCAAAGACACCAGAACGCCGGCCAACCGCCGCGCCCACGGTCTCGTCCAGGCCCTCCGCGGATACTTGGACGCCGGGACCGGACCGGCCCAGGGCGGTGAACGGCCGCACCTGACGATCATCCTGCACTGGGACGCCATCACCGGCGCGATCACCGACGCCGGCTACGATACCGGCGGGTACCTGACCCCTGCCCAGGCCCGCAGGTTCCTGTGCGACGCCCAGATGATCCCGCTGATCATGGGCAGCGAGGGGGAAGTGCTGGATGTGGGCCGGAAGGTCCGAACTTTCCCCCCGGCAATTCGGCGGGCCATTGCCGCCCGCGACCGGGGTTGCGCGTGGCCCGGATGCGATCGCCCAGCAAATTGGTGCGACGCACATCATGTGAAATTCTGGAGCCGCGATTTCGGCGAGACGAGCTACTTCAACGGTGTACTGCTCTGTCCCTTTCATCACAGCGAAATACATCGAGAAGAATGGGTGATAGTGATGGACCAGAAAGGGATGCCGGAATTTATCCCTCCTCAATGGATCGACCCGCAGCAAAGACCCCGGCGAAATCAGCTCCACCACTTCGGTGTCGGCGGGACGCCATGAACACCCGTTCTTGTGTGGCTCCTGCTTGGCCCGCGCTGACCGACGCGCCGCGCAGCATCGCGCGGGCTGGGCGATGCCTGTCAACCGGTCGGCGGCCGATCCACGGCCCTGGGCGACGCCGAACCGATCGGCGCGGGATCGAGCGCGTCCTTCGGGTACTGCGGTGTCCGAAACCCGCCAGTCAACGGTTCCGCCGGATGGCACAGTGGTCCCTGTGATCACCGACAGCGAGGCCGCGTACCGTGCGGTGCAGACGCGAGATGCGCGATTCGACGGGCAGTTTTTCACCGCCGTGCGCAGCACAGGCATCTATTGCCGACCTGCCTGCCCGGCCAGGACGCCGCTGCGGCGAAATGTGGATTTCTATCCCACATCGGCGGCCGCCCAGGCAGCTGGATTCCGCGCCTGTCGACGCTGCCTGCCCGATGCCGCACCCGGCTCGCCGGAGTGGAACATACGCGCCGATACCGTCGGCGCGGCGATGCGGCTGATCGGGGACGGGATCATCGACCGCGAGGGTGTTCCGGGCCTCGCCGGGCGGCTCGGCTACACGCCCCGCCACCTGAGCCGGATGCTCGCAGCAGAAGTGGGTGCCACCCCGCTGGCATTGGCCAGAGCGCGCAGGGCACACACCGCACGAGTGCTGCTGACCACGTCCGCCCTACCGATCGGTGACATTGCCTTCGCCGCCGGGTTCTCGAGCATTCGGCAGTTCAACGACACCGTTCGCGAAATCTACGCCACCGACCCCAGCAGTTTGCGCAGTCGCCACCGACCACTCGCCGCCGTGCCGGGTGCGCTCATCCTGCGGTTGGCGGTGCGTGCCCCGTTCACCGGAGACGCCCTACTGGCATTCCTCGCAGCGCGGGCCATCGACGGTGTCGAGTACGTCGACGGACGCACCTACGCTCGGACTTTGGCCCTGCCCGCCGGAAACGGCACCGTTCACCTCGATTTCCCCGCCCCCGGGGGCCCGGCCGTAGTGACCGCAACCTTGCGCCTGGATCAATTGTCCGACCTGGTACCCGCGGTGGACCGCTGCCGCCGACTGTTGGACGCCGACGCCGATCCGATCCGGGTCGACGAACAATTGGTCGCCGACCCGGCGCTGACAGAATCAGTACGGCAGTGCCCTGGCCTTCGCCTGCCGGGTGCTGTCGACGGTCCCGAGGTCCTACTGAGAGCGATTTTCGGGCAACAGGTTTCCGTTGCAGCGGCACGGACGACACTGAGTAGGCTGACTGCGACCGTGGGTCGGCGACTGGCCCTCACCTCGCTCAGCTCCGCCCTCGATCCGAGGCTGACCCATCTGTTCCCTGCGCCGGCAGATCTGGTCGCGCTCGATCCCGCCGACATCCCGGGTCCCCGTCGTCGGGCGGATTGTGTTCTCGAGGTCAGCCGCGCGATCGCTTCCGGGACTCTGGTGATCGACTCCGGCCGGCGGAGCGTCGAACTGTCCGCCGATCTGATGGCCCGGCAAGGCATCGGGCCTTGGACTGCCGCCTACGTCTGTCTCCGGGTGCTCGGCGATCCCGACGTGCTGATGACAGGCGATCTGGTGCTCCGCCAGGGCGCCGCAAGGCTCGGACTCCCGATCGATCCGTCGCGACTGGCCGAATACGCGCGACGGTGGAGTCCGTTCCGGTCGTACGCCGGCCTGCACCTCTGGCGCGCAGCAAGCGTCACACCCCCTCGATCACCGTCACCGAGGTCACTCACACCAACAGATCTGGAAGGCTCCACATGACGACCGCTCGCACCTGCACCATCAGCACTCCCATCGGCCCGTTCACCGTCATCGCATCCGACTCCGACGCCCCGGCGGTACTCGCTTCCGGGTGGACCGACGACGTCGCCGATCTGCTCCCGATCATTGCGCCGGGGTTGCGGCCGGCGTCGACATCGGGAGTGGGCAGGATTCAGGGCGTCACCGACGCTGCCCAGGCCTACCACGACGGCCAGCTCGACGCGATCGACAGCGTCGACGTGCAACAGCTTTCGGGTGAGTTTCTGGTACATGCCTGGGGCATGCTGAGGAAGGTCAAACCCGGGGGGCCGGTCACGTACTCCGAGCTGGCTGTCTTGTCGGGCCGCCCGTTGGCCATTCGCGCCGCCGCATCTGCATGCGCCCGTAACGCCGCCGCGCTGTTCGTGCCCTGTCATCGGGTGGTCCGCATCGACGGCAGCCTCGGCGGATTCCGATGGGGCCTGCCGGCCAAGCGCTGGCTGCTGGATCACGAGCAGGCGGCGTGACGGCGCCGGGTGTCCGGCATCGGCATCGCTCACCTGGCTCCTGGCGTCAAACCACGCGCCGAGAGGATGGCCCGCTCCACCGGCCGGAAGAAGACCAGCTCGATACCGATCCCGACGATGAAGATCAGGATCAGCGCGGTGTACATGGTCGGCGGATCCCCGAGGTCACGGCCCTGGTTCATCAGCTGGCCCAGCCCGAAGCCGAGCTTCGTCGACGTGGCGATCAGTTCTGCTGCCATCAGCGAACGCCAGGAGAACGCCCAACCCTGCCGCAGCCCGGACAGGTAGCCCGGCAGCGACGCCGGGATCAGCACGTCCTTCATCAACCCGATCTGCCCCAGCCCCAGCACCCTGCCGACCCTGGTCAGCAACGGCGGCACTTGGTCCATGCCGGCGATCAAGCCGTTGGCGATGGACGGCACGGCGCCGAGCAGTACCACTGTGTAGATGGCGCCATTGGTCAACCCGAACCACAGCACCGCCATCGGAACCCAGGACACCGAGGGCAGCGACTGCAGCCCGGTCAGCAGCGGACCGACCGACGAGCGCAGCCAGCGGAACCGGAAGATCGCCAGACCGATCAACGAGCCCAGCACGATCGACGCCGCGAAACCGATCACGCCACGGCTGACGCTGGTCCAGATCACGCTGAACGCCGAGCCGTCCGACACCATCCCGGCGAACAACACCCAGACACTCGAGGGCGAGGGCAGTTTATAGTCGGGCAGCCAATGCCGCGAGTAAGCGAACTGCCAGAGCCCCAACAGCACCAGAAGCGCGATCAGCGGAGGATAGAACCCACCGAGGATGCGGCGCCAGGCCGGCCGGCGGGCGACAACGTGCGCTTCCAGCGCGTCCAGACCGGCCCCGACGGCGGCGGTGTCCTCGCGCTCCACCACCTCGTCCCGATCGGCGCCCCGGTTCGCCGGCAACTGCTTCTCAAGCGCGGGCATGACTGGCGATCTCCTCTCGGAGGCGCAGGGTGATCTCGGCGGCCAACGCCGACACCTCCGGGTGTTCGATGGTCCGCGGGCCCTTGATGTCGACCCGCCACTCGCGCACCACCCGGCCCGGCCGGGAGGACAGCAGGACGACCCGCTGACCGAGCCGCACCGCCTCCCGGACATTGTGGGTGACGAAGACCACGCTGTTGCCGGTCCGCTTCCAGACCCTGGTCAGCTCGTCGTGCAGGACGTCCCTGGTGATCGCGTCCAGCGCGGCGAACGGCTCGTCCATCAACAGCACCCGGCCGTCCTGTGCCAGGGCGCGCGCCAGCGCCACCCGCTGACGCTGACCGCCGGACAACTCGTGTACCCGCCGCTTCGCCGTACCGGCGAGCCGGACCAGCTCGAGCAGCTCGTCGACCCGCCCGTCCCGCTGCGCCCTCGGAACCCCGGCGAGCTTCAGCGCCAGCGCGATGTTCGCGCCGGCCGTCAGCCACGGGAAGAGTGCAGCCTCCTGGAACATCAGCGCCGGGCGCCCGGCCACCTGCACCGACCCGAAGGTGGGCTGGTCCAGACCCGCGATCAGGTTCAGCAGCGTCGACTTGCCGCAGCCGGACGCACCGAGCAGGCAGACGAACTCACCGGGCGCGACCGACAGTCTGATGTTGTCCAGCGCCGCGACGCTGCCACCCGGCCCGCCGAACACCTTGCTGACACCGTCGATCAGCACGCCGGGAGTGACCTCCGGCTCCGGATCGGGCGCCAGCGGGACGACGCGCGGGTCGTCTTCGTGAAAGTCCAGCTGGACCACACTGTTGTCGTCGACGGCCGTTGTCATGTCCGGGTCACTCCTGTCCGAGACCGGCAGCGCTGACCGGGCTCTTGCCGGCAGCCTTCAGCACCTTGTTGAGAATGCGCAGATCCAGGATTCCGTCGAGGTCAGGAACGGTCTTGAGCAGCCCACCGTCGACGGCATGCTGACTGGAGGTCTTGTACGTGCTCGCCGCCGGGTCGTACGTGACCTTGATGTTTTTGAAGGAGGACGCGATGACGGAATCGGACAGCTTCTTGCCGGTCAGTTTGCCGATGGCGTCGTTCACGGCGGCCGCCGACTTGGTCGGATCGGTGGAGATCTCGTTGATCGCGGCGAGCTCACCGGAGATCAACGCCTGCACAGTGTCCGGGTGCTGGTCCAGGAACGACTTGCCGACGATGAGAATCGTCGTGGGGAATGTCCCGCCCGGCCACAATGTCGATTCGTCGACCAGCGTCTTGGCGCCGGCTTCGACCAGCCGGGACGCCCATGGCTCGGGCAGCCAGGCGCCGTCGATCTGACCGGATTTGAACAGCGTCAGGGTCTGCGCGTTGTCCTGGTTCACCACGTCGACGTCGCTGCCGCCGTTCGTCTGCACCTTCAGTCCGTTCTTGAACAGATACTCGCGCAACGCCACGTCCTGCGTCCCGCCGAGTTGCGGGTCCGCGATGGACTTGCCCTTGAGGTCGGCCGCAGAGGTGATGCCGGGCTTCACCACCAGCGACGCGCCATTGTCGGTGGCCCCGGCGACGATCCGCAGCGAGGCGCCCTTGGACTTGACGAACGCGTTGATGGCCGGGCTCGGCCCGAGGAACGCCGCGTCGATGGCGTCGGCGTTGAGGGCCTCGATCGCGGCGGGACCGGCGTTGAACACCTGGGTCTCGAGTTTCGTGCTGCCCAGGGCCTTGGCAAAGGTGCCGTCGGCCACGCCGAGCACGGCCGCAGCGTGGGTGACGTTGGCGAAATAGCCGAGGCGAAGGGTGCCGGCGGCGGTGGAGGGCCCGCTCGTCGCTGCCGAACTGGCGCCTGCAATCGACGTTGCGGGGGCCGAGCCAGCGGTCCCGGCAGAGCCAGCGGACCCGGCGGTGGCAGAAGACCCGGCAGTGGCAGAAGGGCCGGCAGACCCGGATGCACCAGAGGCGGGCGGGACGACGCCCGCCGGTGCCGAAGAGGGGGAAGACGCCGGAGCGGCGGTGCTGCTGGAACTGCACGCGCTGGTCAAGGCGACCGCCGCGGCGAGCACTGTCGCGCCGATGCGTCTGTAGTGGGACCGGTGGAGTGGGCGAAGTCGAATCATGGCAATGCCTTTCGAGGACGGCCTGTTAGGGACCGGGAGTCGGGAAGCTGGTGGAGGGCACTGCGGCTTCCCGGGGATCGGAAGCCGTGCCTGGGGAAAGGAGGTCTGTTGCGGGCCGACATCGCCCGCTGGTGTCGTCGGCGCTCGACTTCTGCCGAAGGGCGGATCGACGATTGCCGACCATGCCGGCCGCGAGGGTGGTGCCGTCAGCCGGGTCGATGATCAACAGTGATCCGACGGCACCGCCCGGGCGGAACTCCTCCACCGGAACGGCTTCCGCGGTCCGCAGCGTGACCTGGGCGATGTCGTTGAGGGACAGCGCGGCCGGCGCCTCCACCTCGGTCAGCGAGTCGATGTCCAGCAGGTGCTCGATACCCACGACGACCACCCGATAGGTGGCGGTGCCGTAGCGCAGCAGCGCCCGCAGGCCGGCACGCAGACCCTTGTCGGCCAGCTGGGTCATCGTCGCCGAGAACTCGGTCACCGGCTCCGGGGCATCAGCGGCACCGGAGATCAGATCGCCGCGGGACAGATCGACGTCGTCGGCCAGCAACAGCGTCACCGAGTCGCCTGCCGTGGCGAGATCGTTGGTGCCGTCGGCGGTATCGATCGAGGAGACCACCGATCGCACCCCCGAGGGCAGGACCACCATCTCGTCGCCCGGGCGGACCGTCCCGGCGGTGATCCGGCCGGCATAGCCGCGATAGTCCGGGTACTGCTCCGAACGGGGCCGGATGACGTACTGCACCGGAAATCGGAGCGCACCGGCGCCGCCGGTGTCGGCGAGGTCCACCTGCTCGAGGTGCTCGAGAATGCTCGGCCCGGTGTACCAGTCGATCCGCGCCGACCGGGTGACCACGTTGTCGCCGTGCAGTGCCGACACCGGGATCGCCGTCACCTCGCCGACACCCAGATCGACTGCGTAGCGGTCGAACTCGGCTGCGATAGCGTCGAACACCGTCTCGTCGAAGTCGACCAGATCGATCTTGTTCACCGCGAGCAGCAGATGCGGGACACCGAGCAGTGCCGCGACGGCCGCGTGCCGGCGGGTCTGCGCGACGACGCCGGTCCTCGCGTCGACCAGGATGATCACCAGGTCGGCCGTGGACGCACCGGTGACCGTGTTCCGGGTGTACTGCACATGCCCCGGGGTGTCGGCCAGGATGAAACTGCGCACCCCGGTGGCGAAGTACCGGTACGCGACGTCGATGGTGATGCCCTGCTCGCGCTCCGCGCGCAGGCCGTCCACCAGCAGCGAAAGGTCAGGACTGTCCAGGCCTCGGGCCGCCGACGTGCGCTGCACCGCGTCGAGCTGGTCGGACAGCACCGATTTCGAGTCGTGCAACAGTCGGCCGACCAGTGTCGACTTCCCGTCGTCGACCGATCCGGCGGTGGCGAAACGCAGCAACCCGCGCACCCCCGACCGAGCGGGACGGTCGACGTCGGTCAACGGCAACTTCGGTTCCGTCACGGTGATCTCGCCCATCAGAAGTAGCCTTCCTTCTTGCGGTCTTCCATGGCGGCCTCGCTGAGTTTGTCGTCGGCCCTGGTGGCGCCGCGCTCGGTGATCCGGGTGGCGATGATCTCCTCGATCACCGCTCCGACATCTGCGGCCGTCGACTCGACGGCGCCGGTGCACGACATGTCGCCGACGGTGCGGTAGCGAACCTGGCGACGCTCCAGTACCTCGGTACCGACGGGACCACCCCATTCACCCGGGGCCAGCCACATTCCGTTGCGCAGGAAGACTTCTCGCTCGTGCGCATAATAGATGTCCGGCAGCACGATCTGCTCGGACTCGATGTAGTTCCAGACATCCAATTCCGTCCAGTTGGAGATCGGGAAGACCCGAACATGCTCACCCGGAGCGTGTCTGCCGTTGTACAGGTCCCAGAGCTCCGGCCGTTGGCGGCGAGGATCCCAGCCGCCGAAGGCATCCCGCAGCGAGAAGATGCGCTCCTTGGCCCGGGAACGCTCCTCGTCGCGCCGCGCCCCGCCGATCACCGCATCGAAGCGCTCGTCCGCGATCGTGTCGACCAACGGCACGGTCTGCAGGGGATTCCTGGTGCCGTCCGGCCGCTCGGTCAACCTGCCGTCGTCGATCCAGTCCTGGACATGGGCAACCTTCAATCGGAAATCACCCGAAGCCACCGCGGCGTCCCGATACCGGAGAACCTCCGGAAAATTGTGGCCGGTGTCGACGTGGAGCAGCGAGAAGGGAATGGCCGCCGGATGAAAAGCCTTCCGGGCCAGATGCAGGACCAGGATCGAATCCTTGCCGCCGGAGAACAGGATCACCGGACGCTCGAATTCACCTGCCACCTCGCGCAGGATGTGCACGGCCTCCGATTCCAGCGCTCGCAGGTGTCCGCGGGCGTGTCCGGCCGCGGTCAGGTCCGTCACCGCGGTCACGTTGCGGACGGCATCCGCGCTCCCGGTCATGCCGTATGGCTCTTCGCGCGAGCGCTCACTGCAGCACCCCTTGGCCGGTCAGCAGATCCGACAACAGCTCGACGGCCCTGGACTGATCGACCACGGCGGTGTCGATCCGCAGGTCGGGGTGCTCCGGGATCTCATACGGATCGTCGACCCCGGTCATCGAGCGGAGCTCGCCGCGAAACGCCTTGGCGTATAAGTCCTTCACGTCACGCTCGGCGCACACCTCCAGCGCCGTCGAGACGTGCACCTGCAGCAGCAGCGTTCCGTTCCTCCGGTGATGCTCAAGGACCTTGTTCCTCGCGTCGGCGTAGGGGGCGATCACCGGGACCAGCACGATCACCCCGTGGCGCGCGAGAAGTTCGGCGACGAAACCGATTCGGTCGACATGGACGTCGCGATCGGCGCGACTGAAACCCAGGCCGGCCGACAGGTGGGTCCTGACCTCGTCCCCGTCCAGCACCTCGACATCGGCACCGTCCCCGCGGAGCCTCTGGGCCAGCGCAACAGCCAGAGTCGTCTTCCCGGCACTGGGCAGACCGGTCAGCCACACGGTGGCGCCCCCGTGGCTTCGGCGCGATCCCGGATCAGTGGAGCGGAGGGGGGCCCGAGTGCCCGTCACTGGTGGAGCCCGCATTCGGTCTTGCTCAGTCCGGCCCAGCGTCCAGCCCTGCTGTCCTGACCGGGTGTCACCCGCAGAGTGCACGGCTCGCAACCGATCGAGGGGTACTCGGCCGACAGCAGAGGGTTCACCAGCACGTTGTTCTCCTGGATGTAACGCATCACGTCCTCATCCGACCAGGTGGCCAACGGCGCGATCTTGACCCGGTTCCGCCTGGCGTCGAAGGCGACGATCGGAGTGCCGGAGCGGCCCGCCGACTCGGCCCGGCGCAACCCCGTGGCCCAGGCGTCGTAGTTGTCCATCGCGGCGTTCAGCGGTGCCACTTTACGCAGGGCACAGCACAGATCAGGATTGTGGGCGAACAACTCCGGACCGTACCGGGCGTCCTGCTCGGCCACGGTCTGCAGAGGCAGCAGCCGACGCAGGTTCACCGGGTAAGCGGCCTCGACCGCGTCGGCCGTGCCGACGGTTTCCACGAAGTGGTACCCGGTCTCCAGGAACAGCACATCGACACCGGGCCGCACCCGGGCCGCGAGGTGGACCAGCACGGTGTCCTGCATGGAGGCGGTGACGGCCAGTCCGTCGCCGAATTCCTCGGATGCCCAGGTCAGAATCTGTTCGGCGGAGGCACCTTCCAAGTCGGCGGCCGCGTGTGCGGCGACGGCGGACAGATCTTCCGGCGAACGCACGGTGGTGATCATCGGGCCACTTCTTCGCGCTGTTCTGCGCCGGCCAGTCCGATGAACCGCACCGCGAAAACCCGTCGGCAGTCGCGGCAGGTCCACGCGCCGTGCGAATCCTCGTGTGGCCACAGGTTCGTCTCGCCACAGTAGGGGCAGTACTGCGCCGGCGCCCGGTTCTCAGACATCCGTCATCACTTGAGCATCGACTCGTCCGACCGGGCGACCCAGCTGGCGAAACGTTCACCGGGCTGACGACTGCCGGTGTAGGAGTTCACCACACGCACGACGTAGTCGGCCAGCTCATCACCGGTCACCTTGTGGCCGCGCATCTTTCGGCCGAATCCCGCGTCCAGGCCGAGGCCGCCGCCCAGGTGGACCTGGAAGCCTTCGACCTGTGCGCCACCCGCGTCGGTGACGATCATGCCCTTCAGCCCGATGTCGGCGGTCTGCGTTCTGGCGCAGGCATTCGGGCAGCCGTTGATGTTGATCGTCAACGGCACGTCCAGATCTCCGAGCCGCGCCTCCAGCTCGTCGACCAGGGCCAGCCCGCGGGCCTTGGTTTCCACGATGGCCAGCTTGCAGAACTCCAACCCGGTGCAGGCCATCATGTTCCGTCGGAACGTCGACGGCTGGGTGGACAGGCCCAGCGCGTCCAGTCCGGCGGTCAGTGATTCCAGGCGATCGGCCTCGATGTCCAGAATGACCAGGCTCTGCTCGGTGGTGGCCCTGACCCGGCCCGATCCGTGTGCCTCGACCAGGTCCGCGATCCTGGTCAACAGGGTGCCGCTGACCCGGCCGACGGTCGGCGCGATGCCCACGTAGAAGCGGCCGTCCTGCTGCGGATGCACGCCGACGTGATCCCGGGGTCCCTCCCAGACCGCCGGGGCCGGGCCGTCGGTGAGCGTGCGGTGCAGGTATTCATTTTCCAGCACGTCACGAAATTTCGCGATCCCCCAGTCGCCGACCAGGAATTTCAGCCGAGCCCGGTTGCGGAGGCGGCGGTAGCCGTAATCGCGGAAGATGGAGACGACTCCCCTCCAGATCTCCGGGATCTCGTCGATGGTGGCGAAGACGCCCAGGCGCTGCGCGAGCATCGGATTCGTGGACAGTCCACCGCCCACCCACACGTCGAACCCGGGACCCAGCTCCGGATGCACCACCCCGACGAACGAGATGTCGTTGATCTCGTGCGCGACGTCCTGCCGGGGTGAGCCGGAAATGGCGGTCTTGAATTTGCGGGGCAAATTGGAGAACTCGTCACTGCCGATGAATTGCCGAACGATTTCTCCGATCGCGGGCGTGCCGTCGATGATCTCGTCAGCGGCGATGCCGGCCAGGGGGGATCCCAGGATGACCCGGGGCACGTCACCGCAGGCCTCCGCGCTGCTCAGGCCGACACCCTCGATCGCGGCCCAGATATCAGGGACGTCCTCGATGCGAATCCAGTGCAACTGGATGTTCTGCCGATCGGTCAGGTCGGCGGTGTCGCGGGCGTACCGCCGGGAAACCTCGCCGATGGTCCGCAGCGCGGAGGTGGTCAACAGGCCACCGTCGACCCGGACGCGGAGCATAAAGAACGAATCCTCGAGTTCTTCCGGCTCCAGGACCGCGGTGCGGCCACCGTCGATGCCAGGCGCGCGCTGGGTGTACAACCCCCACCAGCGGAACCTCCCCCGCAGATCACTCGGGTCGATACCGTCGAAACCCGTGTAGCGGTAGATGTTCTCGATCCGCGCCCGACAGTGCAGACCGTCGTCGTCCTTCTTCAGCCGCTCGTTGGCGTTCAACGGCTCGCGGTGACCCATCGCCCACTGGCCCTGACCACGACCGGCATCCGGTCGCTTCCGCGGCGGCCGGGGTGCGCCCGTCACGGGCCGCTCCGAACGGGCGGGGCCCTCGTCGATCGGGTTCACCGGCGCCTCATGCCGCTCGGTCGGCGCGTCGACCCGGTGCGCAACATCGGCGCGGGGGTCGCTCCGGTCCCTGGCCGGCTCGGCCGCAGGTCCGGCTGTCTGTGGTGAAGCGGCGGGCACGGGGATCCTTGGCGATTGGCGAGGGGGATGCGTCCGGACGCCACACCAACTCCGGAAGCCAGTCCGGCGCCGTCCGCGCACCCCCGACGGCTCGATGAGCGGCGGGGTTCAACTGGAGGCGCGACAGGCCGCGCTGGCGACGCGCACGAGGTCGACCTCGCGACGGCACACCAAAGGAACTCCCTGCGCGGACACGCCCAGAGCATAGCGTGCGGCCAGGGCCGAAATCCGCCGCGGGGAACTCGTGCGCTGACCGACCGATCGCTGCGACATCCCGGCCGACCGTCCGCCGCGGTGGTCACGCCTGACGATCACACCGCCGACCGCGGTGCGGAGATCTGTCGGTGGTCGGGTGGATGCTCGGCCCATGAACACGACGGGACTTCTGCTCGGTGCGCTGCTGCTGGTGACGGGGGTCGGCATCGGCATTGCTGTCGGCTGGCTCTGGTGGCGGGGACAGGCCGGGCGCACCCCGCCACCCGCTCTGGAGGTCGCGGCGATTCTCGCGCCCGCCTCGGATGCGCTGGTGCGCGTCGAGCAGCGGCTCCGTGAGGTGGAACGCGACCGGGCCGCGGCCTACGCGGGCTTGTACGAGCAGGTCGCGGCGTTGCATCGCACCTCGACCGACCTCGGGGCCCACACCCGATCATTGGTCAACGCGTTGCGCGCGCCCGCGGTGCGCGGCCGCTGGGGGGAGATTCAACTTCAGCGGATCGTGGAGCTGGCCGGCATGGTGGAACACTGCGACTTCGACACCCAGGTCTCCGCCGCGGTGGCCGATTCCGCCGGGGTCAGGCCGGACATGGTCGTTCGGCTGGCCGGCGGCCGGCAGATCCCGGTCGACGCGAAGGTGCCATTCGATGCCTGGCTCCAGGCCAGGGAAAGTGGTGACCCGACCGGGCGGTCCCCATTGATGACGCAGCATGCCAGGGCGATGCGCGCCCACGTCGACTCGCTCGCCGCCAAGGCGTATTGGCAGCATTTCCAACCGGCCCCGGAATTTGTGGTGATGTTCGTTCCGGGGGAGCCGCTGCTGGACGCGGCCATGACGATCGATCCCGGCCTCACCGAATACGCTTTCGCCCGGAACGTGGTGATCGCCACGCCGACCACCTTGATCGCGTTGTTGCGCACGATCGCGTTCACCTGGCGTCAGGAGCGGCTCTCGGAGTCGGCGGCGGCGATCCATGGCCTGGGTCGCGAGCTCCATGGCCGGCTCGCCACCCTCGGATCCCACCTCGCCCGGTTGGGGTCGAGTCTGGATCGAGCCGTCGAGTCCTACAACGCGGCGGTCGGCTCGGTGGAAAGCCGTGTGTTGGTCACGGCCCGCCGGTTCAGCGACATGGGGGTCGGGACCGGGGAGATGCCCACCGTCGAACCGGTGACGAGTGCCGTCCGCCCCCTGCAGGCGCCGGAGTGGTATCCGGATCAGGGAAACCCCCGGCCGACCCTCGAGGAGATGGCCTCCGGCGAGCTCCGGCGGCGGGCCGAGCGGCCGTTCGGGGAGGCCGCTGGATGATGTCCGGTCGACCGGATGCGCAGTTCGGTCAGGGACCAGGACCACCGCGATGATCACCGGAATCGACGTGGGCCCGCTACCGTAGAGGGGTGCAACAGCCTGCCGCCCGCCCGAGGTCATCCCCGCCGTCCCGGGCCGACGCCTCGGCGGTGCCAAGCATTCGAGGGCTTCCGTCCTGGGGCGCGGTGATCGTCGCGGTGGTGCTGACCGCAGTGGGCGCCACCGTCGACGGGGCGGTCTCCGGTGTTCTCAGCTGGGGTTTCCGCATCGGGTTCCTGGCCGGCGTCGGCCTGGCGGCCGTGGCGGTGCGCCGCGGATCGATCTTCACCGCCGTGGTCCAGCCGCCGCTGGTCATGGTGGCGGTGATGTTCATCGCGCTGCGGTTGCTGTCCACCGAGCGGATGACCATCACGCTGATCAAGGTGGTCAACACCTTCCCGACGATGGTGGTCGGGACCGGGCTGGCTGTCGTGTTGTGCGTGATCAGGATCTTCGCCCAACCACTGCGCAGGTCAAAGACGGTACCGACCCCTGCGCGCGCTCACGCCTGAACGGCGCCGAGCGTCAACGGCCGGCATCGGTGGTCGCCGGCCGCGGTCGTAGATCCCGGCGGAGTTCTTTGGGCAGCGAGAAGGTGAGCGTCTCGGTGGCCGCGGTGAACTCCTCGACGTCGCCGAAACCCCGCTCGGCCAACCAGGTCAGCACGCCCTGCACCAACTCCTCCGGCACCGAGGCCCCTGACGTCAGGCCGACGGTGGCGGCGCCGTCGAGCCAGGACTCATCGATCTCTTCGGCGAAGTCGACGAGATAGGAGCTTCGCGCTCCGGCATCGAGCGCGACCTCGACCAGCCGCACCGAGTTGGACGAATTGCGCGACCCGACCACGATGACCACGTCGCAGTCCGCGGCGATCTGCTTCACCACCTCCTGGCGATTCTGCGTGGCGTAACAGATGTCGTCACTGGGTGGAGCGCTCATCAGCGGGAAGCGTCGGCGCAGCAGGTCGACGGTTTCCAGGGTCTCGTCGACCGAGAGCGTGGTCTGGGACAGCCAGATCACCTTGGCCGGATCGTGGACCGTCACGGCGCTGACATCCGCGGCGTCGTGCACCAACTGGATCACTTCCGGAGCCTCACCCTGGGTGCCTTCGACCTCCTCATGTCCCCGATGGCCGATCAGCAGGATGTCGTATCCCTCCGATGCGAAGCGCTTGGCCTCCTTGTGGACCTTGGTCACGAGCGGGCAGGTGGCGTCGATCACCCTTAGGTCCCGCCTGGCCGCCTCGTCGTGGACCGCAGGGGAAACCCCGTGGGCCGAGAACACCACCAACGCACCTTCGGGGACCTCGTCGGTCTCGTCCACGAAGATTGCGCCGCGCTGCTCCAGCGTGGCCACGACATGCTTGTTGTGCACGATCTGCTTGCGCACGTACACCGGCGCACCGTACTGCTCGAGCGCCTTTTCCACGGTGACCACGGCCCGGTCGACGCCGGCGCAATACCCGCGCGGACGGGCCAACAGGACTCGTTTGGCAGGGACGCTCATACGATTCATCGTAGGCGGCCCCCGATCGGGCCTCCGCCGCTCGATCCGTCACCTGCGCCCGGCCACCTGCCCGATTCCACACTGTTCACCCGGCCACCGCCTACCCGGACACTGGTCTTTAGGAGGCCAGATCACCACCCGAGGCGCGCCCCGCCCCCGGAATGAGGCACGCTGATGACATGGCCATCACGCTGCCCATTGGAATCCGCGTTGCCGCCGGCCTGCTGGGTACCGCATTCGACCGTTTGAGCACACTCCCCGACGACCTGCCGACCATCGGCGTCACCGTGGCCGGACAGCTTCTCCGGACATCGATGCGGGTACGGCAGGAGGTTGCCGAACTCGCGACCAGGGGCGATGACCTGTTGTCCGGTATCACCGGCCGCGCCGAGGAGCACCCGGCCTGGGCGACCTTCGACGACGAGGATGACACCGCCGCAGTCCCCGACCCGCAGCACGCCGACGTGGCTGGCACTGCGGAGGCGAGCAATGCGGAGCCGGGCACTGCGGACACGAGCAGTGCGGAGGCGAGCAGCCCGGAGCCGGACATTGCGGAGGCGAGCAGCGCCGATCCGGAAGCGTTGCCGGGCCGGAAACGCCGGGCATCCGGCCGCGCGGG
Source organism: uncultured Nakamurella sp. (assembly GCA_964250735.1). Classification (GTDB taxonomy): domain Bacteria; phylum Actinomycetota; class Actinomycetes; order Mycobacteriales; family Nakamurellaceae; genus Nakamurella. The sequence goes on along the minus strand of CAXUHA010000028.1, from coordinate 8,605 downwards.
GGGCACGAGGAAGACGGCGGCCAGCGCCAAGACCGCGCCGGTTCGGCCCGGTCCGGCCGACGGTGTCACCTCGGACGACGATGTCACATCGGACGACGGTGTCACCTCGGACGGAGCCGCGACCAACGGGGCCACCCGGGAAGGGGCTACTGGGGGAGCCGCCACCACTGACGGCGCGGACGGCCACCCGGGCCGACGCCGCGCCGGCCGCCCACGCCGGGCGGCCACCAGGCCGGAAGGCCCGGCGTCGGCGGACGCGCCGATATCACTCACCCTGCCCGACGACCCGGCGACCGGCCCACACGCGAACGGCCAGATCAGCGCGGACCCTGGTCTCCCTTCCGACACTGACCACACCGGTGAATCCACCACGAATTCCGCCAGAGAATTAACCAGAAAATCAGCCAGAGACTCCGCATCCAGCAACCACCCGACACCGGACAGGCCGCCCACACCGGGCAGGCCGCCCACACCAGACAGTGCGCAGGCCCCCGGGAGTGCCCCAGCACCCGACGCCGACCCCGACACCCCGACGCAGATCAACGGTGATCACGGGCTCAGCATCGCTGAGCTGAAGGACCGCCTGCAGGGCTTGGACGTGGCGGCGGTGCGCCAGCTGCTCGCCCTCGAGGAGGCCGGTCCCAACCGAGCGCCCTACCTGACCTTGTTGGGCAATCGGCTCACCACTTTGCAGCACGAGAACCGGTGACCGATCCCGCCGCGTGGCCAAGGCCTGATCCCGCAGTCCCCCACGCCGCAATCCCCCACGCCGCAGTCCCCCAGGCCCGGCCCCCTGATGCGGACGCGCCCGCGTCACCGACCGCCCGGCCGCTGCGGGCCGCCGACACGACGAGAGAGAACCCGTGGCCCGTCCGTGCCCTGTCGCAGCGCATGGCGGACTACATCTCCAAGGCGCCCGCGGCCTGGATCGAAGGCCAGATCGCGCAGGTTTCGCTGCGGTCGGGAAGCGCCACGGTGTTTCTCACCTTGCGCGATCCAGCGGTGGACGTGTCCCTGCAGGTCACCTGCTCGAAGGCCCTGGTCACCGCGCTCCCGACCCCGCCGTCGGAGGGCTCCAGGGTGGTGGTCCACGGGCAGTTCGAGTTCTACGCGGCGCGCGGCTCCCTGTCGTTCCGGGTTGACCAGCTGCATCCCGTCGGGCTCGGCGAGCTGCTGGCCCGGCTGGAGCGACTGCGCCGACTGCTCGCCGCCGAAGGCCTGACCTCGCCCGACCGCAAAAAAGCATTGCCCTTTCTGCCCCGGGTGATCGGACTGATCACCGGACGGGCCAGCGCCGCCGAATCCGATGTGCTGGCCAACGCCCGGGCTCGCTGGCCGGCCGTACGATTCCGCATCGAGAACACCGCGGTACAGGGTGTGAACGCGGTCACCCAGATGATCGAGGCCATCCATCGACTCGACCGGTCACCGGATGTCGACGTGATCGTGCTGGCCAGGGGTGGCGGCAGCGTCGAGGACCTGTTGCCCTTCTCCGACGAAGCGTTGTGCCGGGCTGTCTCGCGGTGCCGAACGCCTGTCGTCACCGCGATAGGTCATGAACCGGACCATCCGATCGTCGACGATGTCGCGGACGTCCGGTGTTCCACGCCGACGGACGCCGGTAAACGGATCGTTCCCGATGCCGCCGCCGAACTGCGGGCAGTCGAACAGCTCCGGGCCCGAGCCCGCCGGGCGCTCGCCGGTTGGGTGTCCACCGAATCCGCCCGGCTGGCTCGGTTGACCTCGGCGACGGTGGTGCGGGATCCGTTGGGCCCCATACAGATCAGAGCCGATCAGGTCCTTCGCCTTCGGCAGCGGAGTCGTGCGGTCATCTTCTCCACGCTGGACGGCGTCGACCGGGACGTGGCCCATCGCCGCGCCCAGCTCCTGGCGCTCGGTCCAGCCGCCACCTTGGCCCGGGGGTACGCCGTGGTGCAGGTCGGATCGACGATCGTGCGCTCGACCGCTCAGGCGCCGGCCGGGGCGCGGATGAGGGTGCGGATCGCCGACGGAGCCATCCTGGCCACCAGCCACGGCGCCGAAACCGTGATCGAACCAAGCCTCGGCGCCGACCAGCACCAACAGAACACCCAGCAGAAGACCAGCAGCGGCAGAAGAGCGGCGACCGGATCGGCCGCAGAGCGACGGGCCCGGGATGGAATCACCGATGGACAGGATCACCGATGACTGAGTCGGCCGGGCCGCAGCCGGAGAGCACCCGCGCCGCGCCGAAAGCGGCTGAGCCCAGCGGACCCGGAGAGCACGCCCGGGGACCCGTCCCCGAGGTGGCGACCTACGAACTGGCCCGGGACGAGCTGGCCGCGGTGGTGGCCAAGCTGGAGTCCGGTGGCCTGAGTCTGGACGAGTCGCTCACCCTGTGGGAGCGGGGCGAGCACCTGGCTGCGGTGTGCAGCCGATTCCTGGACGGCGCCCGGGAACGGGTCGAGAACGCGTTGGCCAGGACCGAGCAGTGATCTGCCCCTTCCAGCCGGGAAGGTCCGGCCGGCGTCAGGCGGAGTCGGAGATGGTCCCGGCCATCACGCTGAAATCAGCGGCCGAGGCGTTTCCGGTGATCAGCAGGGTGATCCCGGTTCCGGTTCCGGACGGCTGACTGCGGGACCAGGCGATTTCGTCGCGCACTCCGGGGCTGGTGGTCCACTGGGCGCCGCCGGCGCTGACCGAGCCGGTGACGGCACCGCTCGTGTCGCCCAGTTCGGCCTTGAGGACGGCCGACAGTGGGCCGGACGACTCGATCAAGCTGATGTAGGCGCCGCTGGGAGTCAACCACCCCCCGCGGACCGTGGGCGGCGCGTCCGGGGTGCCCGGCGGCTCGGTGATGGAGAAGGAGCTGCCGTGCCAGCCGGTGGGCACACCCTTGGGCACCAAGACGGTGAAACCGCTGACCCGCCCGGCCGTGGCGAAACCACCCACCACGTCGGCGGTCTGCGCCGTGCCGCCCGACGGCTTGCCCGGTGAGAACGAGAATCCGCCGTCGAAACCGACCAGCAGCAGGACGGCCACCACGATCACGCCCATCGAGATCGTCATGTCGCGGACGGTCTTGTTCCTGCGGTCAGCCACCGGACCATGCTGCCACGTTCGGGCATCGGGTCGAGCCGGCGCCGTTTGTGACGCAGATCGGAGCGCGAGGGGTGGCAACCTCGGAACGGGCCCGGATAGCGTGCACACATGGCACCCAACGGCGCGTTCCCACTCGCAGAGACGGCCCAGTCCGGCAGCGGCTCCGCCTCCGCAGCAGACTCAGCCCCACATCCGGAGGCCGGATCGCACGCGGATGCCGGCCCCGGCCGGTACCGCATCGAACACGACACCATGGGCGAGGTCCGGGTGCCGGCTGCCGCCCACTACCAGGCGCAGACGCAGCGCGCCGTGGAGAACTTTCCGATTTCGGGCCGGGGTCTCGAGCGCGGTCAGATCAGGGCCCTCGCGCTGATCAAGTCGGCCGCGGCCTCGGTCAATGCCGACCTGGGCGTGGTGGACGCGGAGATCGCCGCGGCGATCGTGGCCGCCGCCGCCCGGGTCGCCGCCGGCGAGTTCGACGCGGACTTCCCGATCGACGTGTTCCAGACGGGTTCGGGCACCAGCTCCAACATGAACACCAACGAGGTGATCGCCACCCTGGCCGGCCAGGCCCTGGGTGGCAAGGTGCACCCCAACGACCATGTGAACGCGTCCCAGTCGTCCAACGACGTCTTCCCGACGTCCATCCATGTGGCCGCCACCGAAGGCGTGGTCGTCGACCTGATACCGGCCCTGGACCACCTGGCCGCGGCCCTGGAGGACAAGTCCGAGCAATGGGCGGGCGTGGTGAAGTCCGGCCGCACCCACCTGATGGACGCCACCCCGGTGACGCTGGGCCAAGAGTTCGGCGGATACGCGGCGCAGGTCAGGGGCGGTATCGCCCGACTGACCTCGAGCCTTCCCCGGCTGGCCGAACTGCCGCTCGGCGGGACGGCCGTCGGGACCGGCATCAATATGCCGCCGGGCTTCTCCGCGGCGGTGATCGCCAGGCTCACCGATCAGACCGGACTGCCGTTCACCGAGGCGGCGAACCATTTCGAGGCCCAGGGCGCCTGCGACCGGCTGGTGGAGACCTCCGGCCAGCTGCGCAGCGTCGCCGTGGCGCTGATCAAGATCTGCAACGACATCCGCTGGATGGGCTCCGGTCCGCGGGCCGGCCTGGCCGAAATCCACTTACCGGACCTCCAGCCGGGGTCTTCGATCATGCCGGGCAAGGTCAACCCGGTGCTGCCGGAAGCCACCGCCATGGTCGCCGCGCAGGTCATCGGCAACGACGCCACCGTCGCCTTCGCGGGCACCACCGGGTCGTTCGAACTCAACGTGATGCTGCCGGTGATCGCCCGGAACGTCCTCGAATCGATCCGCCTGCTGTCCACGGTCACCCGGTTGCTCGCCGACCGGTGTATCTCCGGGATCGTCGCCGACGAGGAGCGCTGCCGCATCTACGCCGAATCCTCACCTTCGATCGTCACCCCGCTGAACAAGTTCATCGGCTACGAGGAGGCGGCGTCGGTCGCCAAGCAGGCGCTCAAGGAGGGTAAGACGATCAAGACCGTGGTCACCGAACGCGGCCATGTCCGCAGCGGCACGCTGACCGAGGCCCAGCTCGACGCGGCGCTCGACGTGCTGTCGATGACCCATCCCTGACCCCTCGGATCACACCGGACCACTGATCCGGCCCGTCCCGTGTGCACGGTGACGGGCGGGCAGGACTCAACGGTCGGCGCGGGGGTCCGAGTCCGGGTCGCCCGAGTTCCTGGTGGTGGGCGGTTCTCCGGAGAGAAAATCAGGGCTCCACGCCCCGGTCGGCGGCCCGGTGGTCTCCGTGCCCACCGCACCGGCCCCTGGAGTCCTCGGCCCGGACGCACCAGCCGCCGGGAGCCCGGACGCATCTGCCGCGGGGGGCCCGCCGGGATCGCGGCCCTCGTCATCGGCTTCGGGCCCTGACGGGCCGCGCAGTCGAGACGTGGTCGGGAGTGCCCCGATCACGTCGGGACGGTAGTTCTGGCCGGAGAGCAGCGACGGGTTGTCCGGGTGATCGCGGCCGGACAGCAACGCCTGCTCCACCGGGTGGTCACCCTCATCGACGACGACGGCGTTCGACCGGTCCGGCGGCAGCCGACCGGCCTGACCCGCAGCCGCAGCGCCGGCCGCGAACGCTTCCCGCGGTCCATGGTCGGCGCTCTGCCGCCGACGTGGTTGATGACGGAGTCGCCGCCGCACCACGAACACCCCGAAGGCCACCCAAAGCAGCACCACGACGCCGAGGACGTACCAGGGCCAGACGAGCCGCGGCGTCGATACCGGCGGCGTCGACGCCGCGGCGCCGCTGGTGGCCGGGGTGGACAAGGAATCCGGAGCGGGCACACCGGACGGGATCACGGCAGGCGGGATGAAGGTGTTCGGGACCACGACCGGCGGGATCACGGCGGTGACCGGTGCGGTCGACCCCGTTGACGCCGTCGAACCGGACACCGGGGCCGCGGTGACCACAAAGGTGGCGACCCCGGTGACGTTGGAGGCCCGACCGACGGCGCGGAGCAGATGCGTACCCGGGCTCAGACCGGCCGGCACGGTGAAGTCGATGGTCACCGTCCCACCGGAATCGGCCTGGGCCGGCGGTAGCGACACCGGGGGTGAATACAACATCACCGACACCGATTCGTTCCTGGCGAAACCCGCGAACACCACTTCCTGATGACCGCCGGCCACGACCGATGCCGCCTGGATGCTCCGGGCCGCCACTGTGCTGGTCGGCGCGCCCACGATGGTGCTGGTGATCTCCTGCTGGGGGGTGGTGACGGGCGCGGACGAGGAGGTGGTGGGCACGGCCGTGGTGGCGGCCGACGCAGTCGTGGACGAGCCGGCCGGCGGTGACGTGGTGCTGGACGTCGGGCTGGACGAGGTGGGTGACCTGGTCACCGCCGTGGTCGGCGAACTGGGCGTGGTCGGCGAACCGGACGTGGTCGCCGCTGGGCGCGACAGGCCCACCGGGTCGATCTGGCCGGTAGTGCTTTCGGCCGCACTGACCGACGCGATGGCGGCCGAGGAAACCACTCCGGTCGTGGCGCCGGCGGCTTCCACACCTGCGGCCGCGCTCTGCCCCGGGATGATCAGCAGACCCACGGCCGCCACCGTGGCCGCAGCCAGAACGGCCACGGCGCCCGGAGCTCTGGTGCCGGCGCACCGACATCGGTTGGTCACCGGTTCATCTTGGCGTAGACCGTGGCCCGGATCGGCGCCCGAGAGGCCGGCGGCGGGGATTCACACGCGTTGCCCAGACCGGGCCGGCCGCGGGGCCGCCGCGGCGGGCATCCCAGCCGTGGCCGGCATCTCAGCTCAGGTCCGGGAACTCCAACAACTCGGTGACCAGGGCGGCAATCGGCGAGCGTTCCGACCGGGTCAGCGTGACGTGGGCGAACAGCGGGTGTCCCTTCAGCGCCTCGATCACCGCGGCGATGCCGTCGTGGCGGCCGACCAGCAGGTTGTCCCGCTGGGCCACGTCGTGGGTGAGCACGACCCTGGAATTCGTGCCGAGCCGGGACAGTACCGTCAGCAGCACATTGCGCTCCAGCGACTGGGCCTCGTCCACGATGACGAACGAATCGTGCAGCGACCGGCCCCTGATGTGGGTCAGCGGAAGCACCTCGAGCATGCCCCGGGCGATGACCTCCTCCACCACCGCCGGTGACGCGATCGCGGACAGCGTGTCGAACACGGCCTGCGCCCACGGCTGCATCTTGTCGTTCTCGCTGCCGGGCAGGTAACCCAGTTCCTGCCCGCCGACGGCGTACAACGGCCGGAACACGACCACCTTGCGATGCGCGCGCCGCTCCATGACCAGGTCCAGGCCCGCGCACAGGGCCAGCGCCGATTTGCCGGTGCCGGCCCGACCACCCAACGAGACGATCCCCACCTCGTCGTCCATCAACAGATCGAGGGCGATACGTTGTTCGGCCGACCGCCCGCGCAGCCCGAAGGCCTCCTTCTCGCCGCGGACCAGACGGATCTGCTTACCGGCGGTGACCCGGCCCAGTGCGGAGCCGGTCGGGGTGATCAGCTTGACGCCGGTGTGGCACGGAAGATCCCGGGCGATGTCCGCGTCGATCAGGCCGGTGTGGAACAGCGTGTCGACCTGCTCCGAGGCGACCTCGAGCTCGGCCATTCCGGTCCACCCGGAGGAGACGACGTCCTGGGCCCGGTATTCGTCGGCGGCCAGGCCGACGGCCGACGCCTTCACCCGCAGCGGCATGTCCTTCGACACCAGGGTGACCAGGCCCGCCGGGCGTTCGCCGGCCAGGTTCAGCGCACAGGCGAGAATGCGAGAATCATTGCTGTCATTGCGAAATCCGGCCGGTAGGACGGTCGGGTCGGTGTGGTTCAACTCGACGTGCAGGCTCCCCCCCGGCGCCCCGATCGGAATCGGGGCGTCCAGTCGTCCGTGTTCGATCCTCAGGTCGTCCAGCAATCGCAACGCCTGCCGCGCGAAATACCCCAGCTCGGGATGATGCCGCTTGCCCTCGAGCTCGGAGATGACCACCAGCGGCAGCACCACCTCGTGCTCGGCGAACTTGGTCAGCGCCCACGGGTCGGACAGCAACACCGAGGTGTCCACCACGTAGGTGCGGCGCGTCGGGCCGGCCGGCAAATCGGGTCCGTAGTGGGCTCCGGTGCCTTCCGCGGGTTCGGCAGGGCGGACAGCAGTGGCTGGGGACAGTTCGGAACGGCGAATGGCCACGAACGACTCCTCGGCGGACGCGAGTACCCGCATCCACGACTGGCAAGGTTCGGCCGGCGGTGTCCCGTGCGGCATCCGGCGGGCGCCGGGGCCGCGGGAGCCCGGTACCGGCCCCCTCGCCTCGAGTGCATCTTGCGCACTGGCACGTTGCGGGGCCTCCCGTGTGTCCCGCGGGGGCCGCGGTCCACGCTTCGGACGCTACCTTCGCACCCTGATCGCCTTGGGTCGACACGCAAACGTTTTGATGAACATCAGGTTTCCGAGCTTGCACCGACGTGTGACATGGGACTCGGCGCCACCGCCGCGGTGCCGACCACCCGGGGCAGCACCACCGTGACGGTCAGGCCGCCGCCGGCGGT
>CAXUHA010000028.1:0-456 GCA_964250735.1 uncultured Nakamurella sp. | reverse complement strand
GGCGCCGGGCCTCGAGTCGCTGCAGGCCACCTTCGATGGCCAGTCCGAGACCGGAACCGCCGTTCAGCCGGCTTCTCGACTTCTCCGCCCGGTAGAACCGGTCGAACAGCTTGGGCAGCTCCTGGCTCTCCACGCCCGGCCCGTCGTCGGACACCGCCACCGCGACGTCGTCCCGGCCGGGCAGCAGAGAGACTGTCGCCGTGGTCCCGGGCGGAGTGTGGGTCCGCACGTTCGCCAGCAGGTTCGCAAACATCTGGTGCAGGTGCATCCGGTCGCCGGAGACCATGGCGGACGACCCGATACCCACCAACCGCCAGGTGCGGCTCGGATCGATCACCGCCGCGTCGTCGACCACCCCGGTGAGCAGGTCCCCCAGATCCACCGGCTCCCTGGTGTTCCGCTCGGGCGCGTCCGCCTGGATCAGGGTCAGCAGATCCTCGACCAGGGCGCCCATCC
>CAXUHA010000027.1:0-59212 GCA_964250735.1 uncultured Nakamurella sp. | reverse complement strand
CGGGCCGAGCTCCAACGACATGTTTCCCCTTACGCTCCACCAGGATACGGGCGTCACTCATCGTGGAGTACGGCGGACTGGCCATCGAATTCGATCGACGTGGCAGGAACGACCAGGATCTGTTCGAGTTGGGTATCACTGCCGCCGGTCAACAGACGAGCTACGCCTCTGACACCACCTGGCCGGGACGGCAGATGGAACCCACGGAGCTGATGCTGCTGATACAAAGCGGTGGGGGAGGCGACAGCGGAACCGGAGGGTACTGGCGGATCACGTGGTGGCTGACTCCCCTGCCCAGGACTGGACAAGTCGAGTTCTGGTGCCGCTGGAAGAGCGGCGGGATACCCCGCGGCACGGCGTTGATGGACGCTGGACGGCTGGCCCGTGCAGCTGATGACGCTTGGCCCCTCTGGACCGGATCACCGGGAATTTGACCGCGCAGGGGCCCGGCGAGGGATCCGCCTACGAACCATGGGGTACCGCCCGCGCGAATGATGTTGCTGTCGTGTGTGCGTCCATCGAAAGCCATGCCTGGTTGCCGAGGCCGGGTTGGTCTACGTAGTGGAACTTCGCACGAGAGAGGCGGGGGCAGCTCGGGTGGCAAAAGAGGAAGCCTCCAACCACGATCATCATGGAACCAAGGGCCACGAATGGCCACTTGCGCCGCTTCGTTGGACGGGGGGATCGGCGAGGACAGCCATCGGGCAACCTTCGCGCCGGCAGGTCACGACGGGTCGACGACTCGCCAGTCTCGACCCCAAGTTGAGAGCTTCATCCGTTTGAAGGCTCTATACCAGTCGCTCGGAATCGGGCAAAAGCTGGCCTTCCGGACGGCTGGCAGTGCACAATGTGCTCAGTGCTGTGATCCCGGCACTGTTGTTGTATCCCTGCACGGTTGCCGTACCACTGCACGGTGGTCGCATCGTCGGGGAGTAGAAGCTCGGTGCACTTCGGTCGTGGCATCCACGTTGGGGAAGACGTTGGAGCTCGAGCGGAGGTGGACTGTGGTGACTCGTGATGCGGCGTCGCCGCGTGCGGCGAAGGCACAAGGCGTGATCTTCGTGCACTCTTCGCCGGCGGCGATCTGCCCGCACGTCGAGTGGGCGATCTCTGGTGTCCTCGGCGACCGGGTGTCGCTGACCTGGACGGCGCAGCCTGCCTCTCCCGGCCAGCTGCGCGCGGAAGTGAGCTGGCGAGGCGAACCCGGTACCGCCGGACGGATAGCGTCGGCGATGCGGGCCTGGCCGATGCTCCGTTTCGAAATCACCGAAGACGCAAGTCACGGCTCGGACGGCGAGCGGGTCTGCCATGTCCCCGGACGAGGTCTGTGGCGGGCGGCCGTATCGGCCAACGGCGACGTCATTCTGGGTGAACATCAACTCCGCTCGCTCATGGAGCGCGCCACCAGCCTCGACGCGCTACGGCACGCACTGTCCACCGCGATCGGCGCGGAGATGGACACGGAACTGGAGCCCTACCGACGGGCCGGCGAAGGAGCCCCGGTGACCTGGTTGCATCAGGTCGGCTGAGGCCGCACTTCCACACAGCACACCGCACACCGCACGTCAGACAACCCGCCCGGTGCTCGGGCGTCCTTGGATCGATGCCCGCGAACGGCGTGGGAGCCGGTCGAAGGGCAGGTGCAGGAGCAGTTGTTTCGTCGGGGCCGTCGATTGACCATCACTCTGGTGTGCGGCATCGCCGTCATCCTCATCGCCGGGGGAAGCGCGGCCGTGGCCATCTCACGCCAGGAACGCAGCGCGGCACCGGCCCGAATCAGCGTCTCGTCAGCGACGAAGGCGACGTCGAAGGCGCCTGCGCCGTCGTCACCCACCGGTGATCCCGCCGATCCGACCGTGGCCCTGGTCGGTCCGTCCAACAATCTGACCGTCCAGATGTCGCCGTCGGTCCGGGCCGACGCGCGATCCGCCGTCGTGCAGGAACTGCTGCAGGACTATTTCGACGCCATCAACCAGCACGACTACGAGAGTTGGGCCCACGTGGTCAGCAGCTCCATGTCCGCAGGCCAGAGCAGTGACCAATGGACGCGGGCCTATGCGACGACCGTCGATTCCAGCATCTGGGTCCAGTCGATGTCCGGTAATCCGATCCGGGTGAAGCTGCGCTTCACCTCCCAGCAGGATCCCAGCCTGGCCCCGAAGGATCTACCGGTCGATTGCATCCACTGGACGGTGGTGTTGCAGTTGGCCTCCCGGGGCGGCGAGGTGGTCGTCGGCTCCACCGTGGCCGGGAGCGTCGCGCACATCAAATGCTGACCGCCGCCCGGCCCCCGGCGGCGAAGATGAGCGCGTCGGACGTCTCGCTACAGCGGGATGTTGCTGTGAGCGCCGCGGCCGGCCGGTGCAGAGGCGAGGGCCTCGGCCACCCTGCGTCGTGTCTCGGCCGGAGTGATCACATCGTCCACCACGCCGAGCTCCATCGCCCTGCTCACCCCGCCGGCGATCTTCTCGTGCTCGATGGCCAGCGCGGCGTGCAGCATCTCACGCTCGTCGTCCGGGGCGGCCGCCAGCCTCCGCTTGTGCAGGATGCCGACCGCCGCCTTGGCACCCATCACCGCGATCTCCGCATCGGGCCAGGCGAACACGGCGGTGGCACCCAACGCCTTGGAATTCATCGCAATGTATGCACCGCCGTAGGCCTTGCGGGTCACCAGGGTGACCCGGGGGACCACCGCCTCGGCGAAGGCGTGCAGCAACTTGGCGCCGCGGCGGACGACACCGTCCCACTCCTGACCGACGCCGGGCAGATACCCGGGCACGTCCACGATGACGAGCAGCGGAATACCGAAGGCATCGCACATCCGGACGAACCGGGACGCCTTCTCGGCCGAGGTGGAATCCAGGCACCCGCCCAGGCGCAGCGGGTTGTTGGCGATCACCCCGACGCTGCGTCCGGCGAGCCGGCCGAGGCCGATGACGATGTTCGGCGCCCACCGGGCCTGCAGTTCCTCCATCGGCTCGTCCAGGATCCGGTCGATGACCGGCCTGACGTTGTAGGCCCGGTTGCGTTGTTCGGGCAGGACGGCGGCGAGCAGCGGGTCGTCGGCCATCCCGGCCACGCCCGCGATGCCCGGCCGCGAGAACAGCGACGTCACCCGCCGCGCCCTGACGTACGCGTCCTCCTCGGAGTCCGCGACGATGTGGACCACCCCCGACTTGCGGCCGTGCGCGTTGGGGCCGCCGAGTTCCTCCATGTCGACCTGCTCGCCGGTGACCGAGCGGACCACGTCCGGGCCGGTCACGAAGATGCGGCCGTCCGGCGCCATGATGACCACATCGGTGAGGGCCGGCCCGTAGGCCGCACCACCGGCGGCCGGCCCGAGGACGACGGAGACCTGTGGGATCCGCCCCGACGCCCGGACCATGGCCGCGAAGACCTGGCCGACACCGTCCAGGGCTTCGACACCTTCGGCCAGCCGGGCCCCGCCGGAGTGCCAGACGCCGATCACCGGGGTGCGGTCACGAATGGCGGTGTCGATCGCATCGACGATGTGTCGACATCCGGCCGACCCCATCGCGCCGCCCATCCTGGTCGCATCCGTGCAATAGGCGACGACTTTCGCACCGTCGATGCGGCCCCGGACCGCCGAGACGCCGGAAGTGTCGGTGGCGTGCAGCGGAACGACGCTGCCCGGATCCAGCAGCCTGGCCAGCCGGATCTCCGGCTCGCGGAAGTCCAGCCTTCTCGGTCCGGGCGTGGTGGTCGGGACGGCCGGTTCAACGGTGGTTGTCACGCTTGCTCCTGACATCCCGGGGTCGCCGGGGACGCGTCGGGGGAATGGATCGGACCGGATGGGCGCGGTTCGGTCGGCGCTCGTTACCGGGTGAAGACCAACGCGACGTTGTGACCGCCGAAGCCGAACGAGTCGTTGATGGCCGCGTCCAGGTCGACCTTGCGGTTCTCGGTGGCCACGTCGACCTCGATCGCCGGATCGAGATCGAAGATGCTCCGTGTCCCCGGGACGATGCCCTCCCGGACGGACAACAAGGTGGCGATGGCCTCGACCGCGCCGGAGGCGCCGAGCATGTGCCCGGTCATCGACTTGGTCGCCGTGACCACCGGGTGGTCGCCGATGGCCCGCCGGATCGTCTTGGATTCGGCGATGTCACCGACCGGGGTGGAGGTGGCGTGGGCGTTGACGTGCCCGATGTCGGTGCCGGTCAAGCCGGCCGCTTTCAGCGCCTTGGCGATGGCCCGACTGCCACCCTCCCCGTTGGGCTCGGGGGCGGTGATGTGGTAGGCGTCGTTGGACATACCGATGCCAGCGAGCGTGCCCAAGATCATCGCGCCGCGGGCCACCGCGTGTTCGCGGCGCTCCAGCACCAACATCCCGGCACCCTCGCCGAGGACGAACCCGTCCCGTCCGAGGTCGAACGGCCGCGAGGCGGTCAACGGATCATCGTTCCGGGTGCTCATGGCGCGCATCTGGGAGAACCCGGCGACCGGTAACTGGTGGATGCAGGCCTCCGCGCCACCGGCGATGGCGATGTCGATCTCGCCGGCCTTGATCAACGTATAGGCCCAGGCCATCGCCTCTGCTCCGGCGGCGCACGCGGCCACCGGCGCGTGCACGCCACCGCGGGCCTTGGCCCACAAGCCCACTGCGGCGGCCGGCCCGTTGGGCATCAGCATGGGGATGGTCATCACGGCCACCTTGCCCAGCCCCACCGTTTCCAGGATGTCGTCCTGGCCGAGCAGGGTCAGTGCACCCCCGATGCCCGTTCCGATGATGACGCCGAGCCGTTCGGGATCAAGTTCCGGTGCGCCGGCATTGGCCCAGGCTTCGCGGGCCGCGACCAGCGCAACCTGTTGCGATCTGTCCAGCCGACGGGCCTCGACCCGGGGCAGGATGTCGGTTGGTTCGACCGCCAGCGGCGCGTGAATGGCCACCGGCAGGCCGAACTTCTCCACCCACGGTGCGGTGTTGGCCCTGACGCCGATCCGGCCGTCCAGCATGGCCTGCCAGGTCTCCGGTGCCGTTCCGCCGATGGGCGTGGTGGCACCGATCCCCGTGACGACGACGTCATGGTCAATGGTCATGCCTTGTTGGCGTCGATGTAAACGACGGCGTCACCCACGGTCTTGAGCTTGGCCAACTCGTCATCGGGAATCTTGACGCCGAACTTGTCCTCGGCCTGCACCGCGATCTCGACCATCGACAGCGAGTCGATGTCCAAGTCGTCGGTGAAGGACTTGTCGGCGGTGACATCGGCGGCCGGGACGCCGGCGACCTCTTCGACGATCTCGCCGAGGCCGGCGAGGGTGTCCTCGTTGCTCACGGTGCTTCCTTTCGGTGGTGACGTACCTTCCGGGGACCCGGGAGGGTGGGCGGGGAGAAAAATGGGGTCACGGACACCGGAACACCTGGGCGGCGTACGTCAGGCCGGCGCCGAAACCGACGGCCAGGACGAGTTCGCCCGGCGAAACGCCGCCTGCCTGCCGCATGCGGTCCAGGGCCATCGGGATCGAGGCCGAGGAGGTGTTCCCGGAGGTGACGATGTCCCGGGCCACCCGCAGATCGGCGCCGGCACCGGCCGCGATCAGCTTCTTGGCGATCGCTTCCACGATCCGCAGGTTGGCCTGGTGGGTGACCAGCACGTCGACGTCGGCCAGCGAGATACCGGCCGCCTCGACCGCCCGGACGGCGAGCGGGGCGATGAAACTGGTCGCCCAGCGGAAAACCGCCTGGCCCTCCTGGATGAACGTCGACTCCCGGGATTCGATGCGGATCACCTGGGTCTGATGCTCGTCGCTGCCCCACGCCACCGGACCGATACCCACCTCGTCCGACGGGGACACCACGGCGGCACCGGCGCCGTCGGCGAAGATGATGGCGGTGGTCCGGTCGACCGGGTCGGTCCAGGAGGTCAACTTCTCCGATCCGATGACCAGGACGTTCCGGGCACTACCGGCCCTGATCGCGTGATCGGCGGCGGCGAGTGCGTAGCAGAATCCCGCGCAGGCCGCGTTGAGGTCGAAGGACCCGGGTGCCGAGATGCCCAGGATCGCCGCGATCTGCGTCGACGCGTGGGGAACCTGCGTTTCCTGGGTGCACGTCGCGACCACCACGGTGTCGATGTCGGCCGGCTCCAGCCCGGCGTCGGCCAGGGCCTTCCCGCCCGCGGTGGCCCCCATCGACACCACGGTGTCCTGTGCACCACCGAAATGGCGCTCGGCGATCCCCACCCGGGTCTGGATCCACTGATCGGTGGTGTCCATGATCTTGGACAGATCGTCGTTGGTCACCACGTTCTCCGGCCGATAGTGACCGAGACCGACGATCTTGGACCCGGCGGACCCGGCCGGATGCCTGATGGTCACCGGGTTCACCGCCGACCCGCCATGCTGGCTCATCTCACACCTCGCTGTGTTCGGCGATGAAGGCTGCGGCCCGGTCCAGATCGTCCGGAGATTTCAGGGCCATGGTGGCCACACCCGCCAGGTCACGCTTGATCAGGCCCACCAGCGTGCCGGCCGGGGGCAGCTCGAGCACCCCGGTGACACCGAGCCGCGCCATGGTCGCCATGCACGCGTCCCATCTCACCGGCCGGGTGATCTGCGCGGTCAGCAGTTCGAGGTAGGCGCGGCCCGACGTGACGACGCTGCCGTCGGAATTGGTCAGCAACGCGAGCGTGGGGTCCGCAGCGGCAATCCCGGCCACCGCGTCGGCGACCGTGCCCGCGGCCGTGTCCATGTATCTGGTGTGGAACGCGCCGGCCACCGGCAGGGGAATGACGCGGGCGCCGGGCGGCGAACTTTCCCGCAACGCCGCCAGTGCCGTGGTCGCCCCGGCCGCCACGATCTGCCCGCCGCCGTTCACGTTGGCGCCCACCAGGTCCAACGCGGCCAGAGCAGCCAGGACGACCTCCGGATCACCGCCCATGACGGCCGACATGGAGGTGGGGGTGAGAGCGCAGGCAGCTCCCATCGCGGCGCCGCGGATCGCGGCGACGCGGACGGCCTCGGTCGGTTCGATCACTCCGGCGAGGGCCGCGGCGGCCAGTTCGCCCACGGAGTGACCCGCGGCCACCGCGTTCAACGGGACGTCGAGGGTGTCTACTGCAAGCAGTGCGGTGGCCACCACCAGCGGCTGCGTCACCGCGGTGTCCTTGATCTCGCCGGCGTCCGCGGTGCTGCCCAGGCGGGCCAGGTCGAGCCGGGAGGCTTCGCTGAAGGTGGCCAACAGCGTCGCCAGCTTGTCCATGACCAGCCAGGGAATGAGCATTCCGGGTTTCTGGGCACCCTGTCCAGGAGCAACGATGGCTAGCACGCACTCCAGCCAACCACGGGCGGCCCTCGAACCCCGGTCGGTGGTTCTACCAAGTCCCGACTCCGCTGTAGGAGGAATCCTCCTAATACAGGCGAGTATCCAGCCAAAAAGACCGCGTCCGAGAGAGTGGTTCAGTCGATCCGGCCCAGGCGGCCGACCGCTACCGCGATCTGCAGGGTGAACGCGTCGCGACTGGACGTCGGGTCCAAACCGGTGATCTCGGCGATCCGCCGGAGCCGATAGCGGACCGTGTTGGCGTGCACGAACAACAGCCTGGCGCTCGGCTCCAAGGCTCGCCCGGTGGCCAGAAAGGTGTCCAGGGTGGCGGGAAAGGGGTCCCCGGCGGCCATCAGCGGCGCGTAGACATCGTGTCGCAGCTGGTCTCGCGCGTCCGGGTCGCCGATCAGCACCCGTTCCGGGAGCAGGGCGTCGGAATCGACGCCGCGTGGTGCGGCCGGCCAGGCCGGGGCGGCTCGGATACCGGACAGGGCCAACCGGGCGGACCCCATCGCGCCGGACAGGCCGGTGCCGATGGGACCACGGATCACCGGGCCCGGACCGAAGGCGTCCAGGAGCGCATCCACCCCCACCGAGAGCGTGTGCTGGTCAGCGGCGGACAGGATCAGGATCAGTCGGTCCCCGTGCAGACCGGCCAGGGCCGACACGCCGACTCGGGCAGCCCGTTCCGCGGGGACGGCCCGGGCCGGTTCCGCGGCGGGTGGCGAACCGACGACGACCGTGACCGGGCCGGAGAAGTCCCAGTTCAGGGCGGCGGCCCGGGAGGCCAGCGAATCTCCGCCCTCGCCGCGGACGATGCCGTCCACGACCAGCGCTTCCAGCCGCTGGTCCCAGGCCCCGCGCGACTCGGCGGCCGCGGCGTACACACCTGCCGCCGAGAACGCCACCTCCCGGGAGTAGCGGAGCAGCGAGTCGGCCAGGGCCGCGCGTTCGGCGGGATTCCCGGCCAGCGCCGGCAGATGCTCCTCGGCCACCGAGATGGCGATGCGCACCAACTCCACCGTTCTCCGCAGCGAAACACTGCGGACCAGTTCCCGGGGTGCGGACCCGAAGACCGCCTCGGTGAGCTTGACGCCGTCGAGCTCACCGCTCAGCCAACCGACGTATCCCGCGATGCCGCCCTGGGCGACCAGGGTGACCCAGCTGCGCTGCTGGGCGGGCAACGTCCGGAACCAGGGGAGTCGTTCGTCCATCAGCGCCACCGACCTGGTGGCCAGGCCGCCGGCCGCCCGCTCGACCTTGCGCAACGTCGTCTCGCCGATAGCGCCACCGCGTTCTGACGCTGCGGGCGGATTCACCTGCTCAGCGTGCCACGGCGGTCCCCTCACCGATGCCGGGGAGGCCGTTCTGTGCTCACTCTCCGGCGGTGACCCCCGTGGCCTGCGGGCCCTTCGGCGACTGCTCCACCTCGAACGTCACCCGCTGACCTTCTTCCAGGGACTTGTAACCCGATCCACCGATCGCCGAGTAGTGCACGAAGACGTCTCCTGAGCCGTCGTCCGGGGAGATGAAGCCATAGCCCTTCTCCGCGTTGAACCACTTGACCGTTCCCTGCGCCATGCCGCTCTCCTGAAAGCGTTGTCCGCGGAGTCTGCCCGCGGGGTCGAACACCACGGCCGGTTCCATTTTCTCCGACCGAGGGGATGCGCCTTACTCCGTCCGGCGCGTGATGCGCAATGCGGAGAAGAGCAACAACGGCGTAAAGATACCGCTCCCCCGATCTCTGCCGCTAGGGGCGGTCCGACCTGCGGCCGGGGCCGCTTCGGGTCGGCGCCGCCGTCGTTGAGAAGGATCGTCGCTCAGGACTCACCGCCGGCGTTCCCCGAGGTCCCGGCCCTGACGTCGTGCAATTCGTACCGCCGGGCGGCCTCCGCCGCAGCACCCTCCCGGTAGCCGCCCCGGCGCTCCAGGGCGGCCAGCGACGCCACCACCATCGACGGTCCGTCGATCAGGAAATGCCGCCGGGCCGCGGCCCTGGTGTCGGAGAATCCGAAGCCGTCGGCACCCAGCGCGGTGAAGTCGCCGGGCACCCACGGAGCGATCTGGTTCTGCACGGCGCGCTGGTAGTCGCTGGTGGCGATGACCGGCCCCGGCCGGTCGGCCAGGGCCGTGCTGATGTACGGCTCCGGGTGGTCACCGGAGGGATCCAGCAACTTGGCCCGATCGATGGCGTCGCCCTCGCGCCGCAGCTCGGTCCAGCTGGTCACCGACCACACGTCGGCGGCCACGTCCCAGTCGTCGGCGAGCAGTCCCTGCGCTTCCAACGCCCACCGCACACCGACCCCCGAGGCCAGGAGCTGCACCCTCGCCCGGCCGTCCGTGCGGTCGGCGGGGGACAACAGGTACATGCCCTTGAGCAGGCCGGCGACGTCGAGACCTTCGGGCTCCGGCGGCTGTACGTAGGGCTCGTTGTACAGGGTGATGTAGTACAGGATGTCCTCGCCGCCGAAGTCCCCGGCCGAGTGCGTGACGCCGGAGCCGGACTCGGTGGGGCCGCCGTACATCCGACGGAGCCCGTCCTTGACGATGTGGCCGATCTCGTAGCCGTAGGCGGGGTCGTAGGCCACGACATGGGGCATGGTCGCGGCCAGCAGGTGCGAATGACCGTCCCCGTGCTGCAGGCCCTCACCGGTCAGGGTGGTGCGGCCCGCGGTGGCGCCGAGGACGAATCCGCGGCACATCTGATCGCCGGCGGCCCACAGCCCGTCGCCGGTGCGCTGGAACCCGAACATCGAATAGAAGATGTACATAGGGATCATCGGTTCGCCGTGGGTGGCGTAGCTGCTGCCCACCGCGGTGAGGGTGGCCACCGAGCCGGCCTCGTTGATGCCCTCGTGCAGGATCACGCCCTGCTCGGATTCCTTATAGGCCAGCATCAGGTTGGCGTCGACGGCCGTGTACAGCTGGCCGGCCGGGTTGTAGATCTTCTGCGACGGGAAGAAGGAGTCCATGCCGAAGGTGCGGGCTTCGTCGGGGATGATCGGCACGATCCGTTTGCCGATCTCCGGGTCCTTGAACAGATCCCGGACGAGCCTGACGAACGCCATCGTGGTGGCGATCTCCTGCTTCCCGGACCCGCGGGCCAGCACGTTGTAGGTGGCGTCCCCGGGCAGGGTCAGCGGTTTCGCCGTGACCCGGCGCTCCGGGACGTAGCCGCCGAGCTTGGTCCGGCGTTCGTGCAGGTACTGGATCTCGGGAGCCTGCTCGCCGGGGTGGTAGTACGGCGGCTGGTAGGGATCGGCTTCGAGTTGCGCGTCGGTGACGGGGATGTGCAACTCGTCCCGGAACTCCTTGAGGTTCGCCAGGGTGAGCTTCTTCATCTGGTGGGTGGCGTTGCGACCCTCGAACGAGGACCCGAGATGGAAACCCTTGATGGTCTTGGCCAGGATGACGGTCGGCTGCCCGACGTGGTGGGTGGCGGCGTGATAGGCCGCGTGCACCTTGCGGTAGTCGTGACCGCCGCGCTTGAGAGCCCAGATCTCGTCGTCGCTCATCGCGGTGGTCATCGCCTTGGTCCGCGGGTCGCGGCCGAAGAAGTGCTCCCGCACGTAGGCCCCGTCGTTGGCCTTGTACGTCTGGTAGTCGCCGTCCGGGGTGGTGTTCATCAGGTTGACCAGCGCACCGTCCTTGTCGGCGCGCAGCAGGGCGTCCCATTCCCGGCCCCAGACCACCTTGATGACATTCCAGCCCGCCCCTCGGAAGAACGACTCCAGCTCCTGGATGATCTTGCCGTTGCCGCGGACCGGCCCGTCCAGGCGCTGCAGATTGCAGTTGATGACGAACGTCAGGTTGTCCAGACCGTCGATGGCCGGCAGGTGGATCAGCCCGCGCGACTCGACCTCGTCCAGCTCCCCGTCGCCCAGGAAGGCCCAGACATGTTGCTGTGAGGTGTCTTTGATGCCCCGGTGGTGCAGGTACCGGTTGACCCGGGCCTGGGCGATGGCGTTCATCGGACCGAGCCCCATCGACACCGTCGGGTGCTCCCAGAAGTCGGGCATCAGCCGCGGGTGCGGGTACGACGGGAGACCCCCGCCGGGATGAGAGACCTCCTGACGGAACCCGTCGAGGGTGTCGGTGCTCAGCCGGCCCTCCAGGAAGGCCCGGGCGTACATGCCGGGCGAGGCGTGGCCCTGGAAGAAGATGTGGTCGCCACCGCCCGCGTGGTTCTTGCCGCGGAAGAAGTGGTTGTAGCCGACCTCGTAGAGACTGGCCGACGACGCGTAGGTGGAGATGTGCCCGCCGACGCCGACGCCGGGGCGCTGCGCGCGGTGCACCATCATGGCCGCGTTCCAGCGGATCCAGTTGCGGTACCGGCGCTCGATTTCCTCGTCTCCGGGAAAGAACGGCTCCGACTCGGTCGGAATGGTGTTGATGTAATCCGTCGTCGTCAGCGCGGGCAACCCGACGTGGCGCTCCCCGGCCCGGCCGAGCAGACGCAGCATCAGATACCGGGCGCGTTGTTGTCCGCCCGCGTCGACCATGGCGTCGAAGGAATCCAGCCACTCCTGGGTCTCTTCGGGGTCGCCGTCCGGGAATTGGGCGGCGAAGCCGTCGCGGATCAGGTGGAGGCGCGAAGGTCCGGAATCCGAGCCGGAGGGGCGCTGGTTGGTCGTGCTCGGCGTGGTGCCGGAGGAAGCCAAGGGATCTCCTCGTCAGATGCAGCAACGGCCTCGATGTGCGATGGGCACGCGCGCCGTCGAGCGGTGGATTCTGGCCGCCCCGGTTGGGAGCGTCCGCTGCCCGCCATCTTCCCGCATCGGCGGTCGGTCTGCCCCCGGGGGCCGGGAAGGCGGGGCAAATGTGGGCCGGAGTTATCGAACGGGCTCACACTTGCATAATGTTGTCCAGACCTGGGCACCGACACATGTGATCCGGGTAGAGCGGGACCGATCATCCGGATCGGGGCTCGCGAACACCATCGGAGGGTTCACCAAGTGGGAAGGCGCGAGAACACGGTGACTGGGGTCTCAGGACCGGCGCACGGCTCGTCCGAGTCCGGCGTTGCCGTCCGGCTCGGCCTGAAGGCGGGCGACGTGGTGGGGGAGATCGGCTACGACGACGACGTCGACCACGACCTTCGGCTGGCGGTGGAACAGATCATCGGCTCCGAGTTGCTCGACGAAGATGCGGACGACGTTCTGGACGCCGTGATCCTGTGGTGGCGGTCCGACGACGGCGACCTGACCGACGCGTTGGTCGACGCCATCACCCTGCTGGCCGACACCGGTGTGATCTGGTTGATGACCCCCAGGACCGGCCACCAGGGCTACGTGGAACCCAGCGACATCGCCGAAGCGACCAGAACGGCCGGACTGGCCCAGACCACCACCGTGCCCGGGGGCGCGCAATGGACGACGGCGCGGCTGGCCCGGGCCAAGCAGGGCCGCATCCGGCGCTGACCGGTCGGACGGCGGGTCGGGTGTCAGCGACGGTCGGGCGGTAGAGGCAGGCCGCGCGTATATCATCGTGATTCCGCCGGTCACCACGCACAGCAAGGTTGACATGTCAGTATCGCTTGGATCGATTGCCCCGGACTTCACGCTGCCCGACGCGAACCGGACACCGGTGACGTTGTCCGACTTCCGCGGCCAGAAGGCCGTTCTTCTCGTCTTCTACCCCTTCGCCTTCTCCGGCACCTGCACCGCCGAACTGTGCGCGGTGCGCGACGATGTCGGCTCCTTCCAGAACGACCAGGTCCAGGTGCTGGCCGTCTCCACCGATCCGGCCCCCGCGCTGAAGGCATGGGCCGACGCCCAGGGCTACCAGTTTCCGCTGCTGTCGGACTTCTGGCCGCACGGCGAAGTGGCCAGGAGCTACGGCGCCTTCCATCAGCAGGGCGGCATGGCCCTGCGCGGAACGTTCCTGGTCGACCTGGCCGGTCTGGTCACCTTCGCCGAGGTCAACGAGCCGGGGCTGGCCAGGGACCAGTCAGCCTGGAAGCGCGCCGTCGGAGCGCTCCCGGTCGGCTGAGCACCAGGGCGCGTAGCTCAGCGGAAGAGCTCCCGGTTTACACCCGGGCGGTCGGCGGTTCGAACCCGTCCGCGCCCACTGCCCCGGCGTGTCGCCGGTCAGGCCACGGCCGGTACCGGCAGGCTGGGATGGCCGTTGTGCCGAAGTAGCTCGTCGACCGAGGCGGCCGGCATCGGGCGCGCGAAGTAATAGCCCTGGAACGAGTCGCACCCCAGGTCCGACACCTCCCGGTACTGCTCCAACGTTTCCACTCCCTCGGCGACAATCGTCATACCCAGGGCGTGACTGAGTTTGACCACCGCATCGACAATGGCGTGACTGGTGAAATCGTGCCCTAGTTCGGTGACGAACGACCGGTCGATCTTGACGATGTCGACCGGGAAATGGCGAAGATAACTCAATGAGGAATATCCCGTACCGAAATCGTCCAGAGCCACCAGGACGCCGATCTGCTTCAGCTCGTTCAGGACGGCCAGCGCGCGGTCGCTGTCCTGCACGAAAACGCTCTCGGTGATCTCCAGGGTCAGTTTGGACGGGTCGGAGTCGTTGGATTCCAGGACCGTACTGACCGTGTTGCTGAACCCGGCCGTCATCAGCTGATGGGCCGACACATTGACCGACATGGTCAGCTCGTGGCCGTCGCCCCGCCAGCGACTCCGGTCGGACCAGGCCTGGGCGAGGACCCAGTGGCCGATCGAGGTGATCAGACCGGATTGTTCGGCCAGCGGGACTACGGTGGTCGGCGGCACCAGGCCGCGGGTGGGGTGCCGCCAACGCAGCAGGGCTTCGAAGCCGGTGACCCGCCCTGCGGCGCTCTTCACGATCGGTTGGTACTCGGCGTACAACTGGCCGAGCGGTAAGGCCTGTAGCAGATCGCCTTCCAGGCTGGCCTGTTGGTCATCCAGACGTTGTTGGCGCCGATCGAACACGTGGTGCCGGTTTCCACCGTCGCGTTTCGCGTGATACATGGCGATGTCGGCGTCCCGTAGGAGATTGTCCGGCCGGCTGTCGCTGCGGTCGCTGAAGGCGATGCCGAGGCTGGCCGTGATGCCGGTCGTCGCGCCGGCCACCACGAAGGGCTCGCGTAACGCGTTGATTATTCGGTCGCCGATGGCGGTGGCCTCGGCCAGGTCGTCGAGATCCTCGCACACGATGACGAACTCGTCGGCCGACAGTCTGGCCATCGTGTCGTGAGCCCGCAGCAGCCGACTGAGCCGGCTCGTCACCGCGACCAGCAGCTCGTCCCCCGCCGTGTGCCCCAATTGCGCATTGACCCGTTTGAACCGGTCCAGGTTGACGAAGAACACCGCCGGTGCGCGGTCGGTGCGGTGGCCGCGCAGCGAGGCGTGCCGCAGGCGGTCCAGCAGCAGGACCCGGTTGGGCAGCCCGGTCAGGCCGTCGTGCAAGGCCGCATGCCGGGAGCGGTCGGACGTGTCCTGCACCGCCGCCCGGGCGCGTGCGTTCAGCAGGTAGGCCGCGGCCACGTCGGCCAGGGTCTGGGCGGTGTCCATGGCCACGTCGCTGAGGGCGCGGGCGGTGTTGCGGTACAGATTCAGTACGCCCAGGGGCCTGTAGTCACCCTGCTGGAGCGGGAACGAGAAGATGGCGGCCAGACCGACCTGCTCGGCACGCACCGCGAAGTCGGGAAACAGTCGATCGGCGGCCAGATCGGGCACGGCGACGGCCCGGCCGGAGCGGAATGCTTGAAAACTCGGGCCTTCGCCCATTTTCCGCTGCAGTTCCTCGTACCTGCGGGCATCAGCACCGGAGCTGGCGATGCATCGCGCGCCCCCGCCCGAGGACATCAGCGCGACACCGGCGGCAGTGACCGGAAGAATGCCGACGATCCGCTCCATCAGTGTGTCCAAGATGGCTTCGATGGGGAAATCGGTGGCCATCGTCCGCGCGAAGTCAGCCAACAGCTGGGACAGCGGCCCGTTGTCCGCCATCACGGCCACCCGACAGGGCGAGCCCGGTGCGGCACCACGACCACCCGATGCCCAACCCTCACGATTTCCCCTATTCCACTGCGCCAACCCGACCAGAGCTGCGCGTCGACCGGCGAAATGAAGGCGCACTGCCGTTACTGATAAAAGAGTGCCGACAAGAATCGACTTGTGACGAGCGGCTCGGCCGGGTGGAACGCCGGATGCTTCTCGCGCCGGCGACCTCGTGATCACGGTATCCCCGGTAAGGCACCGCCATCCAGTCCCGGCCAGGTGAAAGTTTCATCCTCACGGGTTCGGGGGGTGCTCACTGACGGTGACAGCAGCAGGGTGATGTCACTCGATGATGATGTCCAGCGTGACCTCATTGATCACCGCCTTCTGCGGGCGGGCCACTCGGGCATCGAGTCGGTCGGATACGGTCCCTTCATCCGTCCGCCGGCCGTAGAAAGGAGCCGAGATGCCCCGCGCCGAGCAGATCACGGCCGCCGACGCCGAGCACGGCGAAGGCCCGGTCTGGTCGCCGACCTGGGGTGGGCTGCGCTGGGTGGACATGTTCGCCGGGGACATCCTGCACCTGGATACCGGTAGCGGTGCCGTCCGCCGGTGGCACGTCGGCACGGTCGCCGCGGCTCTTCGGCCCCGCCCGCCCGCCGGTGCGGTGATCGCCACCGAGCGGGAGTTCCTCATCTGCGACGAGGTGGACGGCCCGTTGACCGGCCTGGGCCCGGTCTTCTCCGACCGGAGCATCCGATTCAACGACGGTGCCTGCGACCCGGCCGGCAACTTCCTGTGCGGGACGATGGCTTACGACGAGAGTCCCGGCCGCGGCACGCTGTACCGACTCGGCCCCGGCGGCTCGGTGACGGTGGTGCTCGACCGGGTGAGCATCTCCAATGGTCTGGGCTGGTCGGCCGACTCGTCGCTGGCCTACTACATCGACACCCCCACCGGCCGGGTCGATGTGTTCGATTCCGATGCCGGCGGGGCGCTGGTCAATCGCCGGCCGTTCGTCGTCATCGACGCTGCGGCCGGATCTCCGGACGGCTTGACCGTCGATGCCGCCGGCGGCGTGTGGGTGGCGTTGTGGGGCGGCAGCGCCGTACGCCACTACTCGTCGTCCGGCGACCTGGAGGATGTGGTCGAGGTACCGGCCGCGAAGGTGACGGCGTGCACCTTCGGTGGGCCGGACCTGGACGAGTTGTACATCACCACCTCGCGGCACGGCGAGGATGCCACGGCCAACCCCGCCGCCGGAGCCGTCTTCCGCCATCTTCCGGGCGTGACCGGCCAACCCGCCCAGCCCTACACGGGCTGACCGGCAAGGATCAGGAGCTAACGGCCCGCGCTCTGCCAGTTCGACTGTTGGCCGGCGCTGGCCTCGACCGCGGCAAGCACCTGCTGGACCCCGAGCGCGTCGGTGAAGGACGGCCTCGGCCGGACACCTCCGCCGATCGCCGTGACCAGATCGACCACCTGGTGGACGAAACCATGCTCGTCGCCGAGCCCGTGCCCAGCCGGCCACCAGTGGGCGACGTAGGGATGCTCGGGTTCGGTGACCAGGATGCGGCGGAAGCCCTGTTCGCCCGGACGTCGGTGCCGTCGTAGAACTGCAGGGTGTTCATGTCCTCGAGGTCGAAGGCGATCGACCCCAGCGAACCGTTGACCTCGGATCCGGCTCTTTCCTTGTCCATCCGCCAGGTCAGCGGACTGTTCTCGTCGGACAGGGCGGCCTTGTCGGCCGCAGCGGCCATCTGTTCGGCCTGGCTGACGGAGTTGGCCAGCGGCTTCTTGCACATCACATGCTTGCCGGCCTCCAGGGCCGCGATGGCGATCTCGGCGTGGGTGTCGCCCGGCGTGCAGATGTCGATCAGACCGATGTCGTCGCGTTCCACCAGCCGCCGCCAGTTGCTCTCCACCGACATCCACCCCAGACGGTGGGCGGCGGCCCGTACGGCAGACTCGTTCCGGCCGGACAGCGCGGTCAGCTCCGGGGTCAGCGGGAGATCGAAGAACCGGTGGGCGTTGCGCCACGCCTGGGAATGGACCGCACCCATGAACGCATAACCGACCATGCCGACACGCATCCCCCTGCCACGGACATCGTTGCTCCCTGACGCTTCAGCGATCGCGTTGCCGTACAAGGCTAGGTTGCCGTACAAGGCTAGTACGTGCCGGAAGGTGTGACGCCCGTGGACCTGGCCGAGTCATGGGCACCTGGGCGTCTCATGATGTGGTATCGGTTTCCCGGTTGATGGAACGAGGGCTAGCATGGTGGGCGATCGGCCCAGACACAAGGTGCGTGAACCAATGGCAACCCCGGAATACACCCACGGACACCACGAGTCCGTACTTCGCTCGCACCGCTGGCGAACCGCCCGGAACTCGGCCGGTTACCTGTTGCCCGAGTTGATACCCGGGATGTCGTTGCTGGACATCGGTTGCGGGCCAGGCACGATCACCGTCGACCTCGCGCAACTGCTTGCCGATGGGCGGGTATCGGGTGTCGACGCCAGCGCCGAGGTGATTGCGGAAGCCGCCGCGGCCGCCCGCGACAGGGACGTGCGCAACGTGGAGTTCGGTGTCGGCGACCTCTACTCACTCGAGGATCCGGACGCCTCGTTCGATGTGGTGCACGCCCACCAGGTCCTCCAACACCTGACCGACCCCGTCGCGGCCCTGACGGAGATGCGCCGGGTGTGTCGGCCGGGTGGCCTGGTCGCCGCACGGGATGCCGACTACGCGGCGATGGCGTGGTTTCCGCGCCTGGCAGCATTGGACGACTGGATGGCGCTGTACCAGGAGGTGGCCAGGAGCAACGCGGCTGAACCGGACGCCGGTCGGTACCTGCGCCATTGGGCCCGCCGCGCCGGCTTCGCCGACGTGACCTCATCGGCCTCCGTGTGGTGTTACTCCACGGCCGAGGAACGTACGTGGTGGGGCCAGTCGTGGGCGGATCGGGTGGTGGGTTCAGCCTTCGCGACCCAGGCGATCACCCGGGGATTCGCCACCGCCGCACGGCTGGAGGAGATCGCCGCGGGCTGGCGCGGATGGGCCGCCCACCCCGACGGATGGTTCGCCATCCTGCACGGTGAAATTCTCTGTCGTCGCTGAGCCACCCTGATCATTGCGACCAGGTGCCGCCCGCCCTGGTCAGGGCGAGAAGCGAAGCGCGCCTTCGGGTCTCCGCGGCCCGGACGTCCTGCTGGGCACGCGTGAGCAGCTGCCGCTCGTGGGCGAGTTGAATGCTCAACTCGCTGATCCGCCGGTCGATGTCGGCCAGGGCCTGCGCCGCGGCCTTCGCGGCGGCGTCGGCTTCCGCGGCCTCCCGGTGGGCGGCCTCCATGCGTTCGGTCCGCTCCCGCGCGGCCCGGGATCGGGCAGCGGCACGCTGGGACTCCGCCGCGCTTGCCTCCCGGTCGTTCTTCGCTGAATCGTTCTCCTCCGGCGTGTTCTCCTGCCCCGTGTTGGCGGCCGGCGTGCTCGCGGCCGGCGCGGTCGCGCTCGGCCGGGCCTGTCTTGCGGCCGGCCGTTTTGCGGGCGGTTCCTTTACGGGCGACGGCTGTGCGGGCGGTAGCTGCGCGGCCGGTTGCCGCCCGGCCGGCGGCGGGCGGCGGGGTCTCAACGGCAGTAGGGTCGCCAGTTCGGGGAGCGATGCCGAACCGAAGCCGTCCCACCGCGCCTGGGTGACCATGGCGCCGGAGGTCAGCCGCTCGGCGACCGCCTCATCGGCGAGCGCCGCATTCAACGTCGCCGTCAGCTCATCCCTAACGGAGGCCGAGGGCGCCGCCTGATCGGTGATGTCGAACGCCAACTGGGTGAGATCGTTCACCAGCGCCCGTCGCTTCGCCGACAGCTCGCGCAATGCGGAGGCGTCGAGGGCCTTCTCCGCGGCCCGCAGGTCCGCGCCCAGCTTCAGTAGTTCGTCCACCTCCTCGGGTGCCGTTCTGACCAGCCGGTTGAGGGTGTCCGCGGACAGCGTGGGTTTGCGGAGACCGGCGATCTGGGCGGCCGCTGGTCGGTCGCCGGCCTTGCGTGCGGCCGCGGCCAACGCCGTGCGGCGAGCGACGAATTCGGCCATCGGCCGCGAGTAGAGCTCCTCGACCGCGGCCTGCAGCAGGGACGGCCCGGTCACCAATCCATCTTGCCGCACACCACCGACATCGGGTCGCCGGCGCTCCCGGGGGTGACGACATCGCCCCAGGTGGTCCATCATGGTCCGATGCGCTCCATTTGGAAGGGTTCCCTGGTCTTCGGGCTGGTGAATGTGCCGGTCGCGGTGTATTCGGCGACCGAGGACCACGACATTCGGTTTCACCAGGTGCACGAGAAGGACGGCGGCCGCATCCGGTATCAGCGCACCTGCGAGGTGTGCGGTGAGGTGGTGGCGTTCGGCGACATTGCCAAGTCGTACGAGGCCGAGGACGGGCGCACCGCGATCATCACGGACGAGGATCTGAAGAGCCTGCCCACCAGTTCCGAGCGCGAGATCGACCTACTCTCGTTCGTCCCGTCCGAACAGATCGATCCTGTGCTGTACGACTCGAGCTACCTGCTGGAGCCGGCGTCGAAATCGGCCAAGGCCTACGTGCTGCTCCGGGAAACGCTGGCCGAGAACGACCGGGTGGCGATCGTGCATTTCGCGCTCCGGCAGAAGACCAGGCTGGCCGCGCTGCGGGTGCGCGGTGACGTGCTGGTGATCCAGACGCTGCGGTGGCCCGACGAGGTTCGCGAGGCATCGTTCAAGTCCTTGGAGACGCCGGTGTCGTTGTCGCCGGCCGAAAAGCAGATGGCGGCCCTCCTGGTGGATTCCTACGCCGACGACTTCCATCCGGAGGAACACGAGGATTCCTACCGTGACGAGCTGCAACAGATGATCGACGCCCGACTCGAAGGTGGCGAGGCGTTTCCGGAGCAGCCGGTCGCCGAAGGCGAGGACGCGGAGGTGCTGGACCTGCTCGCCGCCCTGCAGCGCAGTGTGCAGCGCAACAAGGACTCCGCAGCCGCGAAGCCCGAAGCCGCACCACCGTCGGTTGACGATGAGCCGGAAGCCCCCGCCCCGAAGAAGGCCAGGGTGAGGAAAACCACCACCAAGCCCTCCGCGGACCCGCAGAAGACCAAGACGCCCACCAGGTCCCGCTCCGCTGCCGCGAAGGAATCCAAGACCGCCTGACGGGTGCCAGCGGTGCGGAGATCAGGTCGCGGTGTAAGGCAGCCCCGCCAGCTGCGGGTTTAACTGACGGGGCCTAAGCAATGAAGCTCCAGCAGCGAGCTCCTTACCTATTTGCATTGTGACCTTGATCGGAAGCGCTCAACCGCCGGCGCGGCCCTTTACATCCTTTCGATGACTTTCTCATACCGAAGGACGGTCCTGTAGCCGGAGCGTGGTCTGAGCGAGCGCAGTAGGTCGTGAGCGCATGGGCCGCACCGTGCAGTCGGGCCATGGCCGCAAAACGGAAGCAGCACGGGACTAGGAGGGCCCGGAGCATCGCGCATCCCGTGCGACCACCGCGCAGCTCCACCGCCCACCGTGCAGCTCCACCGCCCACCGTGCAGCTCACCGCCCACCGTGCAGCTCCACCGCCCACCGTGCAGCTCACCGACCACCGCGAGCACGTGCGCGGTGCGCCGTACGCATGCGCAGTGCACGTTCGCGGTACGGAGAGCACGTCCGGAACCACCGGCAAGCCAGCCCTCGTGCGACTCCTGAGTGAAATCGCCGAAGCGTGGGGCCAAAAACCATCGGCGTGGGCGGGCGGTAGTCGCAGACGGTTCTATACCGAGCGTCAACGGCGTGGCTGCTCATCACCTCGGTCGACGGAATTGACCCAACGCCGCTGGAGAGTGCCGGGTGCCAGTTGGGAACAATTGGGTGCGGTGGGAAGGTGTCTGGGACTTGCGGCGTGCCCACCGTTGAGCACCGCGCACCTCTTGCGATCACCGCGCACGCCGCCGACGTTATCGACCAGCTGTGCGGTTCGCGTGAGAGATGCGCGGCGCACTGTTGGCGATGCGGAGCGTCTCGGCACGGAGCGGCGGGCCCGAGCACGGGCGCAGCGAGTCCCGGTCAAGTTCCCGCCCGCGCGGTAGCGCCGAACATTGGCGTTTCTGGCCTTTGTCCGGGTCGCAACGCGTAGCCGACGGCGCATTGGCGCTCAACCTCTGCTGGAGCGCGGCTTACCACCACGTAACGCAGTGCAGAGGCTTGACCGGTGAACATGACCGCACGCCTCGGCATCCGGACTGCCACCCCAGCCGGCGGCCGGTAAGCGGATCGGCATGCCGGACGACGCAGCGGAGCTGTGGGTCAACGTGCGCACAGCCCGCCAGGTCAACGTCCCGCTGCCGCCGAGGGAAGCCTCATGAGGGGCGTCGTGGGCGCCAGCCTCGTTCAATTGGTGCACTCCGCCCTGATGGCATTGGCGAGTACAGCCGGCAGCACGACGTCCTTGACGGCCCAGGACAAGCGAGCTGTTATCGGCGAGGGCCGGGCTGGAGTTGGTGATCCCTTGCGTTGTGGGCGGTGGGTCGCGTTTGCCGACCGGGTGAGCCATGCGGCGAAGTAGGGGTCGTCAGCGCGATGAGTCCTTCCGGGGACAGGACGTGTTCGATGGCGCTGACGGCTGCGCCGACGACGCCCGCGACCGGGCCCAGGACGCTGTGTGCGAGGGTCAGATTTCTGGTGGCCAGCGGCATGGCCCGGTTGTAGACGCCGCTGCGAACCCCGGCGAGCAGGTCGTCGCTGGCCACGGCGATCGCACCGCCCAGCACAATGCGTGCCGGGTTGATGACGTTGACCATGGAGGCGACGAGCCGGCCGAGCACGATCGCCGCTTCCCTGAGCAGCCGGATTGTCTGCGAGTCACCCTGCCGGATTTGCTTGACCAGCGCTTCAAGTTCGTCATCGGTGAAGTCGCCGGGCGGAATGGAGAAGTCCGGGGTGGCCTCACGCAGCGCGCGAACCATGGCGGAGGCCGAGGCGACCGCCTCCAGGCAACCGACGTTGCCGCAGCGGCAGGCGACATGGTCGCTGTCCGGAACGCGGATGTGGCCGATGTCGCCGGCAGCACCATCGGCGCCGTGGTGCAGTTCCCCCGAGGCGCCGATGATCCCGCATCCGATTCCGGTGGACACCTTGATGAAAACCAAGGGGTACTGGCTCGGCGGCAAAGCCCGTGCCTCGCCCAACGCCATCAGGTTGGCGTCGTTGTTGACCAACACGTGGCAGTTGAACCGTTCCCGCAGTACCTGCGCGACAGGAAAGGCATCCCATCCGGGCATCAGCGGCGGTCTGACGGGTGTGCCTGTGGACCGATCGACCGGGCCGGGCAGGCCGACCGCGATTGTGCGCACACGGTCGGGGATGCACCTCGCCACGGACAGGAGGTCACGCAATCGCTCCTCAACCAGGTCCAGGATGTCCTCCGGGCCTTTGGACAGCTGAATGGAGAGTGTTTCCTGGGCCAGCAGCCGCTGGCTGAGGTCGGCTACGGCCAGCCGGGCGCTATGCACACCGAGATCGGCCACCAGCACAAATCCCGAATCGGGCGCCAGCTCCAACCGCCCCGCGGGCCTGCCTCGGCCACTGGGCTCGGCGATCCCCGCCTCTCGGATGAGCCCCGAGTCCTGAAGGCGATCCAGATGGGCACCGATTGTCGACCGGGCCAGACCTGTTCGTTTCGCGAGGTCCGTTCGACTGCTGACCGCGCCACTGGCGATGAGGCGAGCGAGCGAACTCATGGCCTCGGCGCCGTCTGCCCGGAGAAAAGGGGCAGGCACGGTGAGGCCGACCGGTGTCCATTGGGTGAGGCTGGGTGGGGGCATGAATACTCCAGATTTACGTCGAAAAAAACATAATCAGGGCCCATTGCACGGGAGTGCGACGGGTCTCTACTGTCCTCAAGCATCACGTAGCCGTCGGTTGGCTGCAAATCGTCAGGAAAAAGTCGTCATGGATGACAGCAACGTTGCTATCCGACTGAAAGGGCAACCCCCGATGAAGCTGGGTTACCACTCGATTACCTGGGGCCAAGGCGTCGTCGGTGACCCATCAGGGGTCACTTCGATCAAGGACCTCTACTACCGTTCACCCGGCTCCATGGAACAGGCCATCACCGACATCGCCGCCGCCGGCTATGCCGGAACCGAGATGTTCGACGGCAATCTTGCCGACTTCGCTTCCACGCCAGAGGTTCTCACCGAGGCGCTGGACAACAGCGGCCTCGAACTGATCAGCGTGTACACCGGGGCGAATTTCATCTACTCGGATGTGTTGCCCGATGAGTTGTACCGGATCAACCGGGCCGCGGAACTAGCCGTGATGTTCGGGGCCCGACGCCTCGTGGTCGGCGGCGGGGCTCGACGCGCGGTCGGCACCACCAACGAGGACTACCTGCTCCTTGGTGCAGGGCTTGACCGCGTGGTGGACATTGCCGAGCGGCATGGTCTCGCGGCCAGCTATCACCCGCATCTTGGCACGATGGCAGAGAGCTCGGATGAGATCGAGCGGGTCTTCGCCAATAGTCGCATCGCCTTCTGCCCCGACACTGCTCATCTGGCGGCCGGAGGTAGCGACCCAGCGGCGTTGATCAGGGCACATTCGGATCGCATCGCACATGTCCATCTCAAAGATCTCACCACGTCACCATTTGCGTTCCAGCCGCTCGGCGAGGGCGACCTCGATTTCGACGGAATTCTGTCCGCCGTTCGAGAGGTCGGGTATGACGGTTGGTTGGTGGTTGAGCTGGACACCTATGACGGCGATCCGAAGATCGCCGCCGAGATCAGCAAGAAGTTTCTGGAGACCCTGCTCGGCTGAAAGCCGTGCCCGCAGTCGCCGCTGGTGTCCGTCTGGTCGGCCAGTAGGCCGCTCCTCGCATCGAATTCCTGTCACGCCCCACCCGGAGGCATCATGAAACGCTCCATCCGATCCGTCGCGGTCACCACCGCACTCGCAGCAGTGGTAGCTGCCGCGCTAGTGAGCGGCTGCGCCTTTCCCGGCGGCAGTCAGACTCTGGCGAAGCCGACCTCCACCGTGGCCGATCAGGCCCTCAAAGAGATCGCCGGGAAGGTTTTCAGCAAGGGTCCCCACGGGGAGACCGCATCGCCGCCAAGCAGTGCCGACCTCACCGACGCCGAGGTGTCGAAGATCAAGTCGTTGGGACTCAAAGCCGCAATCGTCATGCACACAGGCGGCGACGACTGGTCGCAGGCTCAGATCAATGGCCTCGATTCCGAGTTCAGGCGTTTGGGCATCAAGGTTGTTGCCACCACCGACGCCAAGTTCGACCCAAAAACGCAGGTCTCGGACCTCCAAACGGTGATGGCCAAGAAGCCGAACATCATCGTGTCGCTGCCCACCGACCCGGTCGCCACCGCCTCGGCCTATCGCGAAGCGGCCGCAGGCGGCGCGAAGCTGGTCTTCATGGACAATGTTCCGGCCGGTTTCAAAGCCGGAAAGGATTACGTATCAGCGGTTTCTGCGGACAACTACGGCAATGGCGTGATCTCGGCGCATCTGATGGCCAGGGCGCTCGGTGGCCACGGAAAGATCGGGGTGGTCTACCACGACGCCGACTTCTTCGTCACCAAGCAGCGCTACGACGGCTTCCGCACGACCATGGAGCGGGATTATCCAGGCATCGAGATCATCGAGCGCAAGGGCGTCGGCGGCCCGGACTTCGCCACCCAGGCGCAGAACGCCGCCGCCGCGATGTTGAGCAAACACTCTGACCTGAACGGGATCTGGGCGGTGTGGGATGTGCCGGCCGAGGGTGTGCTGGCCGCCGCCCGCGCCGCCGGGCGCCTCGACCTCAAGATCGCCACCGAGGATCTTGGCAAGATCGCGGCGATCAACATGGCCAAGGACACCATGGTGGTGGGCCTCGGCGCCCAGGTTCCCTTCGACCAGGGAGTCACGGAGGCGCGGTTGGGTGCCGGCGCGTTCATCGGCAAGCACGCGCCGCCATATGTTGCCCTGCCGGCGCTGGCGGTGACGCACGAGAACGTGCTGAGCGCCTGGAAGCAGGTCTACCACGAGGATGCCCCTGCAGACCTGCAGAGTTCCTTCGTCGCCCAGTAACCAACCCCCTCACAGCGAAGGAATACTCCACATGGTCGACAGCACAGAATTCATAGCACCCGCAGGAACCGCCGGCACCGCCCACCTGGCGGTCGAGATGCGGGGCATCTACAAGTCCTTCGACACCACCTCGGTTCTACGCGACGTCGGCTTCGAGGTCGCCAAGGGTGAAGTACATGCCCTTGCCGGCGGTAACGGCGCCGGCAAATCGACCCTGATGAAGATCCTTCAGGGGGTGTACACGCCTGACCAGGGCGAAATCCTGATAGACGGCAAGCCCGCGACCTACACCACCATCCACGGTGCCAGGGCCGCCGGAATCGGCATGGTGTTCCAGGAGTTCAGCCTGATCCCCACCCTCACTGTTGCGCAGAACATCTACCTCACCACGGAACCCCTGGGCGGTGGTCGCCTGATCAACGACCGGGAAGCCCGCAAGCGAGCAGCCGAGGTCTTCAAGGTGATGGAGGTCGACATCAACCCCGGCGCGGTGCTGGGCAGCCTGAGTACCGCGTACTGGCAGCTCACCGAGATCGCGAAAGCGCTGGCCCAGGACGCCCAGGTGCTGATCATGGACGAACCGACCGCAAGCCTGGCGAAACACGAGACCGAGGCATTATTCCAATTGGTCGAACGGTTGAAGGCACGCGGGATCTCGATCGTTTACATCTCCCACCGGATGGACGAGGTCTACCGGATTGCCGACCGCATCACCATCCTGCGCGACGGTGAGCGACTTTTCACCAAGCGGCTCAGTGAGGTGACGCCCGCACAGATCGTCGAGGGCATCGTCGGGCGGAAGATCGAAGGTGAGCTCGAATACAGGAAACGGGATCGACCGCTTTCCAAGACCGCATTGTTCGAGGCGCGCCACCTGCAGGCCGGCTCCCGGGTCAACGACATCAGTTTCACTCTGCACGAAGGTGAAATCCTCGGTCTGGCCGGGCTGATGGGCAGCGGACGGACCGAGCTTGCCAGGGTGCTCTTCGGCATCGATTCCATCCGCTCCGGCGAAGTGCTCGTCCGCGGGCGGCAGGTCCGCCTGAACAACCCTCGCGACGCCAGCGCCCACGGCATCGCAATGGTGCCAGAGGACCGCCGGCTGCAGGGCCTCATCCTGGACCACTCTGTCCGAGAGAACTTGTTGCTGCCCATCCTCGGACAGCTGCAGCGCGGCCCGTTCGTCTCCGACCGGGCGGGCAAGGCGTTGGCCAAGGCTCTGCTGGAAAAATTTCAGGTCAAGGTCGCCCACCCCGGTCGACCCGTTCGGCTGCTTTCCGGCGGCAACCAGCAGAAAGTCGTCATCGCGAAGTGGCTCGGCACCGACCCGGATGTGCTGATCATGGACGAACCCACCGCCGGAGTCGATATCGGTACCAAATCCGAGATTCTCGACGTCATGCGACGTCTCGCCGATGCCGGCAAGGGCGTCATCGTGATCTCCTCCGAACTACCCGAACTCCTCGCGGTCAGCGATCGCGTCCTTGTGTTGCGGGGCGGCGCGATCGACAAGGAAATCGACCGTGGCGACATCCCCGATGAAGAAACCCTCCAGCTCGCCGTCCAAGGAGTCTGACATGACCCAAACCGCAACCCGTCCATCCACCACGAACCCCGAGCCGAAAAGCCCGCTCGCCAATCTCGACTGGCGCCGCTACGTCATCTACATCGGCTTCGCCGTCGTATTCCTGTTCTTCGCAATCACCCTCGGCGGCGACGGCTTCCTCACCGGCAACAACCTGCTCAACATCGTCCGTCAGACCGCCACCGTGACGATCATTGCAGTCGGTATGACCTACGTCATCGCCGCCGCGCAGATCGACCTCAGCGTCGGCGCCACTGCCGGCCTGGCCAGCGTCGTCACCGCCATGACCATCGCCAACTACGGTGTCTTCCTCGGCATCCTGGCCGGGCTGGCCGTCGGGGTGGTGGTCGGCTCCGTCAACGGCGCGCTGGTCGCCATGCTGAAGATCCCGTCATTCCTGGTCACACTGGGGATGCTGGGCATTGCAGCAGGTGTCGCCCAGTGGATCACCAAGTCGGCGCCGCAGCCGATCCTGTCTGACCTCTACAACAAGGTCTTCGGGTCCGGCGATATCGGACCGATCCCTGGATTGATCGTCTGGATGATCATCGTCGTGGTCATCGGCGCGATCGTGCTGGCCAAGACCCGATTCGGCCGGCAGGTGCTGGCCACCGGTGGTAACCCGATCGCGTCGAAGTTCACCGGCATCAACACCACATCGATCACCTTCCGGGTCCTGCTCATCTCCGCCGTGCTGGCCGCGTTGGCGGGCATGCTCTACGCCGGACAACTGCAATCAGGCCGCTACCAGTGGGGCACCGGCGACGAATTGTCCGCCATCGCTGCGGTGATCCTGGGCGGCACGAGCCTTTTCGGCGGGAGCGGCACCGTCGTCGGAACGCTGTTCGGCGCCCTACTCATCGGATTGATCAACAACGGGCTGATCCTCGCCGGCCTGGACACCAGCCAGCAACAGGTCGTCCGTGGTGTGATCATCATCCTCGCCGTCGCGCTCGCCAGACGAAAATAGCGCCCTGGACGTCAATCCGACGTACCCCCGACCAGGTAACGATCAAGAGCGAGAAATCCTTCGACCGGCGAAAGGAAACCCGTGGACCGCAAAAGGTCCGGCATCATCGGCACCGGCTTCATCGGCGGTGTACACGCCGCAGCCGTCCGGGCCGCGGGCGGCGTTGTGCAAGCCGTCGCGTCCTCCACTCCCGAACAGGCCAGGAGGGCCGCAGGCGCCTGGCACGCAGAGCACGCCGCGAATTCAGGTCCGGAGCTGATTGACCGGGACGATATCGACGTCGTACACATCTGCACCCCGAACGCCACCCACGCAGAACTCGCGCACGCCGCCCTGGCCGCCGGGAAGGCCGTGGTCTGCGAGAAGCCCCTGGCGATGGACCCGGACAGCGCAACCGGTCTGGTCGATCAGGCCGCCGAAACAGGTGTGGTGAATGCGGTCCCGTTCGTCTACCGGTACTACCCGACGGTGCGCGAAGCACGGGACCGGATCAGCCGCGACGAGGCCGGTCGGCTGTGGCTGCTGCACGGGTCCTATCTGCAGGACTGGTTGTCAGGTCGGCAGGTCTCCAACTGGCGGGTTGATCCCACACTCGGTGGCACATCCCGCGCCTTCGGAGACATCGGGGTGCACTGGTGCGACCTGATGGAGTTCGTCACCGGGCATCGGATCACCCGGCTCATTGCGCACTGGGCGAACGCCTACACCGAGCGACCTTCGCTCTCGAACGGTCGGGCCGACGGTCCGGCGCCTGTGGTCACCGAGGACGGCGCCGTCGTCACCTTCGAAACCGATCGGGGCGCAGCTGGTTCGGTGGTGGTCAGCCAGGTTTCACTCGGCCGCAAGAACCGTCTGTGGTTCTCCTTCGACGGTCTGGACGCCGCGTACGTCTTCGACCAAGAACTTCCCGACAGCCTCTGGGTCGGCGGTCTGCGCGAGAACCACGTGGTACCCAGAGGCCCGGATACACTCTCGGTCGCAGCCGGCCGCTACGCCCGCCTGCCGACCGGCCATCCGCAGGGCTATCAGGATTCGTTCACCGCCTTCGTCGGGGATGTGTACGCGGCGATCGACGGTGGAAAACCCGATGGGCTACCTAATTTCGAGGCCGGCCTGCGGGCCAGCGAGATCACCGCAGCAGTCGTCGAGTCCGCGCGCAGCGGAAACTGGGTGAAGGTCCCAGCGGGGTCCCTGACCTCCCCCGCACTGCAATCCCTCAAACACCCGGATGGACAGCACCCGGCGGAAGCACGGGCGAAAGGAACGTCACTCGAATGACCAGCTTCTTCGATCCACACCAGCGGGCCACCATCGCCGCAGCCATGGCGCGCATCATCCCGACAACGGACACCCCGGGTGCCGCCGAGGCGGGCACCATCGACTTCCTGGACGGCTACCTGGCCGGGATCGAACGGATCTACGCCAAGCCGGACGGCAGCGGGTTCGAGGCGCTGAGCGGACGACGCGCGCAGGCCTGGCAGCGGCGGATCGACATCCTGCGAGCCACGTATGTCGACGGGATTCGGGACCTCGATCGGCGCAGCCGAGAAACGCATGGCCAGCCGTTCACCGACCTGGATGCCGACCAGCAGGATGGCGTCCTCGCGGCCATCGGACGCCCCGGTGAGGAGGCAGCGGTGAACGCCTCGCAAGCCGTCATGGGATTCGGTCCGGTGGAGCCGGCGCTGCAACAGGCCAGTGTGGAAATCTCGCTGAGCTTCCTCGCACTTCTGTCCCTGCACACCCGGCAGGGCTTTTACGCTGACCCGATCTACGGCGGCAACCGCGGTCACGTCGGCTGGCAGACCATCGGCTTCCCGGGACCGAGCTCACTTGCCGAAGTGCACACCGGCCGTTACACCGTCCTCGAGTACTTCGCCGACGGTACCCACGAACAGGAAATGGAGATCAGCCATGCCCGCACGCAAGCCTGAGCGCACCGACGTCTGCATCATTGGCGCCGGAGCGTCCGGAGCGGCAGCGGCGAAAGTGTTGACAGAGCACGGCTTTCGTGTCGTCGCCCTGGAACGCGGCCCCTGGCGGACCAAGGAGACCTTTGGTGGCGACGAACTGGCCAACGTCAACCGGTACAACCTATGGCCGGACCCACTGCTGAACCCGCGTACGTACCGGCAGTCCGCTGACGAGGAGCCAGCAGTCGACCTGTTCTGCCCGGTCCCGCAGATGGTGGGCGGCGGCACAGTGCACTGGCAGGGCTGGCTGCCGCGGTTCACCCCGGACGATTTCCGGCTGCACTCGATCGTCGGCGACCTGCAAGGCGCCTCGCTCGCCGATTGGCCCATCAGCTACGACGACCTGGAGCCGTACTACACCAAGGTGGAGTGGGCGTTCGGAGTGTCCGGTCTGGCCGGTGCGAATGCCTATGAGGGCCCGCGAAGCGCGGGCTACCCCTGCCCGCCGCTGCCGCTGTCCAGATATGCGCAGAAGTTCCACCAGGGCGCACGATCGTTGGGCTGGAACGCTTTCCCGACCCCGCAGGCCGCGTTGTCCCGTCCGCACAACGGCCGTCCGGCGACGGTGATGAGTGCCTTTGCCCAGCAGCACGGCGACCCGACCGGCACCCGGTCCAGCGCGCTCAACGTATTCATCCCCGACGCACTGACCACCGGCCGGTACGACCTCCGGCCGGAGAGCTACGTCCGGGAACTCGTCGTCGATGCGGCCGGCAAAGTCACCGCCGCGGTCTATCAGAACGAGGCCGGCGAAACATTCGAGCAGGAGGCCGACGTCTTCATCCTGGCCTGCGGTGCCGTCGAAACCGCCCGACTGATGCTCCTGTCGAAGTCCGCACGCTTTCCGAGCGGTATCGCAAACGGCAGCGACATGGTAGGCCGCAATGTGACGTTCCACGAATACAGCTCCGCGATCGGACTTTTCAACGATCCGATCTACGCCTGGGCGGGTGGCGGTTACGTCAGTGCCAGCTCAATGGAATTCTATAACCACGACGATTCAAGGGGTTTCGCCAGCGGCGGTCACATCGCCTGCGCCGGAGTCGGTATCCCGTTGCCGATCAACTGGGGCCTGCCCGACCGGCCGCTCTGGGGAGCGGAAGCCAAAAGGATGGACGAGGAGTTCTTCAACTACAGCATGGCGGTGTCGATGGTGGTGCACGACATGCCGCAACACGACAACCGAGTCGAGCTGGACGAAAAGATCTCCGACGCCTGGGATCTGCCTGCCGCCAGGATCACGCTTACCACACACGAGAACGATCTCAAGATGGGCAGGTTCCTGGTCGACCGGGACGCCGACATCCTGGAAGCGGCCGGTGCCACGAAGATCTACCGGGTCTACCCGGAGCGGGTGACGGGCAACTGCTCGCACCAGCACGGCACGACCCGGATGGGCGATGACCCGGACTCTTCGGTACTGAACAAGTACTGCCAGGCTCACGAGGTCGACAACCTGTTCGTGGTGGACGGCGCGCCGTTCCCGACCGGCACCGGCGCAAACCCAACCCTGACGATCATGGCCAACGCCTGGCGGGTCGCCGACCATATCGCCGATACCCGCGGCAACGTCAGCAAAGGCTAGAAGGGCAAATAGATTGCGATGAGCCGTCCGATCACCCTGTTCACCGGCCAATGGGCCGACCTGCCGTTCGAAGAAGTGGCAAGACTCGCCGCCGACTGGGGGTATGACGGGCTGGAAATCGCCTGCTCGGGAGACCACCTCGACGTCGTACGAGGAGCGGTCGACGACCATTACATCGCCAACCGCCGCGAAATACTCGACCGCCACGGCCTTCAGGTGTTCGCCATTTCGGCGCACCTGCAGGGCCAGGCCGTCTGCGACGACCCCATCGACCAACGACACCGCGGCATCGTGAACAGTGCCATCTGGGGCGACGGCGACCCGGAAGGAGTGCGCCAGCGGGCCGCTCAGGCGGTCAAGGACGCAGCCAGAACCGCCGCCCGACTGGGTGTGTCAACCGTCGTCGGGTTCACAGGTTCGTCGATCTGGAAGTACATCGCGATGTTCCCGCCCGCGTCGGGCGAGATGATCGACGCCGGCTACCAAGACTTCGCCGACCGGTGGAACCCGATACTGGACGTCTTCGACGAGGTCGGCGTCCGGTTTGCTCACGAGGTCCACCCCTCCGAGATCGCCTATGACTACTACTCCACGCAACGTGCACTGGAAGCGATCGGGCACCGAGAGGCCTTCGGTATCAACTGGGACCCTTCGCACATGGTGTGGCAAAACATCGACCCGGTGCAGTTCATCTGGGACTTTCGGGACCGGATCTACCACGTGGACTGCAAGGACACCAAAGTCCGGCCGCGGGATGGCCGCCGGGGAGTGCTCGGGTCACACCTGCCGTGGGCAGAT
Organism: uncultured Nakamurella sp.; assembly: GCA_964250735.1. Lineage (GTDB taxonomy): Bacteria > Actinomycetota > Actinomycetes > Mycobacteriales > Nakamurellaceae > Nakamurella. The sequence goes on along the minus strand of CAXUHA010000027.1, from coordinate 26,995 downwards.
CCGCGGCGTGGGTGGGACTTCGTATCCACCGGCCACGGCGACGTCGACTGGGAGGACTGCTTCCGGATGCTGACCACCATCGGCTACGACGGGCCCATCAGCATCGAATGGGAAGACGCCGGGATGGACCGCCTGCGCGGTGCGCCGGAGGCGCTGGCCTACATCCGCTCCCAGCTGTTCGACCCACCGGCCGCCGCCTTCGACAGCGCCTTCTCGAGCCAGCACTGAACTCCAGCCGTACCCAAGCATCTGGAGGATCACGTGTGACCCTCAGCCGGGGATGATGGCTATGCCTCAACACGTGGCCGATTGGCCGATATCCCGCATTCAGAACCGCAAGCCGACGGTGGGCTGGTCGACCTCAGAACTCTCCGCTTCCGTGATCGTCAGCGTTTCCGCGAGGGATCTTTTGTTCACGGGAGAGAGATCAGGCGGAGTGTTGCGGATCCGGATAGTCCGTCGATCGTGGTTCGACCGTGCCGTCGCCGAGCCGGCCTGCTCTCAGGGCTTGCATTCGCGCTCGACCAGGAGAGGCGGTCCCCCTTTTCAGGAAAACCGCCTCTGACCTGCACTAACGCCCGTGCCCCCGCAGGATTTGAACCTGCGCACCCGCCTCCGGAGGGCGTTTTGACCGTCCTGGTCACGGTTTGGAGGAGAATACGATCATGAGCAGCGAGATCTCCTGCTGTGTCAAGGTTAACGACCCGCTGAATGTGAATCATGTTGCGCAGCAATGGTCGGTGAAATGTGCTTCCGTCTGCAACCGCGATCGGATGAGCTTCCATCGAGAGGCGTTCCGCGTGCCGCGGGGTCGGGACTTCTAGCCTGAGCGCCGGCCGGCCGTCGCCAGCGCCCTGAAGCGTTCGTCGTCGACGCTGCGCATCGGCTGGCGGGTCCTACTGAGAACCCGCCAGTCGAAGGATGGCATTCGTGCAGGCGCGACTGCACAAAATGCCGGCCGCGTCAGCTCTTGCTGATCGCCCGCAGCTCGTCGAGCAGCGACGGCGCAGCCGGCTCCCAGCCGAGGTCGGCCCTGGCCTTCGCGCCGGTCGCCTGCTGGTCTTGTAGCAGCGCGTCAACGAGAGCCGGGAAGAGTCGCGAGCGCGTCTCGTCAGCCGTCTCAGGGTGTACACCCGCCGGACCCGCAATGGCCTCGCCCAATTCGCGGACCGTCGGGCTCTGCCCGCTCACGCCGATGTAATAGCCGGTGGCCCGCTGTTCGAACGCGCGCACGTACAGGTCGGCGAGATCGTCGACGTGCACAGTGGTCCAGTGCTGGCTGCCGTCGCCGATAAGGTGCAGGGCGCCCTTGTCGTCCCTCGGTCCGGACGTCAGGACGTTGATCAGGCCGGCGCCGTAGCCGTAGACGATGCCCGGCCCGACGATGGCGGCACGCACATCGGAGTCCAGCAAAATGTTCTCGACGTCCGCACGCCAGGCGACCAGCGCGGGCGCGTCGAACGGCGCGTCCTCCGTCAGGTCGTCGCCGTTGCCGTAGACCCAGACACCGGAGGTGTGGACGTAGGGCTTGTCCGTCCCGCCGAAGGCCGCCACCACGGCTTTGCTGATCGACGTCTCGAAGGCGACGGAGGTGGCGTCGCCCGGGGAGGCCAGGTGAATCGCGCCGTCGACTGCCTCCAGCTGCCCGATGATCCAGGCGGTGTCGGTGATCTCGCCGATCACGGTAGTCACACCGTTGCCTGCGACCTTGTCGGCCGATGACTGACTCCGGACGACTGCCGTGACCTCGTGGCCGTTGGCCAGTAACAACTTGAGGACGGCCGAGCCGATGTAGCCGGTACCGCCCGTGAGTAGAACCTTCATGGACACTGCCTCCTCGTCAACGAAATCTTTCGACCTGCGATCGGATCAGCCGGCGATCTGCTCGGCAATCGCGTCGACCCTGTCCGGATAGAACGCGACGTGATCCTTGATCTGCGCGACCGCGTCGTAGGGCGACTCGTACGTCCAGATCGCGTCGACGGAACGCTCGCCGCCGACGGTGATGCTGTAGTAGCTGGCATCACCCTTGTACGGGCAGTAGGTCGAATTGTCGGTGCGCTGCAACACGCTCTGGTCGACGTCGGTCATCGGGATGTACTGCACCGCCGGGTAGGCGGCCTCCTGCAGGACGACCGCCTTGTCGCTGTCGGCGACCACACGGCCCGCGACCGAGACGATCACCCGGTTCGGGTTGGCCAGCACGCTGATCGGGTGGTCCGGGCCGGGCTGGAGAACTGGCTTGTCAGACATGGCTGAGCTTCTTTCTCTCGTGACCGGCCGCATCGGCCATGGCCCGGCACCCAGGACAACAGGGTCGGCGGCCGGATCATTCCCCTTGGTGGTCCTGATGTCGGCACAACTGAGGAGCGCAGGTCGACTCGCCGGAGGATCGTCATCTCAGGCGGCGTGCCTGGCCAAGGATTCGAAGCGAAGGAGCAAATTCACGACGGTGCGTTCATCGTCTCGCCGGTGCAGATCCCCGCCTCGATAGAGGTTTCGGGCGCGGCGGACCTCATGGCCGCGATCGAGGTGCGAGCGACGTCCGGGTGCTACTCGAAATGCCGGCGGCTCGGCATCGGGACAGCGCTGGCCGAAACGGTCGAGGCCGCGGCCCGCAAGGACGGTCGTCATGTAGCTTTCCACGGTGGCGGCCAGCCGTCCAGTCACGGGCAGCACGCGATTCTCGTGGTCCATCCCGTCGTGTATCTTCAGCGTCGCGCGGGCCTGGTCGAAATCGTGTAGTTCCAGGTTCAGCGCTTCGGACAGTCGCCGGGCGGTGCCGTAGAACACCCGGAACAGCACCGGATCGGTCAGCGCCCGATTTCGAGTTCTCTGACAGCGGCTGGGTGTCGATGACGTGGAAAGCCGGCGGATCTCCTCGTTGCTGAACACATACGGCGGCGGCCGGTGCGGCCTTTTCGCTGCTGTCAGCGTCGGCGGCGCCCACGCCTGCCAGCCGAACTGGCGGGCATGTTCGGCCAAGCCACGCAGCGGCTTCCTCGCGGCGGATGGTGGTGCCTTTCAGGTGACGGCCGTCAAGGAATCCACGACGGCTTCCTTGACGATCCATCCGTCGGCGTATCCCTCCCGGGGGCAGTGCCCGGCGAACTGGCGCAGCACCCGTTCCGGGCCCGTGTAACGGAATCCGCCCGCGTAGCGTGCCGCGACCAGCGTGTCGATCAGGCCGCTCAGTGTCGCCGCGGCCCTCTTCCCACCGCAATAACATCTTCAACGTCCACGGCACAGCCGCGCAGGTGCTCGGTATCCAGCCGCAGCTAGTACGCCGCGATTGTCGTGGTACTGCCGTGACCCAGGACCGCCATGACGACCGGCGGGGGTGTGTCGGCTTGGAGCATCGCGACCGCCAGGGCTCCGGAGACGGCGATCTGACCTTTGGCGATAGCGCCTCTGAGCTGCGCCTTTAGGGTGTGCCCCCGGCAGGATTCGAACCTGCGCACCCGCCTCCGGAGGGCGGTGCTCTATCCCCTGAGCTACGGGGGCGCGAGGCAGAACTCTACCGCATGCGCATCGGTCCGCCGGTCCCCAACGGGCGGCCGGCGTCAGCCGGTCGGGGCGGTGAAGGGGAGCGGCGTGGCTCCGCGTGCGGTGAGCATGCCCGTCATCACGCCGACCTCGGACGTCTGGGCCTCGAGCATCTTGCCGGCGAAGTTCTGCACCACGGGGGCCGCCGCGTGATCGGCCGCGTAGGCCATCATGGCCGCTCCGCCCTGATGGTGACGGATCATCAGTTGCAGGAAGTAGATGTCCGAGGCCGTGCCCTTGAGGCCTTCCAGCTTGGTGATCTCGGCGTTGGTGGCCATGCCGGGCATCAGCGCACCGTCGGCGAGCCCGGAGGCGGCACTCGACGTCGTGACCGCATGCATGTCGGCCATCCCGGCGGATCCCATCCAGGACATGCGGGCGTCATCGGTGATCCTGGGCACCCCCCAGAGGTCGAGCCAGCCCTGCATGGTGCCGATCTGTGAGGTCTGGGTGAATTCGATGTCGTAGGCCGTCAGGCGCACTTCTTTGTTGTCCGAGTCGAGTTCTGCGATGTGCGCCATCAACACGCCCTGGTTGTGGTGGACGACCATGTCCCGGGCGAAACCGGTGTCCACCGGGTCGGCGGCATCCGCGCCGACGGAGGTGGGCTGCGAACCGCTGTGGGCCAGGGCGAGCCCGATGGTCGCACCGATCAACAGCATCACCAACGCCCCGACTCCGAGCACGACCGCCGTGCCCCGCGAGCCCCATCGGGCCAGGATGGACGACGAAGGGCCGGTCATCGGCCGGGGTGGACCGTCCAGATCCGGGGCGGGTGTCGCCGGTGATGTCACTGGCGGTACTACTTCGACGTGGGCGCGACGGGGGTGACCGGTACCGGGGCTGACGACGCAGCGGACGACGCGGCCGCGGACGGCACCGCCCCGGATGCGGCCGGTGAACCGGCGTTGGCGATGGCCTCGCTGGTGTCGGCGGTCAGACCCGCACCGTTCATCTGAACCGCGTCCTTGCCCGGCGTGCTCGCGTCGAAAGGCGGCGGGTCGGCCGCGAATCCCGGCTGGTCACAGGAACCACCCGGCTCCGGGGCGATATACGGGTTCTGTTGCAGCGCGGTGATGAACTGTTTGATGCGGATGTCCGAGGCCGAGGTGACCTTCAGCTGATGGGCCCAGGCCTGCAACGAGATCGGCGAATCCAGGTTCGGGTAGGGGCTCATGTCGATGTAGGTCTTCCCGGTGACCAGGGCCTTGAGCTTGTCCAGGTCGCCGGACGCGATGGTTTTGGGGTTGTAGGTGATCCAGATGGCGCCGTGCTCCAGCGGATGCACCATGTTCTCGTTCCGCACGGCTGTGGTGTAGACGTCACCGTTGCAGTCGGCCCATTCGGCGTCGTGCGGCCCGCCCACCGGGGGGTAGCGGTCGTAGGCGACCCGCTGCGTGGAGTCGACGTGCAACGCGGCCTTGTACTCGGCGAACGTCAGGGTTCCGCTGCTGGCCACCGTGCTCTTGCCGGCGTAGATGCCGGGGATCCTGGTGGACGGATCCTTGTCGGTCGCGGACGGCACGAACGGTGCCACGGCGGCGGCGGCGGCATCGTTCTGCCGATTCTTGGAGTACACCACGACGAAGATTCCGCCGATCAGGATGAGCACCACGACCACCGCGCCGATGGTCAGCCAGGGCAGTCCCTGCCGCCGATGGACCACCGGGGCCGCCGATCGGGACTTCTTGGCGCTCTTACCGCTTGCCATCATTGGTGCTCGAACCTCGTTATTCCTGCACGCTGGACCGGACCGCGCTTGTTCGGGGGGGCCGCTGGAGTCTACGGGGGAATTCGGTGACCTGGGCGTAAGCAACGGCTGGGCCGGCCGGACGTGAATCGTGGCCACACCGCCCCGGCCGGCAGCGGGGGAAGATCGCGTGGCACAAACCGGGCGCGGCACCTTCCTAGAATGAGTGAGTGAATCCCGCCCAATTGGCCGTTGCCGTTCGAGCAGCGCTGGCCCGTGCCGTCGCCAACGGCGATCTCACCGTGCCGCTGCCCGACGAGGTCACCATCGATCGGCCACGCTCGCGCGAACACGGCGACTACGCCACCCCGGTGGCGTTGAAGCTGGCCAGGACGGCCGGTCTGCCCCCCCGCGCGTTGGCCGAGGTGTTGGCCCGCTACCTGGCGGAAGTCGACGGTGTTGCGGCGGTCGAGGTCGCCGGGCCCGGTTTCCTGAACATCCGGCTCGACACGGCGGCGGCCGGGGCCGTCGTCGGTCAGGTGCTCGCCGCGGGCGCCGGCTACGGGTCGTCACAATCGTTGGCCGGCAAGCGGATCAACCTGGAGTTCGTCTCGGCCAACCCGACCGGACCGGTTCACATCGGCGGGGCCAGGTGGGCTGCCGTGGGCGACGCGCTCGGCCGGGTGTTGAGCACCCAGGGCGCCACGGTCGTCCGTGAGTACTACTTCAACGACGCCGGCGCCCAGATCGACCGGTTCGCCCGATCGCTGCTGGCTTCCGCTCGTGGGCTACCCGCTCCGGACGACGGCTACGGCGGGGACTACATCCACGACATCGCCGGCCGGATCTCCGCCGCGAATCCGGGCTCCGCCGACCTCGACGACGACCGTGCCCTCGAGCTGTATCGCGGCCAGGGCGTGTCGCAGATGTTCGACGAGATCAAAGCCACCCTGCACGCGTTCCGCACCGATTTCGACGTGTATTTCCACGAGGATTCGCTTCACCAGAGCGGCGCGGTGGACCGGGCCGTGGCCAGACTGAAGGATTCCGGACACCTGTTCCAGGCCGACGGCGCGTGGTGGCTGCGGTCCACCGAATACGGCGACGACAAGGACCGGGTGGTGATCAAGTCCGACGGCGAACCGGCCTATATCGCCGGTGATCTGGCCTATTTCCTGGACAAGCGATCGCGGGGTTTCGACCTCTGCATCTACATGCTGGGCGCCGACCATCACGGCTACGTCAGCCGGCTCAAGGCGGCGGCGGCGGCCTTCGGCGACGATCCGGCCGTGGTCGAGGTGCTGATCGGGCAGATGGTGTTCCTGGTGTCCGGCGGCGAGCCGATCCGGATGAGCAAGCGGGCGGGGACGGTGATCTCGCTGGACGACCTGATCGACGCGCTCGGCGTGGACGCGGCCCGGTATTCACTGGTCCGCTATTCGGTCGACACCACCCTCGATCTCGACCTGGACCTCTGGACCAGGCAGAGCTCGGAGAACCCCGTCTTCTACGTGCAGTATGCGCACGCCCGGTTGTCGGCGCTGGCCAGGTCGGCCCGGGACCTGGGCATCGATCTCGGTGACGACTATGACGCCGCGCTGTTGGACACCGTGCAGGAGTCCGAGCTGGTGGCCTTGATCGCCGGCTATCCACAGGTGCTGGCCGCCGCCGCCGAACTGCGTGAACCGCACCGGGTGGTGCGCTACCTGGAAGATCTGGCGTCGGGATACCACAAGTTCTACGACGTGGTGCGGGTGCTGCCGATGGGCGCCGAGATCGTCACGCCCGGCCATGTCGCCCGGTTGTGGCTCTGTGCCGCGGCCCAGCAGGTTCTGGCCAACGGTTTGGGCGTTCTGGGCGTCTCCGCCCCGGAACGCATGTGACGACGCCATGACGACACCGAAAGAGCAGGCATGAGAGCGCATCCGGCCGGTCCGCGGCACGGCGAGATCCCCGCGGAGCACACCTTCGCCGTGCCGTCCGACCTCAACGACCTCGACCCGGCGATCTGGCCGCGGGGCGCGGGCCGCTCCGGCGGGGTGATGACGTTGGCCGGCAACGATGTCCGGGATCTGGCCGCCGCGTACGGAACACCGCTGTTGGCGATGGACGAACACGATTTTCGGAGTCGGTGCCGGGATTTCGCCGAGGCCTTCGGTTCGGCCGCCGACGTGCACTATGCGGCCAAGGCGTTCATGTCCTCGCACACGGTGAAATGGCTTGCGCAGGAAGGATTGTCCCTGGATGTGTGTTCCGGCGGCGAGTTGCGGCTGGCGCTCCGCGCGGGCTTCCCGGCCCAGCAGATCGCGCTGCACGGCTCGAACAAGTCGCAGGCCGAGCTGGAAGCCGCCGTCGATGCCCGGATCGGAGCCATCGTGGTCGATTCCTTCGACGAGATCGGCCGGCTGGCCGGAATCGCCGAACGGGTAGGTATGCAGCTCGGTAACAGCAACGGGTCGAGCTATCGCATCCCGGTGATGATCCGGGTCACGGTCGGTGTGGAGGCGCACACCCACGAATTCATCGCTACCGCACACGAGGACCAGAAGTTCGGATTCTCGCTGGCCGGAGGCGCGGCCGCCGAAGGCGTCCGACGGATCGTGGCCTGCTCCGGACTCGAACTGGTCGGGCTGCACTCGCACATCGGCTCACAGATCTTCGATCCGTCGGGCTTCGAGGTGTCCGCCCACCGGCTGGTGCTGCTGCTGAGGTCGGTGATCGCGGAGTACCCCGAGCTGGCCGAGTCGATCACCACCCTCGACCTCGGCGGCGGACTCGGTATCGCCTACACCCCGGCCGATACCCCGCCGCCGATCGACGCCATGGCCACGTCGCTGACCGAGATCGTGGAGCGGGAATGTAAGGCGTACGGACTGGCCGTGCCGCGCATCGCCGTCGAGCCGGGCCGGGCGATCGTCGGGCCCGGCACGGTCACCGTGTACGAGGTCGGCACGGTCAAGAACGTCCACCTGGACGGCGACGTCGTGCGCAAGTACGTGTCCGTCGACGGCGGGATGAGCGACAACATCCGCACCGCCCTGTACGACGCCGACTACACGGTGGTGCTGGCCTCCCGGTCGTCGGCCGCCCCCCCCGCCCGGTGCCGGGTGGTGGGCAAGCACTGCGAGAGCGGGGACATCGTCGTCCGGGACTGCTACCTTCCATCGGACGTCGCCGTCGGTGATCTGCTCGCGGTCGCGGCCACCGGCGCGTACTGCTATGCGATGGCGAGCAACTACAACCGCCTGCCCCGGCCGCCGGTCATCGCGGTGGCCGATGGCACACACCGGCAGCTGCTGCGGCGCGAGACCGACGACGACCTGATGCTTCTGGAGACCTGGTGAGCAACCTGCCCGGACCGGACCGGCCCGGTGATGCCAAACCGCCTTCCGTCGTGCCGGCGGCGATCCTGCTCGGGCTGGCGGCCGTGCTGATCGTGGTGGTGCTGATCAAGCCGGCCATGCCCGGGTGGTTGAAGGCCACCATCGCGATCCTGGCTCTACTGGTCGTCGTCGCACTGCTCATCTACGCCGCCATGCTGTTCCGGGACAACGTCAGGAGGACCCGTCGGTGACGGGGGTCCGGGTGGTGGTGCTCGGCGCCGGCGTGGTCGGCTCCCAGGTGGTCCGGCTGCTGCGCGAGCAGGGTGACGAGCTGTCCGCGCGGGTCGGCGCCCCACTGGAACTGGTCGGCGTGGCCGTTCGGCGGTTGCATCACCATCCGGAGATTCCCGCGCACCTGCTCACCACGGACGCCATGTCGTTGGTCGTCCGGGACGACGTCGACGTGGTGATCGAGGTGATCGGTGGGGTCGACCCGACCAAGGAGCTGGTGCTGACGGCGCTCCGTCGGGGGGCGGCTGTGGTGACGGCCAACAAGGCGCTGCTGGCCGAGGACGGGCCGGTGCTGTACGAGGCCGCCGACGCGGCGGGCGCTGATCTGTACTTCGAGGCCGCCGTGGCCGGCGCCATCCCGCTGATCCGACCGATTCGGGAATCTCTGGCCGGGGATCGCATTTCGCGCATCATGGGCATCGTCAACGGCACCACGAACTTCATCCTGTCGTCGATGACGGCCGACGGCTCCAGTTACGAGCTGGCCCTCAAGGAGGCCACCAGGCTCGGGTATGCGGAGGCCGATCCGACGGCCGACGTGGACGGTTTCGACGCCGCCGCCAAGGCTGCCATCCTGGCCTCGATCGGCTTCCACACCAGGGTGGGCGCGGCGGACGTCTACCGGGAAGGCATGGCCGGTGTCACCGCCGCCGATATCGAGGCCGCCGCCGAAATGGACTGCGTGATCAAGTTGTTGGCCATCTGCGAGCGGGTGACCACCGGGCATGGGCAGGCGGTGTCGGCGCGGGTGCATCCGGTGATGCTGCCCAGGACCCATCCGCTGGCCGGGGTGGACGGCGCCTACAACGCGGTCTACGTGGAGGCCGAATCGGCGGGGCGGCTGATGTTCTACGGCCCGGGCGCCGGCGGCGCGCCGACCGCGTCGGCCGTGCTGGGGGATTTGGTCGCGGTGGCCCGCAACAAGATCAGCGGCGGTCGGGGGCCGCGTGAGTCCGCCTACGCCGCGTTGCCGGTGCAGCCGATGGGTCAGGTGCCGGCGCGATACCACATCAGCATGGACGTGGACGACCGGGCCGGCGTGTTGGCTGCGGTCGCCACCTCGTTCGCCGACGCGGGCGTGTCGATCTCGACGGTGCGGCAACAGGGGCGGGGAGCGGAGGCGACGCTGGTGGTGGTCACCCACACGGCGCCGGACGCGGCGTTGTCCGTCATCGTCAGCCGGTTGTCGGAGCTGGATTCGGTGCACCGGGTCACATCGGTGATGAGAGTCATGGGGGATGTGGCGTGACCAACGGCGCCGCGGCGCGGCCGCAGAACCGGGTCGAGCCGGGCTGGCCGGGGCTCATCGCCGCCTACCCCGACCGTATTGCGATACCGGCGGGCGCCCGACCGATCACCCTGCTGGAGGGGGGCACCCCGTTGCTGCCGGCTCCGGCGCTGTCCGCCCGGACCGGCGCCGAAGTCTGGCTGAAGATCGAAGGATCGAATCCCACCGGCTCCTTCAAGGACCGCGGCATGACGGTGGCGGTGACCCATGCGCTGGCCGGCGGGGCCAAGGTCGTCATCTGCGCGTCCACCGGCAACACCTCGGCGTCGGCCGCCGCCTACGCCGCCCGAGCCGGCATGACGTGCGCCGTGCTGATTCCCGAGGGGAAGATCGCCGCCGGCAAACTCGCTCAGGCGGTCGTCTACGGGGCCCGGATCCTCCAGGTGCAGGGCAACTTCGACGACTGCCTCGAGTTGGCCAGAAAAACCGCGGCCACCCACCAGGAGATCGCCCTGGTCAACTCGGTGAACCCGGTCCGCATCGAGGGACAGAAGAGCGCCGCTTTCGAGATCTGTGACGTGCTCGGACAGGCGCCCGATGTGCACCTGCTCCCGGTGGGCAACGCCGGCAACATCACCGCCTACTGGAAAGGCTATTGCGAATATCACGCCGACGCGGTCGTCTCCGGCCGTCCGCGAATGTTCGGGTTCCAGGCTGCCGGGGCCGCTCCGTTGGTACTCGGTCATCCGGTCGCCCACCCCGAGACCATCGCCACCGCGATCCGGATCGGCGCACCGGCGTCCTGGACCGGGGCGATCACCGCCCGGGACGACTCGGGCGGGATCATCGCGGCCGTCACCGATGAACAGATTCTGGATGCGTACCGGCTGTTGGCCGGCATCGAAGGGGTTTTCGTCGAACCGGCCTCGGCGGCCTCCATCGCCGGCCTGCTCGTCACCGCAGCCGACGGCCGGCTCCAGCGCGGTTCTCTGGTGGTGTGCACGGTCACCGGCAACGGGCTGAAGGACCCGCAGACCGCGCTGGCCGGGTTGACCGCCCCGACCGTGATCCCGGTGGACCCGCAGGCCGTGACGGACGCGCTGGATCTGTCGTGAGCTTCGGATCAGACCCGGCCGCCTCCGACCGGTCGGTCAGCGTCAGGGTGCCGGCGACGTCGGCCAACCTGGGTCCCGGCTACGACTGCTTCGGATTGGCGCTGCAGGTCCACGACGAGGTGACCGCCGTGGCCTGCCCGGATGGCCTGCGGGTGGAGGTGCAGGGCGTCGGGGCCGGCCTGCTCCCGACGGACCAGAATCATCTCGTCGTCCGGGCCATGCAGAGGGCCTGGCATCACGTCGACCTCGAACTGCCGCCGGTGTGGCTGCGGTGCCGGAACGAGATTCCGCACGCCGGGGGCCTGGGCTCTTCCGCCGCCGCCATCGTGGCCGGGCTGTTGCTCGGCCGTGGTCTGCTCCCGGAGGGCATTTCGATCGCCGCGGATCAGGTACTGCAGCTGGCCACCGGAATGGAAGGCCACCCCGACAATGTCGCGCCGGCGCTGCTCGGTGGCTTCACCCTGGCCTGGATCGGCGCGGACGATGCCGCCGCGGCGGTCCGCCGGGACGTGCACCCCGAGGTGCGTGCGGTGATCTTCACTGCCGCCCAGACCTCGTCCACCAGTCATTCCAGAACGCTTCTGCCGCAGGCGGTTCCGCACTCCGATGCCGCGGCCAACGCCGCTGCGGCGGCGCTGATGGTGCACGCGCTGACCACCGAACCCGGCTACCTGCTGGAGGCCACGCGGGACCGACTGCATCAGCAGTATCGGGCCGGGTCGATGCCCGATTCCGCTGCGCTGCTGGCCGACCTGCGCGCGGCGGGTATCGCCGCGGTCATCTCCGGCGCGGGGCCGTCGGTGCTGGCCCTGAGCACCGTCGAGATCGACCTGGGCCAGTGGCAGCGCAGGGGTTTCGCCGCCCGCCGGGTGCCGATCTCGACCGCCGGCGCCACGGTGCGGACCGACTGAACACCGCTGGACTGACCGCCCGCTGGACTGCACTCCCGCTGGACTGCACGTCACTGCGGGGATGAACGTGTGCGAAATGGGACGGGTGGGACGCGATGGTGCAATTTCATCCCCGCCGCGGATGTTGATCCCCGCCGGATGGGGGCTGCGGCGGATGTTGATCCCAGCGGGAGGGGGTCCGCAGCAGGGCCGGGTGGGTGCCCGACACGCGGTGCAGGATGTCGGCGATCTGGCCGAGTTCCTGGGCGGTGAGGGCGGCGAAACCCGGCGGCGGGCAGTCCAGAATCTGCTGCGCCACGTCGGCCATCTCGCGTCCGGTGGGCGTCAGACCGACCAGTTTGCGCCGACGATCCGCCGGGTGCCCGCCGCGCACGGCCAACCCGCGCGCCACGAGGTCGTCGACCACGACGCAGGTGTAGGGCGGATCAGTGCTGAGGTCGGCAGTGAGTTCACCCATGGTGAGCGGGCCCGAGGTCAGGCTGCGCAAGGCCTTCGCCTTGATGAAACTGATCCCTAGTCGATCACCGACCTCCGTCCGGCGCGTGGCCAGGTGGTTCATCACCATGTCACGGATCGCCTGCCAGGCCGCGACTTCGGCCCGTGACGGGGTGCCCGGCGGGTCGCATCCTGCGTCGTCGGCCGCTCCCGGTGCGCTCCGCTCGATCGTCATCGGACCGGCGTGGGGTGTGCGGGGGCTTCGCCCTGCATCAGGTCGGCGACCCGGCCGACCGTGGTCCGCGCCCACGGCCCGGTGGTCAGGACGCCGATGGCCACCACGGCGGCTCCGCAGCCGGTGATGATCCACCAGGCCGCCTGTGCGTTCGCCACGATGCCGGCCACCGCTGCGGCGGAGACGGCCGCTCCGGCCGATGACGCCGACCCCGTCGCGCCGGCCGCCAGCACAGAACCGATCACCGCAACACCGAGAGTCGCGCCGACCTGTCGACTGGTCGAGGCCACCGCCGCGGCGACCCCGGCCTGGCTCATCGGCATTCCGGAGACGGCCGTGTTGGTGATCGGCGGGTTGACCAGGCCGAATCCGATGGCGAAAACGACGTAGCAGCCGATCAGATAGGCCAGTGGGGTCGTCGGCGTCATCACGGTGAGTCCGGCACCACCGGCCGCCATGGCGGTCCCGGCCGCGATCAAGATCAGCCGGGCGTGGCCCGAGCCCACCAGTCGGCCGGACAGCGGCGCGAAGATGATCGTCATGACGGCCATCGGGAAGACCGTGAATCCGGCCTGCAGCGCCGAGAAGCCGCGTACCTCCTGCAGATACAGGCTGTTCAGGAACAGGAAGCCGGCGAAGGCGCCGAACGCGGCCACGGCGATGACGGTCGCGCCGGAGAACGGTGCGCTGCGGAAGAACCGCAGATCGATGAGGGGATCGACCCGTCGGGGTTCGTAGATCAGCAGGGCGACAAGAGCCAGCAGGGCCGCCGCGATGATCGTCCAGAGTGCCGGCGAGGTCCAGTGCAGCCGCGACGACTCGACTATCGCGTAGGTGAGGGCGGACAGCATCCCGATGACCAGGAGCTGACCCACCGGATCGACCGGCCTGGCCCTGGCCGCCTTCGACTCCGGAACGAACAACCGGGCCAGGACGATCGCTGTGATGCCGATGGGGACGTTGATCCAGAAGATCCAGCGCCAGCCCACGGTCTGGATCAGGACCCCGCCGATCACCGGGCCCAGTCCCATGCTGATACCGACCACGCCGCCCCAGATTCCGATCGCTCTGGCCCGCTCGCGTCGTTCGGTGAACACGTTGGTGATGATGGACATGGCCACCGGGTTCAGCATCGAACCGCCCACCCCCTGGATGATGCGGGCGACGATCAGCCAGGCCAGCGTCGGCGCGAGACTGCACAGCGCCGACCCGCCGGTGAAAGTGGCGAGCCCGATCTGGAACATGCGCCGACGGCCGATCCGGTCCGCGGTGGATCCCGACAGGATGAGCAGGCTGGCCAGGGTCAGTGTGTAGGCGTCGATGACCCACTGCAGGCCGGACACGCTCACGCCCAGGTCGGTCCTGATCGACGGCAGGGCGACGTTGACGATGGTGCCGTCCATGCCGACGATCAACAGGCTCATGCAGCAGATGGCCAGGATCACGGCCTTTCGCCTGGCCGACCTCTCGGGGACGGCGGTCAGGTCGGACGTGAGGGTCGGTTCAGGCACGACGGCCGGCTCCATCGGTTGTAGGTTCGTAACTATTAGCCGATGTAAGGATACTCGCTGCCGCCGGACGGAAACCGGGAGTTCAGGACGATTCGGGCCCGCGAAGCGAGCCGTCGCTCACATCTTCCGCGTGCGACCCCGGCGGTTCTGTTGCCGCCAGGACAGACATTCGTCTAGGCTGGTGTCTGATCACCGGTCGTGAGCTGTGCCGCCGGAATCTCGGGGATTCGATTTGACGAACTCCATCATCCTCCCTCTCGATGCGTCGCACCGGGCCGATGAGTGGATATCCGACGGTTCCACGTATGGCGATGTGTCCCAGCACAGAAGTTCGAGCCAACGGAAGTTCGAGCCAAGGCAAGTTCGAGCCAACACAGAAGGTCAAATCGCTCGGGTGTGAGTTCATTCGCATGTCGACCTCACGTCGACCAACCGGGCTCTGAGTCGACCACAGGGGCCCGACCAAGCCCTCGCTGCAGGGAGCCCGCCACTGGTTCTCCGCACCCGGGCGATCAATTCCCTCCACACCCGCCGGGTGTGGATCTGCTGCCGGCGCACCGACGTCGGCGCTTCGAACCGACCGGCATTCCCCGCGTCGGACAGGAAGGATCTTCGTGAGCGAAACCACGGAGCAGCCCGTCTCCTCTACCACCACAGCGCGAACGCGCCGCGGTGAGGGACTTTCGGGCATGGTGTTGGCCGATCTGAAGGCTTTGGCGGCCCAGCTCGGCATCAAAGGCACCTCGGGACTGCGCAAGGGCGACCTGGTGTCGGCCATTGCCGCCCACCAGAATTCCGCCGCCCCGGCCGCGTCGCGCCGCACCGGCGCGGCCGTCGGTACCGATTCCGGCGCGAACGGCGCCCAGAACGGCACGTCCTTGAACGGCACGTCCGCGACCAGCACGTCCGCGACCAGCACGTCCTCGATCGGCACGTCCTCGATCGGCACGAACGGCCACGCCGGTGAGCCCACCCTGGCGTTGGACATCGACGTGCCGCAACGTACCCGCCGCCGCGCTGCGGGCCGCCCGGAAGGCGCGCCCAGCCCATCCACCGCGGTGTCGGAGCCGGCCCCGGCCCGGCCGGCCGAGGGGTCCGCTGCGTCCTCGAATGCGGACGCGCCTCCTTCTCCCTCCGGCGACCGGCCGCCGACCACGCAGGTGGCCGCGACCCCCGTGCCGGACCAGACCGACGGCCCTGCGCCGACCACGCGCGCAGCGGCCGACCCGTCCGCCGCGACGCTCGACTCGTCCGCTGTCGCAGTGGCCGACCCGTCCGCTGTCGCGTCGCCCGACCGGCCGGTTGCGCTCGACTCATCCGCTGTTGCGGCGGTCGACACGTCCACTGCCGCGGCGGCGCCGGCCGCCGGCGTTGCGCAGCCCGGTGGGAACGGAGCGGAGCGCCACGACCGTCCTTCCTACGACGGTGAGGACGGTCCGCGGAGCAGCCGTCGGAGCCGGCGCAATCGGCGGGATCGGGAGAACCGCACGGTCGACGGCGCCACCGACGGACCGTCGGGAGGCAACGACGCGGCCGCCGTCCGCGACCCGCAGAATCCGCCGGCCGGCCAGGGGCAGAACCAGGGGCAGAGCCGGGACGGGCAGAACCGCGACGGGCAGGCGGCCAGGAACAACGGTCGGGACACCCGGCAGGACAGCAGCCGACAGGACGCCAACCGCCCGGACAACAATCGCCCCGACAACCGCAGCGACAACCGTGGCCAGGAGGGTGACGACCCGGACAGCCGTCGTGGTCGCCGCTTCCGGGACCGCAACCGTCGCACCCGCGACCGGTTCGCCGACGCCCCACCCGACACCGAGGTACGTGACGACGACGTACTGGTACCGGTGGCCGGAATCGTGGACGTGCTCGACTCGTACGCGTTCATCCGCACCTCGGGCTACTTGTCCGGCCCGAACGACGTCTACGTCTCGCTCTCCCAGATCCGGAAGAACGGGCTGCGTCGCGGCGACGCGGTGACCGGCGCGGTCCGGGCTCCGCGGGACGGCGAGACCGGGACCAGGCAGAAGTTCAACGCGCTGGTGCGGCTCGACTCGGTCAACGGCCAGGATCCGGAGCTGGCCAAGGACCGGCCGGAGTTCACCAAGTTGACGCCGCTCTACCCGAACGAGCGGCTGCGTCTGGAGACCGAGTCGCACATTCTGACCACCAGGATCATCGATCTGGTCATGCCGGTCGGCAAGGGGCAGCGCGCGTTGATCGTCTCGCCGCCCAAGGCCGGTAAGACCTCGATTCTGCAGGCCGTGGCGAACGCCATCACGACCAACAACCCCGAGGTCCACCTCATGGTGGTGCTGGTCGACGAACGCCCCGAAGAAGTCACCGACATGCAGCGATCGGTCAAGGGTGAGGTCATCGCCTCGACGTTCGACCGACCCCCGGCCGACCACACCATGGTGGCCGAGCTGTCCATCGAAAGGGCCAAGCGCCTGGTCGAGATGGGCCGCGACGTCGTGGTGCTGCTCGACTCGATCACCCGGCTCGGGCGGGCGTACAACCTGGCCGCGCCGGCCTCCGGACGGATCCTGTCCGGCGGTGTCGACTCGACGGCGCTCTTCCCGCCGAAACGTTTCCTCGGGGCGGCCCGCAACATCGAACACGGGGGCTCGCTGACGATCTTCGCATCCGCGCTGGTCGAGACCGGTTCTGCCGGTGACACGGTGATCTTCGAGGAGTTCAAGGGAACGGGCAACGCAGAACTCAAGCTGGATCGCCGGATCGCCGACAAGCGGATCTTCCCGGCCATCGACGTGGACCAGTCGTCCACCCGTAAGGAGGATCTGCTGCTCTCGCCCGACGAGCTGGCCATCACCGTCAAGCTGAGGCGGGTCCTCTCGGCGCTGGATTCGCAGCAGGCCCTGGAACTGCTGCTCGACCGGCTCCGCAAGACCAAGAGCAACGTCGAATTCCTGATGCAGGTGGCCAAGAGCACCTAGACGTCGAGCACCTGGACGTGGGCCAACGACCGGGCCCGAGACGTCGACCGGTACCGGAGTCCATCCGGTCGTCCGGTCGGGAACGTCGGCTGGAGAGGGGTTTCGTATGGAGTCGTCGTTGGCCGTCCTGGCGAGGACACGCTATGTGCTGTTGACCACGTTCCGTCGCGACGGAACAGCCGTTCCGACCGCGGTCTGGGCCGTTCGGGCCGGTGACGAGTTGCTGGTCTGGACGAACCCGACGGCGGGCAAAGTCAAACGGATCCGGCGGGATCCTCGCGTCGAGGTCGGGCCGTGTTCTCGCACCGGTCGACCGTTGGGCCGGTCGGTCCCGGGGCGGGCCCGGATTCTCGAGGACAATGAGCTGTCCGGCGTGAAGCCTGCGCTGATCGGCAAGTACGGGTGGGTGGCCAGACTCACCGAAGTGCCCAACCGGCTCGGTGCCCTGATCGGTCGCCCGGTTCCGGTCGGCGGTCTGGCGATCACGCTCGTGAACTAGACCGTGCTGGTGGTTTGGCGGCCGTGGCGACATCTGGCAAACTGGAAGGTCGAGTCCTGCTCCGGTTCACGTGCTGCACAGCAGTGCAGGCGACCCGGCGGCTGATCGCGACTCTACGAGAGGATTTCCCGTGAAGACCGGTATTCACCCCGAGTACGTCACCACCGAGGTGACCTGCAGCTGTGGCAACTCCTTCGAGACGCACAGCACGAAGACCAGCGGAAAGATCGCGGTTGAGGTGTGCTCCAACTGCCACCCGTTCTACACCGGCAAGCAGAAGATTCTGGACACCGGCGGCCGGGTAGCCCGTTTCGAGGCCCGTTACGGCAAGCGCAGTCGTTAGCTGTTCGACGGCGCCCGTCGGCCACCCGGCCGGTGGGCGCCGTTTGCTGTCTGCGGGCACGGCTCGAGGAGAAGGGACCGTCGATGACCGACACCTCTCCGTCCGGCGCGCGGCCGGGGCCGGCGGCCAATCTGATCGCCGAGTACGCGGACCTGCAGCAACAGCTCAGCGATCCGTCGATCCACGCGGATCAAAATTTGGCCCGCCGGTTGGGCCGGCGGTATGCCGAACTGACCCCCATCGTCACCACCGCCGGCGCCCTGGAAATCAGCCGGGGGAACCTGGGAGCGGCGATCGAGTTGGTCGCGCAGGACGACTCGTTCGCCGATGAGGTCGCTTCGCTCACCGACCAGGTGCTGGAGCTGGAGACCAAGCTCGCCGGACTGCTGACGCCTCGCGATCCCGATGACGCCAAGGACGCGATCATCGAGATCAAAGCGGGGGAGGGCGGCGAGGAGTCGGCGTTGTTCGCCGGTGACCTGCTGCGGATGTACGTCCGGTACGCGGAACGGCACGGATGGAAAACCGAGATCCTGGCCCAGTCCGAATCCGATCTCGGCGGCTACAAGGATGTGACCCTCGCGGTCAAGGCGCCCGGTTCCCCGGCTCCGGCCGACGGCGTGTGGGCCCGGCTCAAGTTCGAAGGTGGTGTGCACCGCGTGCAACGGGTGCCGGTCACCGAATCCCAGGGGCGCATCCACACGTCCGCGGCGGGCGTGTTCGTGGCACCGGAAGCAGAGGACACGGTGGACGTCGTCATCGATCCGGGCGATCTGCGGGTGGACGTCTTCCGGTCATCGGGGCCGGGCGGTCAGAGTGTGAACACCACCGACTCGGCGGTCCGGATCACCCACCTGCCGACCGGCATCGTGGTGTCCTGCCAGAACGAGAAGTCCCAACTGCAGAACAAGGAACAGGCCATGCGGATTCTGCGGGCCCGGATGCTGGCCGCCGCCCGCGATTCCGCGGCCTCGGCCGCGGCGGACGCGCGCCGGTCACAGGTCCGCACCGTGGACCGGTCGGAACGGGTGCGGACGTACAACTTTCCTGAGAACCGGATCGCCGACCATCGCGTCGGGTTCAAGGCCTACAACCTGGACGCCGTTCTGGACGGCGAAATGGACGCGGTGCTCGACAGCCTTGACCAGGCGGATCGCGCGGAGCGGCTGGGTGGGGACGGAACCCATGGAACGTGAGTCGGTTCGGGTGCAGATCATCTCGGCTGCGCAGGACCTGGCGAAGGCGGGTGTGCCGAGCCCTCGCTTCGACGCCGAGGAACTGGCCGCACACCTGCTCGACACTCCGCGGACCAAGCTCGGCTTGCAGCCGCTGGTCGGGCCGGAGTGGGTCGAGCGTTACCGGGAACTGGTGCAGCAGCGGACCGATCGGGTGCCGCTGCAGCACCTGACCGGTACTGCGGTGCTGGGCCGGACCACGGTGCAGGTCGGACCCGGAGTTTTCATCCCGCGACCGGAGACCGAGGTGCTGGTCGAATGGGCGGTCGCGGCGATCCGGGACGTGAGCGCGCCGGTGGTGGTCGATCTGTGCTCCGGCAGTGGCGCGATCGCGCTGGCCATCGCGCAGGCCCGGCCGGACGCGGTCATCCATGCCGTCGAGCGGGCCGCCGGCGCGCTGGCCTGGGCTCGGCGCAACATCGATGTGCACGTGCAGGCGGGCGGTTCCCCGATCGATCTGCGCGGGGGCGACGTCACCGACGAGCGGCTGCTCGCCGACCTGGACGGGACCGTCGACCTGGTCACGGCCAATCCGCCGTACGTGCCCGTCGGAACCGTGGTGGCCCCCGAGGTGGCCGATCACGATCCGGCCGAGGCGGTGTTCGCCGGCGAGGACGGCCTGAGCGTCATCAGACCGCTGATCTCGGTGGCCGCGGGCCTGCTCAAACCGGGCGGGGTGCTGGCCGTCGAGCACGACGACACCCACGGCGAGTCGGTGCCGGCCCTGTTGTCGATGCGCCGGGTGCTGGCCGATGTGGTCGACCATCCGGATCTGACCGGGCGGCCCCGGTTCGTCACCGCCCGGCGCGTCCGGATGACCCCGCTGAGAATGCCCCGCTCAGAATGACCCCCGCTCAGCATCACCCCGCTGAGATGACCACATGAGGATGACCACATGACGACCTTCCAGTGCGGTGATCCGGCGGAACGACGCGCCGGCCTGATCGCCGCGGCTGCGGCCGCCGCCGCCGGCGAACTGGTGGTGATGCCGACCGACACGGTGTACGGAATCGGCGCCGACGCGTTCGACGCGGTGGCGGTCCGGGCGTTGCTGGCCGCAAAGGGACGCGGGCCGGACATGCCGGTGCCCGTTCTCGTCGGCTCCTGGAAGACGATCGAGGGGCTGGTCGTCGCCGTGCCCCCGGTGGCCACGAAACTGGTCGAGGCGTTCTGGCCCGGCGGGTTGTCGCTGGTGGTCGAACATGCGCCGTCGCTGTCCTGGGACCTGGGCGACGCCAAGGGCACGGTGATGCTGCGGATGCCGTTGCACCCCGTCGCGCTCGATCTGCTCCGCACGGTCGGGCCGATGGCCGTCTCGAGCGCGAACCGCAGCGGGCATCCGCCCGCGGTCACCGCCGACCAGGCCGAGCAGCAGCTCGGGGAGCTGGTCAGTGTCTACCTCGACGGCGGCCCGTCACCGATCGGCGTGGCCTCCACCGTCCTGGACGTCACCGGTCCCGTGCCCGTGGTGCTGCGGCAGGGTGCGGTGTCCCTCGACGCACTGCGTGAGGTGGCCGGCCAGGTCGAGGCCGCCGACGCCTGACCGGGCCGTCGTACGGCGGGGATCAACATGTCCCGCAGGGATGAAGAAGTTCGCTCCCGACACTCCTGTCCCATGAGGTCAACGTTGATCCCCGCCGCTGATGTTGATCCCCGCCGGGCAAGTTGACCCCCGCTACCCTGATTCGATGGCTCAGATCGCGATCCCGGCGCGGGAGTACGCGCTGGTGTTCGCGACTGCGGCGCTGGTGACGTTCCTGGCCACCGGCGGTGTGCGGCTGCTGGCGTCCAAGATCGGCGCCGTCACGCCCATCCGCGACCGTGACGTGCACCGGCTGCCGACACCCCGGATGGGCGGGGTCGCCGTCTATCTCGGCGTGGCCTGCGCCATCCTGATCGCCCGGAACATGCCCACGCTGCGCCGGGCCTTCGACTCGTCGTCCTCCATCCAGGGGGTGCTGGTGGCCGGCGCGGTGATCGTGCTGGTCGGCGTCCTGGACGATCGGTTCGACCTGGATGCGGTCACCAAGTTGTTCGGCCAGATCCTGGCCGCGGGCGTACTGGTTCTGTACGGCGTCACCTGGCTGGTGGTCTGGCTCCCGTCCAGCTACGGCGGGTCAGCGGTGTCCCTGGACCAGACCCAGGGGGCATTGGTCACCGTGCTGATCACCATCGTGCTGGCCAACGCGATGAACTTCATCGACGGGCTGGACGGGTTGCTGGCCGGCGTCGCCACCATCTCGGCCATCGGCGTGTTCGTCTTCTCGGTTCACCAACTGGCGGTGACCGGCGATGACGCGTCGGCCTCGCAGGCTCCGTTGATCGCCGCCGCCCTGATCGGCGCCTGCCTCGGTTTCCTGCCGCACAACTTCTACCCGGCCCGCATCTTCATGGGCGATTCCGGTTCGATGTTCATCGGCCTGACCATGGCCGCGGCCATCGTCACCTCCGGCGGCCAACTGGCGTCGACCAGCGCCAACTTCGGGCCACGGGGCACGGTCGCGCTGCTCGCGCCGGTGATCGTGGTGTTGGCCGTGGTCTTCATCCCGCTGCTGGACTTCATCCTGGCCGTGGCCCGGCGCACCAAGGAGGGCCGGCACCCGTTCAGCGCCGACAAGCGGCACCTGCACCACCGCATGCTCGGCATCGGACACACCCATCGGCAGGCCGTGCTGATCTTCTACCTCTGGGCGTTCGTGCTGTCAGCCGGGTCGGTGTCGTTGGTCTTCGCCCGATGGCAGGCGGTACTGGGGCCGGTGGTCATCGCGTTGGGGTTGTCCCTGCTGGTCTCCGTGTGGCCGTGGGCGCGGGCCCGTCGCCTCGGCCGCCGTCGGGCGGTGTCGATGGTCGTCGAGCCGGTTGACGGTCGGGGAGGATCGAGGCCGTGAACAGAAGCAGGCCTCCGGGTGACGACATCGCCGAGAACGTGGCTGCGGCCCGACGGGCGGCCGAGCGCAGCCGCACCGGCGGTGTCTGGTCGCTCGGTCATCTGCGGGTGTGCTGGGCGGCGCTGGCCGCCGCCGGTGCGACTCTCGCGGTGGTCGGCTCCCTCGTCGCCGGCGGACGGGCGGCCGCCGGAGCGGCGGTGGGCACGCTGATCGTGGGTGCCTTCTTCAGCCTCTCCGCGCTTGTCATCGCCCAGGCCGGTCAGCGAAACCCGAAACTGGTGATGCTGGCGGCTCTTTCGGCGTACGTGGTCAAGATCGTGGCGCTGGGCGTGGTGCTGACGGTGATGCCCAGGGACGGCGTGATCGACACGCACTGGATGGCCGCCGCCGTCGGTCTCGGACTGTTCTTCTGGCTGGGCGCGCACATGCGCTACGTCTGGACCACCAAGATCTACTACGTCGACCCGGGCTGACCGGCTTCCGGCGACACCGCGTCACCGTCCCCACCGGAGGCCACCGGGCCCGCCGGGCGAAAAATGCCTGACCGACGCGGGTTCGGCCCCACCGGATCCGGTTCGACACGTCGTAGAAAAGTGTCCTCCCTGGCGCGACGTTACCGGAGGGTTACTGATACTGTCCTGAAGCCATGAAGATGCGGGCCAAAGCCGACTCCACCTCTACCGGGGCTGACGAGGGTTGGGCCGTCATGACCACCCTGATCGGCGGTTTCGTCGTGTGGGGTGGCATCGGTTGGGTACTTGACCGGTGGTGGGGAATCACCTTCCTCGCTCCGGTCGGACTGATCGTCGGCATGGCGCTCGGCATCTATGCAGTGGTGGCCAGGCACGGCGGTTTCCGGGCCGGTCGGCCCGATGGCGACGGGACGACCGCCGCTCGGCCGGCTCAATACGACCCGCACCTGTACCGATCCCGCCACGACCCCCGACCCGGGCCGCCTCCGGCCAACACCCGAAGGGAGACCGAGTGTCCCTAACCCTGTCGAGCGTCAGCCTCTACCTGGCCGCCGAGGGCGGCGGGTTCACACCCCCCAGCGTCGAGCACTCGTTCTTCTTCGACAAGCTCGGCGACGGTTCGGTCATCGCGTCGGTCAAGGCGATGGGCCTGCTGATCCTGGGTGTCATCGTCATTATCGCGTTCTTCATGGTCTCCTCCCGTCGGGCGGCGGTGCTGCCGGGCAAGCTGCAGTTCGCCGGCGAGAGTCTGTACGGGTTCGTCCGTAACGGCGTGGCCATCGAGATCCTCGGCGCGAACGGCCGGAAGTGGGCTGGATTCCTGGCCACGCTGTTCGTCTTCGTACTGGTGATGAACCTGTGGGAGCTCCTGCCGGTGGCCCAGCTGCCGGTCACCTCGCACTTCGCCGTACCGGTGCTGCTCGCGTTGATGATCTGGGTGATCTACAACGTTGTGGGGATCCGCAAGCACGGGTTGTTCGGCTACCTGAAACTGATGTGCTACATCCCGGGCATCCCGCCGGCCATGCACATCCTGCTGATCCCGATCGAGTTCCTGTCGAACATCATCCTGCGGCCGTTCACCCTCGCCGTCCGACTCTTCGCCAACATGTTCGCCGGCCACATGCTCGTCGGCGTCGCCTCCGCCGGCACCATCTTCCTGCTGGAATCGAGCGGGATCTTCAACAAGGTGCTGTCGGTCCTGCCGTTCGTGGCCAGCATCTTCCTGGTGTTCTTCGAGCTGCTCATCTGTGCCCTGCAGGCCTACGTCTTCGTGTTGTTGGCCGCCATCTACCTGGAGAGTTCGCTCGCCGACTCGCACTGAGTCATCCGATGTCCCGATGTCATCCGACGTCCCGATCCCGCAGTACCTGATTCCGCGCCGGTGGGATCAGCCCCCGCTCAGTACCACACCATGAGGGAGAACCACTCCAATGTCAGTTGTCGCCAACCTCGCCGAAACCCAGATCATCGGCAACCTCGGCACCATCGGCTACGGCCTGGCCGCGATCGGACCCGGCATCGGTGTCGGCATCGTGTGGGCGTCCTACATTCAGTCGACGGCACGGCAGCCCGAGTCCGCCGGCCTGACCCGGACCTATGCGTTCCTGGGCTTCGCGGTGTCGGAGGCGCTGGCCCTACTCGGCTTCGTCGTGCCGTTCATCCTGCCCACCAGCTGATCGACACCGTCCACACACCGGTACCAGCCGAGGGATAACCATCCATGCATGCACTTGTCAGCACCCTCGCCGCCGAGGGGGAGACGACCAATCCGATCGGCCTGCCGTGGGGCGAGGTCCTGATCGCTGCGATCGGGTTCGCCGTCCTGCTCTTCGTGCTGCAGAAGTTCGTCTGGCCGATGTTCGAAAAGGCATACGCGGCCAGAACACAGGCGATCGAGGGCGGGATCGCGCAGGCCGCCGAGGCGCAGAACGAGGCCGCCGAGGCATTGGCCCAGTACCGCCAACAGCTGGCCGGCGCCCGCGAGGAAGCGGCGAAGATCCGCGAGGACGCCAGGGCCCAGGCCCAGGCCATCCGGGACGACATGCTGGCCCAGGCGCAGGCCGAGAGCGAGCGCATCGCGGCGGCGGGCCGGGCCCAGCTCGACGCGCAGCGCGCCCAGATCGTCGCCGAGCTCCGCGGCGATCTCGGCCGGGTATCGGTGGAACTGGCCAGCAAGGTCGTCGGCGAGTCGTTGGCCGACGAGGCCCGCCAGCGGCGCACGGTCGAGCGGTTCCTGGTCGAGCTGGAGAGCTGATGGAGCACATCGCCAGCAAACAGGCACTGGCCTCGTCCAACGAACGGCTGCTGCGTGCGGCGGCCACTCTGGACGATGCCGGCCTGGGCGAGCTGGGGTCCGACCTGGCCGGTGTGGGCAGCCTGGTCACCCGCGAGCCGTCCCTGCGTCGGACGCTGTCCGAGGCCACCACGGACGTCGAGCACCGGGCCGGCCTGATGTCCTCACTGCTGTCGGGCAAGATCGGCCGACCGGCGGCCGAGATCGTCGACTTCGCGGTGCGTCAGTCCTGGGCCAGTGGCCGTGATCTGGCCGATGCGCTGATCCGACTGGGCCGCACCGCCATGTTCCTGCGCGCCGAGCGGGCCGGCGAGCTCGACGACGTGGAAGACCAGTTGTTCAGATTCAGCCGTATTCTGGACGGTGCCCCCCAACTTTCCGTCATCCTGGACGACCCGACCACCCCTGGCGACGCCCGGGCCGCCCTGGTGGGACGACTGCTGGCCGGGCGGGCCCACCAGCTGACCGCCGACCTGCTCAGCCAACTGGCCCGTGATCCGGGGGCCCGGTCCTACTCCCACGGGGTCGGCGAGGTCGTGGCACAGGCGGCCGACCGCAAGGACAAGATCGTCGCGGTGGTCCAGTCCGCGACGCCGCTCACCGACGAGCAGGTGTCCAGGGTCAGCGTGGCCCTGGCCCGGATCT
Source organism: uncultured Nakamurella sp. (assembly GCA_964250735.1). GTDB lineage: Bacteria > Actinomycetota > Actinomycetes > Mycobacteriales > Nakamurellaceae > Nakamurella. The sequence goes on along the minus strand of CAXUHA010000027.1, from coordinate 1,374 downwards.
ACGGTCGCCCGGTATCGGCACATGTCGTGGTGGAGCCTGCTCTCCAGGGCGGAATCAAGATCCGCGTCGGTGACGAAGTGATCGACGGCAGTGTGGCCGGCCGGCTGGACGACCTTCGTCGACGGTTGGCCGGGTGAGGTGACCGTGGTGACCGTGGCGGGCAGCGCCGCGGTGGTGGTCCAGAAGCATCAGTAGTGACGCACAGGCACCGGTGACACAGCACCGATGACACAGCACCGATGACACAGGCAGTGACAACACAGGCACTGACGACACAGAACGGGAACGCGATGACCGAGTTGACGATCTCCGCAGACGAGATCCGCGATGCGATCGAAGGCTATGTCTCCGAGTACGCGCCTGAGGTGACCCGAGAAGAGGTCGGCATCATCGCGAGCACCGGGGACGGGATCGCCACCGTCGAGGGCCTGCCCTCTGCCATGGCGAACGAGCTGCTGCAGTTCCCCGGCGGGGTGCTGGGAGTAGCCCTGAACCTGGATGTCCGCACCATCGGTGCCGTCATCCTGGGTGACGCCAACACCCTGCAAGAGGGCCAGCAGGTGACCAGAACCGGGGAGGTGCTGGCCGTCCCGGTCGGCGACGCCTTCCTGGGCCGGGTCATCAACCCGCTCGGCCAGCCCATCGACGGGCTCGGTGAGATCCAGTCCGACCAGACGCGCGCTCTCGAACTGCAGGCCGCCTCGGTCGTGCAGCGGCAGGGTGTCAGCGAGCCGATGCAGACCGGGATCAAGGCCATCGACGCGATGACCCCGATCGGCCGCGGGCAGCGCCAGTTGATCATCGGCGACCGCAAGACGGGCAAGACGGCCGTCTGCGTGGACACCATCATCAACCAGAAGGCCAACTGGGAGACCGGAGATCCGACGCAGCAGTTGCGCTGCATCTACGTCGCCATCGGCCAGAAGGGCACCACGATCGCCGGTGTCCGGCAGTCCCTGGAAGACGCGGGCGCCCTGCCCTACACCACCATCGTGGCCGCTCCCGCCTCCGATTCGGCCGGCTTCAAGTGGTTGGCCCCCTACACCGGCTCGGCCATCGGCCAGCACTGGATGTACGAGGGCAAGCATGTCCTGATCATCTTCGACGACCTGTCCAAGCAGGCCGAGGCCTACCGGGCCATATCGTTGCTGCTCCGCCGCCCGCCGGGCCGCGAGGCCTACCCGGGTGACGTCTTCTACCTCCATTCCCGGCTGCTGGAACGTTGCGCGAAGCTGTCCGACGAGCTGGGTGCCGGCTCGATGACGGGTCTGCCCATCATCGAGACCAAGGCCGGCGACGTCTCGGCCTACATCCCGACCAACGTCATCTCGATCACCGACGGCCAGATCTTCCTCGAGACCGACCTGTTCTACC
>CAXUHA010000026.1:0-59731 GCA_964250735.1 uncultured Nakamurella sp. | reverse complement strand
CTAAACGAGCTTGCGGCTTAATCTCGAGTCCACAAAATCGGGAACACTCCAGCCCCTGGTCTGCGCCGCACCAACCTGGTTCCGGGCATGACCCGCGGGGGCGACCCCGCCGAGCCTGCAGCCGGCGTCGTTCGGCTCGCCCTGCTAGCCGATGACGGCCCGACCGGCGGCTTCTTCTCCTGGATGGAACGCCCGTCCCCTGGTGAACATAAGTCGATCCATTCTCCGGGGCGAGCACCTGTCGCTTGACATGTGAGACCGTAAGAAACGAACCGCAAGCGGACCTCTGACCGGGCAAGCACGACGTTGTTTGCCGTGCGGGTAGCGCAGTAGCGCAGTAGCGCACTAGCGCAGTAGCGCAGCAGTAGGGGCCGATGCTGCGGGCCACCGCACGCCGATGGGCTGAACGGTTCAGGTTGTCAGGCCGCTCATCAGGAGGTCCAGCAGGCGCTCGAGGTGGGCGCGTTGCTCGGGTCGACCGGCGACTGTGTGGCTACCGATGAGACTGGCACGATGTCGGAGCGTAGGTCGCTAGCGGCGGCGTCGGCGGCGAGGATGGCGGTGAGCGCCGGATGTTGATCATCCTACCAATTGTCGGATACGCGTACTGCATCCCTGCTTGCGTCGAGTTCGACGATTCGCAGCTCATCATTTTCTCTCGTGGGCCGTGGCGGTCGTCCGGCTCGGATCGACACCGTGCTCCGTTCAGCCTGTGGCTGTACGGTCGGGCCGTGCTTCCTCGCTCGCCGCTTCTGGATCGAGACACGATTGCACTGATCGAAAAGACGGTGTCCTACACGTGGGACAGGAATGAGCGAGCGCCGGATTCACCGATCCGGCACAACCGACGCGACGGTCACGCCCGAGGAATCAATGAAATCTCCCCGCCTTGCGGGACGGCGAACGGTCGCAAGTCGAACTCGGTTGACCCATTGGTCACCAGCTCCGCCGCAATCTCGCCCATAACCGGCGCCATCTTGAACCCATGCCCTGAAAAGCCGTACATCGCCATCACATTGTCCATGCCCCAAACATTACCGATCACCGGATTCATCGTCGATGTCCAGCCGTCCATATATGCGCTGATCCGCACCGGATCAGGCTCGAGGTCGGGCAGGAACTCCCGAACCACCCGCCGAGCCTTCACCATCCATGACTGGGCGACATTCCTGTCCAGCGCGTCGGCATCGGCGACGGTTCCGTGCGACCCGTTCCGACCGATCTTCACCGTTGTGCCGTCGACTGTTGGCCAGCCGCTGAAACTAGCATCCCCCGCCAGCCTGACAAAGATCGGAAATCGCTCTGCCGTGAACAGTTCCGGACGCTTCGGAATCCACCATGCAAGGACTATCCTGATGATTTCATAATGATCCCCGGACGAAGGAACGAGATTCTGGGTCCACGCTCCCGCCGTGACGATGACCTTGCCCACCCGCCAACTTCTGTTCAGCGAATGCAGGGTCACACCGGACGCGTCGGGCTGTATGTCCACGATCTTGGTGTACCGGTGCAGTCGGGCGCCGATCGCCTCGGCCCGGCGAGCAGCGGTGAGTACAGCCAGTTCGGGTTTCACGTAGCCGGCCACCGGATCAAGTATTGCGATTTCGTCGTCACCGAGGTGATGCGCCGGAAACCTGTCGCCGACTTCCGACGGGGTCAAAACCGCGTGGTTGAGGCCATATTGTTCGATTCCCTGCAAGACGTTCTGCATCGCTTCGGTGTCGGGTCGCCCGATGGTTAATCCGCCGGTGAGAGTGAGCAAGTCGCTACCCGTTTGGGTCTCGAGCTCCCGCCACAGCGTCAGTGAACGCTGAAGCAGCGGTATATAACTGGTCCCTTCCTGGTACGCGGTCCGGAAAATTCTGCTTTCACCGCCGGCGCCGCTTTGATCATGTCCTGGCGCGAATTGGTCGAATCCGATGACGCTCGTGCCCCGTTCGGCGAGCTGCCAAGCCGCCATACTTCCCATGGTTCCAACTCCAACGACGGCCACATCTGCGTCCATCACCGACCTCGCCTTCTCGCGCATCGCTCGATATGTCCCGTCACTTTTACACCACTTCGGCCAGGAACGACTTGAGTCGAGCGCTCTGCGGATTCGAGAACAAGTCATTCGGCGGCCCTTGCTCGACGATTACCCCCTGGTCCATGAACACGACCCGGTCGGCGACCTCGCGAGCGAAGCCCATTTCGTGAGTGACGACGATCATGGTCATGCCTGCTTCGGCCAACGACGCGATGATGCGGAGAACGCCCTTGACCAACTCGGGGTCCAACGCCGACGTCGCCTCGTCGAACAACATGATGGCCGGGCCCATCGCCAATGACCGGGCGATCGCCACCCGCTGCTGCTGTCCACCCGACATTTGTGCGGGCCTATTGTCCGCCTTCTCGCGCAGGCCGACCTGCTCAAGCTTCTCCAGACCGATCGCCCGCGCGTCGGCCTTCGACTTGTTTTTGACATGTATCAAGGCGAAGGTAACGTTCTGCAGTGCCGTTAGGTGCGGAAACAGATTGAAATGCTGAAAAACCATGCCAACTCTCGCGCGTAGCGCATTGAGCTGACCTTCGCTACAGGGAAGCACTTGACCGGCCACGCACAACTGTCCCGATGTGATCTGCTCCAAGCCATTGACACAGCGCAGCATAGTTGACTTGCCGGAACCGGAGGGACCAATCACGCACACCACTTCGCCATCGGCGATCTCGATGTCGATCCCCCGCAGGACCGGCTGACGACCGAAAGACTTATGAAGATCTCTCATGGATATGGCAACAGATTCGGTCCTCACTTGATCGCCTTCGCGTCGTCCGGGGTTCCTATGGGCACCGGAAACCCAACAACACTTGACATTACCAAGTCTGGTGTCAGTTTGCGGCCGCGTCGTAGCCGGCGGTCCAGGTATTCGACGATGTAGGTGAGCGGCACGGTGATGATCAAGTACGCAGCACCGCACGCGACGAGCGGCGACACATTTCCGGTCTGCTGGGTCAGGCCTTGGCCGATGCGGAAGATCTCGCGCTGCCCGGCCAGCAACCCGAGATTGAAAATGAGGCTGGAGTCTTTGATCGTAGAGATGAATTGGTTGGTGAGCGCTGGCAAGACGCGACGTAGACCCTGCGGGACGATGATGCGAGCCATAGCCCTGGTGTACGGCATTCCGAGCGATCGGGCCGCCTCCATTTGCCCCGGGTCGACGCTTTGGATTCCGGAGCGCAGGATCTCTGCGATGTATGCACCGGCGACAATACCCAAGGCCATGATGCCGTAAGGATAGGGATTCTGGCCGAACGGGTCAACGCCGGCGATTGGCAGTCCCAGACCGACGAGGAAGATGGTCACGATGATCGGCAGCCCGCGAAAGATGTCGATGTAGATGCGCGCCGGGATCTTGAAGACCATGTGTCTGGAGATCGACATGACCGCCAAGGTCATGCCGATCACCAACCCGAGGAGAGTCGACAGCGCCGACAGTAGGAGCGTGTTCTCGATACCGATCCGGAGGATGTCCGGGATCGCCATCTTGATGTATTCCCAGCTAAAGAAAGTGGAGATCACGTTGTCCACGTCTGGCGCCGCCCCTCTGTCGAATCGCTTCTAATGTGGCTACTTGGACGCGTGTGTTACTTTTGCGGCTTGAAATCCGGACCCGGCAGCTTCGGAACGCTCGGGTCAAACCACTTTGTATACAGCTTGCCGTACGTTCCATCCGAAACCATGTTCGCGATCTGCTTGTTCACCGCCGCCAACAGTCGAGGGTGATCTTTGGCAATGGAGATGCCGGCCGGTTGGTCGAAGTTCGGCACAGTCAAGATGATCTTGGCAGGGTAGTTACTCTGCTTAGCGTATGCGGTGGCGACGCCGCCGTCGAGGAAGGCCGCATCGATCTGTTTGGCCTGCAGAGCAAGTTGCAGAGACGACGCATCTGGGAACGGCACGATGCTCGACTGCTTGTACTTGTCGGTCGCGTATTGCTCGGTGATGCTGGCGGTGACCACACCGAGCCGCTTGCCGTCCAACGCCGCTTCGTCGTTGATGTTGGAAGACTTCAGGACGACGATTGCGAAACTCCCCACGAAGTACGGACTGGAGAATGACACCGTCTTCAGTCGGGGCAGGGTGATCGAGCTCGACGCCGAGCCAATATCATACTGGTGGTTCGCGACGGCGGCAAAAATACTGTCGAACGAAATGCTGACGAACGTCGGCTTCAGGTTCAACCTGCGGGCGATTTCCGTCGAGAATTCGATGTCGTAGCCCGTCAGTTGCCCGTTGACGATGGATGACATTGGTGCATTGGCATCCTGGGTCACCACGGAGAGCTGGCCCGGGCGTTTCAACTCGCTGGCGAGGGCACTGTCCGCTGAACCACCTCCGGTGGTGACGGCGGCCGATGCACCTGCTGCCGCGGGTCCCGCGCCGGACGACGAGCCCGAGGCGACCGTAGTGCCGCCAAGTGACGGTGAGGTGCTCGTGCCGGATGCGGATGATGAGCTACTACAGCCAGCCACCAGCAACGTCAGTACTGCGGTGGCGGAGACCAGAACTTTGATTCGACCCAGCATAGTTTTCAGTTCCTCCAGCTCTTTGATGATGTTAGGAAATATCCGGGAACTGCGAGTGTGCTCGGTCGTTGTCGACCAGGGGCTCGCAAGGGTGTTCGGTTAGCCAAGGGCTCCTCGCGTCGCTTTCTGGGCGTGTGTTTCATGCGGGCTGTGCTGAAAACGTGGACAGGTTAACGTTGCCGCCGGAAAACAAGACCAGAACAGCGCCGGATCCGGCTATTTGGCCGGTGGCGAGCGCGGCAACGGTCACCGCTGCTGACGGCTCGATAACTTGCTTCATCCGCGCCGCAACAAAGCGCATGGCGCGAAGGATCGCTACGTCGGGTACGCATGCGACCTCGGTCAGACCGGCGCGGTTGATGGCAAAAGTGAGCCGGCCCGGTCGCGCGGGCAGTAGGCCGTCGGCCACGCTGTGCGGTTGGGTCACTGCTACCCGCGTGCCGGCGCTAAGTGACCGTCGGGTGTCGTCGGCGCCCGAGGGCTCGACTCCCACGACCGACACCGGTCGTTTCGCCTGGCCGGCGACTAGTACTGTTCCCGCGGCGAGCGCTCCGCCGCCGACTGGAACAACGATGGCATCCACCGGCGGTACCTCGGCCAGCGCCTCGAGGGCGCACGTTCCTTGGCCGGCGATGATGGCGGGGTGGTCATACGGTGGAATGTTGAGCAGGCCCTCGGTTTTGGCGATGTGTTCGGCGCAGGCGACCGATTGATCCGGCTCGGCCAGAACGATCCGGGCGCCGAAGTCGGCGATGGCGTCATGCTTGATGCGGACGACGTCTGCCGGCAAGACGATCGTCGCTTTGACGCGGGCCCGCCGGGCCGCCCAGGCCACGCCCAAGCCATGGTTGCCGCTCGACGCGGCGACGACACCACCGCCGGGTACCAGACCACGGTCGAGATGAGTAAGAAGGAAATTCGTGCCGCCGCGCACCTTATACGCGCCGGTAAGCTGTAGGTGTTCGGCCTTGACGTAGACCTGCCGCCCGCAATATTCGTCCAGGCCACGGCTGGTCATGATCGGTGTGCGGCGAACGTAGGGCCCGATCCGCTCGGACGCTCGCACCACGTCGTCGTATGTCGGAAGCTGCGTATCGGTCGACATTCAGCCAGATCCTTCCGCCGCGTCGAGGATGGCCTGCAGCTGGCCGGCCAGTGACGCGCGCCGCCGCGTGAACTCGCCGGCGAAAGCGGCCCCCCCGACTGTAAACGCATCGACCCCGGCGTCTGACAATGTTCGGATCTGCGCGACCGTGTGAACGTTTCCCGCGACGACCAGACGGCCAGACGTAGCTTCTCGGGCTGCCCGCACGAGATCATTGGGATCGGTGTCGGTGGCGCGATAGGCGAGTAAGTCGACGCCGGCCGCTCCGGCGAGTTCAAAACGTCGACAATCCGCCGCCACCTGGTGCGCCGTTCCTTGCAAAGCCGTGGGATGACCGACTGGCACGCCCGGAAAAGGGAGGTATTGCACTTGGCTACCCGCCAGAATTTCTAACGTCTGTGCGACCCAGGTGCCCCCCATCAGCCAGTCAACGCCCAGTTCGCGTCCAACACGTGCCGATTCCAGCGCTGACTCTGCGGTTGTGCTGACCACCTCAAGATACGTCTGTACGCCAAGTTTGCGCAGGCGACCGTTCAGCTCATGAAGTGTAGCGACGTCCACGCCAACATCTTTGAAACCGACGTGCTTGACCCTGACACCACCGAGCTGGCCGACGACGTCGAGGCAATCCTCGACGGTCAGGTCATCGCGAGTGAGCATAAGAATGAAGTCCATGACGTCCTTTCGTGCATCTGTTGTCGGGCGGACTCAAATTTTAGTGCGGATCGGTCAGTGCGACGGCCTGATCGATGGCAACGCGCAGGCTGCGGTGGTCGGCGACGTTCTTTCCGACGATGTCGAAAGCCGTTCCGTGATCGACACTGGTGCGCACGAAGGGCAGGCCGATGGTGACGTTGGTGCCCTTGTCCAGACCCAAATACTTGAAGGGAATCAAACCTTGATCGTGGTAGAGGGCGATCACGGCATCGAAGTCACCATTGCGGGCGCGCATGAACACTGTGTCAGGCGGGTATGGTCCCGAGGCGTCAATGCCCGCGGACTGGGCCTGCTCGACCGCCGGCGCGATGATGTCGACTTCCTCACGGCCCATCAGTCCGTTCTCGCCTGCGTGCGGGTTCAACCCGGCGACACCGATGCGTGGCCGGTCGACTGACATGCGGCTCAGCGCGCCGGCCGCCAGGTGTATCACTCGCAGAATCAACGGTGCATCAATCCGATCGATAGCCGAGCGTAACGATTCATGAATGGTCACCAATACGACACGGAGCTCGTCACTGGCCATCATCATCGTGTAGTCAGTCGTGCCGGTGAGGGCGGCCAAAATCTCTGTGTGGCCAGGATGACGGATTCCCGCTGCCCGTAGGGCAGCCTTGTTGATCGGGGCGGTGACGATCGCCGCCAATTGTCCCGCCATGGCCTCTTGGACCGCCCGCTCGACGTATGAATAACTGGCTCGACCGGCCTCGGCCGAGATCTCGCCGAGCGGCAGGTCGTCACGTACCTGACCGACGGAGATCACGTCAACGACACCCGTCGATGCCCGAAAATCCTCCACCTTGCTGATAGCGCGGAAGCGCAGCGACGAGCCCAGCTGCTCAGCACTGCGCTCGAGGGATCCGAGATCGCCAACTACGACGAACGGATAGATGCCGCCCTTTTCCTCAGCGAGTTTGACCACGATTTCCGGGCCGATGCCAGCGGGGTCGCCCATGGTGATGCCGATTGGTGTCGTCAAATTAAGCCCTCGGTCTCAACGGTCAGCTGACGGGTCATGCGAACCAAAGTCAACGGGTCACCAAACCCGCCTGCCTTCACAGCGATGGGGAAACCGGATTGACCTGATGTCACGGCAAGTACGACGCCGGGCTCGAACTCTGAAACGAGGTCCAACGCTGTGATATCCAGGGCGTCGAGAATTGCTCGAGCCGTGGCCCCGCCGGTTACCACCATTGCATCAATAGCATCCGCGCGCCGCAGTCGGGTGACCACGGCGGCCAGCCGCCGACCGGCCTGGTCAGCGGAAAACCCGGAACTGCTATCAATCAGCGCGCCCACGCCGTTCGTCGCCAGCTGATGTTCGAGTTCGCTGGTGTCGTTGCCGCAAACGATGTCGTGTAGGGCGGTGGGGGCCGAGTCGAGCAGGGCGGCGAGTTGAGCGTGACTGGCCGGATTGCGACTTCCCACGACGGTCAAAATGCGACGCGACACCGGCCACGATGGGGCCGGATGGCTTGACCCGATCGCGCTACCAGCCAACGCGTGTGCGATTCCTGGCGACCCGACCCACAGCACCCGATGGCGATCACGGACGCTGTCGACCAGATAGTTCAAGTCCGCTTGCGTCTGGGCGTCCGCAACGACGATCCCGTTGAGCTTGGCGACGTCACGTCCGGCCAGCGCCGCGGAAGAGGGAAGGATCTTCAGCAGATTCGACGCCTCCGCTCGATCGATGCTGTCATCGGATGTGGCCGTCAGGTGCACGGGAATGCCGTCGAGATACTGGATGCCCGCCTGGGTTGTGCGGCCCTGCGCCGGGAAGGCCGGGGCTACCACCGCGACCGCGCGACCGCTGGCCGCCAGCGCGGCGGAGATCTCGGATGCGATATTTCCGCGTAAGGTCGAGTCGATGGTCTTGTATATCAGCTCGACGTCGCGGAGTCGCTGAACGGCGGTGTACGTGCGCCGAGCGGCCTGACCAGCCGTAAGGCGTCGCGAATTCACGTCCACCGAAACGACGGTGGCGCCCGCCGCAATGATCTCGGGCCGCAGAGTCACCGTCGCCTCGGGCGCCAAAGTGATGATCGAGCGCATTCCACGTCGTGCGAAGGGAGCGGCACCGTCGGCGGCGGAGGTCAGGTCGTCAGCGATAATCGCTATCCGCGGTTGGGTTGGCAGTCTGGACATAGCTACCACCCTTTCGGTCGTGGGCAACATCAACGATGTGCTCCGCTGGTGCAACCTTCCCCCGGGGTCGGCAGTCCGACAAGCACAACTTAGTCACGTTCATGTCAGCTAAACTCACATATGCCCTGGAGTGATCTTCCGCCGCTCAACGCCCTCCTGCCTTTCGAGGCCACCGTTCGCCTCGGCAGTGCGAGCTCGGCGGCCCTCGAGCTCAAGGTGACGCACGGAGCCGTGAGCCGACAGCTCAGGATTCTCGAGTCAGCGGTTGGTAACGAGCTGTTCGACCGGCGAGGCAGAGGTCTTGAGCCGACCCCGGCGGCCGTGGAATTGAGCAAACAAGTCGCCAGTGCGCTGGACCTGCTCTCGTCGGCCGTGCGCCAAGCGCAGCCTCGGGCAGAGAGGTCGACGGTGGTGGTGTCCTGCGAACCGACATTGCTGATGCGTTGGCTGCTCCCGAGGTTGCCGACCCTCACCGCTCAGATCCCGGAAATGAACGTCCATCTGTCCGCAGCCGGCGGCCCGATCGACCTGCGCCGCGAGGCAGTCGATGTGGCCGTCCGCCGGAACGACCATGCCATTCCGAATTCCTTGCAAGTGACGAAGTTGTTCGAGGAATGGATCGGCCCGGTCTGCAGCCCCGAGGTTGCGGCGCATGCCCAGACACGGGGGTACCGTGTTATTCCGCGATTGACCGCCGGGACTCGTCCCGAGGCCTGGGACACCTGGCAACAGGTCAGCGCAGAGCAATTGGACGATGCGCCCCATCGAGTATTCGAGCATTTCTATCTCAGCCTCGAGGCAGCGACGGCACAATTAGGCGTGGCCATCGGTCCTTACGCATTGGTGAAGAACGATCTCGAAACCGGAAGGCTCGTCGCGCCCCGTGGGTTTCTTCGCGACGGCAGCAGTTACGTGGTCCTGACGTCCACCCGCGGAGTCGACGACCGGGTCATCGAAGTGGTGAAATGGCTTCGACGGCAGGCCGCGGATTCGATCCCGCCGGGCCACCTGCGGGGCTTACCCGGCGAGCCGGGCGCCACAAAACCAACCGCTCGCAGCTGATCTGGCCGATCGAACTTCTCATCACGCCGGGATTCCACGGATCACCACTTGCGATCTTCGCAAAGTTGAGCGTCGCGGCCGACGCCGCCGCGCAGTTTGCGGCCGAGTTGGCCGGTTTTAGACTGATTCAGGAACGTGCCGGCGTCGCTACCGCGAGACCAGTCGGGGCGGGCTCCCTGAGCTTGAGAAAAGGATCGGTGCTGCTACTGGAGGCGATCCCGGAGCGCTTCGGTGCTAGACGGACTCGATCCGATTGGATGTCCATCGGGCGGACTCTCGCCGCCATGCATCAGGTGCGAGCGCAGAAATACGGGTTGGACTCGTTCGACGGATTCTTCGGGCCCTTTCCACAGCCCAATTCTCCAGTCGGCAGCGGCATCAGTTGGACTAAGTTCTATGCAGAGCGCCGCGTTCTCCCCCGCCTGCGAGGAGCCATCGATTCCGGTCACCTTCCGACCGATATCGCCGTCCACGTTGATCGTCTGGTCGAAAAGCTTCCTGCGCTCGGCGGCCAGGATCCAGGCCCGGCCCTGCTGCACGGCGATGCTCAACAGAACAATTTCCTCAGCCATGCTGGCGGGACCATGGTGATCGACGCCGCGCCCTACTTCGGACATCCGGAGTTCGACCTGGCCCTCGTCGACTTTTCGAACCCGTTCCAGCATCCGTCCTAGTAGGACTTTGTTAGATCGGCGTGTCTGCTTTGTGCAGCAACGGGTTTCGGGGAGAATTGGGGTATGGATGCTGCTGGGTCCGCTGCGGTGGTGAGAAGTTGGATGCCTTTGCCAGGCAGGTGTTCTCCTCGTTTCCGCGAGCTGATCCGCGCGCCACGGGAGGGTTGTATCTGCGTGGCCTGATGTTGGACGGTCGACGCAAGTCGATGCAGCCGATGGCGGAACGCCTTGGGGTGGATCATCAGCGGTTGCAGCAGTTCATCACCTCGTCCCCGTGGGATGTGCTGCCGGTGCGGAAAGTGTTGGTGCGCCTGGCGATCGAGGCGATCGGGCCGCAGGCGTGGGTGATCGACGACACCGGTCAGGCCAAGGAAGGAACCGCGTCGGCGTGTGGCCCGGCAGTACTCCGGGACGATGGGCAAGATCGGGAACTGTCACGTGGCGGTCAGCGTACACGCGGTCACCGACAAGGCCTCGGCACCGCTGGACTGGCGACTGTTCATGCCCAAGAGCTGGGACGATGAGGCCGCCGACAGCCCAGAGGCCGCCGCCGCGGTGGTGCTCGCCGGCGGGCCTGCAAGATCCCCGCCGGCGAGCACCACCGCCCGAAATGGCAGCTGGCGATCGAGATGCTCGACGAACTCGCCGATTGGGGGGTACCGGCCGCGGCCGTCGCAGCGGATGCCGGCTACGGCGATATCACCGCGTTCCGCTCCGCGCTGGAAGCACGCGACATCGGCCACGTCGTCGCGTCAAAGCCTCCACCAGCGCCTACACCGCCGACGTGGTACCGGTCACGGCTGCCTACACCGGCCGGGGGCGACCGCCGGTCCCGCGCTACCCCCAGCCCGTCCGCAAGCTCAACGACGGATCAGCCCAGATCCTCCGCACAGCCAGCGACGGTCAACAGAGATGGTGTCCCGGCTGACCGTGGAGCCGTAGACGTCGGCGAAGTGCGCCGAGATCTCGCCGGTGGTCAGGCCTCTCGCTGACAGCGACAGGATGATGTGGTCGACGCCGGACAGCCGGCGTTGCCGTTTCTTCACGATCGCCGGCTCGAACGTGCCGTCCCGATCCCGGGGCACCTCGACCTGCACCGGCCCGATCTCAGTGAACACCGTCTTTGTGCGGGTGCCGTTGCGGGAGTTCCCGCCGTCCCGGCCAGCCACGTCGTACTGCTCGTAGCCGAGGTGCTCGGTGAGCTCCGCCTCGAGCGCGGTCTCCAGCACCGACTTAGTCAGCCCGGTCGACAGACCACCCAGCCCGATCAACTCGGGCACCGTCGGACTTGGCCTGCGCGACCAGGGCTGCGCGAACTGCTGCTGATCCATCCCGTTCAGATCTGGCATGGACTTGATGATCTCGGTCATCATGGTTCCTTCCCGCCAGGCTGTGCCCGGCGTGTCCAGAGACCAAGATCCGTTACACCGTCCCCCTGACACTCCCCGACTCGTCGAGGTCATCGGAGAGATCCCGGTTGACGAGACGACGGCCTTCTACGATCGTGCCGGCACAGTCGGTGCCTACACGGTGTTTCCGGCCCAGGTCCGGGTGGAGGGACGGTGGCGGCTACCGATCAACCAGGCCCGGGGTGTGCATCCGCAGATCAAGGACCGCTTCGACCTCACCCTTGAGTGCATGCGCCGCTGCTATGCGGGCCGAGCCAGTCCGCTCGGAAACACGTTGGCGGACTATGCGGGTTTCTTCGGTCTGTTCGGGGACTTCAGGGGATACGTCGATCATTCTCTGCTGAACGATCTTGTCGGCGCTGGCTATGCCTCCGTGAGCTTCTACACGAAGTTCGACGATTCCCTAGCGACCCACTCTGTGTCGATTCCGGGTGAATCCTGACCCGGGTGTTCCGCTTGGGTTCGAGTGTTCGTCGCAACACCTGCTCTGGTAGTTGAGAGGTGTGAAGATGGCGAGACGAGGACGCAAGCGGCGGTTGTCGTTGGAGGACGAGTACTGGCTGTTGTTGGCCGCCGGCGTCGGAACGCGGGCAGCCTGCCGGCAGATCGGTATCGGCCGTAAGACCGGCTACCGGTGGCGGGCTGAGCGGGGCGGGATCCCGCCGGTCAACGTGGCTGAGTTGGCCCGGTCCGGCCGGTACCTATCGGAATTGGAGCGCGAGCGTATCTCGTTGCTGGTCGACCGTGGTTTGAGCGTGCGGGAGATCGCTCGGCGACTGGATCGGGCACCGTCGACGATCTCTCGGGAGCTTCGCCGCAACCGCGCCGATCACGACCGAACCTACGATGCGGTCCTGGCCCACGCCCGTGCCCGGTACCGTGCGCGACGTCGACGATCCGGGCGGCTGTTGGCCGACCCGGAACTGCGGCGGCTGGTGCAGGGCCGGCTGGAGTTGGAGTGGTCACCGCAGCAGATCGCCGCGTGGCTGCGGCGGGAGCATCCGGGCCGCACGTCCTGGCATGTCTGCCACGAAACCATCTATAAGGCTCTGTTTTGGGGTGGTGACGGCGGTCTGAGCAGGACCTTGACCGCTCGACTGCGCACCGGGCGGCCGTTGCGGAAACGGCGGCGGCGGACCGAACACCGCCGCGGCCGGTTCGTCGCTCCGATGGCGTTGATCGACACTCGTCCGGCTGTCGTCGATGAACGGACTCGGATCGGTGACTGGGAAGGCGATCTCATCGTCGGTCGCGGTGGCCGTTCGGCGATCGGAACGTTGGTCGACCGGACCAGTCGGCTGGTGCGTCTGGTTCATATTCCGGCCGGTTATATGGCTGTCGCGTTCGCTGCCGCGTTGACCGCCGCCACGAACGACATCCCGCCCGCAGCGCGGCTGACGTTGACCTGGGACCAGGGTTCGGAGATGGCCAGGCATGACCTGCTGGCCGAACACTTTCCGCAGGGCGTTTACTTCGCCCAACCCGGCAGTCCGTGGCTGCGTGGCACCAACGAAAACACCAACGGTCTGCTTCGACAGTACTTTCCGAAGGGCACCGACCTGTCTGTCCACGACGAGGCCAAGCTGCGATCCGTCGAGGACCTGTTGAACAACCGCCCGCGACGGGTGCTGCAATGGCGAACCCCCACCGAAGTCTTCAAAAGCGAACTGACATCATAGGAATCGGTCAACTGTTGCGACGACCGCTGGAAACCGCCCTCGAACCCAAGCGGAACCAGTGGGTCCAGATTCAACCGGAGTTGACACTCTGCCCGCCGGCAGTGTTGCGGAGTACCGCGAGTACATCAGACGGTGTCGATTGACTTCATCCGTACTCGCAACGCTCAGATCGACCTATACGCCAACGCGATCGTCGACGGCGGCACCTGAGCCTGTGGCTCTAACGAGACCCAATGCGCAACTGTGTTTTCTCGCCATCACCACAGCGACGCACCAAGAAGAGCGCGCGAACACGAACAAGGCGATGGCCAGGTGACATCGTTTCGGGTTCAGTGGCCGCACGGCGGTTGCGTCGGCCAGTCGGCATCACGTACGCCAGACCGAAGCCGACGCAGCAAGCCGGCGCCCCCACTACAGGTCGTTGCATACTCGCCCGATGTGTCCGCCGACCGACACGATTCCCGCAGCCATCAGCGCCGCAGCAAACGCGCGACCATCGCTCGGCGGCGGGGTTGCTCTCCGCGGTATTGGAGACGCGGGACTGGGGATCGTGCTGATCTTCGAGAGCCGTAGGTGACCGGGCGCCGGGATGGGTATCGCGCCGGGGACTATACCCAACTGACCACCGACATGACCGACGACCAACAACCGCTCTACGACCTGTACGCGTTGGGCAGATGGGCACCGGCCGCGACTTAGGTCATACACAAAAACGCTCACACGCCGCCCCTGACCAGCAGAAGCACAGCCATGACCAACTCACCTAGCAAACTCCCGCTGGCGGCGGACGCCCGGCTCAGCGGGTGGTGAAAGAAGTACTGCAAGCCCACCTGGCAGCGCCGAGCGTGGCGGCGACCGAAACAACGACCTTGAACCCGTGGGTCGCTCCGCTGATCTTGTAGACGGTCGAACCTACGCCCTTCGAGTTCGCAGTGGCAGTGTGCTGAGTCGGCTTGGTTTTGTACTTGGCGATCGTGGTCACCGACGCTTTGGCCCCCACGCTCCTGACGGTCACCGTCACCGTGCTGTATTGAACGGGACGGGCAGTGGACACCGTTGCAACGCATGCTCTGGGTGCCGGCTTGGACGAGCTGGAGATCAATGCAGGACCCTGGCCCGCCTGCGCGGCTGAGGGCACCAAGAGCGAAGCAATGACCATCGCCGTGACGATCAGGGTGGCGCGCATCCGCATGTGTTTCCTTTTGTCGTCGTTCCGTGGTTTCGGTGAACAATACACACCCTGTCGTGGATACTTCGCACCTTTGCCGACATTTCATCCGCGCGTGGGTGGCTACAACCCGGAAGGGCCAGGGTTGTGCCGGACCGCGACAGGAGCAAGACGGTGGCGACGATGGCTGGCGGGCCCTGGGCGTTGCTTGTCTTTGTTCGGTTGGCCGCCCCGATCGCCCGGGTGGCGAGGGCAACGACCAGCGCGTGTAGGAAGGTCAGGACCAGCCCCGCGAGGACTGCGGGCCAGCTGAACCAGCTGAACCAGGCCGCGCTGAGGGCGAACAGTCGGACGTCGCCGGCCGAATCGCTCGGGCAACGACGAGGACCCGATCCAGAGAATGCGTCCACGACAGCCATTCACCCCGGAGAAGCTATGTCGAGGACACCGCTTAAGCTAAAGAGAATTGTATTTCAGGCAGTGTCGGTACGCAGGACTGTCCACGACGACTTCAGTTACTGGTGAACCCTTGTGTCGGGCTCTGCGCCGGCAGCTGCTTGTAGGAGCTGGGACATGGCGGCGGCGCTGGTCGAGCCGGGGGCGGGGTGGTAGACCGCCAGCAGCAGCCCGTCGCTGCCGGGGATTGGGAACTTGTGGCGGCGCAGTGTCAGCGGTCCGACCAGCGGGTGGTCCAGCCGTGCGGGGCCGCCTCCCAGGCTGGCCACGTCGTGACGGGCCCAGAGGCGGCGGAATTCCTCGCTGGCCAAGGATAACTCTCCCACCAACAGCTGGGTCCGGGCATCGTCGATCTCGACGCCTATGGAGACGCGGAAGGACGCGACAATGGCGCGCCTGGTCCGCTCCTGGTCGCCCCACAGCTGGGCCGCTCGGTCGTCGAGGAACATGGTGCGCAGCCGGTTGGCGCCCACAACGATGCTGGGGTCCAGCGCCGGGGCCAGAGCATTGGTAGCGATGATGTCGAAGCGGCGGTCCTCGACGAAGGCGGGGACGTTCAGCGTGCCCAGCAGTTCCTCGATCCCCGCCGGGATGACCGGCCGGGACGCGGCTTTCGCCCGAGTGGTCCGCCGCACGCCGGTGGGGATGTTGCGCAGGTAGGCCGTCGCGGCATCGTCCAGGCGCAGGGCCCGGGCCAGCGCTTCGATGACCTGCCCAGACGGATTCCGGTCACGACCTTGCTCCAGTCGTAGGTAGTAGTCGCTGCTGATCCCGGCCAGCATGGCCAGCTCTTCCCGGCGCAGGCCCGGGGTTCGGCGCTGGCCGACGACCCGCAGACCCACATCCGCCGGGTCGAGCAACTCGCGCCGAGCCCGTAGGTATTCGCCGAGAGGTCCGGGAGTGGGCATGGTTCACGGTATCTCCGCCCGCTGCGCCCAGGCTGGCCCCGACGGTCCCAGGATGCGTGGGGCACCCCAGTTTGCGCGGCGGGCCAGCACACTGGGCAACGTGCCGGGAGCGTCCCGGCGAAAGGCAGGCTTGATCTTCATGGCTGATATCCCCACCCCGCAGGCGAAGGTCGCTGTGGTCACCGGCGGAAGTCGCGGCTTGGGTCGTAGCACCGTGCTAGCGCTGGCCGGCCGCGGTGTCGACTCGGTGTTCACTTATCACTCCCAGCGTGAGGAGGCCGACAAGGTCGTCGCTGCGGTCGCCGAGCGTGGTCGCCGCGCGGTGGCTGTGCAGCTGGATGCCGGTGACACGTCGGCTTTTGACGGTTTCGTCTCTTCGCTGCGGCTGGTGCTCGCCGAAATCGGTTCGGGCCGGTTCGACTATCTGGTCAACAACGCTGGCACGTCGCATCACGCGCCGATCGAATCGACGACGGAATACGATTTCGACGCCCTTTACCGGGTTCACCTGAAGGGCCCGTTTTTCCTGACCCAAAAGCTGCTGCCGCTGATCAACGACGGCGGCCGTATCGTCAACCTCTCCAGCGGGCTGGCCCGGTTCGCCTTTCCGGGTAGCGCTTCCTACGCGTCGATGAAGGGGGCCATCGAGGTGTTGACCAAGTATCTGGCCAAAGAACTCGGCCCCCGTGGTATCACCGCCAACGTTGTGGCGCCAGGAGCGATCGCCACCGACTTCAGTGGCGGTATGGTCCGCGACAACCCGGAAATGAACAGGCAGATTGCCGCCATGACCGCCCTCGGGCGCGTCGGGGAGCCCGACGACATCGGACCGATGATCGCTTCATTGCTCTCCGACGCCAACGGCTGGGTCAACGCCCAACGTATCGAGGTCTCCGGTGGCACCTTGATCTGATGGAGGTAGCGACCACAGTCCGACACGGGCGTCTAAAAGGGCGAAATGAGGCAGCGACCACGACCGGCACCAAACATCCGGACGGGCATATGGCCGGACGGCGGGAGGCGCTGTACCGCCGCGTTGCTCGGCCCACGCACCATCGAGCAGTTTGACGACCTGATCGCCGGCGCCGCTGTCGTGCTGGACGGCGAGACCCTCGACCGCATCGACGAGATCGTCCTCGGCAGCACGATCAGCGCGACGACGGCGACGAGCGACAGGGTCAGGGGCTTTCGTCGGCCGGAGCTGTTGCCCAGTTGGCGAGCAGAGTGAGAACCCGTGCGGTGGGTGAGTCGGGCTCGACGGTGTAGACGACGAGACGCTGATCTGGATCGTTGGGGCCGATGACCGACTCGATGCCGAAGCTGAGCGGGCCGGCGACGGCATGAGTGACGTGTTTGGTCAGCGAGGTTCGGAAGGTGACCTGTTGGTCGTTCCACCATCGCTCGACGTCCGGGTCGCCGCGGCGGAGTTCGTGAACCAGGGCGGCGAGCTTGCGGTCGTCCGGGCGGCGTCCGAGTTCGTAACGCAACGCTCCGACCGCGGACACGGCGAAGTCGGCCCAGTTGGTGATCCGCTCCCGCGCAGCAGGGTCGAGGAACAACCACCGCACGAACGACGATCCGGGTTCCGCCGGCCAGCCCAGGACCTCGCGAAGCAGGGCGTTGCTGGCGAGCACGTCCGAGCGTCGCCCAAGCAGCAGTGTCGGGACGTGGTCGAGCACAGCCATCAGCCTGAGCATCCCGGGGTCGGCACGGGCCGGGAGGTCAGGTGCCGCTCGTCGCCGCCACGCGGTGGGCGCGGCGAGGTTGTGCAGGTGCGCAGCCTCGACGTCGTCCAGTTGCAGGGCGCGCGAGAGCGCCTCCACCACGTCGTCGGTGACGGTCTGCTGTCGGCCCTGCTCGAGTCGGCTGTAGTGGTCGGGGCTCAGCCCGGCGAGAACCGCGAGCTCCTCCTTGCGCAGACCCGGCACCCGACGCGTGCCGGGGAAGGGTGTGATGCCGGCCTGCGCCGGGGTGAGGCCTTCGCGGCGGGAACGCAGGAACGCCCCTAGCGGGGAACGGTCGGTCGGCATGTCGCCCACGGTAGGTGACGCGGACGTTGTCAGCCTGGGCACGCCGTGCCCAGGCACCGCTCGTCCTGGCGACGCCGGCCGCGGGCCGGTCGACTGGTACCCATGACCTCTTCCACGGCAGCACGCACAGTCCTTATCACCGGCTCCACCAGCGGCATCGGCGCGGCTACCGCCCGCGCCCTCGCCGCCGCCGGGTGGCACGTCGTCGTGACCGGACGCGACCAGGCCCGTGGCACCGCCGTCGTCGACGACATCGCGGCGGCTGGCGGCCGCGCGGTGTTCGTTCCCTCCGACCTGGCCGCTGCCCCGGGCGAGCTGCGGGCATTCGCAGCGGCCGCGACCAAGGCCGCGGGTGGCCGGCTCGACGCCGTGGTCCACAATGCCGCACTGTGCCCGGCCGTCGACACGCTCTCGCTCACCGACGCCGATCTTGAGGCCACGCTCGCCGTCAACGTCCGTGCACCTCACGTGTTGACCGCCGTGCTCGCCCTGGCCATGGCCGAGCGCGGCACCGGCGGGATCGTCGTCATCGGATCGTGGATGGCACATGTGGGCCACGCGTTCGTCGGTCTGTACTCGGCGACCAAGGCGGCCGAGATCCAGTTGGCGCGCAGCTGGGCGGCGGAGTTCGGGTCTCGGGGTGTCCGCGTCAACACTGTGTCACCCGGTGCCACCCGGACTCCGATCAATGCCGCCGACGACGACGTCATTGCCCAGATGACGGCCGGCACGCCCGCCGGGCGCCCCGGAACACCTGAGGAGGTCGCCGCCGCGGTGGTGTGGGTGCTCTCCGACGACGCGGCCTACCTGCACGGAGCCGAAATCGCCGTCGACGGCGGCATCACCTCAACCCGGTGACAAGCCAACCTGCTGACCAGCCGGTACCGGCGACCCGAACCCGCACATGTCGCGTCTGCGCACGTCGGGGCCGCCGCGCGCGGCTCGTAGCCCGCACGGGCCCCACTTCCGGTGCGTCGCTGGGCGGCTGCTGTTCTTGCTGTCGAGGCGGGCGCCCTGTCGTCTAGCCCGGGAGCGGATCCGCTTGCCGTAGGGACGGCCCGACGCCGAGCAGCCGGCCCTGCCCTCACTGGCGACCGCGAACGGGTCTGCTGTGGACGTCCCGTGCCGTTCGCCGTTCGCCGCGTACGGCTGGAGAGTGTGAGCGGTCAGCGGATTGATCGATTCCGCCAAAAAGGGCTTTTGACGCTGGGCTCCGACCTGACCCGTTTCCAGACCAAGCCGCCAGCCTGCTACCGGGTGGGAAATTACGCGGACCGGACTCCACACCGGCAAGCGACGTCGAGCTTCAGACCAGAAGATCACCGGATAGCGGTCCCCTCCCGATCACCGGGCGCACCAGCTGTCGTACTCGCGTCTGGCCATCACCGCTAGCCTGCAACGACAGCGTTTCCGTTGCCAATCTGGACACCTGGACAGACTCAAGATCAATTATGCAAGATCAATACGTACCCTGACCTGCGGAAAGTGGGGCAAGTGGGGCTCGAACCCACGACCTGACGGTTTATAACCATTCATCCCGATGCATCACCGCAGACGGCAGTAAATCAACTGTGACCTGCAACGATATTCACCAGCCATCACTATGCTTCACCATCGATCATCTCCAATCTGGACACCAAATCTCGGCGGATTCGCCGTCATCGGTCCATCGACAGCTATCTGTCCACGTTCTTGTGGCGCCAAGAAATGGCCCGTGCTGGAACCGCGATCGCCCAAGCCGGCAACCTCACAAGGCGTGCCTGCTCACGATCGGCCGAAGCGCCTCCCATACGTGCCCCGAGGACAACCGCGAACAACCGCCTCCTCGCACCGTGTGGTCGTCCGGTGAGAGTCCGGTTGGCCCGGTTCGGACTTCGGCCAAGGTGTCCCCGGCAACAGCCGGCTAGGCCCGCACCCGCCTCAGAAGTTTTCGTTTCTTGCCGTGCGCTTCAACCAGTCCGAGCCACATCGACATGCCTTCGCCACATCGACATCCCCGCCCGCCAACAGGGGTCGGACAGATACAGCATCGAGCGACAGGGGACGTCGCCCCACTCCGCACGGGCGACGTCCTCCAATCCAACGAACAAGAGCAGTTCGACGTCTGCAACATTCCGTTGTTCTGCCGAGGAGACCCGTGTCACTGCCGCGCTCGGCCAGCCGCCAGCAAGCCCTGTTGCCACCATGTTGTACAACTCGTACTCTTGGTACATGCTCATTGATTCTGCGTCGTTGACAGTCGCGCAAGCCCGCGCAGGGTTGGCGGACGTCCTGAACCGGGTCACCTACGCGCATGACAGGATCACTGTCACCCGGCGCGGCCGAGTGGTCGGTGCGATCATCTCGGCGGAGGATCTGGCGTTGCTGGAGCAACTGGAAGATGCTCGCGATGCCGCCGAACTTGCTCGCGCGATCGCCGACGATGACGGCGGCCGAGTGAGCTCCGCCGAACTGCTGGCAGAACTGGACAACCCCGCTCCAACCACGTGAGCCGCGACGACTGGGCCGCACGACAAGACAGCCCTTGCCCAAACCTGGGGCCGAATGATCGGCAGCCAACATCGGCGTCATGAGCACTCCGCCACGGAAGTACCGCGTCGAATACACCACCGCGGCCGCCCGTCAGGTCCGAAAACTTGAACCCGGTATCCGGCGTCGCATTCTTACCGCGATCGAGGCATTGACCGATGACCCTCGCCCGCCCGGCACCAAGGCTTTGCAAGGCTCGGCGGGCTACCGGCTCCGCATCGGGGACTACCGAGCCCTGTATTTGATCGAAGATGGCACGGTGACTGTCTTGGTCTTCCGTGTCGCTCATCGCGGTGAGGTCTACCGGGGGTGATCCCGCCCGATCAACGCGATCGCCAAATCTACGGGAACGGATACTCACATCGTTCACCAGCGGTTCTCGTCACGCACCCTCGGATGACAACGTTACCAAATCTCAATCTGGACACCTGGACCATTTCTTGATCATCTGTGCAAGATCAACATGTGCTCTGAGCTGCGTAAAGTGGGGCGAGTGGGGCTCGAACCCACGACCTGACGGTTTGTAATCATCGAGGCGAAAGCTGCGGGATCTCACGGTCGATGCGGTTGTCGCCGCTACCGCTCTGACGCTCCCCCGTAGCGTCATCGTCCTCACCTCCGACGACAGCGACCTCAGCCTGCTTTTGGACGGCAGTCCGGTGCGGGTCGAGCGGATCGGTAGAGGCATCCCAGCCGGACGGTCAGGCTGACGCTCCACGATCGTGGCGCAAACCCTAAGATCACCGCCGAGCAGAAGGACGTGGCCGTCGCGCTGGAATCGACTCGAGAGCAGGCCACCCTTCACGCGAAGAACGTGGCTGAACGCCATCGAAGTCCGTTGTGTCAGGTGGGTACGACGTTGTGTCAGGTGGGTACGACGTCCTTCCTTGTGAAAGTCTCATGCAACGACACGACGAACAACCAGTGGTGAGACTTCGTCCCACGATCGGGGTTGGCAGTGAGCCAGAGCACCGCGAAGTTCGCTGCCCGTCAGTTGGCGCCGATCTTGAGTGGACAGATGCCAGACCTTGTGCAGCGTCTGACAGTCCGGTTGCGGGCCGAGGTCGCCGAGTATGCCCTGTTTCCGCGTGACCAGCTTGCACGTGAGTCCGAGGTTCAGTTGCGCTCGGTGCTGAAGGTGCTGCTCGGTGAGCCGCCCGACGGTTCCGACGGGCCCGAGGAATACGGAAGGATGCGCGCCGAGCAGGGCGTGCGGTTGGAATCGGTGTTGCATGCCTACCGGGTGGCGTGGGCGGAGTTGTGGTCGGGGATCTTGGAGACCGCTCGGAAAGCGTCCGCGCCGACGACGGATGAACTGTTGTCGGCATCGACGGAGTTCTTTTGGATGGCGGATGATTTCGCCGGGCGGATGGTGGCGTCGTATCGGAGTCGGGCGATGGAGTTGCTGCTTCGCCGTGAGAGTGAGCGGTCGGCCACGCTGGAGGGCGTGTTTTCCGGGTATCTGAACGGTGCGGAGAGACTGTGGGAGGCCGCTGCCGTACTTGACCTTCCCTATGAGGGACAGTTCGTGGTGGTCGCGGCAGAACCTGCGGCGCCGGGGCGTGAGGCTTTGCCCGGGGTGCTGGAGTCGTTGCGGCGGGTGGGCATCGGCTCGGCGTGGCGGCTGGGTCCGGACGTGGAGGCCGGCATCATCTCTCTGCGGGTACCCGAGCATTTTCCGCTGCTGCTCGCGACACTGCGCGAACCGGGAGTTCGCGTCGGATTGAGTTCGCGATTCGCATCGCTGGCTGACACCCCGCATGCCCTCCATCTGGCGAGGCTGACTTTGGCGGCGTTGCCGGCTGCTCCGGCGTTGGGTCAGTTCGAGGAGAGCCCGATGGCTGCGTTGGTGGCTGCGTCTCCGCGGACGGCCCACGATGTGGTCGATTCGGTGTTTGGTGCGGTGCTGGCTTTGGCTGCCGACGATCGGGAGACGCTCATGGCCACGGTCGCGGCCTGGTTCGAAGCGGCCGGGTCGACGGCCGGGGCGGCAGAACGTCTGTTCTGCCACGCCAACACGGTGCGCTATCGGCTCCGCCGGTTCGAAAAGCTCACTAGACGCTCACTGGAGGACCCCCGCGATACGGCGGACATCTACGCTGCGATGGTCGGCCTTCGATTACTCCGGGCTCACGACGGGAAACTACCCGCAAGCTGACCCCCGCAAACCGAGTGCGCCCGGGGTCTTGCGTATTGATTCGCTTTCCGGGCATTATTCACCTGGGATCCGGCCGTGGATGCTGGTGTGAGTGACACCATCGGCGAAGGCACCACCGGCCGAACCCATCCAGCACGACCCGTCGACTGCCCAGGGCGCTGATGACCCAAGCGCCTGTCATTTCAACTGCGTTCCAGGGGCAGGTCCACTGCGCTCTGCTCGCAACCATAAAATCAGGGGTGGCCCGATGACCGAAGTGACGTCGCCGTTTGCTGCGGGTCAGCTGGCACCGATTCTGCGAGAGCGAATGTCGGAGCTTGTGCAACGGCTTGTCACCCGGCTGCAGGCCGAGGTGCCCGAGTACGTGGACATCCCGACCGCTGCGTTGGCTGATCAATCGGAAACCCAGTTGCGGTCCGTGCTGAGTGTGCTCTCCGGTGACACCAGTGACGGCTCGGACGGCCCGACCGCCTACGGAAAGATGCGCGCCGAGCAGGGCGTGCCACTGGAAGTGGTGCTGCACGCGTACCGGGTCGCCTGGGCTGAATTGTGGTCCGGGATCTTGGAGGCGGCACGAATTTCCGACATCGCCACGCCCAATGAACTGCTGTCAGCCTCCACGGAATTCTTTTGGATGGCCGATGATTTCGCCGGGCGGATGGTCACGTCCTACCGGAGCCGGGCGATCGAGTTGCTCCTTCGCCGCGAAAATGAGCGGTCGGCCACGCTGGAGGGCGTGTTCTCCGGCTATCTGAACGGTGCGGAGAAACTGTGGGAGGCCGCCGCGGTGCTGGAACTCCCGTACGAGGGCCATTTTGTCGTGGTGGCGGCGGAACCTTCCGCGCCTGGCCGGGAGGCGTTGCCGGGGGTGAAAGATGCGCTGTGGAGGGCGGGTATCGGGTCGGCGTGGCGGCTCGGACCGGACGTGGAGGCCGGCATCATCTCCTTGCGTACGCCGGATTCCATGGCGGTTGTCCTGGAGGAGCTGCGGGCGCCGAGGGTCCGAGTTGGTGTGAGTACGCGGTTCAGCTCGCTGGCGGACACCCCGCACGCGTTGCACCTGGCCCGGTTGACCCTGGCGGCGCTGCCATCGTCGGTTCCAGCTGTCGGACAGTTCGACGAGAGCCCTTTGGGTGCGTTGATCGCCGCGTCTCCGCGGACCGCTCGCGACCTGGCGAGATCGATCTTCGGGGAAGTGCTGGACCTGCCTGCGGATGATCGCGAAACGCTGTTGTCGACCCTCGCGGCATGGTTCGAGGCGTCCGGGTCGACGGCCAGCACCGCAGAGCGACTATTCTGCCACGCCAACACTGTGCGATACCGGATCCACCGGATCGAGAAGTGCCTGGGACGCTCGCTGGAAGATCCTCGTGACGTCTCGGACATCCGGGCGGCGATCGTCGCGCTCCGGGTCATCCCACAACTCGATCACGACTAGCCCGCACCTGTCTGTTGTGGCGGGCCACAATGGGCAGGTACCCAAGTTTGGAGTCCTGTCCATAGGACCCGCAGAACGGAACTGTGATACTTGCTAAACGAGGGCGCAGGGTTATTCGGCCCTCGTTGCGGCTGGTAGGCGATGCGAGCATCAATTTTGCCGAATGGGCGCTCGACAGCAACTCCAAGCCCCTCCGCGTAGAGCAAGTCGCCCTGCGCGGTGACTGCGCGGATTCAAACAGGGATCGTCTGTGGCAAAGGAGCCCAATGACCGACCTATCAACTTCAGCAGATCTCGGTGTTCGGCCCGCGCGGCTGGAGGAACGAGACGGCATGCGAATCGCCTGGAATGTCCCGATCACCATGAGTGATGGGGTTGTTCTGCGGGCCGATGTATTTCTGCCGGTTACCGACGGCATTTACCCCACCATCATGAGCCTGGGTTGTTACGCGAAGGGCTTGCGATTCCAGGAGGCGTACAAGGCGCAATGGGATCGCATGGTCGGGGACTTCCCTGCGATCATGGACGGCACCACGAACAACTATCAGACCTGGGAACTGGCCGACCCAGAGCGGTTCGTGCCATCGGGGTATGCGGTGGTCCGGGTGGATTCTCGAGGTTCCGGTTGGTCCGAGGGCGTTCACCATGTGTGGTCCGGGCAGGAGATCAAGGACTACGCAGCGTGCGTCGAATGGGCCGCCGTCCAGCCGTGGTCATCGGGAAGTGTTGGGCTGCTCGGAATCTCCTACTACGCGGCGAATCAGTGGCTGACCGCCGCGCAGCAACCGGCCGGTCTGAAGGCGATTGTGCCCTGGGAGGGAACCTCCAACCATTACCGTGAGCTGTATTACCACGGCGGCATCCGATCCGGATTCCTGGATCTATGGCTTCCCCGCCAACTGGCGATGCAGTACGGGTACGGGGACCGCGGATTGAAGAACCCGAACACCGGCGAGGACGTCGCCGGCCCGACCCTGTCCGACGCCGAACTGCAGCAAAATCGGGTCAACAAGATCGCCGAAATACAGGCGAACAAACTGGACGACGATTACTACAGCGATGTCACCGTGGACTGGTCGAAGGTCACTGTCCCATTTCTGTCAGCGGCCAACTGGGGCGGGCAGGGCCTGCACCTTCGGGGCAATATCGAGGCGTTCACCAATGCGGCGTCGAAGAATAAGTGGCTAGAAATTCACGGACTCGAACATTGGACTCATTTCTATACTCCTTACGGTGTCGACCTGCAGAGACGGTTCTTCGATCATTTCCTCAAAGGTGAGGACAACGGCTGGGAGAACGAGGCCCGGGTCAAGTTGCAGATACGGCATATCGACCGATTCGTGGACCGCGACGAGAATTCGTGGCCGATCGAGCGGACGCAATGGACGAGGTACTACCTGGACGCCGCCACCCGCACGCTGGGCACCGAATCCCCGACCGCCGGAGCGACCGCCGACTACGACCCGGCCGGCCGCGGGGTGACGTTCCTGACCTCCCCGATGCCGACGGACACCGAGGTCACCGGACCGTTGGCTGCGCAGCTGTTCATCAGCTCCGCCACGGAGGATGCGGACCTGTTCCTGGTGGTGCAACTCTTCGACCCGGACGGCAACGAGGTGGTCTTCCGGGGCGCGATGGACGCGCACACCCCCATCGCGCAGGGCTGGCTGCGGGCCAGTCATCGAAACCTGGATGCTTCGAAGACGTTGGAGTACCGGCCATTTCACACCCACGACCGGATTGAACTGCTCACCCCTGGACAGGTGTACCAGGTGGCGGTGGAGATCTGGCCGACGTCGATCGTGGTGCCGGTCGGCTACCGCCTCGGCCTGACCGTGCGCGGCAAGGACTACGAGTACGAGGGACCGATCGACGCCTCCGACGGCACACACCGGTACCCCTCCCGCGGTGTCGGACCGTTCGTCCACACCGATCCGGGTGACCGCCCCGAGGCGGTCTTCGGCGGCACCGTCACCGTGCACAGCGGGCCCGGTCGCGAGGCGTACCTGCTTCTCCCGGTCATCCCCCCGGCCGACAAGTAGTAAGAGAAGCCGGCGAGCACTAGAAGCGGGGAACGTCGAATCCCGACCTCCCCCGGGGCTTATCCATATCCAAAGAGAGCACAGAAGGGCGATCACTATGGGTGTCATGCGGCTGGGCTACCTGCACGCGCGCGTCACTGACCTGGACGCGGCCAAGAAACACTACGTCGACACGTTGGGCATGCAGATCGTGGCCGAGGAGAACCCGGAACCCGATCCGGACCCCAGGATCCCGCAGGCCGTGAAGGCCATGACGGCGAAGCCACGCCGACTGTTCCTGAAAGCGTGGGACGAGTGGGACCACCACTCCGTGGTGCTGGAGGAAGGCGGCGTCGGCCTGGTCAAACTCGGCTACAAGGTCGCGAAAGAAGACGACCTGGTCCAGTTCGAGAAGCGGGTCCAGGCGTTCGGATGCACCACCGAGCGGATGGGCTACCACGACAATCCGTCGGTCGGCGAAGGTATCCGGGTGCAAATCCCGTCCGGCCACACCATGGAGCTCTACCACGAGATCGATTTCACCGACACGGCTGTCGGGCTGATCAACCCGGCCCTGTTCCCCCGGCACCTGACCGGTATCGGCGTACCAAGGTTGGACCACGCACTCCTCAAAGCAGAGGACATCCCGCTGTCCGAACGCTTCTTCACCGAGGCGATGGACTTCAAACCGGCCGAGCGGCTGGTGTCCGATCTCAGCGCGGACGCCCAATTATTGGGCACCTGGATGTTCTGCCAACACAAGACTCACGACATCGCCTTCGTGCAAGGGGAGAACGGCAAACTTCACCACTGGGCGTACAAACTCGAGAGCTGGGACAAGATCAAACACGCCGGTGCCATCTTGTCGATGGACGATGTGACGGTCGGGTTCGGCCCCGACGTGCATGGCCTGAGCCGCGGCGACACCATCTACTTCTTCGACCCGTCCGGGAACCGCAACGAGGTGTTCGCCGGCGGCTACGAAACGTACGCGGACTTCCCGACGATCACCTGGACCGCGGACCACACCAACCCGGCCGTGTCTTACATCGGCCGCGAGGTCAGGGACAACCACTTCACCGTCGACACCTGAGCCCGTCAGTCCGGATTTTGTGGCCACCACCCATCGCTGATCAACGACGACCCCTGGGAGAAAGATCGCAGTGACGCAGGCAACCGGACACACACCAAAAACGCTGACTATAGGCACCATGATCGCGGCCTGTTTCGCGGTCATGGCGGGGCAGATCGGCATCGCCATCCCGGCGACGCTGAACGGGCTGTTCCAGGAGCACTTCCACCCGGTCGGGTCGCAGCTGACCTGGATCTCGGATGCGTTCCTGCTGCCGGTGGTCGTGCTGGAGCTGACCTTCGGCGTGCTCGGCGACATCTACGGCCGGCGCCGGCTGCTCACCATCGGCGGGGCTCTGCTGTTCCTCGGGGAAGCGATCTCCGCGGTAGCGGGCAGTGTGCAGGTGTTGTGGCTCGGGCAAGCACTGTGCGGTCTCGGCGCGGGTGCGCTGTTCCCGACCAGCCTGGCGATGATGGCGGCCGGGACGCACACCCCTCGGGCCCGCTCCCGAGCGATCGCGATCTGGGCCGGGTTCCTGTCCGCCGGCGGCTTCGTCGCCGCCATCCTCGGTGGGGTCACCGGTAACTTCGGTTCCTTCCGGACTGCATTCTGGGTCGTCGCCGGCCTGGGGCTGGTATCGATCGTACTGAGCTACTTCCTCGCCCAGGAGTCCAGCGCGCCCGAGGGTAGATCGCTGGACTGGGGCGGACAGATCACCCTGGGCCTGGGGTTGATCGTCCTGCTGTATGCGGTCATCCAAGGACCCACCGACGGCTGGGGGGACCCGAAGATCGTGGCCGCGTTCGCCGCCGCCGTGGTGCTCCTGGGCCTGTTCGTCTTCGCCGAGATCCGGGCGCGTTCGCCGCTGCTGCGGTTGGACCTGTTCCGTAACCGGGCCTTCGCGGTCGCCTCGGTGGCCACCGTGATCGGGATGTTTGCGTTCCTGGGCAGCGGCTACGCGATCAGCCTGTGGGTCGGGCCCATCCAGCACCAGAGTTCGCTGCAGACCATCGTTCCGTTCCTGGCGCTGCAAGGTCCCGCATTTCTGCTGATACCGCTCATGTCTCGGCTGCTGGAGCGGGTCAACCCCCGCTGGCTGCTCGGCGCCGGATTCGCGATCATGGCGGTCGGTGCGTTCCTGGCTGCCAACCTCGATGTGAACAACACCGCGGTGAGCGCATCGATCCTGCCCATCGGCCTGGTCGGTGTCGGATTCGCGTTCGCGGTCAGCTCGATCACCGCCGCGTCCATCAACACGGTGCCGCTGCACTACGCCGGGATGGCCAGCGCCACCACCAACCTGCTCCGGGACTTCGGTTTCACCCTCGGGCCGGCTGTCGTCGGCGCGATCGCGTTGAGCAAAGCGGCCAGCGTCTTCACCGAGAAAGTACCGGCCGCGAACCTCCCGGCCGACCAGGCCGCCGCAGCGCAGGCCGTCGCGCAGGCAGGCGGACCGCTGGCGGTGAACGGGCTACTACCCGGCCAACCCGGGTCAGCCGCGCACGAAGTCGCCCTAGCTGCTCTCGGACATGGATACAACATCGGCTTCGCGGTCTGCGGGTGTGCCGCCCTGGTGGCCGCCATCCTTGCTCTGGCCGGGATGCGCGGTGGTGCACATGAGCACGCCGTCGAGGCGGAATCACTCGTCGACGAGGGTCCGGTACCGGTCGGTGTGGCCCTGCCCCATGAATGAACCGCTCTAGCGTCGACGCCTGATCTCCAGGAGGCTGCGAAGCGGGACTCCATAGCGCTCTCCGCTATCAACACACTACCGTTCGGTTCACAGTCAGATCGCCTGGCAAGTGCACTGCAGCGACCCAGCATTGTTCCGCTGGGTCGCTTCGCGGGGTGCGCTGAGGTTGCCGCTGCGCAGCACTTCGTGCACCCGGCCGGACGCCGCCGGATGGAGATCCAGCCGGCGGAAACCCGCAGTGCTCGATCGAAGATAGGCCGCCGCCATTCGGTCGCCGTCCCATAGAAGGCAGGGAGAGTCCGTGCGTCACAACATCGGAACGGCGATTGTCGGGATGTTGACGATCCTGCCGGACGGCGTCCGTCTGCCGGTACGGGAGGGCGAGACCATGCTCGATTCCTGTCGGCGCTACGGCTACTCCCTCCGAATGGGATGCCGCGAGGGCGGCTGCGGGATCTGCGCGCTCCATCTGGTGTCCGGACAAATGAAGTACGACCTGCCCATTGCCGAATCCTCGTTGGCCACCTCAGACCGACAAACGGGCGTCTGCTTGCCGTGCCGCGCCATCCCCTTGACCGACGCGACGATCAGGTTGAACCGGACAGACACCCTCGGGAGGGGCCCGTTCGCCGACCTGCTCGTCCGACTCGACCTGAAGAAGCTGGGGTTGCTGGAGAACGGCGGATCGCTGTCACCACACCCGGCGCTGACCACAGGTAGGTCCTTGATGTCCGCTGAATCCCCGGTGCTGCCCGCCGAAATCGTCACCGACTTCCATGAATTCGACGCCCAGCTGGTCATCGACCAGAAGGAGACCGTGGCCGACGGGGTGTCCACCTTGACGTTGACCGATCCCGCCGGCAATGATCTGCCGGACTGGTCCCCAGGCGCGCACATCGACGTCGTCCTGGACGGTGAATCATTGACCCGCCAGTACTCGCTGTGCGGGAGCACCAAAGACCGGCGAACGTGGCGGGTCGGTGTGTTGCATGATCCGAACAGCCGGGGTGGTTCACGATTCGTACACGAGCAGCTGTCCATTGGCGGTGCACTGCGAGTACGCGGGCCCCGCAATCATTTCCCGCTGATCGATTCCCCGCGTTACCTGTTCATCGCCGGTGGTATCGGCATCACGCCGATCCTGCCGATGATCGCCCACGCGGAGGGCATCGGCGCTGACTGGACATTGATCTACGGTGGCCGGCAGCGGTCGTCAATGGCGTTTCTCGACGAGTTGGTTGTCCACGGCGACCGGGTCCGCGTATTTCCGCAGAAAGAGGTGGGATTCATCCCGCTTGCCGATCCGTCCATCCTGGGTGAGGTGAAGAAGGACACGTTGATCTATTGTTGCGGCCCGGAGCCGCTGCTGCAGGCCGTGGAGAAGGCCTCTGCGGACTGGCCGACGGACAGCCTCCACATCGAACGGTTCGCGGCGAAGGCGGTTTCGGCTGATCCGAAATCGCTGGACTCCTTCGAAGTGGTCTGTCAACGCTCAGGTGTCACCCTGAAGATCGACTCGGACGCGTCGATCCTCAAAGCCGCCGAGCAAGCGGGGCTGAAAGTCCTTGCATCGTGCCGGGCCGGGGTGTGCGGCACCTGCGAGGTCGACGTCATCGACGGCGTCCCGGACCACCGTGACTCGGTGCTGTCCGCCTCCGAACGCGCCGCCAACGCATTCATGCTGGTCTGCATCTCCCGCTCGAAGTCCCCGCAACTGGTTCTTGACCTGTAAACAAGGCCTCGCAGCACCAGCCCCAACACTGGCCCAGCACCTATCGGAAGGACAACGAAGTTGAACAGTCGTGGGAGCGGGGTCGCGGTGAACACGGACCGCAATTACCCGTTCAACTGCTGGTATATCGCCGCCACAAGCGGTGAAGTGGGCCGCCGGCTGCTGGCCCGTGAGCTGCTCGGCGAACCCGTGCTCCTGTACCGGAAAGAGTCGGGCGAGGTGGTTGCGCTGCAGAACAACTGCCCGCACCGCGGCACCGCGCTGAGCGACGGGCAACTCGACGGCGACGAAGTGGTCTGCGGCTACCACGGCTTCACCTTCGCCCCTGACGGTCGGTGCGTGCGGGTGCCGTCCCAGGAGAACATCCCCTACGGCGCGGGGGTTCGTTCGTTTCCGGTCCGGGAGGACTCACCGGTGGTGTGGATCTGGCTGGGCGACCCGGCCAAGGCCAGGCAGAAAGAACCGCCGCAGCTGCCATGGTTGCACCAAGACGGGTGGACCGTCTTCGACGGGACCTTCGATGTCGACGCCAATTACTTTGCGCTGCATGACAACTCATTGGACTTCACGCACTTGCCATTCGTGCACAAAGAACTGTCTCCGCGCGGCTATGTCAATTTGCCGCCGCCGCTGGACATCGCGGTCTCGGAGTTCGCGGTGACCTACGGTCGGACGTTCCCTCCCGGTCGGCTCCCACAGTGGCAGGTCACGGCCACCGGCCTGAACCCGGACCGCGACTACGGCATCCGGGAATCCGGCAGTTTCATCTCGCCGGCGTTGCACGTCGTGCACATGGACATACACGTGACCGATCCCGTCGGTGATGAACAGAAGGACTATCTCCGCCCATGGGTCCGCGGGTTCACCCCGCAGAACCCCTACAGCACGCACGTCTTCTATTGGGTGGCCCGTAACTACCACCTCGACGACGACGAGGTCACCGAACACCTGCGTCGGGTGCATGAACGGTTGCTCAGCGAGGACAAGCAGGTCATCGAGAAAATGCAGAACCACACCGCCCGGTACGCCACCGACGCGGACCTCACGCTGGTCAACGCCGACATAGCCGGGATCAAGGCGCACGAGATCGTCAACAACATGCTGATCCGGGAACGCGGTGGCCGGCTGAGCGTCCGTCACCCGTTCCCCTCGATGGCGCACCGCTGACGTGCGGCAGCAAAAGCCCCCCACCGGCGGGTCCATTTCGTCGGTGGAGGACAGACCGCACATTAGAACCTTCGTTGACCGTACAAGTGTTGAGAAAAAACGAGTGTCGTTCGGCGCGGCGGGCTGCGTCCGGTACGACACAGGTTCGCGGGGCGTCGGTGCCGTGCCAGCGTTCGAGTTTGGCCCAGCACTTCGGGTCGCGAGACCACAATCTGAAGGGTGAGATGTAGATGGCGGGAAACTCAGCAGTCGTAGGTCAATCGGTCGTCAGCAAGCTCAGCGCGATCCTGCTGACGTTCAAGGAGGGCGGCACCCACACCTTTACCGAAATCGCCCAGCTCACGGGGCTGACCCTGTCCACCACCCATCGATTGGCCACCGACCTGGCGGCCCACCACGTGCTGGAACGCACCGCCGATGGGCGGCTCCGACCAGGAGCCCCGCTCCGCACCCTTGCGGCGGCACCCGTGTGCAGTGGCACGGTACTGAACACGGCGGCGGCCGTGCTCGACGATATCGCCAACATCATGGGCCAAGAGGTTCGCTTCGGAATGCTCAATCAGCTCAGGGTCTCTTACCTACGCAAGGTTCCCGGTCACCCGGTTTCCAACTTGAGCAGGGCCGCAACCCTGCCCTTCCATGCGACCGCATTGGGCAAGATTCTGTTGGCCTTCGATCCGAGCGGGCGACTCGAAACGGTGATCTCGCGTGGACTGTGCGCCTACACCCCACACACCGTCACCGACCCGGGCCACTTTCGGTACGCCATCAAACTGGCTCGCCGACAGCGCTATGCCGTCGCCGACAACGAGCTCCGCCTCAACTACTCGGCTGTGGCCGTACCAGTCTTCGGCCCAGGTGGGAACCTCACAGCAGCCATCGAAATGCAGGTTCAGGACCTCGCACGAGACGTATCAAGCGCGCTACCCACCCTGAAGATGGCCGCACACAGCCTCTCCCGTGAACTGGGGCAATCGGTCTGCCGCTGCACGGCAACGGAAGCGAGATATGCGTCCTAAGTGGCATTGGTAAGTGGAGGCGGGATTGGCGGCCCGGGTGGTCGCTGGCGGTGCCGGGTTCGGGCCGGAACTGCGTGCCGCCACCAAGTTGGCGCCCGCCCTGAGTACCTGACGCGTGACCGCCGACCCAAGCCCGCGAACTGCTCCCGGGAGGACCCAGGCTGTGATGGCCGAACTTCCTCACCCGAGACAGAGCTGAAATGTTCGAGACGTTACCCACGGGCACTGCTGCCGCGGGCATGCCCGGCCCACCGCCCGACCGGTAAGGAAGCGGCCCCGTCGGTCGATCGGCGGGTGAATCATGGACGACTTGCCGCCGGGATGGCACATCGGACGTTGAAAGCGTGCGACTTTATGCAGGACGCCACTGGGCGCAGAGGAACCTTGTGCCGGCGACTACAGCCAGCCGGTGGCGCTTTCACTCGCGCCGGCACGTATAGGCCCTTCATGAACCATCATCCGCCTATCGGCGCGTCGAACCCAGCGAGCGAACAACAGCCAGTGTTGACGTTGGTTTTGCGTCTGCTGGATCCGCCGATCTCAGCGCAGGAAGGCTACTGGCTCCAGGCCGAAAACAATCCGGAGGTCAGGCGATGGTTGGCCGGGGCCGGCTGTACGCAATCGCAGGCCGAGCGGAAGTCAAGTTTGAACCCGATGGCTTGGTCCACGACGACGAGCGGCAAACCAATCAGGTCCGTGTCGCGATGGGTTCCGACTATTCAGAGATCGGGTCCATTCGCATCGCCGATCTCCCCACACTCGCTCCGATCTACGAAGGCCACGCCCTATACTGGATTTCGGCGAAAAATCATTGAGATCTACAAGGCAGACACCGACGACCTCCTTGACTGGTTCACGACCGAAAAGTCTTTGCGCGATTGCTGCCGGGGCATTCCTGGGCTAAGTCTTCCTCGCGTCCACGAGGCGGCGACCTACGACCTGCTGTATGTCGGTATCTCACTGAAGCAAAATAGCTGTCGCAGAGTGGCAGAAAACCCGCACCGAGCCCTGACATCAATTTTATCGAACGAAACTCAGCTCGCCGTATTATCTCGTCCGACCGACGAGACCTACATCTTCCTCTTCGAAGTCGGCGAGATCGTCCCGACCGGAGCCGCCGACCGGCGATGCCACCGAGAAGTTTGCTGATCAAGCCGTGGCCGATGCCGAGAAGGCGTACGTCAGCGTGCTGCAACTAAAGTACAAAAAGCAGCGGTACGACAACTACCCGTACAGTACCGAAGGCCTCTCGGGAATCAGGGACAGTCGAATTTTTACTATTCAGAAAAAAGTTCGATTCCAAACAGCTACTGAATACCTCGACGGCTACGGTGGCCCCCAGACGGCAGATCACCTCCTCCCGGATGCCATGTGCATCGGAGGAACAGAGATCGCAATCCGCCGAACCGAGCCGACCTATCTCGCCGAAGAATGACCCTGCCGAAATGTCGCACCGGCCGGCGCCGCTACCCGCGCTGTGCGGCAGTCAGTTCCGACGGCCTTCATCGGAACCTTTCTACCTGCTGATCCGGGACTTGAGCTAATTCACCAGTATGCAGGACCGGCGTTGCACCGCAGACGCTCTCTGGACTGTCGGGGGTCCGAGGGTGGTGGACA
This sequence comes from uncultured Nakamurella sp., assembly GCA_964250735.1. Lineage (GTDB taxonomy): Bacteria > Actinomycetota > Actinomycetes > Mycobacteriales > Nakamurellaceae > Nakamurella. The sequence goes on along the minus strand of CAXUHA010000026.1, from coordinate 25,363 downwards.
ACCTTGCAGCCAAATCACGTTGACTGAGACCTTTGCGACCATCGAACTCGCTAGAGCATCACCTCTGGGTCAGATAGCGTCAAGCCGCGCGGTGCAACATACGCGGACTACTCGGACGGAACCCGATCACCATGACCACTCCCGAACTCGCCACGGAGTTCAGCCGGCTCGAAGGACCCTCCACATTGGGCAACGCCCAGTCATGAGCGAGACGCAACGGCTGAGTGCGCGATGACACGTATCGGTATGGCGACAGAATACGGTCCGGAGAAGATCCCCCGCCACGTCGCCGCCAAATGGTCGTGCCCCCTCGTCGTCGCCCATCAGATAGACGGCGGTGCGCCACGCACCCGCCGTCGTAGCCAAGTTCAGGCTTCCCAATTGTTCCAGGACGGCCCGGTCGAATTCGACCTCGGCCAGGTAGCACCTTTCACGGTCAGAGCACCCTCGGCGGTCACCGCGTAGCGGATCTCGGCCGGCAGGTAGTCGCTCCAGGCCGGCTTCGGTGTGATCAGTGCCGGATCCTCCGCTCCGGAAGTTGAACCCGATCGCAGTGCAGGATCAGGCGCCGAAGGCAACGGCCATGTCGTCGGATCCGTTTGGCACACGGTCGCTGTCGACACTCACGTCGGGGTGGGCGGTCCGCGCCGATGGTTCGGCCACCGTGGTCGCGACGACGGCCGGATCGATCCGCATCACCGCATAGCCGGCCACCGAGCCGGCCCCGAAGCCGGGCGCGAAGATCCACATCGGCTTGTCGATGACGTTCTCGGCCACGGCGTCGGCGATCGCGATGGGGATGCTCGCCGCCGACGTGTTACCCATTTTCTCGATGTTGAAGTACAGCCGGTCGGCAGCCAACCCGGCCTTGGCGGCAAGGTTGAGGACCATCGTCTTGTTGGCCTGGTGCGGTACGACCAGCTCGACCGTGTCCCAGGCGGATCCGGGTTGGCCGTCGGCGCCGGTCGGTGCTCTTCCGCTGGTGTCCGGCAGTGCCTGCAGCTCTTCGATCATCTGGGCCAGGTACCGGCCGGCCATTGTTTTGACCTCCGGCCCGAAGACCGTGATGTTGTTGTCGAAGGCCGGGTTGGGCCAGATGATGGAGTTGACCTGGCTGACCGGTCCGCCGGCATAGGTTTGTAGCAACTCGATGTCGCCCTTCTCGCCGTGGGCGGCCGGCACCAGCACGAAGGCCGCTGCGCCATCCCCGAAGATCATTCGCGACGGGCGGATGGTGCCGATCTTGTCGGAGAACTTCTCACCGCAGACCAGCAGCACGGGCCGATTGACCTCCTGCAGCAGCCGGGTGGCCTCGGACAGCCCGTAGGGCATCCCGGCGCAGGCGGCGATGAGGTCGAGCGAGGCGTGGGTTTGATATAGGCCGAGTTGACCGGTCAGCCAGGTGGCCACCGACGGCATGGTCCGGTTGCTGGTGCAGGAGCAGAACAGCACCGCCCCGATCTCCTCGGGTACGACCCCGGCATGGGCGATGGCGGCGTGGGCCGCGCCCAGTGCGATCTCCTCCAGTTCCAGCGCGGTGTAGCGCCGTTCCTCGATGCCGGTCTTGTCGGAGATCTCCTGCGCACTCATGGGCGACCAGCAGTACGCGGCATTCCGGATGAGGTCATCGTTGCTGCAGATGAATTCACCCTTGACTACGGCCAGTGCGGCGATCTTCGGCTGCACTTGGAACGTCGCCGGCACATCCACGGCCGGAAAGGGCCGGATCGGTGGCCGAGCCACGATGGCGGGCCGAGGCCCATGGATACCGGCCGGTGCGGCGGACTTGTCGACCGCCTGGCCGGCCGCTTTGATCTTGCTGACGAACCACATGACGTCGGGGTTGCGCGGCAGGTACAGCACCACCATGTCGTCGTCGGTGATGTCGCCGACCGGGGTCAGCTGGAACTTGGTATGGTCCCAAGGGTATTGGTTGTGCAGCACCATGGTCCACCGGCGCAGCGCCTCCAGCTCCGGTACCTCGTCGGAGACGTCGAGGATCTCGTCGTAGCTGTACTGGGGGCGATCCGGGTCGTACTCGTCGAGGGTGAAGGTCAGCTGGTCGGGTTGATCCAGTGCCTCGGCAATGGTTGGTTTGATGGACGGCAGTGTGGTGGCGTCGTAGGTGCGGTGCCCGAAGACCTCGAACAATTCCGACCAGATCGAATCCTCCGACCCGGAATTCCAGGCCGCCGGCAGTTCCTGGTACGCGGCGGCGACGGCAGCGACCTTTGCGGCGCTGTCGTTCCACGGGCCGACGATCGGCAGGAAGATGTCCTTTCGGTTCTTGGGCACGTCCTGCCAGCGCATCGGCTGTTTGTGATACATGGTGACGGCAAAACGGTTCACCCAGAACAGGTTCAGCGCGATGTCGCGCATCAGCTCATAGCGGGTGCGGTATTTCCCGGCCTTGATCCGCTCCACGATGTCGGTGCCCTTGGGCGCCTTCGTCTCGAAATCGCGCCGGATGACGCTGTCCAGCTGGCCTTCGCTCTGGATGACGGAGAAGTCCAGGTCGGGCTGAAAATTCGACGGAAAGACCAGTTGCTTGTTGGCATTGAGCACAAATGGTTGCATGGCATGCTTCTTTCCTGTGTGGTGACCAGCATGAGACGACGCCTGGAGATCAACCGACCGGACTCGGCGCGTCGACCCGGGCCAAGCCGCGCTCAACCGCGCTGATCAGGTAGGGCCGGAGCTGCGCGGCCGGAATGATCGTGTGCACCGAACCGACCTGCTGGGCACGTTCTATATTGTGGATCTGCTCGAACTCCGCTGCCACCTCACCGAGTTTCTCACTCCGGACCGAGGTCCGGAGCTCGGCCAACTGCAACCGCAGCTGACCTTGCTGGGCCCGGTCGGTGGCCTCCGCGGCCGCGAACTCCAGTTCCTTGATGCGCTGATCGTTGTTCGTCCGGGTGTTCACGTCACGGGTGAACACCACGGCCGCGGCGGGTGCTCCGCCGATCACCGAGGCGAACGAGCCCTCGACGGCGATCACTTCCATGTTGTCGTTCAACGCCCCGGAAAACACCACAAAGGCGCCGCCGTGGTAGCGGGACACCACGCAGAACACGATCGGACCGTCGAAGTTCACGATAGCCCGGCCGATCTCGGCGCCGTATTCCAACTGCAGACCTCTCAGCGACTCCGGAGAACCGTCGAAACCGGACAGGTTCGCCAGCACCACGAGTGGACGGCTACCGCTGGCGGCATTGATCGCCCGCGCGGTCTTGTCCGACGATCTCGGGAACAGCGTGCCTGCGGTGAACTGGTCGGGCCCGTCCGTGGGCAGGAACCCGCGCCGCGGCACGTTGCGCGATTCGATCCCGACCACCGAAACCGGGTAGCCACCGAGGTGTGCATCGACGACCACAGAGGTTTCCGCAGCGGCCATTCCGGCCCAGCGCTCCAATGTTTCGTGATCGGAATCGACCACTGCGTTGATCACCGCCCGGATGTCGAACGGCTTCTTCCGATCCTTGTTCGTCTCCGCCGAGAAGATGTCGCCAACGGTGGTGAAGGTCGAGTCCGGGTGGTGGTGCGGGGATGTGCGCACATCCCGGTCGAACGGATCAGCCGTTTCCACCCGCCGCGGACCGGCTTCGCCGGGCGCGCGATAGGCGTGGTCGTAGTGCGCGAACAAGACCTGCACCGCGCCGGCCAGATTCGGCGCCCAGTACTGCGCCTGTCCGTTCGGGCCCATCACCCGGTCGTACCCGCCGATGCCGAAGTTGTCCTCCGCGGACACGCCGCCGGAGTAATCCAGCGAATGCTTGCCGGTCAGCACCATGGCACTGTCCGGGGTCATGATCAGCACGCCCTTCGTGTGCATCAGCATCGTCGCTTCGGCGTTCCAGTACGGCTGTGCGCCGACGTTGATGCCGGCCACCACGATGTTGACCTCGCCGCCGCCCTGCGTGAAGGTGATCAGTCGGCGCAGCGCCCGGGCCACTCCGTCCATGTTCTCCGTGCCGGAGTCCATCGAGATCTTCGCGCCCGAGGACAATGCGAACCATTCCACCGGAAGGGATCTGGCCTCCGCCAGGTCCAGCGCTGCGACGACCAGGGCACATTCCGGCAGGGCCACGGTGCCCAGCGCCTTCGTCGGATCGCCGAACAGCACGACGCGCTCCATGCCGTCCGGGTATCGGTTCGTGGGGGTGCTGACCAGACCGGCGATGATGCCGGCCTTGTTCCGACCCCGCGGCCGATCCACCGGTGCGAAGGTGCCGGCCGCATCGAAGTCGTACTCGGTGAACGAGCCACTCCTCCCGGTCAGCAGCGGGACAATCTCGTAGGGGTACACCAAACCCCGCGCGGCCGACCGTTTCACCTTCTGGGTGTATTCGTCCAATGTCGCGATCGGCTCCGTCGGCGGATCCGTCACCGAGACCGACAGACTCCCACCAGCAGTGGAGGAGAACCGCAACGCCACGTCCCGCGCCTGCGCACCCGGCTCCTCACGGACCGTGGCCAGGACCATGATCTCCTCCAGGCCGGCACCCACCGTCAGTGGCGCACCGATCTTCGCGAACCCGACCAGCTCGGAGATCGGCAGCTCGATGGTCGGCCAGACGTGCAGGAAAATCTGGTTGGCGTCCAACCGACCACTGCCGCGTCCCGCCTGGACCCGCCGAATGCTGTCAAGGCAGGCAGCCAGCACGCGCTCCGCGGCGGGGAAACCAGCGATCTGGCCGGCCGGGTCGTGCGAAACAGCCGCATCCCGCACTTCTGCCAAGGCCACCAGCCTTTCGTCGGACGAATTGTCGGGAGCGACGCAGTGGAACAGGTACACCCCGTCTGCTGCCGGCATCCGGGTGCCCTTGAAATTCTTCAACCGCCACAGATCCAGCCGCTGACCGGTCAGCGGGTGCATGCCCCGGATCACCCGCTCCTCACGCAGCCCATCGGCCGACGGCCGGAAGGTGAACTGCACGACACCGGCCGATGCCGGACGGCACGCGACGACGGTGACCCGGCGGCCACCCGACAACCTGGGGTAGTCACCGAGTGTCCTGATCAGCTGCTCTGCCATCGAATCCAGACTGGCGGGGCTACCCGGCCACGCCAGGTAGATGTCGGTGACCACGTCAGCCGGATTCGGTGCCTGGCCGGCCTCGTTCTCCGCCCAGGTCAGCGAGGCCGAGAGATTGTCCGGATCACTCATGTCGGCCACCGTGGCCCGCAGGTACAGCTGCTTTCCGGCCAGCTCGAATTCGCCCGTGACAAACGGTCGTTCACCGGTCCCGGAGGTGCGGACGTTGGTGAGCTCGCGCACCTTGTAGTACCGCCGGATCATTGCCTCGAGCATCGGCTGCACCGCAGCTCCGCCGGTATTGAGTTGCTCGGACAGCACGGCGATCAGCGGTTCCGCACTGTCCATCAGCGCACCGATCCGCTCCGCGTAGTCGGCGGCAGTGGGATTGGCTGCCAGGTAGGACAACTGCTTGCGAATGGTGCCGTAGACCTGCTCGCGGGTGGCCTCGATGGCCGGTCGGTCGAAGATCTGGAACCGGACGTTGCGGGCCAGGTCACCGATCACCGGGTAACGGAGCTGGGTGGCCACGATCAGGCGGTCTAACACCTCGCCCACCTCGTCGCGGATCGCTCCGGTCAGGTCCGGCTGAGCTTCCAGCCATGGCTGCAGCAGACCGGCCAGCACCGGAACCTTGTCAGCCGCGCGCTCCTGGGCCATGAACACTCGGAAGACGGCGTCCTCCAGGGCGCGGCCCGGTTCCAGATCGGTGATCCCGTAGTGACCCAGTGCCCGGGAAAGCTTGCCCCGGAAGACATCCGGCAGGCCCTCGCCCTCCACGTCGAGCGAGCGGAGGTAGGCGTGCAGGTACTCCCGGGGGCTGTGCACCCGCTCGTCATTTTCCTCGTCGCCGCCGGCCGGCCGGTTCCGCGCCAGCTCGGTGATGTCCGCGAACGTGGTCAGCAGGTCCAGTTCGGCGTGCCGCAGCTGCTCGTCACCGGCCGGCAGCAGATTCCGCGTGGTGGCGTACTCGGCGGAGACCTCCCGGGCCCGCTCCGGGCTGATGTCGTATCCGGTGATCAGAGCGTGCAAAATGGCCAGCTGTCGAAGGGCCTTGGCGCGGTGATCGGTGTCGGGGGCCGCGGCGACGCCGGCGAACTCGATCTTCGGCGCGGCCGCGGCCGGCCCGTCGTCGTCCAGCCGGTCGATCCTGATCAGTGCCGCTCCGGCGTCGACCTGGGAGTTGACGATGGCGGTGATGTCCCGGATTCGGCCGGCGTACGGGGCCCGGACGTAGGTTTCCATTTTCATGCTTTCCAGCACGATCAAGGTCTCGCCGGCCTGCACCTCGTCGCCCGCATTGGCGCGCACGGCGACCACGACAGCCGGTGCCGGCGATCGGACCGTGCCGCCCTCGTCGCGGGTGACCCGATGGCTGACGCTGTCGACCTCGACCCGGTGATACGACGGTCCTTCCGCGGTGACAACATGGTGCCGGCCCGATCCCACGGTCAATCGGCTCTCGAAACGAGACAGTCGCTCCACGCCGACGTCGACGACCTGATCGGCGATCGAGATGCGGTAGTTGCTGGGGCTGACCCGAGCCACCACCAGGCTGTAGGTCCGGCCCTGGTATCCCAGCTCGACGGGCTTGCCCACGGTATGCGCGGCCCGGGGTCGGCCACCGCGGGCGGAACGCAGAAAGGCCTCCCGCTCGCGTCCCTCCTCCGCCTCGTAGACATCGACACCGACCGACAGAACGGCGACGTCGGCAAGCAATGGCAGCGCATCGCCAGTCAGGCTGCCAATCCGGTCCAGCCAGCCGGTATCCGCCGTCCCGGAGACGACCTCTTCTCGATCGAGCAATCCGAGCAGGAAGGACTTGGTGGTGGTCCCGCCGCGCAGTACCACGGTGGTCGCCCGGAGGGCGCAGCGCAGCCGCGCCAGCGCCTCGTCCCGGTCGCGACCCCAGGCGATGATCTTGGCGACCATCGAGTCGTAGTCGGGCGGGATCACGTCGCCGGTAGCGATTCCGGTGTCGACCCTGATTCCCGGGCCGGATGGCAGGTTCAGCAATTCGACCACCCCGGGGGCAGGGGTGAAGCCCTGGTCGGCATCCTCGGCGTTGAGCCGGGCTTCGATGGCGTGACCGAACTGAGCGGGTGGCTCGCCTGCCAACCGTTCGCCGGCTGCGATCAGGATCTGGGCCTTGACCAGGTCCAGGCCGGTGGTCGCCTCGGTGATCGGGTGTTCCACCTGCAGTCGGGTGTTGACCTCCAGAAAGGCGAATGTCTTCTGCTGCGGCTGGTAGAGGAATTCAACCGTGCCTGCGCCGCGGTAGCCGACCTCTTTGACCAGGGCGATCGCGCCCTGGCGGAGGTCTAGGTCCTGCTGCGGCGTCAGAGCCGGCGAGCTGGATTCTTCGATCAATTTCTGGTTCTTGCGCTGGATTGAGCAGTCCCGCACTCCGGGCGCCCAGACGGTTCCGTAGTTGTCCGCGATGATCTGGACCTCGATGTGCCTGCCCCCCTCGACCAGGTGTTCCATGAAGATCACTCCGTCGCCGAAGCTCCGCAGCGCCTCGCCCTGGGTGCGTTCCAGTGCTTCTTCCAGCTCCTGGGGTTCCCGGACGATCCGGATTCCGCGGCCGCCACCCCCGCTCCGGGCTTTGAGGATCATCGGGTAACCGATCACCGCGGCATGTTCGCGCGCCTCCTCGGGCGTCTGGACGGGGCCGCCCGACCACGGGGCCACCGGAACGTTGGTGGCCTCGGCCACCAGCTTGGCCTGCACCTTGTCGCCCAATCTGCGCATCGCCTCGGGCGGCGGCCCGATGAAGGTGACGCCGATCCGGGCGCACACCTCGGCGAAGACCGGATCCTCGGCCACGAACCCCCAGCCCACCCACGCAGCGTCGGCGCGGCCGGCGAGCAGGGCACGCTCCAACTCGGCGTGGTCCAGATACGGGCTGCCCAGCGTCCCGGCATCCCGGATCTTCACCGCATCATCGGCCAACCGGACGAACAGCGCGCCGCGTTCCGCCTCGGTGTGCAGAGCGATCACCCGGATCCCGAGGCGGTGCTCGGCATTGAGTTCCCGCACCGCACCAATCAGCCGAACAGCGGGCTCACCTCTATTGACAATTGCGATCCGTGTGAACATTTACTCTGTGGCTCCCTCTGATTCGCTTCCCTTGTCCTGGCGGCATTGGATCGACAACTGCGCGGCCGTTATATCCATGGCGCAAAACGTCAGCTTCTGCCTGGGCTCGGTATGCGAGCTCAGCTCAGGTGATAGAGGGCGCGGGCCTCTGCATGAGTTGCGATTGGTCTGCCCACGTCCTTGGCGATCTCCTTGGCCTGTTCGAGCAGTTCGAGGTTGGTGGGATTGCGCACGGGGTCGTAGAACAACTCCAACCCGGTCTTGATGTGGCCACCCAGTTCGATTGCCCGGCGCAAGATCCCGGTATCATCCAGCGCTCCCTGACCCCAGATCGAGATGTACCAGGGATGTTTGACCGTGGCCTCTTCGATCATCCACAGGTAGTAGTACAGGCTCTCCAGGCTCGGCTTCATTCCGTTGGTGCCGATGGGCTTCATGGCGGTCAGTCCGTAGTCACCGATGAGGTAGAAATCCCACATGGAGCCGGGCGTGGACATGCCCGCATTGACGTAATACATCGCATGGCGGAGGTGGCCGGGCTCGTAGACGCCGTACACCATGGGAATGCGGCGCTCGCTCAGCATTCGCCACTGGCTCGCCACGCGCTGGAAATTGAATCCGAACTCCGGACCCACCAGGTACCCGTCCTGGTCCGTGTCGGTAGCGAAAAGGGTGAGACCGGTGTCGACGCAGGCGATACGCGCATTGGCGTTGTCGTGCAGATACATGACGTGCTCGAGCCCGTTCTCGTCGGGGAGCAACCGCAGGTTGTTGCAGGTCGTCGGGTACCAGGTGATGTCGGAATGGTTGTCCAGCACCTTCTCCCACGTCCGCATGTAGTCCTTGTAGGCATTCTCGCCGAGCAGATCGAAACTCGTGTTATGGGCGTGAATGGCGCCGGCGCCGGCCTCCCAGCACCGGATCGCGTCTTCGGCGATCTCGTCGTACGTGGTCGGCGTGTTCGGGTTCATCTCCTTTGAGCGAATGCCGTTGATGTGGGACTCGATCACGACCGGGTAATCCCAGGTCGGTTTCATGTCCGCGTACTTGTCGAGAGCGGTGCCCATGGTTTCCTCCTCGTTGAATGACCTTCAGGGGTATTTGGCCGTGCTGACGCCACGAGTGGCAGATCGCGAAATTCAGTTGAACTCAGACCTCTTGATCACCCGTGGTCCCGGTCGGAATCATCGGCAGCAGTTCGTCGACGCCGCGCAAAACATAGGTCGGCCGCACGTCGGATGCCGCCAGTAGCGGCAACGTCGTCTCACCGGTGAGCACCAGGGCGCTGTCCATGCCGGCCGCGATCCCCATTGCGATATCGGTGCTCAGCCGATCGCCCACCATCAGGCACTCGCTCGCGCTCAGCCCGATCTGGCGGATCGCGGTTTCCAGCATCAGCTTGTCCGGCTTGCCCGCGTTCACCTGACATTTCGTCCCGGTGCACGCCTCGATGGCAGCGACGATCGCGCCGGCGTCCGGCTCGCCGTGACCGCCCGGGAACGGGCAGTAGACGTCCGGGTTCGTGGTCACCAGGATCGCCCGCCGGTAGACAGCGAGAGCGTCGAACGCGATCTGCAACTTGCGGTACTCGAACGCCCGGTCATAGCTCGCGACGACGACGTCCACCTCGCTTGCGTCCTCGGTCAGAGTCAATCCGGCCGCCACCAGCGCCGCCTGGAGCGGCGCCTCGCCGATCACGAAGATTTTCTTGTCGGCAGCGTGCTCGACCAGCCAGGTCGTCATGGTCACGACGGTGTTGAGGATTTCCGGCAGCGCCGCGGGAATGCCCAGCGACGTCAGCTTGTCGACGTACATCTGCGGATCCCGGGTCGGGTTGTTCGACAGGAAAACCACCTTCGAATCCGTCGCCCGCAATTGCTGCAGCATCTCGCGAGCTCCCGGGAGGAGCTCTTTGCCGAGATAGATCGTGCCGTCCAGGTCGAACAGATAACCCCGGTAGACCCGATCGGGCCGGTGCAGCACTCCCGCCAAGGACTCGGTTTCACTCGTCGTCGAAGTGGTCATCGCGATACCGCCGCGAGTTCGCCGAACAGATCCCGCAACGCCGGATACAGGCCCAGGTAGACCTGGTAGAGCCGCGCGTATTCGCTGGCGTTGGCCTCGTCGGGTTCGAACGACCGCCCGGTTCCGGTCATCGCCGCCGCCGCCTTCTCGATCGACGGATGGATACCGACGGCCGCCGCGGCCAGGACTCCCGCGCCCAGGCAGGTGCTCTCCGGCTCACGGACCACCTCTACCCGCCGTTGCAGCACGTCGGCCACGATCTGGCACCAGATCCGGCTGCGCGACCCGCCGCCGAGTGCGATCACCCGGGTCACCTTCTCGCCGAGCGCATCCTCGGCTCCGGTGGTGAGGAATCGCTGCTCGAACGCCAGGCTTTCCAGAATGGCCCGGTAGACATGGCTCTTGCCGTGGATGCCGGTCAGCCCTACCAGCGCTCCGCGTGCGTGATGATCCCAGTACGGCGTCAGGGCGCCGGTCCAGTACGGCAACGCAATCAGTCCCTCGCTGCCCGGCGGCAGCATTTCGGCGGCCGCTTCCAGCACCTGCTCCGGGGAAAGGTCGAGGCCGAGCATCTGGGTGTTGACGCCGGCGAATTTGTCGACGAACCAGCGAATGTTGTAGGTACCACCGCCGATGAAGGTCTCCATCGTGTAGGCACCGGGCACACCCGCCGCGAGTGTCCGGAAGCGGACGTCGCTCGCGTAGGTCCGGCCGAAGGTACCGGAAACGATGCCCGTACCCAGGTTGAGATAAGCCGGACCAGGTTCGGTGATCCCGCAGCCGAGTTGCGCAGACTGGCCGTCGCCGACCCCGGCCACCACCGGCAGCGCTGCCGGCAGCCCGGTGGAACGAGCGGCCTCCGCGGTGACCGACCCGATGAGCGCACCCGGTGGCACCAGCTCCGGGAACTGGTCGCGACGCAGGCCCACTGCCGACAGCAGTTGGTCCGAGTAGTCGAAAGTGGTGAGGTCGACGATCCCGAGCGGATCGGCGCTGGCCCAGCTGGTGCGGAATTGGCCGGTCAGCCTGTGCGCGAGGAAGGCCTGCACATCCACCACCATCGCGGTGTGCGCCAACGTCTCCGGTTCGTTGCCGGCCAGCCAGTGCAGCTTGTACCAAGCCGGTGTCGGGTTCGGCGGCTTCCCGGTGATGCGGTGGACCTCCGGGGTGCCGTACTCCTGAACCTCGTCGGTCGCCCGGGTGTCGGCCCAGATCATGGCCGGGCGCAGCGGCTCACCGGCGCGATCCAGGCAGGCGAATGTCTCCCGCTGATGGGTGATGGACAACGCGGCGATCCGCTCCCGGTCGACGGTCTGGACAGCCCGGCGGATCGCTTCCCGGGTGGCCGTCCACCAGTCCTCGGGGTTCTGCTCAGCTTGGTTCGGTCGCGGGTGGGTCAACTCGAACGTCGACCGGGCCTGAGATACCGCTGCGCCCGCCGAGTTCCACACCACGGCCTTTGCCGCGGTGGTCGAGCAGTCGACGCCGATGACCAGGTCACCGTGGGGCATGGGATGCCTCAGCTTCCGCCACTGCCAACTCGGCCATCTCGAAAACCTCGGTCACATCGGTGGCTTCCCACCAGCCGAGCGCGATCAGCATGTCGACGACCGTCACGCGGTTGCGCATGTAGGCGCAGTTGGTCACCGCCCAGTTGGCATGCTCCGGCCCGGTCACCGAATCCAGATCGACCAACCGAGCGACAGCGCCTGCGGCGACCATCCCGTGTGCCAACTCATCAGGGGTTCGCACCAGCTGGCGGAGCCGGGCTGACGCCGAGGGCCAGTCGTCGATGACGCCTCGCAGTTCGGCTCGGTGCTGATCAAGCGCAGCTGACTTCTTGGCATAGTCGGACCAGCACTCAGCGGCCGCTCCGCCAGATGGGTCGACCTCGGCGAACGCCTGCCGCACGGTGTCCTCGCCCGCTGTCAGCGGGCCGTTCGCGAGCTGCCCGGCCAGAGCGGACCGGTCCGCTTTGTCCAGGCGGTCGAACAACAGCTGCCAAGCGGCGGCAGCCACGATGGACGCGGCGCCCACCTGTGCGCCGTGCAATCCGGTCGGGCGGTGTGCCGCCCCGTTGGACAGGTCCAGCATGTGGCTGGCCAGGTGCTCCACTCCGGAAAGGCAGGCGGTGCCGCCCGAGATCCCGGTGGCGATGCCGCGGATCGCCAGGGCCCGGGTGAGCCGGGCGGTGGCCTCGGGCGAGCGACCCAGGTCTGCGGACCAGTCCGCCACCCCGGCGCCGACCTCTTGCAGCAGGCGGAGCGGGGCAGGATGGAAGGAGGTGTCGACGCCGACCATGGCGGCCAGCAGCCAGTCGGCCGGCGCGGTGAACATGGAGTTGAGCTCACCGAACCCGGCGACGTTCATCGCTGTCGGTGCCTGGTCGACGGTGTCGACATCGGCCAGCACGATGTCCGGCCACCGCGACGGTGTGGTGCGCTTGACCCCGTTGCGCAGCAGCACCGAGACGTCGTCGGTGAACCCGTCGACCGAGGCCGCGGTCTGCACCACCACCAGTGGCACGCCGACGGCGGCCGCCGATGCGACCTTGCCGATATCGGTGATCGTTCCACCGCCGATGCTGACGACCGCCGTCGCCCCGGAGACCGCGGCACTCGCCTGCCGCAGAACTGCCTCCGAGGCGTGGAGCTCGGGGTAACCGTCGTCCAGCACGATCCGGTGGACCTCGAAGTGCACTGCCAGCGCGGCCTCGATGGCCGGCTTGATTTCCTCGCCGTTGCGGCGGATCGGAATGCCATCCATCAGCAGAGCCACCGTTGCGCGCCCTGCGCCGTTCGGGGCACCGTCGGTCAGCAGTTCCGATACCGCCGATGCAACGGCGGACCAGTCGTGCGCACCGATGCGCACCGAGCGTATCCCGCACAAGGGCAGGGTGCCGTCGGGGTCGGCTTCGGCGACGATTTGCCTGGCCACCTCGACGGGGTCGACGGCGAGCCGAGCATCGGCTCCCGGTGACTCGGCTGCCACGCTCAGGGCAGACATCGGGGTTCCTCCATTGAAATCAGCCGGCCCGCGGGGCGGGGCCGGACGCGCGATGTGCGTCCGCGACGACGTTGACAGGAAGTTCGGCAAAGGACACACGAGTCGCCGGGGCCATGGCGCAGACCAGCGCTTCGCCGACGGCCGCGGCTTCGTCAAGGCGACATCCGACGTCGGCCAAAGCGGTGACGGTAGCCGGATCGATCGTCAGTCCGAGCGCTGGGTAGACCTCGGCCAGCACCGCGCGAACTGGACGGGCGTCGGCCACGACGATTGACCCGCCCAGCAGGATCGCGTCGCGGACGCGCCTGCCGGCTGTGCCGACGATCTTCGTGAGTCCGCCCGCGTTGACACTGAACCGGCCCGGACAGTACTCACCCGGCACTTCACCGACCCGCGCGTCGACGCCCAGGTCGCGAAGAACGCCGGCCACCACTTCGCCGAGCGCGGAGATCAGCTCCGCCGGACCGGCACCGGTATCCGGCAACACCAGTTCGAAGCACAGCGACGATCGGTGGTACGCCGCCGCGCGGCCGCCGGCCGACCGGATCACGCCCTGAAAACCGTGCGCCTGGGCGATGGCGGTGGCGCGGGCGTAACCGGGCGACCGGGTGTCCCGGCGGCCGAAGCCGACAGTGGGCACGGGCCGGTAGGTCCTGAGCCAGCCCGTGCGCGGATGAGAGCGCCGGCCTCCAGCGACATGGCGTAGCAACCCGGGACCAACGGCAGCGTCGGCGACGGCCGATCCCAGATCGGAATCCGCTGCCACCATCAGCTGGTCCACCCGATCGAGCAGCGTCGAACGGGCGGACTCCCACGGGGTGACGCGCTGCGGCGCTTCGATCACACTCACCAGTCGCCGCTCTGCAGGGCGTCGCGGATCGCGGTGAGCAGCCCGGCCCCGGTGGCACCATCGACGGCCCGATGGTCGCACGTCAGGGTGAACGACGCCACGGGGCGGATCTGGACCTCCCCATCCACCACCACCGGGGTCTGGGCGGTGCTGCCGACAGCCAGGATGGCCACCTGCGGCGGGTTCAGGATGGCGTCGAACTGGTCGATGCCCAGCATCCCGAGGTTGGAGACGGTGAAGGTGCCGTTGCTGATGTCGGCCATCGCGAGCTTGCCGGTCCGTGCCTTGGTCACCACATCCCTGCGGGCAGCGGCGATATCGGCGAGACCGGCGCCCTGCAGTCGGTGCAGAACCGGCACCGTCAATCCCTTCTCGGTGGCCACCGCCAGTCCGATATTGACGTCGCCGAACGTGGTCACCACGTTGTCGGCGAAGTGTGCGTTCATCCCGGGTTGGGCGACCAGCGCGTTGGCGCAGGCAAGTAGAATCGCGTCGGTCACAGTTCCGCCGACCGCCTTGAGATTGGCAGCGAGGACGGCACTCATGTCGACGTTCACCGACAGGTGGAAGACCGGGGCGGCCCAGGCCTCGACCATCCGCCGCGCCGCGATCTTGCGGATGCCGGCGAGCGGCTTGGACACCCCTTCGAACCCGGCTGCCTGCTCAGTGGCGGTCATCTCGGCAGTCCCACGCTGGTGATCTGGGTGGCCTGGCCGGCGGAGCCCATGACATTGAACTTTTCGATGGTCGCGTCGATCATCCGCCGGCGACCGGCGTCCAACACCTGTTCAAGCTGGCGGTCACCCTTGGACCACTCCTCCTCCAAGCCGGCCCGGAAGGCGTGCCGCAAATCGGTGTCGCCATTCATCTTGTGGATGCCGTTGTCGATCGCGGCCTTGACCTCGCCATCGGGCACACCCGAGATGCCATGTAACACAAGAGGAACCGGAACCACGTCGCGAATCCGGGCGATGAGGTCAATGGCCAGCGGCTCGGACGACAACCCGGGCAGGACGCCGTGCACCACACCCGCCGAGATGGCCAGCAGGTCGACACCGGTCTCGGCGACGAACCGTTCTGCCTCGTGGACATCGGTGTAGTAGGAGGACCATTCGACCTTGGCGCCCACGTCCGGGATCTTGCCCAGCTCGGCCTCGACCGGGATGCCGTAGTCGTGGCAGAGCTGCACCGCCCGTTTGGTCGCCTTGATGTTCTCCTCGAACGGCAGGTGCGCGGCGTCGAACATGATCGAGTCGAAGCCGAGTCGCACGGCCAGCAGTACCTCGTCCCAGGTGCCGTGGTCAAGGTGGATGGTGTATAACGCGTCGGACTCTTCGGCGTTGCGCACGGTCAGTTCGTAGGCCTTCTTGACCCCCATGTGGGGGATGATCGCCCTGCCGACCTGCAGGTACACCGGGGCGTCGGCCTGCTCGGCGGCCTGTAGCAGAGCCTGGGTGGTCTCGTCGTTGTGCATGTTGAAAGCGCCGACGGCGTAGCCGCCGGTCTTGGCTGCTTCGATCCAGCGGAGTGGGTACGGGTCTCGCATGGTGGGTTCCTCTCGGTGAGGGTCTTCGGGGTAGGGGTCAGGATTGCGGGCCGGGATTCCGGAAGCGGCTGGGCAGCGTGCGGTCCAGCGCCTCTCGCCATCCGGTATGTCGTTCCTCGCGGGTGGCGGCGTCGATCTGCGGGGTGAACTCGCGCTCGCACGCCCACATTTGTTCCAGGTCGGCGACGCTGTCCCAGATGCCGACGCCCAGGCCCGCGACGAACGCGACACCGAGTGCGGTGCGCTCAAGTGAGGTCGGCCGCTGGATGACCTTGCCGGAGAGATCGGCGGTGAGCTGGCACAGCAGATCGCTGCGCGCGGCTCCGCCGTCCACCTTCAGCGTGTCGACCGGAACGCCGCCGGTTTCCAACGCGTCGATGATGTCGGCTGTCTGGAAAGCCATGCTGTCCAACCCCGCCCGCACCACATGCGCGGAGGTTGACTCCAGGGTCAGCCCTACTACTGCCGCCCGCGCGTCACGATCCCAGTGCGGCGCGCACATGCCGCCGAAAGCTGGTACGACGTACACTCCGCCCGAGTCCGGGACTAATCGGGCCAGATACTCGATCTCGTCGTTGGACTCGAACAGCCGAAGGTTGTCCTTCATCCAGGACAGCGTCTGTCCGGAGTGGAACACCACTCCCTCCAGCTCGTAGTCCGTGAGCCCGCCGACGGTCCAACCGACGCTCGATGTGAGACCGTCGGCCAGTTGGGCCTTCTCGCCCGCATTCACGACCAGCACCCCGGCCGTGCCAAAGGTGTTCTTCGCCGCGCCGGGTTGAAAACAGGCCTGCCCGAACAGCCCGGCCTGCTGGTCGGCGAGGACGCCCCGCACCGGGACCTCCGCACCGAGCACCTCGGCAGAGCTGAGCCCGAAGTCGCCATCAGAAGCGATCACGTCCGGGAAGATGGCTAACGGAATATCGAGCATCGCGCAGAGTTCTTGGTCCCAGCGCAGCGATTCCAGATTGAACAGGGCGGTACGTGAGGCACAGCTCTGGTCGGTGATATGAGACCTGCCGCCGGTGAGGTTCCATAGCAGCCAGGTGTCGGGAGTGCCGAACGCAAGCTCACCAGCTTCGGCCCGACGGCGCACGTCGGGCACATTCTCCAGTAGCCACACGACCTTGGCTGCCGAGAAATAGGAGTCGTTGTAGAGACCGGTATGTTCTCGGAACACCTCGTCCAGGCCCTGATCCGACCAGCGCCTGACGATGTCGTCGGTCTGCTTGGAGATCCACACCAGCGCGCTGTGGACAGGCTGACCGGTCGCCCGGTCCCACAGCATCGCCGTCTCGCGGTGGGTGGTGATGGAGACGGCCGCAAGGTCGGCACCCTTCACGCCGACTCTCCCCATCGCACGCTCGATGGTGGAAAGCTGGTCGCGCCACAGCCGCACCGGGTCCAACTCCACCCATCTCGGACGCGGGTACTCCCAGGTCACGGTCTCCCGTGCTTCGCCGTGCATCGCTCCGGACGAGTCCACCAGGACCGAGCGACAGCTACTCGAACCCTCGTCCAACGCGAGGATCAGGCCGCCGTTCATCCGGACGAACTCGTCGTCGCCGGCATCTTGGCCCCAAAGCTCTCCGAGCGCGGACCTGACGGATCGGGCACGGCCAGCTTGTTCAGCCACTCGCGGTACTCGGCGATCTGTGCCGCGACATCGTCGTCGGTCCAACCCAGGTGCTTGGCCAGAATGAATGCCACCTCGTCGACCGACTCCAGTGCGTGGCCGGGTTCGAAGGCCAGCAGGAGCCGCCGGGCCAAGACGTCGGTCAGCGACCGGGCCAGATCGGCGTCGACGGCGAAGAGCAGCTCGGCGGCCATCACACCGGTCGGATGGATCACTCTGCGCAGATCGGAGTCCTGCTCGGTCAACTGCCAGACTCCGAACGCGCGGCTGCCGTACAGGTCCACGAGGCGCCTGACCTGCACATCGTCCAGCCCGGTACGGGCCTTCAACGAAGCCGCCAGCTGCGGCACGTCGACGAACTGCGCTCCGGGATAGCGACGATTGCGGGTCGGGCAGGCTGGAGCCTTGCGACCGAGCCGCTTGAAGGCGTCGTCCACGGCGTCCTCGGCCAGCTGCCGGTAGGTGGTGAGCTTGCCGCCGACGATGGTGACCAGACCGGGTAGTCCGGTAGGGGTGTGATCGTGCAGCATGTGGCTGCGTGGGACCGCCGACTCGTTCTTGTCCGGTACGTAGGGAAGCGGGCGGACGCCGCTGAAGGTGTAAAGGACGTTCTCGAGGGTGAGATTCGCCTCCGGGATCAGCGCGTTGACCTCGCCGAGCAGGTAGTCGACTTCGCCGATGTCGCAACGGGCGTCGTCCGGATTGCCGTCGAACCGGATGTCGGTGGTGCCGATCATGTAGCGGCCGCGCCACGGTATGATCAGGACCAGCCGACCGTCCACCCGGGACTCGTAGTAGATGACGTTCTGGGGGGCGCCGGGGAACGGGTCCACGATCAGGTGGCTGCCCTTTGTGCCGCCGTTCAAGCGTGGCTGGGTGGGGACGCCGGGCCCGGTCATCAGGTGGTCGATCGCAGCGCCCGCGACGTTGTAGACCAGCGACGCCCGGATCTCGACCTGCTCTCCGGTGAGCCGGTCGACGGCGAGCACACCACCCACCCGGCCGTTCGTCATCAGCGGCCCGACGACTCGCATCTTCGTCGCAATCACCGCCCCGGCCGCCTGGGCGTCCACAGCCAGCTCGACACACAACCGCTCGGCCGCCTCGACCTGACCGTCGTAGAAGATCACCGAGCCGGACAGCCCCTCGGTGGAGGCGCCACCGAAGCGCCGCTCGGTCCGCTTACGGGTCAGGAAGCGGTGGACGGGCGGCGTCTTGTGCAGCGAGAGCGTGTCGTAGGTGAGCATGCCGAGCTCGACCATCCAGCCGGGCCGGCGGTTGTGCGAATAGATCGGCACCATCAGCGGAACCGGCTTCACCAGGTGCGGGGCGAGTCGGAACAACCGCTCCCGTTCGGTCAACGATTCGTGCACGAGGCCGAAGTCGTACTGCTCGAGGTAGCGAAGCCCCCCGTGGACGAGTCGGCCCGACCACGCCGACACCCCGCTGCACAGGTCGTCCTGTTCCAGGAGCGCGACCCGCAGTCCGCGCAGCGCGGCATCCTGGGCGATGCCGACCCCGTTGATCCCGGCGCCGACAATCACCACGTCGAACGGTTCACCGGTGAGTTCCGGCCTGGTCATTTGTTCTCCTTCAACGCTGGATGGAGCATCGCGGAGGGGACGCGGGCGACTCCGCGAGGCCTGCTCCGCGGCTGGTTTCAAGATCCGACCGCGGTTATTGGGTGGTCTCGATGACCGCAACAGCAGTGCGGACCTCGACGGTTTCGCCTTCGGGGACAAGGATCTCGACCAGCGTGCCGGCGGCGGGGGATTCGAGGGTTTCCTCGACTTTTTCGGCTTCTACCTCGGCCAGCGGCTCGTCCTCGGAGACCTGGTCGCCCACGCTCTTCAGCCAGGCCGTGATCGAACCCTCGCTCATGCCCATGCCCCATTGGGGAAGCAGTACTTCAACTCTCGACATCGGTTTCTCTTTTCTTGAGGTTCAACGAACTGCGGCGGTGACGCCGAGCTGGGCCCGGACGGTCTCAGCGATGCGGATCCGGTTGGGGTACAACTGCTTTTCCAGGGAGGGGCTGAACGGGATCTGGATGTCCGGGGTGGTGACCCGACGGACCGGGCCGCGCAGCGAATCGAACACGTGTTCGGAGATCAGGGCGGAGATCTCGGCGGCGGCGCCGCACGTGCGGTGCGCCGGGTCGGCGACCACCACGCGGCCGGTCTTCGCTGCGGCATTCAGAATGCCCTCGATGTCGAGCGGCACCAGGGTGCGCGGGTCGAAAACCTCGACCGAGATGCCGTCCTTGGCCAGCTCGTCCGCGGCGGCGACCGCCTCCGGAACAGCTCCGGAGACGGCGATGATTGTCGCGTCCGTGCCGGTGCGCACAGTACGGCCGACACCGAACGGAGTCTTGTACTCGTTCTCGTCGACCTCCTCCTTGCTGCCCCACAGCACACAAGCTTCGAAGATCAGGACCGGGTCGTCGGTATCGACGGCGGTGCGCAGCAGACCCTTCGCATCGCCCGGGTATGCCGGAGTCACGATCTTCAGGCCCGGCACGTTCATGAACATCGGGTACGGCCGGTCGGAGTGGTGGGCGCCGGTGTTCAAGCCGTAGAACATGGCTGAACGGAATACCACAGGCACGCTGGCCTGGCCGCCGAACATGTAGCGGTTCTTCGCGGCCTGGTTCACGAATTGGTCCATGGCCATGTACAGGAAGCTCGAGTAGGAGAGGTCGACGATCGGGCGCAGGCCAGTCATCGCCGCACCGATGGCCGCACCGACGATGACCTCCTCGGAGATTGGGGTGTTGCGGATCCGGTTGCGCCCGAACTGCTGCAGGAAGTCGCCCTCGGAGGCACGGGACTTGCCGGCGCCGCCGGTGGTGCCATAAACGTTCGCTTCGACATCCTCGCCGATGATGACGACGCGCTCGTCGGCGAGCATGGCCTCTTTCTGGGCGGCGCCGATTGCACCCAAATAGCTCATGATGGTCATCGCACGGCCTCCAGGGTGCCGAAAGTGGTGTCGTTGTAGGTGTGTACGGCGAACTTCGAGTCGGTGTAGAGGTCGTCGAAGGCGACAGACGCGTCGGGGTAAGGGCTGTCGTTGGTGAAAGTGACCGCCTCGTCGACCTCGCGCAGCACGTCCGCCTCGAGCGCGTCCATGGCGGCGTCGTCGGCGACCCCCCGGCTGATCAGTTCCTTGCGGAACAGGATGATCGGGTCTTTGGCCAGCCACTCCGCCTTTTCGTCGGAATTGCGGTAGTCGACCCCGAGCTTCAGACCTTCGCTGTGTTCGTTGAAGCGGTAGGTGACGACCTCGACAAGAGTGGGACCCTCGCCGGCCCGCGCGCGCTCCACCGCCGCGGTGACCGCTTCATACACGGCGAGCACGTTCTGGCCGTCGGTGACCCGCACGCCCGGCATGCCGAAACCCGCTGCGCGGTCGGCGATGACGCCGGAGGTAACGGTATGCGCCGGGGTGGACAAAGCGTACTGGTTGTTCTCGCAGAGAAAGATCACCGGAAGTTTCCATACCCCGGATATGTTCATGCCCTCGTAGAGGCAACCCTGATTCGCGGCGCCGTCACCGAAGAACGCGAGAGCAACATGACCATTGTCGAGCACCTTGGACGACAGTCCGGCGCCGACCGCGATGGGGATCGAACCTCCGACGATGCCTGATTCGCCGAGGCTGCCTACCGCGAAGTCCGCGAGGTGCAGTGATCCGCCCTTGCCCTTGCACACCCCGTCGGATTTGCCGACCAGCTCGGCCATCAACGGGCCCAGTGGAGCGCCCTTGCCGATGGGATGTCCATGGCTGCGGTGGTTTCCACTCATGTAGTCATGGGTGCCAAGAGCCATGCAGGCCCCGACCACCTGGGCCTCCTGGCCGATGCTGGTGTGCACCGTACCGGGGATCTGGCCGCGCTTGACCATTTTCGATGCGCGTTCGTCGAATCGTCGGATCCGCAGCATTCTGCGCTGCATCTCGAGCAGGACGTCGGGTCCTGGGACAGCACTCATGTCGATCGTTGCTCCTGTCTTTCGAAACTGTCTTTGTCAAAGCGGGCCGGACGGCGGGAGACCACTCCGGGATGACCTCTCGGATGAAGCGAACCGATCCGCTACGCACGCAATTTGATGCCGCCGCGATCGGTGAGGACGGCGGCCAGGATGACCGCGCCGATGACCACTGACTGCAGGTTGGGGTTGACATGCAGCAAGGAGAGGCCGTTGTTGAGAACGCCGATGATGAGCAGACCGACGAATGTTCCACCCATGGTTGCGACACCGCCGGCTAGGCTGGCGCCGCCGATGACGACGATGGCAATCACGTTGAGGAGATAGCCGGTCCCCGCCGTCGGCTGGGCCGAATCCAGGGTGGAGATGTCGATCCAGCCCGCTACGCTGGCCAGTGCGCCGGCAATCATATAGACGCGGGTCTTGGCAAACCGCACCGGCAACCCGGACAGTCGCGCGACTTCCTCGTTGCCGCCGATGGCGTAGAGAGCGCGGCCGCCCGGCCGGAAACGAAGCCAGAACCCGATGCTCAGGTAGACCACCAACAGCAGAACGCCCTGCAAGGGTATTCCGACGAGCTTGACCGAACTGAGGTTGTCGAACCACGAGGGAAAGCCGTTCAAGGTGTTCCCGTTGGTGATGAACAGGGCCATGCCGGCCGCCGCCGACATGGTGGCCAGGGTGGCCACGAACGCCTGCACCCGACCGTAGGTGGTGAGCAGGCCGTTGACCAGACCGATCAGCGCGCCGAGGGCGAGGCCGGCCAGCATGGCGATCGGCCACGGGAAGGCGTGCGACTTGAACAGCCACGCGCTGAACATCATGGTCACCGCGAGGGTGGCGGCCACCGACAGATCAATGCCGCCGACCAGGATCACCAACGCCGCGCCCGCGGCCATGATGCCGATGTCGGAGATCTGGGTGATGATGTTCGACAGGTTGGTGGCCGTCAGGAAGAACGGCGACGCGAACGACAAGGCGACCATCATCACGACCAGACCAACCAGTGGCCCGCCCAACGCTTTCAGACGCTGGAATAACAACTGGGCCGGTCCAGGCGAAGCGGCCGGCGGGGTCGTCCCGACCGCAGTGCCGGTGCTCGCGACCTTCTCGCCACTGATCCTGTCAGTGCCGAAATTCTTGGTGTCGCTCATCTCCCGCTGGACCTCCGGTGTCGGACGGGTTGAATGGGGGCGCTCATGTGCTTTTTCCGGCTGGCACGGCCAGTTCCATCACTGACTTGGCGTCCGCGTCGGCTCTGGCCAGGATTCCGCGTTGCCGGCCGCCGGACATCACCAGGATGCGGTGCGAAAGTCCCAGTACCTCCTCGAGTTCGGAGGAGACGACGATGACCGCGACCCCCCGTGCCGCGCACTGCCGGATGATTTCGTAGATCGCCATCTTGGCCCCGACGTCGACGCCGCGTGTCGGCTCGTCGAGGATGAGCACCTTGGGTTCGCGGACCAACCATTTGGCGAGCAGGACTTTCTGCTGGTTGCCACCGGACAACCGGACGACCGGGCGGTCCATCGATCCACGAATGTCGAAGTCGGTGCGACACTTCGCGGCGACTTTCCGCAGCATTCCCCTGGTGATCAGCGACCGACGGCCGAAATGGGCCTCCCACGGCTGCAGGATGTTCTCCGCACTCGTGCGGTTCAGGTTCAGGCCCTGCCCTTTTCGGTCCTCCGGAACCATCACGATCCCGGCCGCGATAGCGGCACCCGGTGACCGCAGGGTGACCTGCCGGCCCTCGATCTGCAGTTCACCGGTCTGGGCGTGGTCGACACCGGCGATGGCCCGCACCACCTCGGTGCGGCCGGCACCGACCAACCCGGCAATCCCCAGGATCTCACCACGCGCGACCTGGAAGTTGATGCCCTGGAACACCCCTGTCCGTCCCAGATCCTTGACTTGCAGAACGATCTCTTCCCGGGACGGTTCGGGCGCCTGGTGCTCGAACTGGAACTCCCGACCGACCATGGCAGAGACCAGTTCGTCCTGCGGCACATCACCGGTGGACCACGTCTGCACCAACTGCCCGTCCCGCAGGCAGACGATCTTCTGCGCCACCGATCGCACCTCCTCCAGGCGGTGCGAGATGTAGATGACGCCAACCCCATGAACTCGCATCCGGTTGATCTGGTCGAGCACCCGCTCGGTCTCGTGTTGGGTCAGCGAGGCGGACGGCTCGTCGAAGATCACATAACGCGGCTGCCGGGCGATCGCCTTGGCGATCTCGATGCTCTGCTGGGCAGCCATCGACAGGCCGGCGATCCTTCGCCGCGGATCCAGGTCGATGCCGAGCAACTCGAGCACCCGGGCCGCTTCCCGGACCATCAGAGCCCGGTCGATCCGCCCGGCTCGCCGTGGCAGCCGGCCCAGAAAGATGTTCTCCGCGACCGACAATCCGGAAATCATCCTGATCTCCTGGTGGATCAGGGCGACTCCGTTGGTCAACGCCTCCGAGGGGCTGGTGGGTGTATAGGGCGCACCGTCGAGCGTCATCTGCCCTCTCGTCGGGTCCACCACCCCGGCGATGATCGAGCTCAAGGTGGACTTCCCGGCGCCGTTCTCGCCGATCAGGCCGACCACCTGTCCGGCCGGGACACTGAAGCTGACACCCTTGAGCACCTCGACGCCGGCGTAACTCTTCGCCAGATCCGAACAGATCAAGGCCCTGCTGTCACCGACCCCGACGATGCTCTCGTGAACCGATGTCATGCTCACCCTCCATTGGGCTTCACCGTTGGCACGGGATGGGCCGCCCCGACGCTGCGGCGGCTCGAGGACCTATTTGACGTTCGGACCGTAGAACTGAACCGGGTCGACGGAGGCGGCGTTCTCCTGGGTCACCAGGACGGTGTCCTGATACTGCTCGGCCGGGACGGTGGAGCCCTGCCCGTTCAAGATCTTCAGGGAATCGTCCACGGCCAGCTGACCCATCTTGTAGGGGACCTGGGCCTGGGTGGCGTTGGTCAGTTTCGCCTTGATGGCCGCGATCATGGTGGGGAAGCCATCGATCCCGACGGAGATGATCTGCTTGCCTGCCGCTTTTGCGGCCTTGGCCGCACCCAGCCCCATCGCATCGCTCTCGGCGAAAATGGCCTTGATACCCGGGTTGGCCTGCAGCATGTTCTGGGCCGCTTGATATCCCTGGGTCTCGTCCCAGTTGGCGGCCTGGGTGGCCACCACCTTGATCCCTGGAGTGGCGGCCAGTGCCTGCTGGCAACCCTTGCTGCGCTGCACTTCTGCGGTCCCGCCCAGAACGCCTCGCAGGATGCCGATCTCGCCGGACCCGCCGATCTGCTTGAACATCCAGGTGCACAACGCGTCTGCGGCCTTGACACTGTCTGTGGCGATGTAGGTCGCCAGTTTCCCGTCACCGCTTTCGGGCTTCTCGTCAACGGCGATCACCGGGATATTCGCCTTGTTCGCCGCGCGGACACCGGCCGCAGCGGCGGTCGCATCCTGGGCAATGAAGATCAATGTGTTGACCTTCTGGGTGATCAGGTCGTTCACCTGGTTGACCTGCTGGTTGGAATTGTTGTCCGCCGACAGGACGATGAGCTTCGCACCAGCTGCGGTAGCCGCCTTCCTCATACCGTCGACGGCAGCGATGTAGAACAGCGACTTCTGGTCGGCCACCGACACGCCGATGGTGAACTTCGAGTTGTCCTGCGACGCTGGGCCGGCCGAGACTGCGGCGCTGGACGCCGCTCCCGCGCTGGACGAGGAGCCGCTGTTGCTGGCTGCCACCGATGCCGAACTGGAGAATGTCGAGCCGCTGGAGGCGGCCGATCCTGACGAGGAGCTACTACAGCCGCTGAGCACCACACTCCCCGCCATCGCCGCGATGAAGAACGTCCGTCGGAACGTGAAAGCCGTCATTGCCTCTCCCGAGTCTGTCGCGTCACTGCGGCAACCTGAATACTTATGCGCTTTCGGCATGTCTATCTGATGCATAAAGTTAGGGGCAGGCTTACACCCATGTCAAGGGTTCACCTGAAATCATGTCCAGGGTGGGGCGGGATGATGTATTCAAGGCCGTGGAAGGGAGCGTGGATGCGGCAGCCGTCGACAGAACCATTGGACTTCGATCAGACGCGCCTTATCACCACGGTGGCGTGGCTCTATCACACCCGCCAGCTGCGACAGAGTGCGATCGCGG
>CAXUHA010000025.1:36525-60483 GCA_964250735.1 uncultured Nakamurella sp. | reverse complement strand
GCCGGCGGACAGCAGGAACCCGATGATCGATTTTGTGCCGCCAGGGTCAGTAGGGTCAGCCACCCGGCCGACGTGCGACTGCAGCTGGGCGATCAGCGGTGCCTGACGCCCGGTGTCGTCATCCGGGTCGATCAGATCCACCCGGATGACCGGACCGACCCGGCGGCGCGGCCCGGACAGGCACACCATCACCAGGCTCTCCTCGGGGTGAAATCCGAGTAGCGCCGGAACGGCGGCCAGTAGCCCGCGGGGCCCGCTCAGGCGCACGGTGGTGGTGTCGTCAGTGGTGGTCATGGGCCAACCATGGGCGGTCGTGTCCCGGGAGTCGACGGCTCATGTTCGAATGTGGACAACCAACCGCTGTGTGGATGGACGACCCGTCGTCGTGTGGATGGACGACCCGTCGTCGTGTGGATGGACGACCCGTCAGTCGGGGTGCATCGGTCGCCATCGATAGCGGTTCAGATCGACCCGGCCGTCCGTGACCTTCACCCCGTCACCCCGCAGCAGAGCAGATTGCCGGCTGAGTAGATGAGCTGCCGGGGTGCCGTCGGCTCGGACGATCCGGTGCCACGGGGTGGAGTCCTCCGCCAGTTCGGCCAACACCCGCCCGACCAGTCGCGGCGAACGCGAGCCGGCCCGCGCGGCAATGTCGCCATAGGTCGCGACGAACCCCCGCGGGACCGCCGCGACCTGGTCGAGCATGCGGGCCGCCAGTTCCATGTCCATCACCGCAGATAGTGCCAAACGACGATGCGCTCGTCGTCCGCGCCCGACCCGCCGGCGCAGCTCGTGGGCAGCAGGTTCCGCCGGCGCCCGGGCGTGTGCACAGGGACAGTGTCGGTGGCCCGTGATGGGATCATTCCCATGTCCACCGCCCCGTCGATCAGTTATCGCCTCCGGCCGCCGGCGCGTCCGGCGGAGGTCGTCCGGCTGACCGGGGAACAACGTGACGTCATCGGCAACACATCGCCTCGGCTGCGCGTGTTGGCCGGTCCGGGCACCGGAAAGACGGAAACCCTGATCGAGGCGGTCGCCGAGCGGGTCCATGTCCGGGGCGTGTCGCCGGAGGAGATCCTGGTCCTCACCTTCTCACGCCGAGCCGCCGCGGAGCTGTCCGGCCGGATCACCCGGCGGTTGGGCCTGGCCACCCGCCAGACGTTGGTCAGGACGCTGCACTCCTACGCGTACCGGATTCTGCGGACCCAGGCGGCACAGGCCGGGGAACCGACGCCGCGACTGCTGGCCGCCGGCGAGTCCGACCAGATGGTGCGTGAACTGCTGGCCGGTCACCTGGCCGACGGCGGCCCGTGGCCGCCCTACCTGACCAGCGCGTTGTCGTCGCCGACGTTTGCGGCCGAACTCCGGGAGGTACTCCTGCGGGCGTCCGGACAGGGCGTGGCTCCTCGGCAGATCGTCGAGGCCGGACGTCGGCACAAGCGGGAGGAGTGGGTCGCCGCCGGACGCTTCGCCCGCGAGTTCCAGCAGGTCAGCGACTTGCGGCAGGGGATGAGTGGCTTCGGCGTTGCGCTTGATCAGGCCGAACTGACGGCAGCAGCGCTCGGGGCACTGCGCCGCGACGAGGTACTGGCCGCCGAACAACGACGTATCCGTCGCATTTTCGTCGACGAGTACCAGGACGTGGATCCAGCCCAGGCGAAACTGCTGTCGCTGCTGTCCACCGGCGCCGCCGAGCTGGTCGTGTTCGGCGATCCGGACCAGTCGGTCTATGCGTTTCGGGGCGCCGAATCGACGGCGTTGCGGGATGTCGAGGTCGATCGCACGGTGGCGCTGACGGTGTCCCGGCGGCTTCCGGCGCGGGTACTGGCGTCGACCAGACGGGTGGCCCGGCTACTCCCCGGTCCGGCTCAGCATCGCGAGCTCGCGATTCCGTCGGAGCATTCGGTGCCCGGCGATGTCGACGTCCGGGTGTTCCCGTCGTCGGCTCGCGAGGCGTCCTACGTTGCGGACGCTCTGCGTCGCTCGCATCTGCTGCATGGCGTCCCCTGGGGGTCGATGGCCGTTCTCCTCCGCTCGCCTGCCTCCGGCACCGCCGCCCTGACCAGGGCGTGCGCGGTCGCGGGGGTTCCGGTCGTGGTGGGCGCCGGCGAGGAGGTCCTGTCGTCGGACGCCGTCGTGGCGGCCCTGCTGACCGTTCTGGAATGCGGTGTGCAGCCGGCCCTGCTGAACGGTGACCTGGCCCTACAGCTCATGGCGTCCCCCCTGGTCGGGGTCGATGCACTTGCGGTCCGGCGTTTGCGACGGGCCCTACGGACCGCGCGGCCGGGGGAAGGGTCCAGCGCCGATCTGCTCGCCGCCGTGTTGTCCGGTACGCCGATGCCGGACACGGTCCCCAAAGATCTGCGCAGCGCCCTGACCGGCGTGCAGGAGCTACTGCGGATCGCCAGGGTCGGGGCGGCAGGACCCGCCGCAGAGGAGGTCCTCTGGTCCCTGTGGCAGGCCTCGGGTCTGGAAGAGGCCCTGGTGGCCACGGTCGAGCGCGGTGGAAGCGCCGGGCAGCGGGCCGACCGGGCGCTGGACGCGGTCCTCGGTCTGTTCGCGATGGCCGCCGACATGGCGCAACGGCTGCCCCTGGCCGGTGTGGCGGCCTTCGTCGCCCAGGTCCGGGGTCACCGATTGCCGGCCGATCAGGACGTGCCGCGATCCGGTGATGCGGTCGCCGTTTTGTCCGCTCACGCAGCGAAGGGACTGGAATGGGAGGTGGTGGCGGTCTGCGGCGTCCAGGAAGGGACCTGGCCGGATCTACGGTCTCGCGGCACGCTGCTCGGTGGGCATGAGCTGTTGGACCTGGCCGCCGACGTGCCGACCGGGACGCCCGTGGGCGGACTGCTGGCCGAAGAACGGCGGCTCTTCTACGTGGCCACGACCAGGGCGCGGCGCAGCCTGCTCTGCACCGGCGTGCTGAATCAGGATGTGGCCCCGTCGCGTTTCCTGCAGGAGCTGGCCGGGGTCGAGGGCGACCTCCGGGTGGAGCCGGACGCGGTGTCATCCGGTGGCCGTCTCCCGGATCGCCGTGGACTGCATCTCACCGACCTGGTGGCCGATCTCAGGCGTGCGGTTGCCGACCCGACCACGGCGGCCGTCGACGCCGCCGCCGCGGCCGGGTACCTGGCCGAACTCGCCGCCGCGGATGTCGCCGGTGCCCATCCGGACGACTGGTACGGTCTGGCGGCGCGGTCCACCGACCTTCCGCCCGTGGGTCAGGGGGTCGAGGTACGGGTCTCGCCGTCGCTGCTGGAATCGCTGCACACCTGTGCGCTCCGGGCCCTGCTGGAACGTCGGGGCGGCCGTGCCGAGCCCGGGCAGGCACAGATCGAGGGCACGGTGGTCCACGCCATGGCTCATGGTTTGGCGCTGGGCGCGACGGAGGATGAACTGCGGGCCGAGATCGAGGTCTTCGTCACCGGGCAGGACCGCCTACCGCCCTGGCAGCTGGCCCGGACCCGCCGCGGCCTGTTGTCCATGCTGTCGGCCGCACAGGCCTGGGTGCGGGAGAATCATCCGCCGCGGACATTGATCGGGTCCGAGCTCGAACTGGATCTGCCGCTTCCGGCGGCCGGGGCACCGGCGCCCGGTGACCACCCCGTTCGCCTGGTCGGACGGGTCGACTGGCTGTCGGAAAGGCCGGACGGCAGCGTCGTGGTCACCGATTTCAAGACCGGCGCCACCGTCCCCACCAAGGCCGAGGCGCAGGCCAATCCACAGCTGGCCGCCTATCAGGCCGCGATCGCGCTCGGTGCGTTCGCCGGCCGACCGCCCAGCGGCGCCGATTCCACTTCCCCGGCGGTCGCCCGGCGTCGCCCGGGCGGGGCAGAGCTCGTTTATCTGCGGTCTGGGCGGCCGAAAGTACTGCAGCAGAACGAACTCTCCGGCGAGGCGACCGGCCAGTGGCTCGATTCGATCCGGGCGGCCGCCGTGCACCTGGCTTCCGCGACCGCCTTCGCGCAGGAGAACTCCCACTGTGAGCGGTGTCCAGTACGCACCAGCTGCCCGCTGCAGAACGACGGTCGGCAGGTGACCCGGTGATCAGTGCCGGTCAGCTGTCGGAGATGCTGGGGTTACCGCCGCCGACGGACGAACAGACCGCGGTGATCCAGGCTCCACTGACACCGGCCCTGGTCGTGGCCGGTGCGGGGTCGGGCAAGACCGAGACCATGGCGGCCAGGGTGCTTTTCCTGGTCGCCAACGGCCTGGTCCGCCCGGAGCAGGTGCTGGGACTCACCTTCACCCGAAAAGCGGCGTCCGGGCTGGCGGCCAGGATCCGCCGCCGGCTTCGCGCCCTGGCGACATCCGGGATCGGGTCGGCCGGCACGTTGGCCGGCGGTGAACCCGAGGTTTCCACCTACCATTCGTTCGGTGGACGGCTGATCACCGAGTTCGGCCCGCTCGCCGGAATCGAACCCGCGTCGAGGGTCTTGAGCCCCACCGGGTCATGGCAACTGGCCCGGCGGGTGGTCGCCCGATGGGACGGCGACCTGGAAACCGATCTCGGGCCGGATCAGGTGACGGAACGACTGTTGGCCATGGCCGGCGGGCTCGCCGACCATCTGACCACCACCCAGGCCCTGGCCGCCGAGATCGATTCGGTGTTGGCCGCTCTGCGCAGCGCCAGGCCTTCACCGGCACAACGTGGACCGGTGCACAGTGGGCTGGCCGGTTATCTCAAGCGGCTCCAGGACCGGGCGTGGATCCTGCCTCTGGTGGATGCGTTCACCGAGGCCAAACGACGGCGCGGAGTCGTCGATTTTGCTGACCAGATGCAGGTGGCAGCGGCCCTGGTCGGTGCTCACCCGCGCATCGGCGAGGCGCTGCGGATGCGTCACCGAGTGGTTCTGCTGGACGAGTACCAGGACACCGGCCATGCCCAACGGGTCATTCTGCGTTCCGTGTTCTCCGGGTCGACCGCCCGCGGGAAGCCGTCCGGTCATCCGGTCACCGCGGTGGGCGACCCCGTCCAGTCGATCTATTCGTGGCGCGGCGCATCGGCGTCCAACCTGCCTGGCTTCCCGACGGACTTCCCGACCAGTAGTGGCCGACCGTCCGCCACCCTCACCCTGTCGACCAGCTTTCGGAACGCGTCGGCCGTGTTGGGGGTGGCCAACGAGGTTTCGGCCGTTGTTCGGGGCGGCCCCATGAAGGTGCGGGAGCTGCGGCCGCGGATCGGTGCCCCCGCGGGCGACGTGCGGTACGGCCTGTTCCCGTCAGTGACCGACGAGGAGTCCTGGCTGGCGGGGCAGATCGCGCAACGCTGGCGGCAGAGCGGATGGTCGTCGGTCGCAGCGGGATACGTCGACACCGGTGCCGCTCCGGCTGACGGATCCGCACCGGACACACCCGGCGGCGGACCGCCGACGACGGCGGTGCTGATGCGCCGCCGCCGCGATATGGAGCCCCTGGCCATGGCCCTGCGGGCGCAGGGTCTGCCGGTCGAGGTGGTCGGGCTGGGTGGCCTGCTGAGCGAGCCGGAAATCGCCGACCTGTTGGCGCTGTTGCAGGTGCTCGTCGACCCGACGGCCGGGGCGGCCGCCATCCGTTTGCTGACCGGGGCCAGGTGGCAGCTGGGCATGGCCGACCTGGACGCGCTCTCCCGCCGGGCCGCGGCCCTGGCCCCGAGCCGCCCCGACGACGGCGCTCCGGCGGGCCCGGGTCATCGCGATGTGAGCGCCGCCCCGAGCCGTCACACCGTGCACACGGCCCTGGCCGGTGTGGTCTCGGGTGAAGAAATCGATGCAGCGTCGTTGGTCGACGCCATCTCCGATCCCGGGCCACCGCAGGGGTACTCCGCCGAAGGCTTCCGCCGGGTCAACCGGCTTCGCGGTGAACTGCACCGGCTGAGGTCCCGGCTGGCCCTTCCGCTGCCCGATCTGGTCGCCGAGCTGGAGCGGACCACCGGACTGGACGTGGAGGTGCGCACGTCCTCTGCGGCCGGCCGGGCACACCTGGACGCGTTCGCCGATGTGGTCACCGAGTTCGCCGCGGGGGGCGGTGGCCCCGTCGAGCTCGTCGAGTACCTGTTGACCGCCGCGGAACGCGAGGACGGGCTCACTCCGGGCGAGGTGTTGGCCGCGCCCGGTCGGGTGCAGATCCTGACCGTGCATGCGGCCAAGGGCCTGGAATGGGAAATCGTCGCCGTGCCGCACCTGTCGGACACCGTGTTCCCCAGTTCCCGGACGGCCACCTGGCTGGGCGACGCCGCCCAGTTGCCCCCTGCCGTTCGGGGTGATCGGGCTGATCTTCCGCAACTGTCGCTGCCGGTGGACGGGGATCAGAAGGCCATGATCGACGCCCTCACGGCGCATACCGACGACCTGAAGGCGGCCCAGGCCGTCGAGGAACGCCGATTGCTGTACGTCGCGGTCACCCGAGCGGAACGAACGCTGTTGGTCTCCGGTCATCAGTGGGGGCGCACCGGCAGCAAGCCGCACGGACCCAGTGCGTTCCTGCTGGAGATCGGACGAGCTGCAGCCTCGTTCGGGCCGCCCGACGAGTGGGCGGCGGCACCCGCCGCCGGCGAGCCCAATCCGCTGACCGGGGCGCCCCGCACCGCGCAGTGGCCGGTGGATCCCCTGGGCGGCCGGCGGCCCGATGTGCAAGGCGGCGCGGACCTGGTGCTGGCGGCGATCGCGGCCCGGCACAACCGCGTAGCCGGGGTGCCGGTCGTCCATCCGGATGGTTCCGTTGCCGGGTCCGCTCCCGGTGCGGTTGACCGCCACCAGTGGGCCCGCGATGTGGCCGCCCTGCTCGCCGAGCGGCAGTCCCTGCGGTCCGGATCGATCGAGGTGGAACTTCCGCACACCATCTCGGCGACCGCACTGGTCGAGTTGGCCGACGACCCGGGACGGTTGGCCCGACGCATCCGACGGCCGGTTCCGCACGCCCCTACACCGCTGGCCCGCCGCGGGACCGAGTTCCATGCCTGGCTCGAGCGATTCTTCAGCGGCTCCGCCCTCCTCGAGATCTCCGACCTGCCCGGGGCGAACGACGGTGGGAGCCAACCTGATCCCGCGGTGGAGATGCTCAAGGCAAAGTTTCGGGCCTCCAGCTGGGCGGGGCGTGTGCCGTTCGAGGTCGAGCTTCCGTTTGCGATGACGATCGCCGGACAACCGGTGAAAGGGCGGATCGACGCGATATTCCGCGACGACGACGGCGGCTGCACCGTCGTCGACTGGAAGACCGGGCGGGTGCCGGCGCCGGCCCGACGGTCGGCGGTCACCGTGCAACTGGCCGTGTATCGGTTGGCGGTGGCCGAGATGCTGCGCACGCCACTGACCCGCGTACGGGCGGCGTTCGTCTATGTCGAGTCCGATCACACCTTCGCACCCGCAAACCTGCTGGACGCTGCAGGTCTGGCGGCGGTGATCCGGAAGGCCACGTCCGACGACACCGGCGCCCAGGTCGAGGTCCAGGTCGGGGTCCGAGGTCGGGGTCGGAGTCGAGGTCGAGGTGGACCGGGGCCCCGCGGTGGCGTGACCGGTGATCGTCCCATCGGCGGGTGACGCCCGCCCGTAGGCTGACCGGGTGGATCCAGTGGTGTTCCGGGGACGCCCGCTCCGCACCGACAGAGCCGCTGTGATGGCCATCGTCAATCGCACGCCCGATTCCTTCTTCGACGGGGGAGCCACGTTCGACGACGGCCCTGCCATGGCCGCCGTCGACCAGGCGATCGACGACGGGGCCGATCTGATCGACATCGGCGGGGTCAAGGCCGGGGTCGGTCGCCAGGTCGATGCGGACGAGGAGATCCAGCGGGTGGTCCCGTTCGTGGGCAAGGTCAGGGCCGCCCATCCCGATGTGATCATCAGCGTCGACACCTGGCGCAGTGAGGTGGCCGCCGCGGCCTGCGAAGAAGGGGCCGACCTGATTAACGACACCTGGGCCGGGGTCGACCACGGGCTGGCCCAGGTGGCCGCCCGGTTCGGGGCCGGGATCGTCTGCTCGCACACCGGTGGGGCGGCTCCGCGGACCAATCCCTACCGGGTCGCCTACCGCGATGTGGTCGCCGCGGTGATCAGCGAAACCACCGCGGCTGCCCGCGCCATGGTGTCGGCCGGTGTGCCCAGGGCGGGCATCCTGATCGATCCGACCCACGATTTCGGCAAGAACACCTGGCACGGCCTGGAGCTCCTCAACCGTGCGGCGGAGTTGGTCGCCACCGGTTGGCCGGTGTTGATGGCCTTGTCCAACAAGGATTTCGTGGGTGAAACGCTGGACGTTCCGTTGCACCAACGTCTGGAGGGCACGTTGGCCGCGACCGCGGTGGCGGCGCTGGCCGGAGCCGCGGTTTTCCGGGCGCACCAGGTCGTCCCCACCAGGCGGGTGCTGGAGATGGTCGCCTCCATTCGGGGTACGCGCCCGCCGGCCGCCCCGCGCCGCGGGCTGGTCTGAGCCGGCGGAGCCGAATACGCGTCCGGTGGATGACGGCGCCACCGTGGCAGCATCGTCGTGTCGCGGCACGGTCGTCGTGTCGTGGCAGCATCGTCGTGTCGTGGCACTGTCGTCGTCTCGTGGCACCATCGTCGTTGTGACCACCGTGTTGTTCTATCTCGTCATCGCCACCGTCATCGGCCTGGCCGTGTTCTTCCTCGCGGTCGTGGTGTTCGGCCGCGGTGAGCAGATGGCCCCGCTCGACCCGCGGACGTCGCCGGCTGAACTACCGGACGAGGACATCACCGCCGAGGACGTCCGGAAGATCCGATTCGCGCTGGGTCTGCGCGGCTACCGGATGAGCGACGTCGACTGGACGTTGGAGCGGCTCGGCGAGCAACTGGACCACCTCCGCCGCGAGAACATCGAGTTGCGTCGAGAGCTCGCCGCCGATCCGGTCCGCGGCCAACGGGAACAGTCCGTCGACACCACCCGTCACCAAAGGGTGTCGGTCGGTGCCACGGGTGGCACCACGGACGCGCAGGTGTCCGGGACGGTGGTCCCCGATCCGACCGGTGGGGAGAACGCATGAGGGCCCGGGTGGCGGCGACCGTCGATATCAGGTCGTCGGTGGAGACCGTCTTCGCGGCCATGGTCGACCTGCCGTCCCAGGACAGGTGGATTCTGGCGACCCGGCTGTTCGCCCTGGACGGCGACGTCGACGTTCCACAGGTCGGCTCGAAGATCGCCGCGCTGACCGGATTTTCTGGCCTGGGCGTTCTGGACACCATGACCGTGACCGGGTACGACGCGCCGCACCGCTGGGAGACCGAACACACCGGCAGTGCGTTCAAGGGCATCGGCATCTTCAGTGTCGAACCCGGACCCCGTGGGGCGCGGGTGACATGGACCGAAGTGATCGACCTGCCGCTGGGTGCTCTCGGCAGGGTCGGCTGGATCATCGTCAAACCCATGGTGCGGTGGGGGCTGGCCGCCTCGCTGAGCAGGCTGGCCCGGGGAGTGGTGGACGGCAGTCTTCCGGTCACCGCCCGACGCGAGCCTCACGGTGGATGACCAGGCGGTGGATGACCAGGTGGTGGATGACCAGGCGGTGGATGACCAGGATCGGGTGCGGTGCAGCTGGGCCACGTCGGCCCCGGAGTATCTGGCCTACCACGACCAGGAGTGGGGGACCCCGCTGTACGGCGACGATGCCCTGTTCGAACGGATGAGCCTGGAGGCGTTCCAGTCAGGCCTGAGCTGGATCACCATCCTGCGCAAGCGTGAGGCATTCCGCGCGGCCTTCGCGCACTTCGACATCGGGATCGTGGCCGAGTTCGACGACGGCGACGTCGCGCGGTTGATGGCGGACGCGGGCATCGTCCGCAACCGGCAGAAGATCGATGCCGTGCTGGCCAACGCCAGGACCGCCCGGGAAACCGACGGCGGCCTGGGCCGGCTGTTGTGGTCCTTCGCGCCCCCGACACGTCCGCGTCCGGTGGACAACTCGCACGTCCCGGCGGTCACCGCGGAGTCGACGGCCATGGCCAGGGAGTTGAAGAAGCGCGGGTTTCGGTTCATCGGCCCGACGACGGCGTACGCACTGATGCAGGCCACCGGCATGGTCGACGATCACGTTGTCGCGTGCTGGCGAGCCGGGCCGGTTTGAACCCCGGCTGAGCTCAGCGGGCCGCCCGGGAGGCTTTCGACGAGGGGACCGGCCCGCGGCCGGGCGTGCCCGGCGCCGCCGACGGGGCGGCCGTATCCGCGCGGGCCTTGCGTGCGGACGTTCTCGGGTGGGCCGGGCGCGCTGCGGTGGACCTGGTGTCGCCGGGCGGGACCGCCGCCGCAGGAGCAGCGGTCGGAGCCCCGTCCCCAGCGGCCGGAAGATCAGGCTCGGCCGGACTCGCGGTCCGCGGCGGCGTGGTCGGTCCGGACCGGCCGGGAATGTTGATGACGGCGACACCCGAGGCCAGATCGATCCGCAGGTCGCCGTCCCTGGCGTTGCCCTCTTCTTCGCGCCGGTTCGCCCTGGACTTGCGCTCTTCGATCTCGTGCCGCATGCCGGGGTTGAACAGCGCGCCGAGTTCTCCGAGAGGTCCCACACGGGCCAGCTTACGTGACCAGGGCCACCGGTGCCCGGCCGATCAACGACCCTGGAATCGCGGTGGCCGCTTGTCCAGGAACGCGGTCAGGGCCTCGTGATGATCGGCGCCGGCGAAAAGGTCCGTCTGGGCGCGCTCCTCGAACTCCAGCGCCGAGGGCAGGTCGGAGGTCGCGGCGTGATGCATCGACGCCTTGATCCACGCGTAGGCCCTGGTCGGGCCTACGGCCAGCGCGCCGGCCAGGTCGGCGACCCTGATCATCAGGCCGTCATCGGGGACGACCTCGTCGACCATGCCGATCCGCAGCGCCTCGGTCGCGTCGACCCGCTCCCCGAGCAACATCATCTTCATCGCGCGGCCGGCACCGATCAGGCGGGGCAGGGTGAAGCTGGCCCCGGAATCGGCGGACAGGGCCACCCCGGCGAAGGCCATGGAAAACGACGCCGAGGTGGCCGCCAGACGCAGGTCGCAGGCGTAGGCCAGGGCCGCTCCGGCACCGGCGGCCGCGCCGTTCACCGCTGCGAGGACCGGCTTGGGCATACCGGTGATGGCCGAGATCACCGGGTTGTAGAAGTCGTGGACCGTGGTCGACAACCGCGGATCGTTGGCCCTGGCCATCTCGAGGTGTTGTTTGAGATCCTGCCCGGCGCAGAAGGCCCGACCGGC
The DNA here is from genome assembly GCA_964250735.1 of uncultured Nakamurella sp. GTDB lineage: Bacteria > Actinomycetota > Actinomycetes > Mycobacteriales > Nakamurellaceae > Nakamurella. The sequence goes on along the minus strand of CAXUHA010000025.1, from coordinate 49,327 downwards.
GCCGGTGACGACCACCGTTCGGACCGACTCGTCGGCGGTGGCATCGGTCAATGCGCCCAGCAGGGCCTGCTTGAGGGCCAGATCGAAGGAGTTGAACGCAGCCGGCCGGTTGAGCGTCAGCGTGCGCACTGCACCGCTGTTGCTCACCAACAGGGGATCCGTCCCGGGTCGGGGGCCGAAATCCGGACTGAGGGTCATCGTCGACTCCTTGACGTCGGCTGCGAGGCCGGAGATTCCACCGTTGGTGGTCGGCATTGGTGCACCTGCGGTCGGCGCGACGCCCGACATGGGGGAGAATAGGACAACCACATGCGTGGGGTCGATCGCCGGACGGGCACCACCGTTCGGTACGGATGAATTGCACGCGGGTCGCCGACAAGCACCCAGTCGAAGCCGGGTGGCTCCGATGTGCTCAGTGTGGAAGGAGTTCGTACATGGCGGCCATGAAGCCCCGTACCGGGGATGGTCCCCTGGAAGTGACCAAGGAGGGCCGCGGCATCGTGATGCGCGTACCCCTGGAAGGTGGCGGTCGCCTGGTGGTGGAAATCTCCGCCGACGAGGCATCCGCCCTCGGGGATGCCCTCAAGGCTGTCGTCAGCTGATACCCACGCGCCCGGGTCTGCTCGCCGACAACGTCGGCACTGCGGGCCCGGGCCGTTTCCTGCCCGGACCCGGACACGCGCGCGCCCTGCCGATCTAGCGATCCTGCGGCGCCAGCAACGAACCGTAGAGCTCGACGGTCTGCTCGGCCACCGCCGTCCAGGAGAACTGTGAATCGGCCCGCACCCGCCCGGCTTCGCCCCGATCGCGGGCCTTGGCCCGGTCCGCGACGGTGGCATTGACCGCTGACGCGAAGGCGGCCTCGAACCCGGTTGTATCGGTGGCTTCGTAGTGCACCAGGGTGCCGGTGACGCCGTCTTCCACGACCTCCGGGATTCCGCCGACATCGCTGGCCACCACCGGGGCCCCGCAGGCCATCGCCTCCAGGTTGACGATGCCCAGCGGCTCGTAGACCGACGGGCAGCAGAACACCGTCGAGGCGGTCAGCACCTGGCGCACCTCGTCCAGGCTCAGCATGCCGTCGAACCAGAACACACCGGGACGCGCGGCCTGCAACGTTCTGATGGCTGTTGCCGTTTCGGCGGCGATCTCGGGCGTGTCGGGGGCGCCCGCACACAGCACCAGCTGGATCTCCGGGTCGAACCGGTGGGCGGCGGCGATCAGATGCCCCACCCCCTTCTGTCGGGTGATGCGACCGACGAACGAGGCAATGGGCGCCTCCAGGTCGACACCTTTGGAGGTCAGCAGCGAACGGTCCGGCGTGGCCCGGTAGATCGCGGTGTCGATGCCGTTACGAATGACGTGGACCCGGGCCGGGTCGAGATCCGGGTAGCAGTCGAGGATGTCGGTGCGCATCCCGTCGGACACCGCGATGACCGCGTCGGCGGCTTCGTAGGCCGTCTTCTCCGCCCAGCTGGACAGGCGGTAGCCGCCGCCGAGCTGCTCGGCCTTCCACGGCCGGCGCGGCTCGAGGGAGTGGGCCGTCACGACGTGGGGCACGCCGTACAGCAGCTTGGACACGTGGCCCGCCATGTTGGCGTACCAGGTGTGCGAATGGACCAGGTCGACCGTCCCGCACGCCGCCGCCATCGACAGATCGACGGACAGGGTGGACAGTGCGGCGTTCGCACCGCTCACGTCGGGTGCAGGTCGGTGGCCGGACGCGCCGGGCCGGTCCTCGCCGAAGGCGTGGACGTCGATGTCGATCAGCGTGCGCAGTTCGCGCACCAGGTAATCGACATGAACGCCTGCGCCGCCGTAGATGTCGGGTGGGAACTCTCGGGTGAGTATCGCGGTATGCACGGGGCCAATCTAACGGCCCCGGTCGGGATCCCGCTGAGCGAGTCCGGAACGTGCCCGATAGGGTTCGATGATGGTCGTCAAACCAAGAGTGCTCGGAATCGTGCTGGCCGGTGGCGAGGGAAAGCGACTGTCGCCGTTGACCGCCGACCGCGCCAAGCCCGCGGTCCCGTTCGGCGGGAACTTCCGGCTGATCGATTTCGTGCTGTCCAATCTGGTCAATGCCGGTTATCTACGGATCTGCGTTCTCACGCAGTACAAGTCGCATTCCCTCGATCGGCACATCACCACCACCTGGCGGATGAGCCAGATGCTCGGCAACTACGTGACCCCGGTTCCGGCCCAGCAGCGGCTCGGCCCCCGCTGGTACACCGGCAGCGCCGACGCGATCCTGCAGTCGCTGAACCTGGTGTACGACGACGACCCGGAGTACCTGGTCGTTTTCGGCGCCGATCACGTCTACCGCATGGACCCGTCACAAATGGTCGCCGACCACATCGAGTCGGGCGCGGAGGCCACCGTCGCCGGTATCCGGGTGCCCCGCCACGAGGCCACCGCCTTCGGGGTCATCGACACCGACGAGTCCGGTCACCGGATCACCCGGTTCCTGGAGAAGCCGGCCGATCCGCCTGCCGTGCAGGACGATCCGAATGTCTCCTACGCCTCGATGGGCAATTACGTCTTCACCACGACGTCATTGATCGACGCTCTGAAGGCGGATGCCGCCGACGAGAATTCGATGCACGACATGGGCGGGAACATCGTTCCGATGTTCGTCGATCGCGGTACCGCGAACGTCTACGACTTCGACCGGAACCAGGTTCCAGGGGCCGACGAGCGGGACCGGGGTTACTGGCGTGACGTCGGCACGCTGGACGCCTATCACGACGCCCACATGGATCTGGTGTCGGTCCACCCGATCTTCAACCTGTACAACCAGAAGTGGCCCATCCTCTCGGTTCCGCCGACGCTTCCGCCCGCCAAGTTCGTCGAGAACGGGATGGCCCTGGACTCGATGGTCGGTCCGGGAACGATCATCTCCGGTGCCACTGTGCGACGGTCGGTCGTCTCGGAGAACGTCCGGATCGCCGTCGGCTCCAGTGTGGAGGGATCGGTGATCATGCCCGGGGTTCGGATAGGGCGGAACGCTGTGGTGCGCAACGCCATTCTGGACAAGAACGTGGTGGTTCCGGACGGTGCCACGGTCGGGATCAATCTGGAGGCGGACCGGGCGAACTACACCATCACCGCGTCCGGCATCACCGTGGTCGGTAAAGGCGTGACCATCACCAGATGACGTCCGGCGGCTACCGCTTGACCGCAGCCAGCAGGCCGTCGCCCAGTGAGGTCATCATGGGCACCAGCGTCTCGTCGTCGCGGACCAGCCGGCCCGCCTCCCGGACGGCGACCGTCTCCGCGTCCCGCTGGGTCGGATCCGCCACCTTGTCGTTGTGCAGCGCCCCGGCCAGGATCAGGACTCCGCCGCGGCGCAGCAGCCGGACCGCCCGCTCGACGTACTGCGGGTAGCCGGTGCGGTCCGCGTCGATGAGCACGACGTCGTACGCGCCGTCGGTCAGCCGCGGCATGACGTCCAGTCCCCGGCCGTTGATCAGACGGGCCCGGCCAGGCGCCACCCCGGCCATGCCGAACACCTCCCGGGCCGCCCGCTGGTGCTCGGCCTCGATGTCGATCGATGTCAACACCCCGTCCGGTGCCATCCCGGCCAGGAGATGCAGACCACTGACCCCGGTTCCGGTCCCGATCTCCACGACGGCCTTGGCCGACAACACCGCGGCGAGGAAGGTCAACGCCGCGCCGGCGCCGGATCCCACCGGCTCGCAGCCCAGATCGGCCGCCCGACCCCGCGCCGTGAGGACGGCTTCCGGTTCAGGGACGAAGAACTCGGCGAAGGACCTGCTGGTGGTCACCGGGGTACCTCCGGGTAGGGCGGGACGAATGGGTCGACGACAGCCGATTGCCACTCGGGTGTGAGGAAATCGCGTGGCTCGGGGAGAACCTACCGGGCCGGGCGGGGCGGGCAGCAACGGCATGCCGTGCCGGGGCCGACGGTTTGCCAGGCTCGGCCGATCGTGTTCACAGCAGGCTCACACCGCCCGGCGGAACAATCAGGCAGAACACGCGCGTTGATCCTTCGTAGTCGACGGCTCGGGCAGGCAAATGTCCGATCGTCGGTGTAGTTCGTCGGTAGATGTCCGCTCCGTAGATGTCCCCTTTGGAAGTGCCATAGCCGAAAAGGTGAGTCCGCTGTCCATTCTGCCCGCCCCGAACGGCAGCGCCGGGAACAGTGCTGCCCCCGAAGAGGCCCCCTGGACCCCGCCGGCCTGGGAGGACATCGTCAAGGACCACGGCGATCGTGTCTACCGCCTGGCCTACCGGCTCGCCGGTAATACGCACGACGCCGAGGACATCACCCAGGAGACCTTCATCCGGGTGTTCCGGTCGCTGGACGCGTTTCGTCCCGGCTCCTTCGAGGGCTGGCTACACCGCATCACCACCAACGTCTTCCTGGATATGGTTCGGCGTCGGCAGCGGATCAAGATGGAGGCGCTACCCGCGGAGACGGACCGGATCCCCGGCCGCGAGCCGTCTCCCGAGCAGGCGTTCCAGGACGCCAACCTCGATCCCGACCTGCAGGCCGCCCTGGACGAGTTGCTGCCGGAGTTCCGGGCTGCCGTGGTGTTGTGCGATGTCGAGGGGCTGTCCTACGAAGAGATCGGGGCGACGCTCGGCGTCAAACTGGGCACGGTGCGGTCCAGGATCCACCGCGGTCGACAGGCGCTGCGCGCCTCCATCGAACGACGGCGTGAGGCACGAGCCGAGGGTGGGTCGTATCGGAATCTGCGCAGCGCACTGCAGCCCAGGGTGGTGACACCATGACCGGCGTCTTCTCGGACCACCTGACGCTGGACGCCATCGTGGCCTATGCGGACGGTGAGATGAGCCTGACCGCCTACCAGCGGGCGGCGGCCCATGTGATGCGATGTGCCGCCTGCGCCGCCGACGTCGCGGAGCAGACCGCCGCGTCGCAGTACATCCGGCAGGCCTGCGTGCCGTCCATGCCCGGCAGCCTGTTCGACGCCCTGAAATCGATCCCGGTGGCCCTTCCGCAGGCCGGCCGGGTGACCGGGTTGGTGATGGACCCCGACTCCGGTCGGGCCGTTCGGACTCATGATCACGCCCCGTCGGCCCGGGGCCGCCGCTTCCGTCTCGGCGCGGGCGCCCTGGTCGCCGGGTTGGCCGTCGGCGCGGTGGTGGTCGCGGCGGCAGGTGATCCGGCGGTACCGCCACCGACCGTGCCGACGCGGCCGGACCGGGCCACGGTGTCCGGACCGCCCACCCATCTGCAGACCGCCGTCCGAATGGCGGCCCGCAGCACCGCCACCAGGTGATCTGGGCCGGGAGTGTCGTAGCCTGCTGGTGATGACTTCCGCCCCTCCCGACCCGGCCGCCAACGGTCGACCCAGGCTGCCGCCGCGCCCGCTGTGGCGCCCGATGGTCGACCCGGCGCAGCGGGCCGTGTTCGGCCGTCCGGCCGGGGTGCCGTCATCGTTCCTCCCGAGGTCGACGCCACCAGCCGGCCCGGGGGCCGCCGTGGCCACCGGCCAGGTGGTGCCGGAGATGCTGGCCGAGGCGTTCGGCCGCCCGGCGGGTCCCGGTCCGTCTCTGGGCCGTCCGCCGGACTCGCCGCCGGACGCCCCCCCGGACGAGCCGGCCGACCCGTGGCGGGATCCCGCGGCTCCGGTGCGGCTGGGTGAACCGGCCCTGGCCGAGCCGCCGGCCGACACCCCACCGGCCCGCCCGGCCGAGCGGTTCACGCTGCGCCAGGCGCTGTTCGAGCGACGGATCCGACCGGGCAGCCTGATCGTCGCGACCGTGCTGGCCCTGCTGCTGGGGGGCGGCGGCGCCGCCATCGGCGTCTGGGCCGGCAGCCGTCTGCCGGCCGTCCTCACGGACCCCGCCTTCAGCGTCGCCTCCGTCGCACCGGCGGTCGAACGGCCCGCCGGATCGGTCGCGGTGATCGCGGCCAGGGTCATTCCCGCCGTGGTGTCGATCGAGATCCGCAGTGGTGACACCGGTGACACCGGTTCCGGGGTGGTCATCGACGGCAAGGGGTACGTGCTGACCAACAACCACGTGATCACGCTGGCCGCCACCGATTCGTCGGCGACCCTGACCGTCGTGTTCTCGAACGGGAAGCGGGTGCCGGGGACGATCGTCGGGCGTGATCCGGCGTCAGACCTGGCCGTGATCAAGGCGAACGTGACCGGCGCGACGGTGGCTCAGCTCGGCAACTCGTCGAAGGTGCTGGTCGGGGACGCGGTCATCGCCGTCGGATCGCCCCTGGGACTGGCCGGGACCGTCACCACCGGAATCGTCTCGGCCACCCGACGCCCGGTGCGGCTGGCCGGCCCGGACTCCGACACCAATGCGGTGATCGATGCCCTGCAGACCGATGCGGCGATCAACCCGGGCAATTCCGGTGGACCGTTGGTCGACGCGACCGGAGCGGTGATCGGCATCAACTCCGCGATCAGGACGCTCGGCGGCGACGCCAACGGGTCCATCGGGCTGGGGTTCGCCATCCCCGTCAACTACGCCGAGAATGTCGCCCAGGAGCTGATCCGCACCGGCAAGGCCGTGCACTCGACCATGGGGATCAACGCCAAGTCGGCGACCGACGGGATCACCGACGGCGCCCAGGTGCAGAACGTGGTCACCGGCGGGCCGGCCGCCAAGGCCGGGATCCGCGAGGGCGACGTGATCACCAAGGTGGGCAACCGGGCCGTCGGCGGGGCCGACGAACTGGTGGTGGCGGTCGACGCCCACCGGGTCGGCGAATCCGTGACCGTGACCCTGTCCAGATCCGGCAAGGCGCTGAGCGTGCAGGTCGTGCTGGCCGCGGAGTGACGGTCGGTCAACGATGTGCCGGCCCTGCGACCGGCGCCGGTAGGCTGACCGGGGGCCTGTTGCGGGCCCCTGTCAACTGCAGGCGCGCGACCCAGGGACGGAGGCCGATCGGGTGTTCGGCATGTCCTGGGCCGAGATCCTCATCATCCTGGCGGTCGGGATGTTCGTGCTCGGGCCCGAGCGGATCCCGGTCGCCGTCAAGTGGGTCGGTTCGACGCTGAAGACGGTACGGACCATGGCGGCCGGCGCGCAGGAGCAGTTGCGGGGCGAGTTCGGCTCCGAGTTCGAGGAACTGCGCCGACAGGTCGAGGAGCTGCAGGGGCTCAAGGAGATCCAGGAGTTGCGGAAACTGCGGGACCTCAACCCCCGGTCGCTGATCACCAAGAACCTGTTGGGTGAGGAATTCTCCGGCGGGATCGGCGGGCTGCTGGGGCTGAACCAGTCGCCCCTGACGCCGCAGTCCACCGGGTCGGGGGTGGCCCCGCAGCCGTTCATGGAGCTGCCGGTGGTCGACCTACCCCCGACGCCCACCGCGCCCATCGGGGCCGCGCCGGTGCAGATCAACGAGCCGGTGACACTGACCAAACCGAGGTCCGTCCCGACCACCCCACCGGCCCTGTCCACCCCACCGGCCCAGTCCATGCCACCGCCCCAGTCCGCGCCGTCGTCCGGTGAGCAGGCTCCGCGGCACGCCGCGACCGCGTCGTTCGATCCCGACGCCACCTGACTGCGACGCCACCTGAAGGCGGGACGCAGCGGATCCGGCTCGGTCAGGACCGCTGCGGTGCGGCGCTCCCGTTCCGGTGCGGAGCGATGCCGAGCGAGACCCCGACCAACGGTCGGCTGCGGGCGGCCAGGTCGTCGGCCACCGCGGTCAGCGCCACGGCGGCCGGCGAGTGCGGGTCCGAGATCACCAGCGGCACCCCGACGTCGCCGGCGGCGCGCAGGGAGACCTGCAGCGGAATCTGGCCGATCAGCGGCACCGCCGTGCCGGTGACCCGGCTGAGCGACTGCGCCACCACGCTCCCGCCGCCGGAACCGAACAGTTCCAGCACGGTGCCGTCCGGCAGGGTCATCGGTGACATGTTCTCCACCACCCCGGCGATCCGCTGCCGGGTCTGCAGGGCGATCGATCCGGCGCGTTCGGCGACCTCGGCCGCCGCAACCTGAGGTGTGGTCACGACCAGGATCTCCGTCGTCGGAATCAGTTGCGCCGTGGAGATGGCGATGTCACCGGTACCCGGTGGCAGATCCAGCAGGAGCACGTCCAGATCACCCCAGAACACGTCGCCCAGAAACTGTTGCAGGGCGCGGTGCAGCATCGGGCCGCGCCAGACCACCGGGGTGTTGCCGTCGACGAACATCCCGACGCTGATCACCTTCACCCCGTGCGCCTGCGGTGGCAGGATCATCTCGCCGATGCGGGTGGGTCGGCCGGTCACCCCGAGCATCCGCGGGATCGAGAAACCGTAGACGTCGGCGTCCAGCACGCCCACCGCCAGACCCCTGGCCGCCAGCGACACGGCCAGATTCACCGTGACGGTCGACTTGCCCACGCCGCCCTTGCCCGAGGCGATGGCGTACACCCTGGTCCGGGACTCGGGCCGGGCGAACGGGATGTCCTTGGCCGCCCCGCCCTTCAAGCCGTCCCGCAAGGCGGTGCGCTGCGCGTCGGTCATCACCCCGAGGGTCAGCCGCACTTCGGTGACGCCAGGGACCGCGCGCACGGCTGCGGTCACGTCGGCGGTGAGCGTGTCCCGCAGCGGACACGCCGCGATGGTGAGCAGGACGACAAGTTCGACGATGCCGCTCGCGCTCACCTCGACGGAGTCCACCATGCCCAATTCCGTGATGGGGCGCCGGATCTCCGGGTCCTTCACACCGGCCAGCGCAGCGCGGACCGCTCCGCTGAGCTGCTCGGGGGTCGCTGTCATGGTTTCCTCACCTCGTCGCGTCGGCGCGGTAACCGCTGTCCCCGCAGTTGCCAGATTACGGCTCCGGGCGCACCGCCTCGCCCCGACCGCACGCGTCCGGGGCGGGCCGGACGATCTACACATCGGATGCACACCCGGTGTACGAGCATTCGCTACCATCTGAGTTCACGCTGGTGGTTAACGTCAGCTTCACAACTGCACTGACCCTCAGGGAGGTCTCCGCCGTGACATCGCCATTGGGAACGTCGCAGATGCGATTCCGCGGGGGCGCCGGGACTCCGGCGCTGCCCACACCGCCCACCGGTTTCGCGGTGGCCGCCTACCCGACCTACGCCCAGGCCCAGGGTGCGATCGAACATCTGGCCAAGAACAATTTCGCCATCGAGGACGTCACCATCGTGGGCACGGACCTGCAGATGGTGGAACGCGTCACCGGCCGGCTCACCGCGGGCAAGTTGGCCGGAGCCGGTGCGGCCTCCGGTGCCTGGTTCGGCTTGTTCGTCGGTCTGCTGATGAGCTTCTACGGCCGGACCACGGCCGGTTTCGCGTTGATCGTGGTCGCCGTCGCCATCGGCGCGGTGTTCGGCGCCGTGATGGGGTACATGGGGTTTTCGGTGGCCAAGGGGCGTCGCGACTTCACCTCGTCCTCGCAGGTGGTGGCCCGGCGGTACGACGTGTTGTGCCAGCCCCGGACGGCGGAGCAGGCCCGCAATCTGCTGTCCCGGATGGAACTGGGTGCGACGGGCTGAACCCGGCCAGGATCACAGCCATCGTTTGCGGCGCAGGAAGAAATACAGCACCCCGCAGACGACGATGATGCCGAGGATGGCCATCGGGTATCCGAGTTTCCATTGCAGCTCCGGCATGTGCGTGAAGTTCATCCCGTAGATGCCGGCGATCGCCGTCGGCACCAGCGCGATCGCGGCCCAGGCGGAAATCTTGCGCATGTCCTGGTTCTGCCGGTTGGCCACCTCGGCCAGAGCGGCGGAGACCAGAGTGGTGAGCATCTCGTCGAAGGTGCTGATGCGCTCCGCCACGTGGAAGAGGTGGTCCTCGACATCCCGGAAGTATTCGCGCGCCTCTTGGGGAACCAGTGCGTTCGGTGTGTTCGACAGCGATTTGAGCGGCCCGGCCAGGGGCGCCACCGCGCGCCGCAGACGCAGGATCTCGCGCTTCAGGCGATAGATCTGCTCGGTGTCGACCTGGGCGGCCGGGTCGAACACCGCGGTCTCCATCTCGTCGATGTCCTCTTCGATCTCCTCGACCACCGCGACGTACTCGTCGACGATCCGGTCGGCGATCGCATGCATCACCACCGCCGGCCCCAGCCGGAGTTGGTCCGGATCCGCTTCCAGCGCCGCCCGCAGCCCGGTCAGCTCGGAATGGTCTCCGTGGCGGACGGTGATGATGAAGTCGCGGCCCAGAAACACCATGATCTCGCCGCTGGACACCACCACCCCGCCCTGGGTGTTGGCGGTGACGTGCTGCTGGAACTTGACCGTCTTGAGGACCAGGAACAGGTACTTGCCGTAGCCGTCCAACTTCGGCCGTTGGTAGGCGTGGACAGCATCCGCCACAGCCAGTTCGTGCAGGCCGAAGGTCTCGGTCACGGCAGCCATCTCCGCGTAGGTCGGCTCGTGGAAGCCGACCCAGACGAAGCCCTTCCCGTCGGAGCGGACCCTGGTCAACGCGCTCACCGGATCCGGACAGCTCGAGTCCCGCCGACCGTCCACGTACGCGCCGCAATCGACCAGTGCCCTGCGGGCGATCGGCTGTCCGACGACCGGTGGTGGCTTCTTGCCGATGGTCATGAACCCGGGAAGCGGGGGGAGGACGGGCATGTCGAAGCCTCCTTGAACGGGGACGCGTCCGGCGCGCAGGAACCGGATCTCATCGGCCACGGGCCCGGCTCACGCTACCCGCGTACCCCTTGGCCCGGTACCGGGGAGCGGTGAGCTCCCCTCGGACGCCCGGCGGGGAACACGCACGTTGCCGTGCGCGGGCCCACCGGCGACAACGGGCAGGATGGACAGCGATGCTCATCGACCTGCACGCCCATTCCACCGCCTCGGACGGGACCGACAGTCCCGCCGACCTGGTCGCGGCGGCCGCCGCGGCCGGGTTGGACGTCCTGGCCATCACCGACCACGACACCACCGGCGGGTGGGCGGCGGCGGCGGCGGCACGCCCGCCGCAGCTGGCCCTGATCCGCGGGGCGGAGTTCTCCACCCAGGTGTCCGATGGCGGGCGCCCGCACAGTGTCCACCTGCTGGGTTACCTGTTCGATCCGCACGACCCGGCGATCGGCGACGAACAAGCCCGGTTGAAGGCCGAACGCCGCCGTCGCGGGCTGGCCATCGTTGCGCGGTTGGTGGACGACGGGCTCCCGATCACCGCGGAGCAGGTGCTGGCCATCGCCGACGGCGCTCCGGTGGGCCGCCCGCACATCGGCATGGCTCTGGTGGCGGCGGGCGTGGTGTCGTCCGTGGACGCGGCCTTCGCCACCTACCTCGGCGGCCGGGCGAAGTACTACGTGCCGAAGGTCGACACGGACCTGTTCGCGGCGGTCGGCATGATCGCCGCCGCGGGCGGCAGCAGTGTCATCGCCCACCCCCGGGCGCGCGGGGAGCGCCGGGTGCTGACCGGCGAACTGATCGGCACACTGGCCGGGGTGGGACTGACCGGGCTGGAGGTCGATCATCCCGACCACGACCCGGCGGATCGGGCCGAGTTGCGGCAGATCGCCGACGAGCACGGGCTGCTGGCCACCGGCTCGTCCGATTACCACGGCCGTAACAAGCAACTGCGACTCGGCCAGGAATCGACCGGACCGAGCGTGTTGGCCGCCCTGATCGATGCCACCAGTGGTGTGACCCCACCGCTCGGGCCGGTGAGCTGAGCTGAGCGCCGGGCCGACCGCGGAACCGGGCGGTCAGCGCGAGCCGGGACAGCGCACGCCGGGACAGGGCGGGCCGCGGCAGGGCACCGGGACCGTGCGGGCTTCTGCCGCGGTACGCGTCCTGGAGGCCGTGGCCGCGCTGCTGTCCGCGGGGGTGCTGGTGATCGGCGTGGCGCTGGCGGTGCTGACTGTCGCGGCGCCGGCACTTGTCCACGGGTCCGGGTTGTCCGCGGCCAGTGGGCCGCAACCGGGCCGGGTGGTGGTGCCGCTGGTCGGCGGCCTGCTCGGGGAACTGGCGCACGTATGGCGGTCGCGGCTGCCGGACCGGATCCGGTGGGCGGCCGCCCTGCTGGTCATCGTGGCGGAGCTGGTCGTCCTGTGGTGGGGGTGGTGGCGCTGAGCGGGGGTCAGTGGTCCGCCGACCAGGAACGGAACAGCGGCACCAGGATGGCCAGCAGGCTCTCCGGGGCCTCGACCGCGGGCGAGTGGGCGGCGGCGGGCACCAGGACCAGCTCGGTGGCCAGAGCCTGCGCCATCCGGCGCTGCACGTCCAACGGCCACGCGTCGTCCGCCTCACCGGCGACCACCGCCACGCCGACGGTGCCGGCGGCCAGCACCGCGGCCAGTTCGCCGGTCCGGTCCGGCTCGGTCAGCAACGCCGCGCCCATGCCCAGCAACCCAGCAGGGCTGGAGGCCAGGAACCGCCGCCGCAGGAACCGGGCCAACGGGTCGGGATCGTCGGGATCCAGTCCGGCCGCCCGTTGACCATCGTCGTACATCGCCTGTGCACCGCGGGCCCGCAGCGCCGGCCCGCCGCGGGTCAGCGCGTCGAACCGGTTGCCGGACCGGAAGGCGGACGGTCCCGAGCACAGCAGCACCAGGCCGCTCACCGGCGCGCCGGCCAGGACCGCCTCGCGCGCCACCAGCCCGCCGAACGAGTGGCCCAGCAGTATCACCGGATGGTCCGAAGCCAGACTTCGCACCACCGAAGTGATCACCGGACCGAGCGCGGCGGGCGTGTAGGACGTCTCGTCGGCGGGTCCGGGCGATTCGTACTGGCCCGGTTGGTCGACGGCGATGGCCACGAAACCCCTCTGCGCCAACGGGTTCAGTATCGGCGCGAAGTCCTCTTTGGATCCGGTGTACCCGGGCACCAGCAGGATCACCGGCGCGTTGGCCG
>CAXUHA010000025.1:1231-36515 GCA_964250735.1 uncultured Nakamurella sp. | reverse complement strand
GGCTACGACCGCCTCGGTGTTCGCCGCGTTCGGCACCAGGAGCAACCGGTCGTCAGCGTGCAGGTACACGATGAGGTCGTCCACGACGCCGCCGGACACCAGGAACTGGCCAGGCTCGCGGCGGCGAAGGCCCACAGGACGTACTGCAGCGTGAAGGCGGCCCGGAACGTGCCGTTGGCCGGGTCGCCGGACGGGGAGCCGATCAGCGCAGCCAGCGGACCGGCGGAGGATTCGACGGTGGTCTGCCGGGCGGTGTGCGGGGTCAGCTGATCGGCCATCGCTCCATCATGACCACCACGGTGATCTCAGGGCCACCGGTCATCTCAGGGCCACCGGTCGTCTCAGGGCCACCGGTCGTCTCAGGGCAACCGGTCATCTCAGTGCCACCACGGTGGCGCCTCGATCCTCGATGATCATCGGACCGACCGCGGACACGTCCACCCGCCCGGTGTACCCGCCGCGATCGACCGGAATCGTTGCGGTTGCGGCCGCACCCAGGGCACTCGGGCCGGTCGACGAGTCGAAGGTGGCCAGGCCGCGGGCCGTGGGCATCAACACCTTCGACCCCACGGTGGCCGGCAGGCCCAGCGCGCCGGAGGCGACCCAGTCCACCTTCAGGTCGGCGATGTCGACCAACGGCGCCGACGTCAGGGCGCTGATGGCGCTGCCGGCGGACGTCGCTGTGGTGCTGGCACTGGTGGAGAGCGTCGTCGGCGGGGCAACGGCTCTCACCGTCGGGGTGGAGATGGCCAACAGCCGGCCGCCGACCAGCGAATAGCGCTCGGAGTCGGTCTGCACAGACGGGGTGGCGGTCGCCGGTCGTGACACGGAGTCTGCGGCGACGACCGCCGCGGCCGGGATGGAAACCGGCGTGCGCGACGTCTCCCGTCCGGCGGCGTCCCAGACCACCACCGCCGGCGTCGGGCCGGAGACCAGGGCGGCGACCCGGTCCGCGGTCACCCCGACGATGCGCGCGGCGACGGCTCCGGTGTTGATGTCCACCCGGATGGGATGTTGGAAGTTGTCCCACCCGTCCGGATGTCCGGCCACGCCTCCGGGATCGTCGAAGTTCAGCACCACCCGGGCGTTGGCCCCTTCGGCCGCGCAGTGTTCGACGGTGGCGAACTGGGTGTCGGCCAATGCCATGTCGGTGAAAATGCAACCCAGTCGGGACACGTTGGGTTTCGGCGGGTTGAGCTGCGTGCCGTATTGGATGCTGCGGACCAGGTCGAACCGCCACACCTCGGCCCGGTCGGCCCCCAACCAGCCGGCGTAGGCCCCACCGAACACCAGCGAACCGTGTTCCTCGTTCGGCGAGGTCCTGACCTTGCTGCGACCGCCGGTCACCGGGTCGAAGGTCATCACCTGCGAGCAGAAGCCGTTTTCCTCGTACACGGTCGCGATGCCGCGGACCGATCCGTTGTCGGTGGTGGACTTGTCCGGCGTCAGGAAGCCGCGCACGGGATCGAACGGGCGGGTGTCGACATCACCGGAACCCACGGCGCACAGCGCGCGGTTGCTGCGCGAGTACCGCCACCGCACCGCACCGGTGATCGCATCCCGGGCGGTGATCGCATGCTGGTCGGTGGTGACCACCACCCCGGACGGCGACACCACCGCACCCAACGCTGGATCCGTTGCCGCCGACCATTTCTGGGACAGCACGGTGGGGGCGGTGGTCGGCTGGGCGGGTGTGGCCACCACGCTGCCGGTCACCAGAGCGGCATTGCGGATGTCGCTGACGTGATAAAGGACGAGCCCGCCCGCGACGACCACGACGGCCAGCGCTGCGGCCACCCCGCGGTCGATCAGCCGTCGCCGGCGTAGCGGAGAAGTCACCGCGCGAGCCTACGCACCGGAGGTGTCAGGAACACCTATGGCCACACGGGTCATTCGGCCACCGGATTCGACGCGGCCGCACCGCTCCCGCCCCGGGTCCGGCGGCGGGCGCGCGGCCGACGGGCCGTGCCCGGGTTACCGGTGTCGTCGGGGATCGCGGTCGAGGCCTGCACCGACGCGCCGTCGGAACCACCGGGCTTGACGGGGCCGGCGGCGCGGGTCGGCGCACGCCGGCCGTCGCTGCGGCTACTACTGCGTCCTCCGCCGTCCCGGGCACCGCTGTGACCGTCGGTCCGGACCGGTGACGCCGCCGCCTTGCGTCGTCGACCCCCGGTCTCGCCGAGGTCCTCGACGGCCTCCGCGGAGAGTCCCTGGCGGGTCCGCTGAGCCCTGGGCAGCCGTCCGGTGACACCGGCCGGGATGCCCAGCTCGGCGAAGAAATGTGCCGAGTTCGAGTAGGTCTCCACCGGATCGGCGAAGCCGAGGCCGAGCGAATCGTTGATCAGCTTCCACCGCGGGATGTCGTCCCAGTCGATGAAAGACACGGCGACGCCGGTCTTGCCGGCCCGGCCGGTGCGGCCGATCCGGTGCACGTAGGTCTTGTCCTCCTCGGGACACTGGTAGTTGACCACATGGGTGACGTCCTCCACGTCGATGCCGCGGGCGGCGACATCGGTGGCCACCAGCACGTCGACCTTGCCGGCCCGGAACGCACGGAGCGCCTGTTCCCGTGCGCCCTGCCCCAGGTCGCCGTGCACAGCGGCCGTTGCGAAACCGCGTTCCACCAGCTCGTCGGCGACCTTCTGGGCGGTGCGCTTGGTCCTGGTGAAGACCATGGTCAGCCCGCGGTCGCGGGCCTGCAGCAACCGGGCCAGCATTTCGATCTTGTCCATGGCGTGCGCCCGGTAGACGAACTGGGTGGTGGTGCGGTGGGTCTGCCCCTCGCTGGCCACCTCGGCCCGGATGTGGATCGGCTGCGACATGAAACTGCGGGCCAGGGTCAGAATGGGACCGGGCATGGTGGCCGAGAACAGCATCGTCTGCTTGACGTCGGGAACCATGCCGAGCACCTTCTCGATGTCGGGCAGGAAGCCCAGATCGAGCATCTCATCGGCCTCGTCGAGCACCAGCACCTTGATCGCACCCAGTTGGAGGTGTCCACCATTGGCCAGATCCAGCAGTCGTCCCGGGGTCCCGATCACCACGTCGGCGCCGGAGTGCAGGGCCGCGATCTGCGGCTCGTACGCACGGCCGCCGTACACCGCGGTGACGGACAGGCCCAGATACTTGGCCGCGCCCTGCAGGTCCCGGGTGACCTGCACGCACAGCTCACGGGTGGGCACCATGACCAGCGCACGGGGGGCCCGGCCGTCGGCCAGCCTGCCGTGCTCGTCCTTCGCGCCGTCGTCGAAGGCCAGCCGCTGCAGCAGCGGCACCCCGAAGCCGAGTGTCTTGCCCATGCCGGTGCGGGCCTGGCCGATCAGATCCGAGCCCACCAGGGCGATCGGCAGGGTGAGGGCCTGGATGGCGAAGGTGCGCTCGATACCCGCTTCCACCAGCGCCTGCACGATGCGCGGGTCGACCTGCAGTTCGGCGAAGGTGGGTGCTTCCTCGGCGACCGGTGCGTCCCCGATCAGCGGGTGGGAAACGGCGTCCTCGTCGAGCGGTACGTTCGCGGAGTGCTCCAGTGCGACGGGGTCGGGCAGGTCCTGATTTCCCAGGGGCGCCGATCGGATCTGGACAGGGCTGTCCGAGGTGTGGGTCATGGTGGTCAAGCCTTCCGTGCGTCCGCGCGCGTTGGCAGTGATCACATCCGCCGGTCAGGCGGCCATGGGAGGGCTTCGAATAGCCCGGGCGACGCGCGCACAATGCGGCGGCGCCGTCATGGCACCGCCTGTCATACACCATTCTACGTGGTCACCGCGCCGACGCGTGGCGGCTGCACGGGCAGCACCAGGTCCGCCCCCAACGTTTCGGCAGGCGGTCGCCCTGATCCGGTCGGGTTGGTCCAGACTTGGTGGAGCGAATGGAGGCCGGATGACCGAAGCGCAGTCCACCGAACTGCACGCCCAGCCGCAACGGGACCAACGGGTGGTCCCGGTTCCGCCCGGGACCACCGACCTGCTCGGCGTACTGGCCTACGGCGAGCTGTCGGCCTTCGATCGGATGGCGGCCGACGCGCGCTACGCCCCGACGTTGGCGGGACGGGTGGCGTTGTCGCAGATGGCGTCGGCCGAGATGGGCCATTTCCGGCGGCTGGCCGGGTACCTGGGCACGCTGGAGGTGACGGTCGAAGAGGCGATGGCCCCGTTCGTGGCGCCGCTGGAGGCGTTCCACGACTCGACCGCTCCGCATTCCTGGCTGGAATCGTTGGTCAAAGCCCACGTGGGCGACGGGTTGGCCGCGGACTTCTACCGGGAGATCGCCGAATGGCTGGATCCGGTGACCAGGGATCTGGTCTTCGAGGTGCTCAGTGACACCGGACACTCCGCCTTCGCCGTGCGGGAGGTCCGCAAAGCGTGCCAGGCCGACCCGAAGCTCACCGGCGCGCTGGCCCTGTGGGGTCGGCGGCTACTCGGCGAGGCGATCACCCAGGCGCAGTACGTCGTCGCCGACCACGACGACCTGGCCACCCTGATCATCGCCGGGTCGGGTGATCTGTCCGGGATCGCCGCCCTGTTCCGGCGGCTGCAGCTGGGGCACACCGAGCGGATGAAGTCGCTGGGTCTGGCCTGACGGCCGTTCACCGACCTTCACCGCGGTGCCCGGCGGGACACCGTGCGTTTGGCTTCCGGTGAGAGCCCGGCCACTCCGACCAGTGCCGACAGGAGGTCCGGCCTGGTCGTCAGCGCCCGGAATGCGGTGGCCACCGTGACCGCATGCTCGGGCCGCGAGACGACCGTGATGCTGTCGCCGGGCGCCACCTCACCGGGTCTGATCACCCGGAGGTAGGTACCGGGCTGGGCGCGGTCGGTGAATCGCTTGATCCAGTTCCGCTCACCGAGGAAACCGGCAAAGGTCCGACACGGGATCCGGGGATCACTGACCTCCAGGACGACGGCCCGGCCGACGGCCCACCGCTCGCCGACAACGGCCGCGCCGATGTCGATGCCGGTGGTGGTCAGGTTCTCGCCGAAGCAGCCCGACGGCAACGGGCGGCCCAGCTCGCTCTGCCAGCGATCCAGATCCTCTCGGGCGTAGGCGTACACGGCCTGATCGTCACCCCCGTGATGGCGCCGGTCGCAGACGTCGTCTCCGGTCAGCCCGCTCCCGGCGACGTGTTTAGGCCCGGGCGCGGCGACCATCACCGGATGGTCGACCGGCCGCTTGTCGATGCCCGTGTACTCGGCCGTGGTGTGCACGGACCTGGTCGCCCGGCCGATGTTGACCGAGAGCACCGAACCGGTCGCACCCTTGACGAGTGCCAGGTCTTCGGTCATGGGTGCAGGCTAACCCCCGGGGCACCCGTACGGCCGTCGTCGGCGGGGAGAACGGGGCGTCGGCCGTGGGAGACTTGTGTTGTTATGACCAAACCCCTCCCGTTGATCTTTTCCGCCCCGCGCCGTGGGAAGCCACCGGTGCACCTCGCCGACCTGGACACCGACGGACGCCGGGCTGCGGTCGGCCGGGCCGGGCAACCTGCTTTCCGGGCCGACCAGTTGGTTCGGCACTACTTCGGCGGTCTGACCCGGGACGCCGCGGAGATGTCCGACCTGCCGGCGGCGGGGCGGCGGGAGTTCGTCGATGCGGTGCTGCCCCAGCTGTTGACCGAGGTCCGGTCGGTCTCCTGCGACGCAGGGGACACCCGCAAGACGTTGTGGCGCGCCCACGACGGGACCCTGATCGAGTCGGTGCTGATGCGCTACCCGGACCGGATCACGCTGTGCGTGTCCTCGCAGGCCGGCTGCGGCATGGCCTGCCCGTTCTGCGCCACCGGTCAGGGCGGGCTGGAGCGCAACCTGTCGGCGGCCGAGATCGTCGAACAGGTCCGACTCGCCGCCCGCTCCGTCCGGGACGGGGCGATGGGGGACCCTGGGCGGCTGTCCAATGTGGTGTTCATGGGGATGGGCGAGCCACTGGCCAATTACAGCCGGGTGGTCGCGGCGGTCCGGATGATCACCGCGCCGGCTCCTTACGGGTTGGGTATCTCGGCCCGCTCGGTCACCGTGTCCACGGTGGGCCTTGTGCCGGCCATCGAGAAGTTGACCGCGGAAAACCTGCAGGTCCGGCTGGCGGTGTCGCTGCACACCCCGGACGACGAACTGCGCGACACCCTGGTGCCGGTCAACGACCGGTGGAAGATCGACGAGGTTCTGCGCGCCGCCCGTGGTTACGCCGACACCACCGGGCGCCGGGTCTCCATCGAGTACGCGCTGATCCGCGACATCAACGACCAGCCGTGGCGGGCCGACCTGCTCGGCGAACTGCTGCGCCGGCACCTCGGCCCGTTGGTGCACGTCAACCTGATCCCGCTCAACCCGACTCCGGGCAGCCAGTGGGACGCCTCACCCAAGCCGGTGCAGGACGATTTCGTCCGCCGGGTCCGCGCGCAGGGCGTGGCCTGCACCGTCCGGGACACCCGCGGCCAGGAAATCGCGGCCGCCTGCGGTCAGCTGGCCGCTGAGCAGCTGGTGCACTGACCGGCTCGGCGCGTCAGGGCCGGAGGCGCCGATCGCGCCGGCGAGCCAGTTCCGTCCTGGCCATCCAGGCGGCCATCAGCAACGCGATGAGGACCAGGAAGTAGTCCTCCACGTGGGAGACGTGGTTGCCGAAGATCGCCATCAGCAGCAGGCCGACGACACCCAGGGCCAGGAGCAGGAAGCGGCCGCGCGGCGCGAACTCCCCCCAGTGGCCGTGCCAGCCCCATTCCTCGCTCGGTGCGTCCGGGTTGTAGGAGACCAGGGCGGCGTGGTGGGCCACCTCGACCACACCGGCCCCATCAGTACCGTGTCCGTCCACAGCGGGTCCGTCCACAGCAGGGCCACGACGTACCTCGAGCGCACCGTGCCCTTCGCCGGGCGAGTGACCGGCTCGGGCGCCGTCGGACGGGACGTGCTCAACGGGGCTGGACACGGGTCCTCCTGGGGGTACGGGCCGCCATCATGTTTCGCGTCCAGTCTGGCACGGTGCCGCGGTCGGGCACAGGTCGGGCCGCTGCGGTGGGGCCGCGCGTCACGCCACCTGAGGCGCGGACAATGGCCCGGTGAGCCTGATCAGTGTTCCGGACAGAACCCGTGGTTCCGCCTCGACCGGCCGTCGCCGGGTGGTGATCCTGGGTTCCACGGGCTCGATCGGCACCCAGGCGCTGGAGGTGATCGCCGCTCATCCCGAGCACTTCCACGTCGTCGGACTGGCCGCGGGCGGGGGTCGCCCCGATCTGCTCGCCGCCCAGGCCGCTGCTCATCCGGACGCAGTGCTGGCCACCGCCGCCCGTCACCGGCCGGACCTGCCCGGCCGAACCGTGCTGACCGGACCCGACGCCGCCACCGACCTGGTCGGCGCGGTCGATGCGGACGTCGTGCTGAACGGGATCACCGGATCGATCGGCCTGGGCCCGACCATGGCCGCGCTGGCCGCCGGGCGGACGCTGGCCCTGGCCAACAAGGAGTCGCTGGTGGCGGGGGGCACCCTGGTCACCTCCGCCGCCGCACCCGGACAGATCGTGCCGGTGGATTCGGAGCACTCCGCCCTGGCCCAGTGCCTGCTCGCCGGTTCGGCGGACGAGGTGGCCAGGTTGGTGCTGACCGCGTCCGGCGGCCCGTTCCGCGGCCGTACGCCCGAGCAGCTCGCCGGCATCACCGTCGCGGAAGCGCTGGCCCACCCCACCTGGGCGATGGGACCGGTGGTGACGGTGAATTCGGCCACACTGGTCAACAAGGGCCTGGAGGTCATCGAGGCGCACCTGCTGTTCGGGATCCCGTACCACCGGATCGACGTGGTGGTGCACCCGCAGTCGATCATCCATTCCATGGTGACCTTCCGGGATGGCTCGACGCTGGCCCAGGCCTCACCGCCGGACATGCGGCTTCCCATCGCGTTGGGCCTGACCTGGCCCGACCGGCTCGACCGGGTCGCTGCGGCCTGCGAATTCGGCGCGCCGACGATGTGGACCTTCGAGCCGGTGGATCAGTTGTCGTTCCCGGCGCTGGGCCTGGCCCGCTCGGCCGGTGTCGCGGGGGGTCTGGTCCCGGCCGTCTTCAATGCCGCCAATGAAGAGGCCGTGGCGGCCTTTCTGGCCGGCAGATTGTCGTTCACCGGCATCTCCCAGGTTCTGGCAGGCATCCTGGATGAGGCCGACCATGTCCGTCGCGAACCGGGCAGCATCTCGGACGTCCTGGATGCGGAGGACTGGGCCAGGGCCCGCGCGGACGAGCTGATCGCTCGTGCCACGGGATCGTCCGCCGACCGACGGACCACCACCACCGGTACCTGAGAAGGGAGCGAGGCACGTGCTGACCGTCATCGGCGTCGTCCTGTTCGTGCTGGCGCTGCTGTTCTCCATCGCCTGGCACGAGCTCGGCCACCTCACCTTCGCCAAGTTGTTCGGCGTCCGGGTGACCCAGTACATGGTCGGGTTCGGCCGGACATTGTTCTCCCGGACGCGGGGGGAGACCGAATACGGACTGAAGGCCATCCCGCTCGGCGGGTACATCCGGATGGTCGGCATGGTCCCGCCGGTCGGCAGCCAGCCCGACCGGCCTGAGGAGGGCGACAAGCGCCGCAGCAGGTTCCGTGGTCCCTCGACGACGGCGTTCGGTCCGGCGGGCATGGTGCGCCAGCTCATCGAGGACTCGAGAGCCGGCGACCGCGCCCACGTCACCGAGTTCGACGACGGACGGCAGTTCTACCAGCTCCACCCGGGCAAGCGGATCATCATCATGATCGCCGGCCCGGTGCAGAACCTCATCCTCGCCGTGGTGGTGTTCGTCGTCATCATGGTGGGCCTGGGCGTGCCCACCACGGTGCCGACCGTGGCCACCGTCGCGCAGTGCGTACTGCCGGCCACCTCGACCGCCACGACATGCCGTGCCGCGGACCCGGCCACGCCGGCCTCGGCGGCCGGACTGGAACCCGGGGACACCATCGTCGCCTTCGCCGGCACGCCGATCGGTGACTGGGACCAGATGCGGCAGCTGATCCGCTCGTCGGCCGGGCGGACAGTGGCGCTGACCTACTCCCGGGGCGGCGTCCTGACCACGGTGTCGGTGCCGATCGTGGCCAACACCCTGACCGTCTTCGACCAGAACGGCGACCCGACCGGGACCACCGTAGGCGGCTTCCTGGGCATCACCGCGGCGACCGTCTACCAGACCCAGTCCGTCGGCGCGGCGTTCGTCGCCACCGGCCAGTTCATCGGCCGGGCCGCACACGCGGTGGTGACCATTCCGTCGCGCATCCCGGCCCTCTGGGAGTCGATCTTCGACGGCAAGCGGCGGGATGTGAACTCGCCGGTGGGTATCGTCGGCGCCGGCCTGATCAGCGGCCAGATCCTCTCCTCCGACACCGCCGCCAAGGACAAGATCGAGCTCTTCCTGCAGCTGCTGGCCGGCTTCAACATGAGCTTGTTCCTGATCAACCTGCTACCGCTGCTGCCGTTGGACGGCGGACACATCCTGGGCGCCGTGATCGAATGGACGCGACGGGGCTGGTCCAAGGTCAGGCGCCGGGCCGACCCGGGCCCCTTCGACGTGGCCAAGCTGATGCCGGTGGCCTATGTGGTGGCATTGTTGTTCATCGGGCTCTCCCTGTTGACCTTCGTGGCCGACGTGGTGAATCCGGTCAAGCTGTTCGGCTGACCCGTAACCCGCAGTTTCCCCGCAACCGCCACCTGGAAGAAGCGAGATGTCACAGCCGACGAGCGGCCCGATGGCCATCGGTCTGGGAATGCCGTCCCTACCGGCCGAACGGGTCGTGCCGGTCCTGGCCGCGCGCCGGCCCACCCGTCAGCTCGATGTGGGCGGGGTCTGGGTGGGCAGCGACCACCCGGTGTCCGTGCAGTCCATGTGCACCACCAAGACCGCCGACGTCAACGCGACCCTGCAGCAGATCGCCGAGCTGACCGCCTCCGGCTGTCAGATCGTCCGGGTCGCCGTCCCCGACACCGACGATGCGCTGGCCCTGCCGGCCATCGCCCGGAAGTCGCAGATCCCGGTGATCGCGGACATCCATTTCCAGCCGAAGTACGTTTTCGCGGCCATCGACGCCGGGTGCGCGGCGGTTCGGGTCAACCCCGGCAACATTCGCAAGTTCGACGACCAGGTCGGTGCCATCGCGCGGGCCGCCAAGGACGCCGGGATCAGCATCCGGATCGGCGTGAACGCCGGGTCGCTGGACAAGCGCCTGCTGGAGAAGTACGGCCGGGCCACCCCGGAGGCACTGGTGGAATCGGCGTTGTGGGAGTGCTCGCTGTTCGAGGAGCACGACTACCGGGACATCAAGATCTCGGTCAAGCACAACGACCCGGTGATCATGGTGCGGGCCTACGAGTTGCTGGCCCAACAGTGCGACTACCCATTGCACCTGGGCGTGACGGAGGCCGGTCCGGCCTTCCAGGGCACGATCAAGTCCGCGGTGGCCTTCGGTGCGCTGTTGTCCCAGGGGATCGGCGACACCATCCGGGTGTCGCTGTCCGCCCCGCCGGTCGAGGAGGTCAAGGTCGGACTGCAGATCCTGGAGTCGCTGAACCTGCGTCAACGGGGCCTGGAAATCGTGTCCTGCCCGTCCTGCGGACGCGCCCAGGTGGACGTGTACAAGCTGGCCAACGAGGTGACGGCCGGGCTCGAGGGCCTGGACGTCCCGTTGCGGGTCGCGGTGATGGGCTGTGTGGTGAACGGCCCCGGCGAGGCCCGGGAGGCCGACCTCGGGGTGGCCTCGGGCAACGGCAAAGGACAGATCTTCGTCAAGGGGGAGGTGATCCGCACCGTCCCGGAGTCGGACATCGTGGAAACCCTGATCGAGGAGGCGATGAAACTGGCCGACCTGATGCGGGCGGCCGGCATCCCCAGTGGTGAGCCCTCGGTCAGCCTGATCTGATGAGTGAGGTGGACACGCAGCGGTGTTGACCGTCGGAGGATTCGCCCGGGTGCTGGGACCGGCCAACGGCGCGGAGGTGGCCAGGGTCCTTGCCTCGGACCCGGTGGCCGGCTGCCTGGTCGCTGCCCGTTTCGAGAAGGCGGGCATGGACCCCAAGGCCCTCGGCGGTCAGTTCTGGGGGGTCGGCGGAGGGCGGGACGGTGTGTGTTTCGACGGGCCCAATCTGGTCCCGCTGTCGGGTGACAAACATTCGCTGAAGGCGTTCGCCCAGGCCGCCTCGCGGGGCGGCCGTCGCTGCGCGTCGATCCTGGGCCCCGCCGAGCTGGTGCTGCCGCTCTGGGACCGGTTGTCGGGCCGGTGGGGTCCGGCTCGCGAGGTGCGGGCCGACCAGCCGCTGATGGCCTGCACCGAGCGGGCCCAATGTGCCCCCGACCCGGCCGTGCGAGCGGTTCGGCCCAGTGACCTGGAGTCCTACTACCCGGCCGCCGTGGCCATGTTCACCGAGGAGGTGGGTGTCGACCCGCGCTGGCCGGACGGGGGCACCGGCTATCACGCCCGGGTCGACGAACTCATCCGTGCCGGGCGGTCGTTCGCCCGGTTCGAGGCCGGCCGGGTGGTCGTCAAGGCCGAGATCGGCGCCCTGTCCTCGCGTGCGGCCCTGATCCAGGGCGTCTGGGTGGCGCCCGAGTTCCGCGGCCGCGGCCTCGCCGCGCCGGCCGTCGCCACCCTGGTCGAGCACATCCGATCGTTGCAACGGATTCCGAGCCTGTACGTCAACCACCACAATCACCCGGCCCGGGCGGCCTACAAGCGGGTCGGCTTCCGGCAGGTCGGGACGTTCGCCTCGGTGCTGTTCTAAAGCGCGGTGCTGTTGTTAAAGCCCGGTGCTGTTCCAGAGCCCGGCACTCCACTCACGCCCGGTGCTTCCCGTGGGTCCGGGTCGGCGCCGGCGGCGCCTGGCCGGTGCCCGGATCCGACGAATCGTCGGCGGGTTTCTCATGGGTGACCACGCCGCCCGGATGGAAGAACGACACCACCAGCGAGATGGCCAACACCACGGCCATACCGATCAGCACCGCCCGCGTGGCCACCGCGAAGTCCAGCGGCACCGCGGCCCTGACCTTGGCCACCACGGCGGCCGGGATGCCGGCCGGCGCGCCTGCACCGGAGCCGCCCGTTGCGCTGTTCGCCGTCGCCGCGGCAATGGCGCCGGCCTGGTCCGGCGGTACGCCCGCTCCGATGAACGTCGTGGTCAGCCTGCTGGTGAAGACGTTGCCGAGCAGGGTGCCCAGCACGGCCAGACCGAGGGCCGATCCGTAGTTGCGCACCGTCTGGGAGATGCCGGTGACCTCGCCGTAGGAGGCGCCGATGGCCCGGTTCACCGCATCGGTGCTGGACGGGCCGAGCAGCAGGCCGATGCCGGCGCCGGCGAGCAGGATGGCGTACCACTGGGCGCCGAGGCTGAAATCGGTCAGCTTGACCGCCCACAGCAGGAAGCCGATGGCGCCCAGCGCCGACCCGGCCAGGACCGCAGGCTTGGGCCCCCGGCTGTCCAGGATCCGCCCGCCGACCTGCGCCGCCGGTGCGAACCCGGCGAAGAACACCAGCAGGTACAGGCCTGCGCTGTTGGCGTCATAACCCAACGACACCTGCGAATACACGCTGGCGAAGAAGAACACCGGGACGAAGGCGATCATCGAGAAGAACAAGACCACGTTGTCGACGACGAAGGCCCTGTCCCGGAAGATCCGGACCTTGATCAGGGGGTATTCGGTGCGTAACTGGACCAGGACGAACAGCACGATGATGGCCAGCCCACCGACGATGCACAGCCAGGTACCGGCGTTGGACCAGCCCCAGCTCTGCGCCTGTTCGAACCCGAAGACGCTCAATCCCATGCCCGCGGCGGCCAGCAGCGCACCACGGTAATCGATGGGCTCGCGCCGGCCCGAGGTGGTGATGTGGGCCATCACGGCCAGGACGATGGCCACCACCGCCACCGGAACGTTGATCCAGAAGATCGCCCGCCACGTCCACTGGGTCAGGTAGCCGCCCGCGATCGGCCCGATCGCGGTCAGCCCACCGCTCACCCCGAAGAAGATGGCCAGCGCCTTGCCCCGCTCCCGGATCGGGAAGGAGGCGACGACGACGGCCAGCGCGGCCGGGAACATCACGGCCGCCGACAACCCCTGCGCCACCCGGAAGAAGACCATCCACGCTTCGGCCAGGGATCCCGTCGGAGTCGCCCCGCACAGCGCCGACGATCCGGCGAACCCGACGATCCCGATCAGCACCATCCGCTTGGAACCGACCACGTCGGCCAGCCGCCCGCCGAACGCGAACCCGGCGGCCAGCGCCAGGATGTAGCCGTTGACCACCCACTGCACGCCGCCGCGGGTCAGGCTCAGTTCGTCCTGGATCCGGGGTGTTGCGATGGACACAATGGTCTGGTCGATGAAGGTCATCGCCACGGCGAACAGCATGGCGATCAGGGCCAGATACCGCGATCTGGACGGACTGTCGGCGCTGGTCGGCGGGACGACGGACGCAGTGCTCATGTCGGACTCCGAAATTCTGGTGATCTGGGACGATGGAACGCATTCTCACACCGGTGGCCGACGGTGAGCGACGAGCCGGCGCCGGATCTCCTTCCTCCGCCGGGCGGCGTGGGTGGCCCGGCGCCGCCGTTCGGCGGGTGATACTCCACCTCATGATGGTGGAGCGGCGCCGTCGCCACTGCGCGATCCTGCTGGCGTGCTGTGCCGTCGTCGCCGCGGCCTGCACCGGCGGGCCGGCTCCTGCCCCAGACACCGGACCGGCGCCGACCGCCACGATCGCCGCATTCGCCGCCGCCTGGCAGACCCTGAAGGCCGATCCGATCGCCGCGCTGACCACCGACCCCGGATCGGCGGCGGTGGGCGTCGGCTCGGTGATCAAGAATCTGGGCCAGGCCCGGTTGACCGTCACCCCCGGAACCGCGACCGAGACCGATCCGCTCACCACCACGTCGCCGGCCACCTTCCGCTGGACGCTGGCCGCCGGGGTCGTCTGGCAGTACACCACCCACTGGACGTTCACCCGCGCCACCTCCACACAGCAGTGGAAAGCGCAGTGGTCGCCGACCCTGATCAACCCGGCGCTGGGCGCGGCGCAGAGCGTCGTCCTGCGCACCGCGCCGGCCACCGACGGCGCCATCCTCGATCGGGACCAGCAGCAGATCCTGCTGCCCGTGACGGTCTACTCGGTGGTCGCCCGACCGGAGAAGATCGCCGACCTGCCGGCCACCGCCGCGGCGCTGGCCGCGATCCTGGGCCGGTTGGACCCCAGTGTCACGGCGGCGTCGGTCGTCGCCGGGGTCAAGGCGGCCACACCAGCGGCCGGCTACACGGTGACCAACCTGCGGCAAGCCGAATACCTGACGGTGCGGAGCCGGCTGGACGCGCTGCCCGGGCTCAGTTTTCCGTCCCGAACCCGAAGTCTGCCGCCCACCAAGGACTTCGCCAAGATGCTGCTGGCGCAGGTGGAACCGGTCGCCGGCAAAATGGTGCTCGGCACGCCCGGTTGGGAGATCGACTCCATCGACGCGAGCGGGGCGGAACTGGACACCCTGGCCTCGCAACCGGCCAAGCCGGGCCCGAACGTCACCCTGACCCTGGATTCCGCCGTCCAGAAGGCCGCGGAGGCCGCGCTGGTCCACACGCCGCAGGCCGCGACGCTGGTGGCCATCCAGCCGTCCACGGGTGACATCCTGGCCGTCGCGCAGAATCGACCGGCCAACGCGGCCGGCCCGTTGGCCCTGATGGGGGAGTACCCGCCCGGTTCCACGTTCAAGATCGTGACGGCCACCGCGGCGTTCGACCGCCATCTGGTCACCCCGGACACTCCGGTCGGCTGCCCGGGGGAGGTCGTCATCAATTCCCGAACGATCCACAACGAAGGGTTCGAGCTGGGCCAGGTGCCGCTGGTCACCGCGTTCGCGAAGTCGTGCAACACCACGTTCGCCTATCTGGCCAGCCGGATGCCCGACGACGCCCTCCGGGTGGCCGCCACCCAGTACGGCATCGGCCGCGATTTCGTGATTCCCGGGATCACCACGTTGACCGGCAGGGTGCCCGTCGCCGAATCGATCGAGCAGCGGGCCGAGGACGGGTTCGGTCAGGGGGTGGTGTTGGTCACGCCGTTCTCGGAGGCGTTGATGGCGGCCACCGCGGCGAACGGCGGGATGCCGATGCCCACTCTGATCCGGGGCACCCGGACCACGGTAGACGCGCCGGTGCCACCACGAACCACTGCGACCAGGACGGGAATCCGGGCCTTGATGCGGGCGGTGGTGACGGAGGGAACCGGGAAGGTGCTGCTGGACGCCGGAACGGTCTCCGCGAAGACGGGCACCGCCGACTACCTCGACACCAAGGGCGTCGACCACGCGCACGCGTGGACCATCGGATTCCGCGGTGATCTGGCGTTCTCCGTCCTGATCGTCGCGGGCAACACGTCGCGGAGCACCACCGCGATCGCCGACACATTCCTGCGGTCGCTGCCGGCCGGCTGACGTCAGGGGCACTCGAACCGGTCATCCCGCGCCCGGGCAGCGTGGCCGTACGCTGAAACCCATGTTGCGCACGACCCTTCAGCCCGGCGTCAGAACCCCGCACCGTTCCGTTCCGGCCTCCATCGTCCGGCCCGAGTACGTCGGCCGGCCCCGGCCGGCGGCGAGCACCGATCCCTGGGTACAGACCGACGAGATCATCGCGAAGATGCGGGTGGCGTCCCGGCTGGCCGCCCGGGCCCTGGCCGAGGCCGGGCGGGCCGTCGCCCCCGGGGTCACCACCGACGCCCTCGACCGGATCGTCCACGAATACCTGTGTGACCATGGGGCCTACCCGTCGACGCTGGGCTACCGGGGGTTCCCCAAATCGTGCTGCACCTCGCTGAACGAGGTGATCTGTCACGGCATCCCGGACTCGACGGTGATCCAGGACGGCGACATCGTCAACATCGACGTCACCGCGTACCTCGACGGGGTGCACGGGGACACCAACGCCACCTATCTGTCCGGGAACGTCTCGGAAGAAAACCGGCTACTGGTGGAGCGCACCCGGGAGTGTCTCCGCCGGGCCGTGCAGGCCATCGCGCCCGGTCGGCAACTGAACGTCGTCGGCCGGGTCATCGAGTCCTACGCCAAGCGGTTCGGCTACGGCGTGGTGCGCGACTACACCGGTCACGGCATCGGCCGGACCTTCCATTCCGGTCTGGTCGTGCTGCACTACGACGAGCCGAGCGTGACGACGGTGCTGGAGAAGGGCATGACCTTCACCATCGAGCCGATGATCACCCTGGGCGGCATCGGCTGGGAGCAGTGGGACGACGGGTGGACCGTGACGACCAGCGACAAGTCCTGGACGGCGCAGTTCGAGCACACCCTGCTGGTCACCGAGACCGGGGCGGAGATCCTGACCCTGCCCTAATCCAGTGGCAGGCCCAGCAGCGCATTCTCGACCAGTTCCGACAGGGCCGGATGAATCCAGTACTGCCCGCGCGCCACTTCGTGGGCGGTCTGCCCGAACGACATCGCATGGATCAGCGGTTGGATCACCGTGGCTGCCTCCGGCCCGATGATGTGCGCACCGAGCAGCAGCCCGGTCCCCGGGTCGGCCAGCACCTTGAGGAAATGCGTGGTGTCCTCCCTGGCCCACCCCGCGGCGATACCGGCGTAACTCTGCTTGTTGACCACGTAGGGGACGTTTCGGGCGACCGCCAGGCGTTCGGTGAGCCCGACCGAGGCGATCTGCGGGTCGGTGAACACCGCTGCGGGAACGAAACGGTGATCGGCCCGGACGGGCGAGTCGGGGTGGGCCAGGTTGTGCTTCACCACTCGCGCCTCGTGGTTGGCCACATGCTTGAGTTGGTGCGCGGCACTGATGTCCCCGAGCGCGAAGATGCCGTCGACACGGGTGCGCTGGTACTCGTCGACCACCACCCGGCCCTGCCCGTCCAGCTCGACCCCGGTCGCCGCGACCCCCAGCCGTTCTCCGTTGGGGCGGCGGCCGACGGCGACCAGCAGGGTCTCCGCCTCGATCGTCCGGGGGCCGGTCGGGGTATTGACCTGCAGTTCCACGCCGGACGCGGTCTGGCCCGCCTTCTCGGCCTGCGTGTCGAGCAGCACCTCGTAGCGGGCCGAGGCCTC
Organism: uncultured Nakamurella sp.; assembly: GCA_964250735.1. Classification (GTDB taxonomy): domain Bacteria; phylum Actinomycetota; class Actinomycetes; order Mycobacteriales; family Nakamurellaceae; genus Nakamurella. Next base: position 19,456 of record CAXUHA010000025.1, on the reverse strand, counting down.
CCGGGTGAAGGCCGCGGCGATCTCGGCATCCTGCGAGCGCAGCAGTTCCGGCCCCCGGGTGAGCTGGGTGACCCGCACCCCGAACGAGGAGAAGATGTGGCCGAACTCGGCAGCGATGTACCCGCCGCCCAGGATGATCACGCTGGCCGGCAGGTCGTCCATCCGCATCACCGTGTCCGACGTGTGGAACGGGACCGTGCGGTCGGACAACCCGGGCAGGTCCGGGATCACCGCGCTCGACCCGGCCGCCAGCACGAACCGGTCCGCGGTGATCTCGGTCGCGCTGCCGTCGTGCAGGTCGACGTGCAGTCTCCGGTCTCCGGTGAACACCCCGCGGCCGGCGAAGACGGTGATGTTGGGGCACTTCGGCCCCTCCCGGTACGCCCGCCCGGCAGCCTCGATGCCGTCGATCCGGCCGAAGATCCGATCCCGCATCCCCGGCCAGTCGACCGCGTCCAGGTGTGAGCCGATGTTCAGGGTCGCGCCGTGCCGGGACGCATCGGCCAGTTCGGCGGGGTGCACGAACATCTTGGTCGGGATGCAGCCGACGTTCAGGCAGGTGCCGCCGAACAGGCCGTCCTCGACCATCGCGATGGACCAATGATCGAACTCCGGTCCGGGAATGGAGTTTCCCGAACCGGTGCCGATGATGACAAGGTCGAAATGAGCCATCCCGCCAGGCTATCCCTCGCCTCCGGCGATGCCGCCCAGGTGCAGTGCCAGCAGTTCGCCGTCCGCGGCCAGCACCCCGCGTCGGCCGAAGAAGTCGGCGATGATCTGGCAGTCGCGATTCAGGAAGGTGTTCCCCTGCGGGTTGGCGACCACGTCCACCGCCTGGGGCAGGTCGATGAGCACGCAGGCACCGTCGTGAACGAGGACGTTGTACGGGGAAAGGTCGCCGTGGGTCAGGCCCTCGCGGGCGAGTGTCTCCAGTGTGGCGACCAGGTCGTGCCACAGCTCGGTGAACTCGGCGGTGTCGGCGTCGTACGAGGATAGTCGCTGCGCCGCAACACCATCCGGTGCGCCGATGAATTCCATCATCAGCTCGGACCCGAGGATCTGCACCGGGTAGGGGACCTTTGCGCTAGCTCTGAACAGGGTCGACAGCACCCGGAATTCCGCGCCGGCCCATGTGGCGGAGAGCAAGTCGCGACCGAATGCCGTGCGGGCGGCCATCGCGCGACCCTCCCGAGATCGCCGCACCCGCCTGCCCTCGATGTACCCGCTGTCGCGGTGGAACATCCGGTGCCGGCTGTCCCGGTAGGTCTTCACCGCCAGCAGGCAGCCAGGCCCACCGGGCAGGGACCGGTCGAGCAGGCTGACGTCGGCCTCCTTGCCCGACTTGATGACACCGAGATGCGTGTCCCTGGCCGAGAACGAGGTGATCAGCCAGTCCGGCGCCGGTGCCGGCCCGTGGGTCGCGACGTCGTACGACGAGTACGGCGCAGGATCCGCCCCATCTTCTGATTCGCCGGAGCCGTCGCGATCGGGCGCGACGCGCCCGGACCTGCCTTCCGCGACGAGGCGCGGCTCATTGGTGACCGGGCGATTCGGACGCCGCCGCGGCGGGTCGTCGAGATCATTACGGTCCGTCGGAAAGTCGTTGTCGTGCAAGTGAAAACGAGGCACTGGATGGCTCCTGGGACGAGGGAGGGGACGGGGCTGCCGTTCGAACACTCATGGGGTGCCTCCTCTCGCCGACGTCGACCGACAATGACCGGTCAGTGGTGACTGGCGCAACCGATTTATCGCCGATCAGGTCGCGGTAGGTGCGATCAGGTCGATGGACGCCGGGCCGGTTCTGCGGACTGTCAGGCCCGCCCGACGAGCGGCACCGAGCAGGCCGGCGACATCGGCGACGTTCGCTCTGGTCGTCGAGATCACCCTGGCCAGTTGACCTTTGATCGCCTTGTTGTCATGGCTGACCGGCTTCTCGTCGCCCCGTCGGGTCACCGTCACCACCCGCACGCTGATCGCACCGGGGGGATGCCCGAACGCGGCGTAGGCACCGGAGCGCAGATCGAGCACCGGTGCGTCCAGGCCGGCCAGCGCCGCTGTCATCGATTCCCGCCAGAGTGCGGCGATCGTGGGCAGGCCGGGCAGCCGGGACCCTGCGGACAACCGGTACGCCGGTATCGCATCGCCCGCACGGATCAGACCGAACATGGCCGAGCTGATGAGGATGCGCTGCGCAGCGCGTGCCGATTCGGCCCGGGTCAGCGTGCCCATGTGCAACGCGGCATAGAGCACGCCGGTGTACCGGTCCAGGGCGGCCATCGTGGGCGCTGTCATCACCGTCGCGTTCAGCCGGATCTCGTGGTCCAGACCCGCCGACACCTTCAGCGCGGACCTGGCGGCCGGCAAGTCGGCGGACAGCAACCGGGCGGCGGTGATGAGTCGTGAACGGATGGGCTGAAGCTCCGGAAACGACAGCTGCGCCAAGTCCAGTGCCGGCCCGTTTCCGCCGGGGTGTTTCGTCTCCGACGGCGGCAGCAGGACGTACACGCGCGACAGGCTAGTGCGTTGCGCCGGAGATTCGTTTCAATAGTCCTCCGAGGGAGAGGATGTGGTGGGCCCGCGCGGTCCCGGAGCCCACTGAGCAGGCGCTCCCTCGTCTTGGCAACGGCTGCAGGGCTTGCCAACTCGATGCTGGCAGTGCCAAGACGGGCCGACAGGCCGTCAGACTGGGGTCGCCGGCCGGCTTTGCCACGGCGTCCGGTTGCACCACCCGGCGGTATTTATTCGATGTGCGGGCCGTGCCGGCCGGTTAGGCTGACCGGCGCGAGTGCCGCAACGGGCGCTCCGCCCGACCGAGGAGTTTCGAAGCGTTGATCACCCGGATGTCGACCCTGTTCCTGCGCACCCTGCGGGAGGACCCGGTCGACGCCGAGGTACCGAGCCACCAATTGCTGGTCCGGGCCGGTTACATCCGCCGCGCGGCGCCGGGAATCTACTCCTGGCTGCCCCTGGGCTATCGGGTGCTGCGCAACGTCGAGCGCATCGTCCGCGAGGAGATGGACGCGATCGGGGCCCAGGAGGTGCACTTTCCGGCCTTGCTGCCGCGCGAACCCTACGAGGCGACCGGCCGCTGGACCGAGTACGGGGAGAACCTGTTCCGCCTGAAGGACCGCAAGGGGGCCGACTATCTGCTCGGGCCGACCCACGAGGAGATGTTCACCCTGCTGGTCAAGGACATCTGTTCGTCGTACAAGAGTCTGCCGCTGGCCCTCTACCAGATCCAGACCAAGTATCGGGACGAGGCGCGGCCGCGGGCCGGGATCCTGCGGGGTCGGGAGTTCGTGATGAAGGACTCCTACTCGTTCGACATCGATGACGCCGGTCTGGAGGCGTCCTATCAGCGGCACCGCGAGGCCTACATCAAGATCTTCGACCGTCTCGAGCTCCGCTACGTGATCGTCGCGGCCATGTCCGGGGCGATGGGCGGCAGCGCGTCCGAGGAGTTCCTGGCCGACTCCGAGGTGGGTGAGGACACCTATGTTCGCTCGCCCGGCGGGTACGCGGCGAACGTGGAGGCCGTCACCACACCCTGGGGCGCAGCCGACTGGCTCGAGTACCCCCCCGCCCGTGTCGAGGACACCCCGGACACGCCGACCATCGACACCCTGGTCGCCGTGGCCAACCGGTTGCACCCGCGGCCGGGGGCCGCGTGGACCGCGGCCGACACGCTCAAGAACGTCATCGTCAACCTCAGGCACCCGGACGGCACTGTCGAGCCGTTGGCCGTCGGCCTGCCCGGCGACCGCGAGGTCGACCTCAAACGGCTCGAGGCGCACGTCGCCCCCGCCGAGATCGAGCCCTTCGACGAAGCTGACTTCGCACGCAACCCGGCCTTGGTCAAGGGGTACATCGGGCCGGGCGTGCTCGGCGAGACCAACGCCAGCAAGATCCGGTACCTGCTGGACCGGCACGTCGGGGCGAACACCGCGTGGATCACCGGGGCGGACGCGCCCGGCAAGCACGTCTTCAACCTGGTGGTCGACCGGGATTTCACCGCCGACGGCTGGGTCGAGGCGGCGGAGATCAGGGAAGGCGATCAGGCTCCGGACGGCTCCGGCCCGCTGTCGCTGGCCCGCGGGATCGAGATGGGTCACATCTTCCAGCTCGGACGCAAGTACGCCGACGCTCTCGGGCTGCAGGTGCTGGACCAGAACGGCAAGCGGGTCACCGTGACCATGGGCTCCTACGGGTTCGGCGTGTCCCGTGCGGTCGCCGCGGTGGCCGAGAATTCGCACGACGACCGGGGGCTGATCTGGCCCCGGGCGATTGCACCGGCCGACGTCCACCTGGTCGTCGCCGGCAAGGGCCCCGAGATCGTGGGGGCCGCCGAGACGCTGGCCGCGACGCTGGCCGCCGCCGGCGTTCAGGTGCTGCTGGACGACCGGAGCTCGTCGCCGGGGGTGAAGTTCGCCGATGCCGAGCTGCTCGGCGTGCCGACCATCGTGGTGGTCGGCCGCGGGGTCGCGTCGGGCCTGGTCGAGGTCAGGGACCGGCTGACCGGCGTGACCGCGGACGTCGACCTGACCGAAGTGGTGGGGCAGCTGGTGGCGCTGGTGCGTCCCTGACCGGTCAGGGACGGCCCGGAAAGGCAACCGTGGGCGGGTTGATCCTGGCCGCCAGTTTCAAGGTGGTCAGCCAGACGGCCGAGTCGGACAGTCCGGCCAGGCCTGCGCTGCGTATCGACGCCGTGTCGGTGGCCCCGATCACGCCGCGCCAGGCCGCCGCGCAGTCGCCCTCCAGGTCTGCGCTCAGGGCCCTGGCACTCGCGGCGTCGGTGACCGGGCGCGGGAACGAATAGGCCGCGGCCGGGCTGGGGGCGGTCGAACCGCCGGCCACCAACAGCGCGGCGGTAGCCCCCTGCCGGGCCAGATGACCGGCCCGGATGTTCGAGATGAGGTCGGCATCGGCCGGGTCGTACCCGGCGATCAGGTCGTAGGCCCACACTGCGGCCTGCTCGGCGGCCAGGGCGGCCTGCAGCGCTTTCGCGGTGTCGGCCGGCAATGCGGCCGGAGCGGTTCTGACCGGGGTGGGTGCGGGCTGTGTCCGGGCGGCCGCAGTGGGCGGGACGGGAGTGGTCACGCCAGCACCACCCGGTGCGCGGCCAGGCAGGCGGCGATCGAGGCGAACAGCGCGGCCCGGTACCGGGAGGCCGGCAGCAGGGCGTCGGTGAACAGGCCCTGGGCCAGGACCGCGTCCGACCGCATGCCGGACAGCACCTGGACCGATCCGCCGGACGGAACCGAGATGGACGGGTCGGCCGTCGGGCGCCCCTTCTCGACGGCCGCGGCCTGCGGGCTGGTCCGGGCCAGTTCGGTGATCAGAGCGCTCAGGTGGGCCCGACGGTCGTTGCGCAGCGCTGCCAATCGGCCGGCCAGTGACTTGTCGGCGGCGATCGCGTTGACCAGTCGGACCAGGTGCAGCCGGGTGGTGGCGATCAGGGTCGGCAACGGATCGGCGACCGGCGCCGCGGCGGCCGTGACCGTCTGGGTGATCCTCGTCGGTGTGGTGAACGGATTGCAGCCGGCCGTGACCAGCAGCGCCGCCGTTCCGGCCCCGACCACCAGCGTCCGCCGGGCCAGCAGCGGGGTCGACGGCGCGGGCCGAGGGTCGTCATGCACCTCAGCATCATGTCAGGGCCGATCGCCGATCACCGGCGAAGTCCGGACGGCGGGCGGGTCACGACGGCGGGTGGGTCACCCAGGAACCCGCGTCGTCGAGGCCCGCACCCCGATCGGACGGTAGAATCGTTCTTCGCGCGCTCCTCCGCCCGGCCCATCGTGTGGGCGGACGAGGACCCCCGGACGACGAGCTGTGACCACGCGCGGCCGAGCACCACGACAACTGCAGAACACGCCGGGAGGACAGCATGGCATCGGCAGACCTGGCCCACCTGCGCGACGTGGTCGGTGCGGTGGTGGCCGGCGCGGGTTACGACCTGGAGGACCTCACCGTCGTCGCCGCCGGTCGCCGGCGAATGTTGCGGGTGGTCATCGATTCGGATTCCGGGGTGGATCTGGACCAGGCGGCCGCGGTCAGCCGGGACGTCGGGACCCGGCTGGACCAGCTCGACGCGGCCGACCCGATGGGGGGTGCTCCCTACACGCTGGAGGTGACCAGCCCGGGCATCGGCCGGCCCTTGACGTTGCCCCGGCACTTCCGCCGGGCCCGGGGGCGCCTGCTGGCCATCACCACCGTCGACGGCGGGCAGATCCTCGGCCGCGTGGTCCGGGCCGATGAGACCACGCTGGACCTGCTGGTCGGCCGGTCGGGCACCGACCCGGCCGTACTGGCCTACCCGGATATCGCCAAGGCCAGGGTGGAAGTGGAGTTCAGCGCCCCCTCCGCCGAGGTGCTGGCGCTGCTCGGAGCCGAGACGGCGGACAGGTTCCGGCAGGACGTCCCGGCCGACGAGGATGACCGGGACGACGACGGGGACGACCGGGACGACGACGGAGACGACCGGGACGACGGCGACGCGGACGACGAACAGGACGACGATGATGAACGTTGACATCACGGCACTGCGGGCGGTGGAGAAGGAGAAGGGGATCGAATTCGGCTCCCTGGTCGAGACCTTGGAGACGGCCCTGCTGACCGCCTACCGGCACACCGACGGGCACTCCCCGCACGCCCGGGTGCAGGTTGACCGGAAGACCGGATCGATCAGCGTGCTGGTCGCGGACCTCGACGAGCAGGGTGTGCCCGGCCCGGAATGGGACGACACACCGGACGACTTCGGCCGGATCGCGGCCACCACCGCCCGGCAGGTGATCCAGCAGCGCCTGCGCGACGCCGAGAACGAGCGCACCTTCGGCGACTTCGCCGGCCGGGAGCACGAGCTCATCACCGGCACGGTCAGTGCCGACGCCAAGGTGAACGCGCGCGGCGTGGTGGTGGTCAGTCTCGGCGAGGTGGAGGGCATCATCCCGGCGGCCGAACAGGCGCCGGGCGAGTCCTACGTGCACGGGCAGCGTCTGCGCTGCTACGTGGTGGCCGTGACGCGGGGTGCCCGCGGCGCGCAGATCACCCTGTCCCGGACGCACCCCAACCTGGTCCGCAAGCTGTTCGCCCTGGAGGTGCCGGAGATCGCGGACGGCAGCGTGGAGATCACCGCGGTGGCCCGGGAGGCCGGACACCGATCGAAAATCTCCGTGCGCCCGATGGTCGCCGGGGTCAACGCCAAAGGCGCGTGCATCGGCCCCATGGGCCAGCGGGTGCGCGCGGTGATGAGCGAGTTGGGTGGCGAGAAGATCGACATCATCGACCACGACGACGATCCGGCCACCTTCGTGGGCAACGCGTTGTCGCCGGCCAGGGCCCTGTCGGTCACCGTGGTGGATCCGGTCGCCAAGGCGGCGCGAGTCGTGGTGCCTGATTTCCAGCTGTCCCTGGCCATCGGCAAGGAAGGCCAGAACGCACGGCTGGCCGCGCGGCTGACCGGCTGGCGGATCGACATTCGCAGCGACGCCGCGCCCCCTGTTCCGCCCGCCGCCGACTGACCGCGCCGCATTCGTGTCTGGCGGCGTTCCGAGGTGTCCACCGGTGCCCGGACCGGCTAGACTTGTCCGGTTGGGCCGTGCATGTTGCTGCGACCGTCATCGATCTGGAGCGGAACCTTCGAAGGTGTGTGCCGTGGGTGGTCAGCAGGTCGATCAGCCCGCACCGCCGGAGGGACCGGTTCGGACCTGTGTCGGGTGCCGGGAACAGGCCCCGGCCCCAACTCTGCTCCGCGTCGTCGCCGTTGACGGGGTCCTGATCCCCGACTTTCGGCGCCGCCTTCCCGGAAGGGGAGCGTGGCTGCACCCCCGTGTGGGTTGCCTGAACGCCGCGGAGCGTCGTCGTGCGTTCGGTCGAGCCTTGCACTTGTCGCCCGGATCGCTCGAAAGCACACAAGTTCGTGAATTCATCGCACCCGGGCAGGCCGGGTCCGAAGAACGACCGATCTCCGGATCGGGGCGCATCCCGCGCTCCCGCCCGAGCACACCGAAAGCAGGTCGACCCGTCGTGAGTACGCCGTGAAGTCCCAGCAATGAGCCGGTACAACTAACCCGAGGTCGAGCGGCCAGCCGCCCGGCCTCACCGTAAGGAGAGCAGTGGCAGGCAAGGCCCGAGTGCATGAGCTCGCAAAAGAGCTCGGCAAGTCCAGTAAAGAGATCATCTCCAAGCTCAACGAGTTCGGAGAGTTCGTCAAGAGCGCGTCCTCCACCATCGAGGCGCCCGTCGTCCGCAAACTGCGCGACGCGTTCCCGGCCGGGCCACCCAAGGCGGCGGCCCCGGCGAACGGCCGTTCGCCGGGCCCGGGATCGCCCGGCGGTGCCCCGGCCACCGGGGTGAGCAGCAACGGCGGCAGCAACGGTTCGACGCCGGCCCGGGGGAGCTCGGACACCCCGTCGACCGGCGGCCCGACCATCGCGGAGCGTCCGACCACCGGCTCCGCCCGCCCGGGCGCGCCGACCCGATCGACGCCGCGAGTCACCGCGGAGACGACGGTCGCACCGGGTCGACCCGCCGCCCCGACTTTGCCCGGGACGACCGCACCGGCCGTCCCGTCGGCCCGGCCGGCGCCCCCCGCCGCGGACCGGCCGGCCGCGTCCGTCGCCCCGGCCCCGTCACGCCCGGCCGCTCCCGCCCCGTCGTCGTCGACGGCCCAGACCCCCCCGGTACAGATTTCTTCGGTCGGCCCCGCGTTCACCGCCGCGCCGCCCGCACGACCGCCGGTTCCGCAACGGCCCACCGAAGGTAACGACCGGCCGGCAGCCGGCTCCGCGCCCGATGCACCGGCTCGTCCGCCGCGTCCGCAGGGTGGGGTGCCGGGCGCCCCCCGGCCACCGCGGATGGGCAATAACCCGTTCGGGGTCAGCGCTGCCCGCAACGCGCCATCACGGCCCGGCGGCGTGCCCGGTGCCCCCCGGCCACCGCAATCGGCCCAGGGCACCCGTCCCGGTAGCCCACCCGGCGCGTCGGGTGCGCGTCCGGCACCGGGAGGTACCCGCCCGGGCATGCCCGGCGGCGCACCTCGGCCGGGTACTCCGGGAGGCCGCCCACCGGCGGCCGGCGGCCCGGCCCGTCCCGGCGGCCCTGGAGCAGGCGGCGGTTACCGCGGTGGTCCCGGCGGTGCTCCCGCCGGTGGCGGCTACCGCGGCGGACCGGGCGGTGCTCCCGGCGGTGCCCCGGCCCCCGCCGGCGGCGGTCGTCCCGGTGCGGGCAGCCGCGGTCGGGGCGGTGCGGCGCCCGGCGCGTTCGGGCGTCAGGGCGGCCCGGCGCGTAAGGGCCGGAAGTCCAAGAAGCAGCGCCGTCAGGAATTCGACAACATGCAGGCCCCGTCGATCGGCGGCATAACGCTGCCGCGAGGCAACGGCGCCGTCGTCCGGTTGGCCCGTGGTTCGTCGCTGGCCGACTTCGCCGACAAGATCGACGCCAACCCGGCCTCGATGGTGCAGGCCCTGTTCCACCTGGGCGAGATGGTCACCGCCACCCAGTCGGTGTCGGACGACATCCTGGAGCTGCTCGGCTCCGAGATGGGTTACGAAGTCCAGATCGTGTCCCCCGAGGACGAGGATCGCGAGCTGCTGGACACCTTCAACCTGTCCTACGGCGAGAACGAGGGTGGCGAGGAGGACCTGCAGATCCGGCCGCCGGTGGTCACCGTCATGGGCCACGTCGACCACGGCAAGACCAAGCTGCTCGATGCCATCCGCAGCACCAACGTGGTGGACAAGGAGGCCGGCGGTATCACCCAGCACATCGGCGCCTACCAGGTCGCCACCGAACTGGGCGGCACCGAACGGCTGATCACCTTCATCGACACGCCCGGGCACGAGGCCTTCACGGCCATGCGGGCCCGTGGCTCCAAGTCCACGGACATCGTGGTCCTGGTCGTCGCCGCCGACGACGGTGTCATGCCGCAGACGGTGGAGGCCATCAACCACGCCAAGGCCGCCGACGTGCCGATCGTGGTGGCCATCAACAAGATCGACAAGGAAGGCGCGAACCCGGACAAGATCCGGCAGCAGCTGACCGAGTACGGGCTGGTCGCCGAGGAGTACGGCGGGGACACCATGTTCGTCGAGATCTCCGCGCGCCAGCGGACCAACATCGACGGGCTGCTCGAGGCCGTGCTGTTGACCGCGGATGCCGCGTTGGACCTGCGGGCCAACCCGGACATGCAGGCCGAGGGTGTGGCCATCGAGGCCCACCTGGACCGGGGTCGCGGCGCGGTCGCGACCGTTCTCGTCCAGCGCGGAACGTTGCACGTCGGCGATTCGATCGTGGCCGGAAACGCCTACGGGCGGGTCAGGGCCATGCTCGGGGACCACGGCGAGAACGTCGCGGAAGCCACGCCGGCCCGTCCCGTCCAGGTGCTCGGGTTCACCTCGGTGCCCGGCGCCGGCGACTCGTTCATGGTGGTCGCCGAAGACCGGGTGGCCCGGCAGATCGCGCAGAGCCGGCAGGCGGCGATGCGCAAGGCCCAGGTGGCCAACCGCCGCCGTATCACCCTGGAAGATCTCGGTGCCGCACTGGCCGAGAAGAAGATCGAACAGCTCACGTTGATCATCAAGGGCGACAACTCCGGCACCGTGGAGGCGCTGGAGGATTCGTTGATGAAGCTCGACGTGGGAGCCGAGGTCAACCTGCGGGTCGTGCACCGCGGGGTCGGCGGTATCACCCAGGACGACATCAACCTGGCGGTGATCACCCAGGCGATCGTCATCGGCTTCAACGTCAAGCCGGTGCGCGGCGTGCAGGAGTTGGCGGACCGCGAGGGCGTCGACATCCGGTACTACACGGTCATCTACCAGGCGATCGACGAGATCGAGTCGGCCCTCAAGGGCCTGCTCAAGCCGGAGTTCGAGGAGGTGCCGGTCGGCAGCGCCGAAATCCGCGAGGTCTTCCGGTCGTCCAAGTTCGGCAACATCGCCGGCTGTATCGTGCGCACGGGCGAGATCCGGCGGAACGCCAAGGCCCGCCTCCTGCGGAACGGGGTGGTCATCAACGACAACCTGACCATCGATTCGCTCAAGCGGTTCAAGGACGACGCCGTCGAGGTCCGGGAGGGCTTCGAATGCGGCATCGGGCTGGGTAGCTGGAACAACATCGAGGTCGAGGACACCATCGAGACCTACGAGGTTCGGGAAAAGCCCCGCGTCTGAGGGGTCGGCCCGGTCCGGCAGCGCATCCCACGTGCTGCCGACCGGGCCGTTCCATGCCGGGGGCCACGCCGCCGCGGAGCGGACGGCGTGGGCCACAACACCGTCAAGCCCGGGTGCCCGGGAGAAGGAACGGGGAATGTACGCCGGAATCCTCGAACTGGACGTGCTGCTCGGCGACGTCCATTCGCTCAAGCACAAGCGGGCCGTGATCCGGCCGGTGATCTCGCGGTTGCGCCGGCTCGAGGTCGCGGTGACCGAAGCCGGCGACCCCGACCGACACGGCCGGGCGCTGATCGGCATCGCCGCCGTCTCCGGCGATCCCGCCCAGGTGCAGCGGGTGCTGGACACCTGTGAGCGTCAGGTGGCCGACGAGGTAGAGGTCGAGTTGCTCAGCGCGCACCGGCGAACCGTCGGGCCGCAGGACGACAGCTAGCCGGCGCCGATGCTGTTCGAATGAGAAAACCCGGGTCAGAAATTCGGGTGAGAAGTTCGAGTGAGAAGGAGGAGATCCGATGGCCGATTCGGCCCGGGCCCGTAGGTTGGCCAAGCGCATCGTCGCGATCGTGGCCACCGAACTGGAACTCAGGGTGAAGGATCCGCGGTTGGCGATGACTACCATCACCGCCGCGACCGTCACGCCCGATCTGCGCGAGGCGGTGGTTTATTACACCGTGTACGGCGACGATGACGAGGTGACCTCGACCGCCGCCGCGCTGGCCAGCGCCACCGGCGTGCTGCGCAGCGCCGTCGGCCGGGAGACCGGGATCAAGTTCACCCCGACGCTGGCCTTCCGGCTCGACACCATCCCCGAGAACGCCCATCGGATAGACGATCTGATCGCGGCCGCCAAGGCATCCGACGCCGCCGTCGCGTCGGCTGCCGCCGGCGCTCAGTACGCGGGCGATGCGGATCCGTACAAGGCGCCCCGCGCGGCCGACGACGACGTCGACGTGCTCGACGCCGATCAGGTCGGCTCCGGTTAGCCGATCGACCGCTGATCGACCGCTGCCGGTTACTGTCGGCCACGATCGCGGGGGTATCGTTCTGAAGGTCCCTTCGAGCGGTCCGTTCGACGCGATACTCCCATTTGCCATGCGCCACCCGACGGATTTTCCGCTGATCCAGCGATGTCCGCCGGTCGTGAGTGACCGAGCGTGAGGAGGTGTTGTGATCAGAGCCGGTACCTCCATCTACCCTCGCCCCGCACGCCCGGCGAATTCGCCGGGTCGGGGCGCCTCGGCACTGGACGACCCGTCGGAACTCGTGGTGGCCTGCGATCTGGTCGCCTCGGCCGCCACCGTGGTGCTGTTGGCCCACATCAGTCCCGACGCGGACGCCCTGGGCAGCGCGTTGGCGCTGGGGCTGGCGCTGACCCGCGCGGGTGCCGACGTCAAGGTGGCCTTCGCCGAACCGTCGTCGGTGCCCGTCTCGCTCCGCGGGCTCCCCGGCCAGCACCTGGTCACCCCGGCCGACCAGGTCCCGTCGGACCCTGACCTGGTGGTCACCCTCGACGTCAACTCGCCGGAACGGCTGGGGTCGCTCGGCTCGCTCCTGGACACCGCGACCGAGAGTCTGGTCATCGACCACCACGCCTCCAACACGCGCTTCGGCCGGCACCAGTTCGTGGCCATCTCGGCGGAATCGACGACGGTGCTGGTCGCGGCGATGCTGGACCGTCTGGGCCTGCCCATCGACCGGGACATCGCGGCCAACATCTACGCCGGGCTGGCCACCGACACCGTCGGCTTTCGGTTCGCCTCGGCCGGGGCGCATCGGTTGGCCGGCCGGTTGCTGGACGCGGGGGTCAATCCGGACGAGTTGATGCGGCCGATCACCGATCTGCACCCCTACGGTTGGCTCGACATGCTGTCCCGGGTGCTGGGTTCAGCCGTGCTCGACCGTCAGGCCGCCGCCGGGCGGGGCCTGGTGTCCACGGTCATCAGCCTGGACGCGGCCGCCGGCCTGCGCCAGGAGGAGCTGGACTCGGTGATCGACATCCTGCGGACCGCATCCGAGGCCCAGGTGGCCGCGGTGCTCAAGCAGACCGACCAGGCCCAGTGGCAGGTGTCGCTGCGTTCGCGTCCGGCCGTACCGGCCGGCCGGCCGGCCGTCTCCGCGGTGGACGTGGCCGCCGTGGCCGCCTCACTCGGCGGCGGCGGTCATGTCCGTGCGGCCGGGTTCGGCTTCGCCGGTACCCCGGACGACGCGACCGCCGCGCTCACCGCAGCGCTCGAGGTGCACAGCCGCTGACCGTCCCGCGGTCGGGTGGTGCTGCCCAGGCTGATTTGCATCGGCAGCGGTCAGCCGCCAGGATAGATACATCATGGATACATCCAATGTTCAGCCGTCCGCGGCCGACCGGGTCTACCACCACGTCCGCAGCGGGATTCTGACCCGCCGTTTCGCCGACAACGATCTACTGGCCGAGGGCCGCATCGCCCAGGAGACCGGGGTGTCCAGGACCCCGGTGCGCGAGGCGTTGTTGCGGCTGGAGGCGGAGGGCATGGTCCGGTTGCTGCCCAAGCGCGGCGCCCTGGTCCTACCCGTCAGCGCCCAGGAGTGGCGTGATGTGCTCTCCACCCGGGAGTTGGTGGAAACCCACTGCGTCGGCCAGATCATCGAGGGTGGCCGCGCGCCGATGCTGCGGGTGCGGTTGGCCAAGGCCATGGCGGACCTGCAGGACGCGGCCCGTTCGGGAGACGTCACCGCCTACGTGTCGGCCGACCGGGATTTCCACGCCACCATCGTGGCCGGGGCCGGGAACAGCATCCTGAATCGCCTGTACGGATCGCTGCGCGACCGGCAACTGCGGATGGGGACGGCCAACCTGCTGGCCGAGGGCGGAGTGGCCGACACGGCCCGGATGAGCCGCACCATCGCCGACCACCAGGCCATCGCCGACGCCATCGCCGACCAGGATCTGCCCACCGCGGTCAGGCTGACCGTCGAACATCTGGCCACCGCGGCCGGCACCCTGGCCTGATCCGGCGATGACAACCCAGCGCGAGTCCAGCTCCGTTTCCGACCGCCGGGCACCGACCAAGTCGTGGCTGGTGTGGGGCATCGGCGCCGGCGTCTACGTGCTCGCGGTGTTCCATCGCAGCACGCTGGGTGTGGCCGGTCCGTTGGCCGCCGAAAGACTGCACCTGTCCGCCGCGCAGCTGTCCTCCTTCGTCATGCTGCAGCTGGCCGTTTACGCGCTGATGCAGGTGCCGACCGGAATCGCAGTCGATCGCTTCGGTCCGCGCCGGATGCTGTTGGCCGCCACCCTGACCATGGGCCTCGCCCAACTGCTGTTCTCACTGGTCACCGCCTATCTCCCCGCGTTGCTGGCCCGTGGCCTGCTGGGCTGCGGCGACGCCATGACCTACATCTCGGTGCTGCGCCTGGTCGCCGGATGGTTTCCGGCCCGCCGCTATGCGGTGCTGACCAGCATCACCGCGCTGGCCGGGTCGCTGGGCAACATCATCGCCACCCTGCCGCTCACCGGCCTGTTGCACGGTTTCGGTTGGCAGGCCACCTTCGGGGTGGCCGGCGGGATCTCGGTGGTCTACGCCCTGCTGCTGCTCCGGCCCTCCACGGCGGCCCCGTTCCGGGCCGCGGAGGAGCGGGCCGCCACCGGCCCGGTCGCCGGACGTCGGATTCTGACGGAGGTGAAGAGCGCCTGGCGTCTGCCGTCCGGTCGACTGGGGTTCTGGGTCCATTTCACCTGCATGGCCGGGCCGACCACGTTCGCCACCCTGTGGGGCTTTCCGTACCTGACCCAGGCTCTGGGGTACCCCAACTCGACGGCGTCGTCGTTGATGTTGCTGCTGGTGGTCGGCGGGGTGCTGGCCAACATCGCGGTCGGCCAGATCGTCGGCCGGCGTCCGGAGGCCCGCACCCCGATGGCGGTGCTGGTGTGCTGCGTGGCCATCGTCGGCTGGCTCGTCCTCATCGCGTGGCCGGGCGGCCGGCCACCGTTCCCGGTGGTTCTGCTGGTCATCGCCGTCTTCTCGGTGAGCGGTCCGACGTCGGCGGTGGCGTTCATGCTCGCCCGGGACTACAACCCGCGGCACCGGATCTCCACCGCGACCGGCATGGTGAACATCGGCGGCTTCTGCGGTGCGGTGATCGGCATCTTCCTGGTGGGCCAGATCCTGGACCTGGTCGAACCCGACGCCGCGGTCCGCAGTGCGCAGGCGTACCGGTTCGCGTTCACCGCGCTGGTGGTGCTGACCGCCTTCGGCCTGACCCGCATGCTGACCTGGTGGCTGCGGACCAGGGCCATGGTGTTGATGGCCGCGGCGCGCGGCGAGCAGGTGCCGGTGCACCTGCACGTCCACCGGTGGGAGCTGGTCGACGAAGCGGAGTTGGCCCAGGAAGCCGACTGGTCACAGGCGGTCCACGCGGCGCAGGACGCCCAGGAGCGGGCGTTGTCCACCGCGCGCGGCATGTTCGACACGCGGGCAAGTGACACCGGGGACGGCGACACCCGGAAAAGCGACGACCAGGGAGCCGGATGAGCGCGCCCGACCTCCCGCCCGGAGGTGGCCTGCTGCTGGTGGACAAGCCCGCCGGTTGTACGTCGCACGACGTGGTGGCCCGGCTGCGCCGGGTCCTGGGCACCCGGCGGATCGGACACGCCGGGACCCTGGATCCGATGGCCACCGGCCTGCTGGTGGTCGCCGTGCAACGGTCGACGAAACTGCTCGGCCACCTGGCCCTGACCGACAAGACCTACCTGGCCACCATCAGGCTGGGCATCTCCACCACCACCGATGACGCCGACGGCGATGTGCTGGCCACCGCATCGGCCGCGGCGGTGGCGCGGACCGACGACGAGCGGATCCGGGCTGCGATCAACGATCTGACCGGACAGATCCGGCAGGTGCCCAGCTCGGTCTCGGCCATCAAGGTGAACGGGCGGCGGGCGTACGACCTGGTCAGGGCTGGTCAGCAGGTTGAGCTGGCGGCCCGCCCGGTCACCGTGGCCGAGTTCGACCTGCTCGCTGGGCCGCGGCCGGGGGACGGGGTGCTGGACCTGGATGTGCTGGTCCGGTGCAGCACCGGCACCTACGTCCGTTCGCTGGCCAGAGATCTGGGCGCAGCCCTTCACGTCGGTGGCCACCTCACCGCGCTGCGGCGAACCACCGTCGGGCCGTTCTCGATCGGGTCGGCCGTCGACGTGTACGGTCCGGACGAGCCGGAGTTCGCCGCGGCCGTGGCCGCCGCCGTCATCCCCGCCGCGGTCGCTGTCGGCGAGGCGTTCCCGCGGCGGAGCGTGGACCAGGACATGGCGGCAGACATGCGCCACGGCCGAGGCATCCCGGCGGTCGGTATGGACGGCGTGTACGGGTTGTTCTCCGACGACGGTGCCCTGCTCGCCCTGGTCCAGGAGAGGGACGGCCTGGCCCGTCCGCGGCTGGTCTGGGATCCGGCCGGCTGAGCGCGGTGGACGTCATACTGGGCGTGCAGGGGTAGACGGCGTTCCCGATCAGGGAAGACCGGTCGGGGAAGACCGATCAGGGAGGAAGGACAGATGGAACGGTGGCGCGGGGAGGACGCGATCCCCCCGGGTTGGGGACGTTGCGTGCTCACCATCGGTGTCTTCGACGGCCTGCACCGCGGTCACCAGTCGTTGGTGCACGCGTGCGTGACCAAGGCCCGGGAACTGGGCCTGCCCGCGGTGATGATGACCTTCGATCCGCATCCGGCCGAGGTGGTCCGTCCCGGCAACCACCCGGCCGAGCTCATCACCCTGCGCCGCAAAGCCGAGTTGGCCGCGGAAATGGGCATCGACGCGTTGCTGGTGATGCCGTTCACCGCCGCCACCGCCGCCACCGAGCCGCAGGCCTTCGTGCACGACCTGATCGTCGACAGACTGCACGCCGCGTGTGTCGTGGTCGGCGACAACTTCCGGTTCGGGCACAACCATGCCGGCGACTTCGCCATGCTGCGGACCCTGGGTTCCCGGTTCGGGTTCACCGCGCTGGGCCTGGGTCTGGTCTCGAAGGACTCCCTGCCGGTCAGTTCGACGCTGGTCAGGGCCAGCGTGGACGCCGGTGACGTGCACGCGGCCGCCGAGGCGCTGGGTCGGCCGCATCGGGTGGAAGGTGTGGTGGTGCACGGGGAGGGCCGCGGTGGTGGCGAACTCGGGTATCCGACGGCCAATCTGCACGTCGCGCCGCACGCCGCGGTGCCGGCGGACGGGGTCTACGCCGGCTGGTTCATCCTGGGGGACAGGCGTTCTCCGACGGCCATCTCCATCGGTTCGAACCCTACGTTCTCGGGTCGGGTGCGTACGGTCGAGGCCTTCGTGCTCGATCAGGGCGGCAACTTCTACGGGCGGCGGGTCGCCCTGGATTTCGTCGAGCGGCTCCGCGGCATGGTCAGGTACGACTCGGTGCCGGAACTGATCGAGGCGATCGGCCGCGACGTGGAGCGGACCAGAGAGATTCTCGAGCGCACTGGTTGACGGACGGCCGATGGTAAAGTGATCAGTTGGGTCCGGCCTCAGTCCGTGGCGGCCGGTACCGTCATCCCCCCGGCGCAACCTCGTCCGGTGCGGGCAGCGCACGTGACAGTACCTCGCAAGGAGCACACCAGTGGCGTTGACCACCGATCAGAAGAAGACCATCCTGGCCGAATACGGCCTGCACGCAACCGACACCGGTTCGGCCGAGGCCCAGGTGGCCATGCTGACCAGGAGGATCTCGGATCTCACCGAGCATCTCAAGGAGCACAAGCACGACCACCACACCCGCCGCGGCCTGCTGGCCCTGGTCGGTAAGCGACGTCGGCTGCTCCGTTACCTGCAGGACATCGACATCGCACGCTACCGCTCGCTGATCGAACGGCTGGGCCTGCGCCGCTAGCAACTGAAGATCGTCACCACCTCAGCCGTACCCGCCATCTGGAGTTCGCCGCGTCCCCGTCGACGCGGCGCCCTCCCGGTCCTCGGTAGTGGCCACCGGAACCCTCCGAGGAACGACGGGGGCGGTCCGTTGGCTTCGATCGAAGGCCGGCATCTCCTCCAGCGCGCGGGCCAGTCGAGGTGGGTGACGCCGGGCTGGGC
>CAXUHA010000025.1:0-1221 GCA_964250735.1 uncultured Nakamurella sp. | reverse complement strand
CGATGTCCAGACCGGGGCACCACCACCCGGGTCGGGATGTCCCGGGTCATCGAAGAGGAGACACATGTCCGAATACCCCACCACCGTGAGCACCGCCACCGCCGTCATCGACAACGGTGCTTTCGGTACCCGCACCATCCGCTTCGAGACGGGCCGGTTGGCCCAGCAGGCGGCCGGCGCCGTCGCGGCGTACCTGGACGAGGACACCATGCTGCTGAGCGCGACCAGCGCCGGCAAGCACCCGAAAGAGTCCTTCGACTTCTTCCCGCTGACCATCGACGTCGAGGAACGGATGTACGCCGCCGGCCGCATCCCCGGCTCGTTCTTCCGTCGTGAAGGCCGTCCGTCCGAGGACGCCATTCTGACCTGCCGACTGATCGACCGGCCGCTGCGTCCGTCTTTCACCGCGGGCCTGCGCAACGAGATCCAGGTTGTCATCACGGTGATGGCCCTGAACCCGGACGTGCTGTACGACGTGCTGGCCATCAATGCCGCCTCCGCGTCCACGCAGATCGCCGGGCTGCCGTTCTCCGGCCCCATCGCCGGTGTGCGGGTGGCGCTGATCGAGGGGCAGTGGGTGGCCTTCCCGACCCATTCCCAGCTGACCAGGGCGGTCTTCGACATGGTCGTCGCGGGTCGGGTCGTCGGGGACGACGTGGCCATCATGATGGTGGAGGCCGAGGCCACCGCGAACACCATCGAGTTGATCGCCGGCGGCGCCACGGCTCCCACCGAAGAGATCGTCGCCGCCGGACTGGAAGCGGCCAAACCCTTCCTGCGCACGCTGTGCGACGCCCAGTCGGAACTGGCTGCCCAGTCGTCGAAGCCGACCGGCGAGTTCCCGCTGTTCCCGCCCTACCAGGACGACGTGTACGCGGCGGTGGAGAAGGCTGCGGGTGCGTCGCTGGCGCAGGCCCTCACCCTGACCGGCAAGCAGGAGCGGGACGCCGCCACCGACGCCGTGAAGGCCGAGGTGATCGCCGCCCTGGGCGAGGAGTTCGCCGGGCGCGGTGCCGAGATCGGCAACGCCTTCCGTAGCGTGACCAAGAAGCTGGTCCGCCAGCGGGTGCTGACCGACAAGATCCGGATGGACGGGCGTGGGCTGTCCGACATCCGCACGCTGGCCGCCGAGGTGGGTTACCTGCCCCGCGTGCACGGCAGTGCCATCTTCGAGCGCGGCGAGACCCAGATCCTGGGCGTCACCACGCTGAACATGCTCCG
>CAXUHA010000024.1:0-62244 GCA_964250735.1 uncultured Nakamurella sp. | reverse complement strand
CCCGCGGCGTCGCCGATCAACTCGACGATCTGCTGTCGATCACCGGACCTCCGATGGTGATGGCTCAAAGATGGCTCCGCGATGCGGCCGCGCTGGCCGACCGCAAAACGTTGTCCTTCTACGACGCGAGTTGGGCGGCGGCCGCTGCGGCACTGGGCATTCCCCTGGTCAGCGCGGATCGCCGCCTGCTCGCCGCCGGCCTGGCGGAGACGCCCTCTGCCATTGCCGCACGGTTGACGCTCCGCCTCACCGGCTGAAATCAGGCGCGTTCGCCGGCCCGGGGGTCGTTGCTTATCGATGTGCGGGGTCGTTGCTTATCAATGTGTGGGGTCGTTGTTTATCAATGTCATGGTGGTGGGGCGCTGCTGGACCGTTGGATGAAGTCGGCGTCGACCCGGAGATGTCTGGAGGGCTCGGCCAGGGTGCCTTTCAGCCGGCCGAAGGCGAGTTCGACCGAATGGAGGGCGAGCATGTCGATCGGTTGCCGCACAACGGATAATGGCGGCGACACTAATTCTGTCCAGGGGTTGTCGTCGAACACGATCAGACTGAGGTCCCCGGGGACGGACAGGCCCGATTGTTGGACCCGGCTGAGGGCGTTTCGAACCTGGGCGGTATTGCCGACGATGAGGGCTGTCGGCGGCACAGGATGGGACAGGAGGGAGCTGACGGCATCGCCGCCGGAGCCTCCCCGGAACGGAACGCCGTGGATGAGGCGTTCGTCCACGGGCACGTCGGCGCCCGCCATCGCGCGACGAAATCCCCGGACACGGCCGCGGCCGGTGGAAGTGGACAACGGCCCGGAGATGAACGCGATCCTCGTGTGGCCCAGACCGAGCAGATGGTTGGTGGCGACTTCGCCGGAGAGTTCGTTGCTGATCGTGACGTCATCGAAATCGGGCAGCTCTTCGATAGTGCGGTCGACGAACACCACGTGCACGCCGAGGTGTGCGAGCTGCGACCAGCGGTCGACGTTGCCGCCGGTCGGAGTGGCGATCACGGAACCCACCGACCGGCCGATGAGGGTGTCGATCGAATCCGCCTCCAGGTGCGGGTCCTCCTGGGTCGTCAACAAGACCACATGAATGCCGCGCGCCCGCGCTTCCCAGACCACTCGGTCGGCCAGCCGGGCGAAAAAGGGATTGGTCAGGTCGGCCAACACCAGGCCGATGGTGGTCGAGGACCGCCGCTGTAGCTCCCGCGCGGCCGTACGCGGCCGGTAGCTCAGCCGCTCCATCACTTCCACCACACGCTCCCGCGTCTGCGGAGCCACCGGCCCGGTGCCGTCGTTCATGACGCGCGACACAACGGCGATGGACACCCCAGCCTCTCGTGCGACGTCCCGGATAGTCGCGGCTTTGCGCACGTGAACCCTCTCGTGAGAAGCGATGCCTCAGCTTGCTGCATCCGGACTCTTGACGCACCATCGCCTCGATGGTACAAAAGTGTAACCGTTTACACAAAGATGTGACGGCGACAACGGGATGTGGCTTGACGACCGGCCGCCTGGATCCGTTGCCCCCATTCAGGCGCGAAAGGCCACCATGAATCTCCATCCCCTACTGCAGCAGCGCGAACGTGACGGCAGGCCGATCCGGGTCGGACTCATCGGCGCCGGTCGATACGGCACTATGTATCTCGCCCAGGCGCGCAACATCCCCGGTATCCACGTCGTGGCGATCGCCGACATCAACGTGGCACGCGCCCGAGGCGCGTTCCAACTGGTGGACTGGCCGGCCGAGGCCACGGCGGACAACCTCGCGGCGGCCGTCAGGAACCGCACCACGGCCATCATTCCCGACGCCGGCCAGCTGTTCGACACGCCCGAGATCGATGTCATCGTGGAAGCAACGGGCAATCCGATCGTCGGTGTGGACCATGCGCTCCGAGCCATCGACGCCGGCAAGCACATCATCATGGTCACCGTCGAGGCCGACGCCCTGGCCGGTCCGGCTCTGGCCGTGCGCGCCGCAAGAGCGGGTGTCGTGTACTCGATGGCCTACGGTGACCAGCCCGCGTTGATCATGGAACTCATCGATTGGGCGCGCACTTCCGGGTTCGATGTGGTGTGCGGTGGCAAGGGCGCCAAGTATCTCGAGCACTACCACGAGATGAACCCGGACAACGTCTGGGAGAACTGGGAGTTCTCCAAAGAGCTCACCGATTCCGGGCAGCTCAATCCCAACATGCACACCTCATTCCGGGATGGCACCAAGGCGGCCATCGAGATGGCCGCAGTCGCCAACGCAGCCGGCCTGGTTCCGTCCGACGACGGCCTCACCTTCACCCCCGGCAACGTCGAAGAAATTGCCACCATCTGCCGTCCTTCGTCGGTGGGCGGTGTGCTCGCGGGGCAGGGGTCGGTTGAAGTCATGTCGAGCGTGACTCGCGATGGGGAACGGATCCCGTTCAACACCCAGGAGGGTGTGTTCGTCGTCGTGAAGGCCACGAATCAGTACGTGTCCGGTTGTTTCAACGAATACCCCTGGCACCCGGACCCCACGGGCCAGTACGCGGCTCTGTACCGCCCCTACCACTACGTTGGCTTGGAGCTGAACATATCGATCGCCAACGCTGTGCTCCGAGGGGTCGCCACCGGATCGCCGATCGGCTTCTACGGGGACGTGGTGGCGACCGCGAAGAAAGACCTCACCGCCGGCGAATTCCTCGACGGCGAAGGCGGTTTCACTGTTTGGGGCAAACTCGTGTCGGCCCGTACTTCGGTACGCAACCGGCTCCTGCCTGTGGCGTTGGCCCACCACGTCGAGCTCAAGAACAACGTCCCCAAAGGAGAGAGCGTCAGCTGGGACGACGTCATCATCGACGACTCCCTGGCCACCGCTCTCCAACTGCGCCACGAGACCGAGGCGCTGGTCCAAGCCTGATCTCAGCAAGAAAAGAGCACTCTTTTTTACCCGAGGTGATCCGGCGGCAGGTCGATCGGGCGCCGGCCTGTCCTCGATCGACGTCTTGGTGCCACGAAAGGGACCACCTGGAAGGGTGCCCGTTTTGTACGATTTTGCCACGGAGCCGACGCCCACACGCGGGGAATGATAACGATCAGGTCACTTGGTGTATCGATGTCTCCGTGGACCCGATCCCGCCGTTAATGTCCTGGACAGCGCCGATGACGAACGGTTCAGCCTCAATGATGAGTCGCCAGGAGGTTTATGCGGGATTTACCCAGTCCCGAAGGGATCAATCGGCGCGAACGACGAACACGGCAATTGCGCACACTCGACCTGCTCACCTGAGACAAGGTTGACGGCGTTCTCACTTGTACTTCTGCGGCCCACCGAATCTGGCCCGGAAGCTGACGGCGGTTACCTCGAGGACCGCCACCTCGAACGGCGTAAAGGGTGCGATCTCTCCACCACAACCCCTCGCCTCGTATTCCACCTCCCTCACCCTTGTGATCGTCTTGCGTTTCCACCACTTGGGTTTCTCCTAGAAAGCAGACATGATGATACCGAACCAGTTGCATTTCGCGACCAGACTCAATTCTTTTGCTCTTGGGGGCGGGGTCGCTCATCCCGCCACCAAAACCCCGACGCTCGAGCTCGTCGATATGGCGGGCAGTGTCTCCGGTCTGACCGCTCTGGAAGTCAATTATCCCGAACATTTCGTCGACACCACCCCTACCGACCTGTCGTCCGCGATCAAGGACGCCCAACTGGTGAACACCGGGATCCAGGTGCGATGGCCTGCCTCACGGTTCTCTGACGGTGCCTTTACTCACCCCTCGGCCGACGTGCGGGCCGACGCGGTCCAGATGGCCAAGGAGGCCGTGGACGTGAGCCGCGAGATGGGTTCGAACCATGTGGTGCTGTGGCCGGCGCACGACGGGTACGAATACCCGTTTCAGTTGGACTACCGGTCTGGTTGGGAGCATCTCATCGAATGCTACGGCGAGGTGGCCGACCACGCCCAGGGCATGACGGTGAGCATCGAGTTCAAACCGGCCGAGCCACGCGCCCGAACCTTGCTCTCCTCGACCGGCAGCGTGCTGGCCTTGATCGCTGCGACCGGTCGGGACAACCTGGCCGTCACACTGGACTTCGCGCACATGTTGATGGCCCGGGAAAACCCGGCCCAGTCCGTCGCGGTGTGTTTGGCGCAAGGGCGTCTGAAAGGTCTGCAGCTCAACGACGGGTGGGGCGCGGCCGACGACGGCATCGCGGTGGGCTCGGTGAGCCTGGTGCAGACGCTGGAGGCTTTTTTCTACCTGGTCCGGGACGGATACGCCGGCACCTTCTACTTCGACACGGATCCCATTCGCGAAAACCCCGTCCGCGAGTGCGAGATCAACATCGCCCGTACGAAGCAGCTTCTGGCCACAGCCCAGCGTCTTGTCGACGATGGCCAAATGCCCAATGCCGATGCCTTGGTCGGCGGCGATGTCTGGTGGGACGCGCTGGTGAGGCGATGAAGACCGCACCGACCATCGACTTCGGTCCACACGACGGCCCGGCCGTCTGCGTCGTCGGCAGCCTGAACGCCGATCTCATCGCCTACGAGTCCGACACGTGGGTCCCCGGCGCCTATAACGTGGGGGATCGGTTCGAGCTGGGCGCCGGCGGCAAGGGTCTCAACGTCGCGATGAGCATCGCGGCGACAGGCCTGCGCTCCTACCTGGTGGGTCGCATCGGCAACGACATGTTCGGCCACTTCATTCAGCGTGCACTCACTCTCGGCGCGGTCAACCAGGACTTTGTCAGCACCGACTCCTGCGCGGCTACGGGTATCGGGCACGTGCGGGTGAACGCCGAGCGCGACTACAACACTTGCGTCGTACCCGGGGCCAATGATCGCGTCGACGCCAGCGACATGAAGTCCGCTCTCGGTCGGGGCATTCAGTTCTCACACGTCGTCATGGCGTTCGAAATTCCCTTGCCGGTCGTCATCGACACGGCTCGACGGTTCCGGGCGGCAGGGACCCGGGTGGTGGTCAACTTCTCACCGGTGAGCGAAGCCGCCCGGCTGGTACTCCCATACACCGACGTCCTGGTGGTCAACGAGGCCGAGGCGTCCGCGTTGTGGCTGCAGGTCACCGGGACCGACGCGGCCATACCGTCGAGGCTGTGGGACACCGTGGACCTGCTCCGCAAGTGCGACGGCGGCCCCCGTGATGTCGTGGTCACGCTCGGCGAGCGCGGATTGTGGGGCATGTCCCGCCTTGGCGAAGTTCGACAGTACCGCGCTCATCAAGTGACGACCGTCAACGCGGTGGGCGCAGGTGACTCGTTCCTGGCCATGCTTGTCTCCAGGTTGGCGCAGGGCGAACCGTTCCTGGATGGACTGGCTGCAGCAGGCGCCGCCGGTGCGCTGGCCTGTAGTCGGCGCGAGTCATGGCTCAACAGGGGCGACGCGCCTCGTCTGAACGAGATGGTGCAGGATCGCGCCCTCCTCATCCCCGCACGCACCCGGAGGATGGAAGCTGCCAGTCAGCGGGGAGGCAGTCGGGACTGATTCGGAAAAGGACCAAACGCCGTATTCGGGCTGATGTGTGCATCGAACGGCAAGAGAACAGGCGTGACATGCGCATTGTAGTTCCGGTGCCGGATTGTTCGTTCGGACCGGTGCGGTCGGCATGGCAGGGACATTGTCAGCTTTCAACGACGAAAGGAATGGTTCATCATGTATCGAAGACTGGGTTCATTTGTGGGTGTCGCGGTTGCGGCTGCGGCGCTGGTTGTGGCGGGCGGCTGTACAGCGACTCCTGGTGGAAACTCGGTGACGAGCGCCGCGAGTGGTAGTTCTTCGGGGGCGGCGGGTATCACCGGGTTGGTCCAAGCGGGTCAGAAGACCGATATCGCCGCGGTGCAGAAGTCGCTCGGAGATCCGAAGGTCAAGTCCGGCGCCAAGTTGTGCTACGTCACCCGCACGTTGGCCAATGAGTTCTGGGGTTATGAGCGCGATGGGTTCGAGGCGGAGGCGAAGAAGCTGGGTGTGCAGTACCAGACTTTCGCTGTGAACGACGAATCGTCGATCAGTGAGCAGCTGGACAAGGCGCAGAGTGCGTTGAATCAGGGATGTTCTGCCATCTTGGCGTCGCCGATTTCGGCGACCGCTCTGGACACGGTGTTCAAGGCCGCGTTGGCCAAGGGCGTCCCGGCGATCGTGCTCAACGATGCACAGGGCACCGTACCCGGTGTTGTCTACGTGGGCCCGGATGCTGCCACCATCGGTGGGATGGCGGCGGACTACATCGCGAAGGCGGTGCCGGCCGGCGGGAAGGTCGCCATGATCGAGGGTGACCCGGGTTCGTCCAATGCGCTGAACCGGGGCAAGGGCTTCAAGGCCGGACTCACCACGCATGCGAACCTGAAACTTGTCGCGTCGCAGTCGGCGAAATGGGACACCAACCAGGCGAAGACCATTGCGACGGCGATGCTGACCGCGAATCCGGATCTCAAGGCGTTCTATTCGCAGAATGACGGTATGGCGCTGGGCGTCCAGTCGGCGATCAGCGCAAAAGGGCTGACCGGCAAGGTCATTCTGGTGGGCACTGACGGTATCCCGCAGGCGAAGAAACTCATCGCCGCGGGCACCTATACGGCGACCGTCAGCGAGCGCCCGACCAGCGAAGGAGCAGCTGGGGTGCAAACCGCGCTGTGGCTGCTCGACGGACAGAAGGTGCCCGCCTGGGTCGACGTTCCCGCTTTCGTCGTCGACAAGGCCAACGTTTCGAAGTACATGACGGGGATGCCGTAAGGGACCGGCCCGGGACATCAGGGAGCAGCGACATGAGCGACACCATTCTCGAATTCAAGAACATCGCCAAGTTCTTCCCGGGCGTGCGCGCTCTCGAGGACGTCAGTTTCACTCTCCGCAAGGGCGAGGTCATCACCCTCGCCGGTGAGAACGGAGCCGGCAAGAGCACCCTGCTGGGCATCCTGGGTGGTTCCCTCGCGCCGAGCCGCGGAACGGTCATCGTGGAAGGCGTTGTCCGGAGCGAATATTCGCCACGGCAGGCGCTCGCCGAGGGCATCATGATCGCCCGGCAGGAACCGGCGATCGTTCCGCAACTCACGGTCGAGCAGAACCTCCTACTGGGCAAGTCCGCCGCCGAGCGTCGCGTGGCGGCGCCGGCGGTGGAGGGGGCACTCGCCGACGTCGCGGCGATGGGATTCCCGCTGGACCGGCGCACCAAGCTGGCCCGGCTCAGCCCCGCGCAGCGGCACGCCCTGACCATCGCGCGGGCGTTCGCCTACGGTGCCAAGATTGTCGCCCTCGACGAGCCGACCACGTCGATGCTGGAGAACAACGTGGCCGCGGTGCTCAAACGCGTGCGCGAGATGGCGGTGGAACGCGGTGTCGGCATCATCTATGTCTCCCACCGGATGCCGGAGGTGATGTCGGTGTCCGACCATGTGGTGGTGCTGCGCGACGGTCGTGTCGCCTACGAGACACCTATCCAGGACACCAGTACGGAAGAAATCGTGCGCCGGATGGTCGGTCGGGAGTTGCTCGGCTTCCATCGACAACACCCCGTCGCGTCGGACGCCCCGGTCGTGTTCACCGCGACCGGGGTGACCCGGCCGGGAAACGACGAGAGCGTCGACATCACGGTCCGGGCCGGGGAAGTTGTCGGTATCGCCGGGCTCGTGGGGTCCGGCCGGACCGAGTTCCTCCGGGCGATCATCCGGGCCGACCCCGGATGTGGAGGCGAGGTCACGATCGACGGTCGGATCTGCCGTATCGGCAGCCCGAACGGCAGCAGGGGAGCGGGCATCGCGTTCATCCCGGAGGACCGCAAACATCAGGGTCTTGCTCTTCAGATGCCCGCGTACGCCAACATCGCGCTCACCGCGGCACCCGCCCTCGTCGGACGCGGGCCCTTCGTCAGCATCAAACGTGAGATCGCGGTGTCCAGCGAGCTCGCGACATCGTTGGCGTTGAAACCGGCGACGGTCAAACTGCGGGCGCGGCAGTATTCAGGCGGAAATCAGCAGAAAATCGTCATCGCGAAGTGGCTGCGCCGTGGCTCGCGGGTGTTCCTCTTCGACGAGCCGACCAAGGGTGTCGACGTCGGCGGAAAGGTCGAAATCTACAGCCTCATCGACCAATTGGCCGCTGCCGGTAACGCCATCGTGGTGGTCTCCTCGGACCTGCCCGAAATCATCTCACTCTGCGACCGTGCGCTGGTCATGCGCAACGGGCAATTCATCTCCGAACACGTCGGCGACGACATCAACGAACACAGCCTCGTGGCCAGCGCCATGGGCATCGCGAAAGGAACACCATGAGCAACGACGCCATCAACAGTCCGCCGCGCAAAGTAAAAATCAACTTCCAAGCCCTGGGCATCTTCATCGCCGCGGCCGTCATTTTCGCGGTCTTCGGCGTACTGAATTCGAATTTCCTCACCCTGGACAACCTCCGCGACGTCGCCGTGTCGGCGTGTGTCAACGCCCTGATCGGCATCGGCCTGACCTTCGTCATCATCACCGGCGGTATCGATTTGTCCGTCGGCTCGATCGCCAGTTTCGTCGGCATCGTGTCCGCGAATCTGATGGTCAACCACGGAGTGGCGCCCTTACCCGGGTTGCTCATCGGACTGGTCGTCGGATTCGCTGCGGGGGCGTTCAACGGCCTCCTGATCACCGTGGCGAAGCTGCCCCCGTTCATTGCCACCCTGGGCACCATGAGCGTCTACCAGGGACTGGCCTACGTCGTCACCAACGGCACTCCGGTCTACAACGTCCCGCAGTCCTTCGTGCTCATGCTCAACAGCTATATCGGCGGAGTTCCGATCGTCGTCCTGATCGTCATCGTCGTCGCAGTCCTCGCGTGGCTACTGTTGCGCCGCACCGTCTTCGGCCAGAACGTCATCGCCACCGGCGGTAGCGAAGAGACAGCCTGGCTGTCCGGGGTGCGTGTCAACCGGGTCAAAATCCTCGTCTACGGAATCTCGGGAACGCTCGCCGCGCTCGGTGGCCTCGTCGTGGTCGCCCGGATCAGTGCCGCCCAATCCGAGGCGGGCAGCCCCTACCTGCTCACGGCCATCGCCGCAGCCGTCATCGGCGGCGCCAACCTGATGGGCGGGGAGGGCCGAATCGCCGGCACCCTGGTCGGCGCGCTGATCCTCGGCGCCCTCACCAACGGCCTCGTCCTACTCAACGTGCCCAGCTTCTACGAACAGATTGTCACCGGCCTCGTCGTCCTCATCGCCGTCGCCATCGACCAGGGAAGCAAAGGCTGGCCCATGATGGGCGGCGGGCGCAAACGAGGAAAGACCGAAAGCCCCACGCCGGCCACCGAACCCGCCCCTGAAGAAATCCAGGCTGCCCGCGGAGAGGCCCACACCCACCGATGAACACCACCAACCCCACCAGCCAGCGATCGCCGACCCGCACACCCGGCGAACGACAGCGATGGGCACACCACGACCACCCGGTCGTACCGTCGTCGAGCCTGATGTAGCCGAGGTGGCCGGATGAATTCCCCGCAGGTGTCCATTCTGGGCCTGGGCCGCATGGGGGAGCCCATTGCCCGCCGTCTGCTTTCTTCGCTGGGTTCGCTCACCGTCTGGAACCGGTCCCCGGCGAAGGCCGCCGTCCTCGGTTCGTTGGGTGCCACCGTGGCGACGACGCCCGCGGACGCTGCAGCACCGATCACGTTGACGGTCCTGACCGACCTGGCCGACGTCGAACAGTTGCTCTCCGGAAAGGAGGGCCTGTTGGCCGGATGGGTCGGAGCCGGCGTGGAACGGCCAGTGCTCGTCGTCCACGGAACCGTCTCTCCGGTCGGTGTCGCTGATCTCGCCCGTCAGTTGGCCGGTTCTCTCGACGTGGTCGACGCGCCGCTCAGCGGTGGGGTGGCGGGGGCCGAGTCCGGCGCGCTCAGCGTCATGGTGGGCGGAGCGCCTCAGGCGGTCGCACGGGTGTGGCCGGTACTGAAACTGGTCGGTGCCACCGTGCGGCACCTCGGTCCGCCCGGCGCCGGACAGACCGCAAAGGCCTGCAACCAGGTGGTTGTCGCCGCAACGGTGGCCGCACTGTCGGAGGCGCTCGTGCTGGCCGACGCCACCGGGATCAACCGCACACAATTGCTCGAAGTCCTTGGCGGCGGACTCGCCGATTCGGAGGTGCTACGGCAGAAACGCGAGCGTTGGCTGACCGGCGATTTCGACGGCGGCGGCAGTTCGGTGAACCAGCTCAAAGACCTTCGGTTCGTCGCCGAAGCGGCCTCGGCTCGCGGCTTGCGACTGCCACTGGCCTCGACACTGCGCACCGTCTTCGAACAGGCGGTCGCCGACGGAGAGGGCGCCCTGGACCATTCCGGTGTCGAGTTGTCCATCGCCAGGCACGCGGTGAAGAGCATGCGCACATGATGCGCGACGTCGACGTCATCGACGCCCACCATCACCTGTGCTACCTGAGCCGGGCATCGTATCCATGGTTGGAAGGGCCGCGGATACAGCGGTACCACGGTGACGACTTCCCACTGCGGCGGGACTACCTGGTGAAGGACTATCTGGCCGATGCGAGCGAACTCGGTGCGCTCGGCGCCCGGCTTGTCGGATCGATCCATGTGGAGAACGGCGCTGCCGAACCGATGTGGGAAAGCGCCTGGATCGACAGGGTCAGCGGCGAGCACAACGCCCCCAGTGTCCAGGTGGTGAAAGTTGACCTCACGGCGCCCACGGCTCGGGATCAGTTGGCGGCGCATGCGCTGCTACCGTCGGTCCGGGGAGTCCGGGACATTCTCAACTGGCACCCCGACCCGGTCTTCACCCATCGGAACCGACCGGACTTGATGACCGATCCCGGATGGTTGAACGGCTTTGCCGCGCTCGCTGAATTCGGGTTGTCCTTTGACCTCCAGGTATTCCCCGAGCAGCTGGAACAAGCGGCCGCCCTCGCAGGTGACCACGGCGACATCCCGATGGTGCTGGACCATGCCGGTATGCCGATTGAGCGCTCAACAGGTGGGCTGTCCCGGTGGAAGGGGCAGCTCGCCGCGTTGGCGGCAGAAAAAAACACGATGGTGAAGATTTCCGCCCTCGGGACAAACGATCACCGGTGGACTACGGACAGCATCCGGCCCATCGTGCTCGATACCATCGACGTCTTCGGCACCTCGCGTTGCATGTTCGGCAGCAACTTTCCGGTCGACGGGCTCTACTCGAATTTCCGCAAGCTGTTCAGCGCATTCGACACCATCACAGCCGACTTCACTGACCTCGAACGCGCCGACCTTTTCGCCGGCGCAGCACGCCGGTTTTATCGGATCGACCCATCGCCAGCAAGAACGCCCTCCGACCACCGGAATTCGGTTTGCTGAAGATGCCCGAAATCGTCTCTGACCGGTCGGTCAGCGCGTTACGGGCATGACTCACCGAGTTTGACGGCGGCGAACGAGACCGGCGTATCAGCCACGATCTTCGTCCCGGCGGCAGGAGTCTGCGAGCAGACCTGCCAGTTGGAATCCAGGACCTGCATCCGCCCGGCTCCGGAGGCATCGGTGGACGCGCTGTAGAAGAGCGGATCGCCGGTCAGCGCCTGCATCTTGTTCTGGGCCGCCTGTAGGACAGCGCCGGTTTCATCCGGCATCGTCCAACTGTCCGCAGCGGCGGCGGGTTGACGCTGGGTCGTCACGTCGGTAGGTGTGGTCAGGTCGGCAGTGGTCGCGTCGGCCGTTGTTACGGCGGCCGTGGTTTCGTCGGCAGTTGTTACCAAGGCAGTGGGTATGACGGTCACCGTGCGGACCGAGGCGGGCGCTTCTTTCGTCACCGTGGTCGGAACCGTCGGCGTACTGGTACAACCGCTCAACACCAGAGCACCGACTGTGCAGGCCGCGAACCGAAGACACGCCATCATTCTCGCCCACTCCAACCTCGTCGATGTCACCCAGCGGAGCATAGCTACCTTGATATCGCTGGTCCGGTCGAAGGAGAGTCCTCACCCTTTCGGGCCTGGTGATCGACGGGGGTTCACCTTCTCGGGAAACCGGATCGGGCCGTCGTTCTCTCCGCCGCTACGCCAGTGCCGGCCGATCGTTTCCTTCGGCGACTGCGGCGAGCCGGTCGAGCGAAGCCTGAAGCTTGTCAGCGGTGGTCGCTCGGGCGCGAGTAAAGCGGTTCTCGTCGGTCAACTGTGACCAGTCGTAGGTGTGGATCACACGGGTCCGCGACTCGTCGACCGACTCCAGTTCCCAACGCCATAGATGCCCTGGCGGCCGCTGACCCGGCTCGGCGGGTCGCCAGGCAATCTGCCGACCCTCGTCGAACTCGACCACGTGATTCTCTCGCACGGCGCCGTCACCTGTGAGCGTCATGCTGAAGACCTCGCCGACGTTCCGGATCCGCTGCCCGGCGGCCGCCTCGGCCAGGTTGGCGTTACCGTCCCATCGAGGTTGCAGGGCCGGGTCGGCCACGAGCTCGAAGATCCGCTCCCGGCCGGCCGCGATCTCCCGGCTGGCCCTGACCACTCGCGCAACGTCCTGGTGATCGGTCACGTCCCACATCCAATCACCAGGGTAGAACCGGCGGAAGGTAGATCCGGTCCACATCCTGGAGGCACCAGATCGTCGTAGCAGAACGGCTACCGTTTTTCCATGCCCACGATCCGGCAAGAGGAGCTCCGCAATCAGGTCGGCGAAGTGCTACGCCGCGTCGAGGAAGGGGAGACCTTCGCCATCACGGTCGCGGGCCGAAAGGGTTCCGTTGCTGACTATCAATCTCGCGGACTTCCGCGTCCTTGCCGATCTTGTCGACGCTCAGCTTCCCTAGCAGCACGCCGGTGTCAGTCGGTTCATAGTTGTCAGTAGACAGCGTCTTATGTATCGGCGATCCGAGCGTTCCGTTGATTCATCCGCGTAGGGGAGTGCGGCTCACACCCGGATACTGACGGCCCGCCGGCCTGTTCGATGACGTCGAACGCATCGTCCTGGGTAACGACGTCCATCCCATTGGCCTTGGTAACGGCCGCGATCCAGAGGTCATTGATCTTGGCACGTCGGCCTTGTCCGCCAGGCGCACTCGTAGCTCGGCCCACCGGCGCGGGCCGACCGAGTATGCGACGGCACTGCGACACTCGTAGAATGACGCGCGTAGCCTCTCGTGAACTTCGCAATGACACGGCCGGCGTTCTGCGTCGGGCGGCCACTGGTGAACTGATCGAGATCACTGTCAATGGCGAGGCGGTCGCCAGAATCGCACCCTTGGCGCCCGAGAGATCTCACTGGACAACGCGTGCGGACTTTGTCGCCAAGCTGACGCGCATTCAGGACGACCCCGGGCTTGCGGACGACCTCGCGAAACTTGACGCCGATACGGAGGAACTCGGCCCGATCCGGTGACCCAGGGCTTTCTGGACACCTCCGTTTTCATCGCGCAGGAGAATCGCAGCCTGTCGGTGTCCCGCTTTCCTGGCCAGTTGGCGGTGTCGGTCGTCACCCACGCCGAACTGAGCGCGGGTGTACTGGCGGCCGTGGAGCTCGACGTGCGCGCCCGCCGCCTCGTGACCCTGACGACCGTCGAGATGAACCCCATCCCGATCGATCTTGCTGCAGCAGAAGCTTGGGCTCGGCTCCGCGTCCTAATGGCCCGCGCGAAGCGCCGCGCCAACGTCAACGACATGTGGATCGCGGCCACGGCAATGGCGCTGGGCATTCCGGTGGTCACGCAGGATCTCGAGTTCGATGCCATGGCTGACCTGTCGGACTTACAGGTGGTGCACGTCTGAATGAAAGCCCCGGGGAGCAGCCTGGGGGTGCGCACCGGTCACGGTCAAGATCCGATTGGCAACTATGTAACGCCGCCCGGCCGTCTCACCGGTGATACCATTTCACGCATGGAATCGGTCACCGTTCGAGAGCTTCGCAACCATGGGGGAGAGGTCCTCGACCGAGTCGCACGCGGCGAGGCTCTTGTCGTCACCCGTGATGGCGCCGAGGTTGCAGAGCTGCGGCCACGTACCCGTCGAAGTGCGTCGTCGGCAGATCTCATCGCTCGGCGTCGTCATCTTCCGACTGTCGACACTGGTACCTTCCGCCGGGATCTGGATGCGCTGCTGGACGCAGAGCTGTGACCGAGCCGGACTCTCGGGGGATGTTGGACACCTCGACGGTCATCCTGCTGGGTCGCCTCACGGATGCCTCCAACTTGCCGACGGACTCGGTCATCAGCGCGATCACCCTGGCGGAACTGTCCGTCGGCCCGCATGTCGCCCGGACGGCCAAAGAACGCGCCGCTCGCCAGGCGCATCTTCAGCAAGCCGAATCCGACTTCGACGCGATCCCGTTCGGACCCGCAGCTGGTCGTGCGTTCGGTCGGGTGGCGGCGTCGTTGCGTTCGGCCGGTCGCAAACCCGCGGCTCGCGCGTACGACGCGTTGATCGCCGCCTCAGCTCTGGCCGAGAACGTCCCGATCCACACCTGCAATCCCGACGACTTCAAGGGGATCGAAGGGCTTGAAGTTCGTACGGTGCCGCACCCAGATCGCCAGCTTTCCTGACCTAAGCCCCGCTGGGCATACCGTAGGGTAGCTGAAAGGGGATACTTACAGTATCCTCTCTTCAATGACCCGTCCTGCTGACGACCCGGTAACGACGGTGAAGGTGCCACGCAGTCTGCGTGTTCGCATCGCACGGGGGGCGAGCGCAACCGGGCAGACCGCCGCCGGCTTCCTGGCTACCGTCGTTGATCGGTGGGAGCGCGAACAGCGCCTCGTTGCGGTGCGACGCGCTTACGACGGACGCGACCAGGCCTACCGCGACGAGACCGAGGTGTGGGACGCCGCAAGCGGTGACGGGCTGGAATGACTGAGCCGCTCACCCGCGGCGCCGTCGTGTGGGTCCAGCTCGAAACGACCCGCGGCCGCGAGCAAGCCGGCACTCGGCCCGCCGTCGTGCTATCCAGTGACGGCTACCTCGACGCCGTCCCTGACCTGGCGATCGTGGTCCCCGTGACGACGCGCGATCGCGGCTGGCCGCACCACGTTCAGCTCGGCGGCCGCGAGCTGACACTGCCGCGGGCGAGCTTTGCGATGACCGAACAACCGCGCACGATCAGCCGCGACCGGATCTCCGGCCGCGCGGGGCGCACCGACGAGGCGACCATGGATGCGATCACCCGATGGATCAAGGACTTCGTCGCGCCGTGACAGCGCATCTTGTCAATGGCTTCACAACTACACCGACTTAACAACTACACCGGCTTAACGACTACACCGCTTCGGCTACGGGCTGGTCCTCAGGTCTTGAGCGTAACGGCGTCTTTTCTGGCACTTTTCGCCTGTTGACTGGCGCCGCTGTGGGTAGGTGGCGACGGAGATTGACCTCGAGCAGTCGGTCCAGGAGCCGGTCGGGAAGTATGCGCATGATGGGCAGCAAAGCGGCTTCGCGGCCGATGGTGTAGCGCGTACGCGGTCGTCGGGTGGTGGCGGCATTGGCGACGATGGTCCCGGCCTTCGCTGCGGGCGTTCCGGTTTTCATAGCTGCCGAGGTCTGAGCGACGATGGTTGTGACGAGGCCAGCGTACCGCTGTTGCTGATCTGGGCCCATGGCGGCGGCGAGGTCGGTGGTAGTGGCGATTCCGCGGTCGCCCATCGCGGTGATTACTGCGCCCGGTTCGACGACGACGACCTGCACCCCGTGGGGGGCGAGTTCGCGGCGTAGTGAGTCGCTGATTGCCTCGAGGGCGAACTTCGTCCCCGCGTAAGGGCCGTAGGTGGCCATTGCGATCCGTCCACCGACCGAGCTGATGTTCACGATCCTGCCGTGGCTTCGGAGGAGGAAGGGGAGCAGCGCTTGGGTGATAGCGATGTGCCCGAACAGGTTGACCTCGTACAGCCGCCGCCACTCGTCGAGCGGAAAGGTTTCGACGGGTGCGTTGACCGAGACGCCGGCGTTGTTGACCAGAGCGCGGAGCGCACGGTGCTGGGGGTCGCCGGCGATGCGCTCGACAATGGCCTGGATGTGTTCCGGGTCGGTGACGTCGAGGATGACGGGCTCGATGCCCGCTGCCCGGATCGCGTCTGCGTCGCGTTGGCGACGGACGCCGGCGAGGACGTGGAAGCCGCGCGTGGCAAGTTCGCGAGCCGTTGCGGCGCCTATACCTGTCGAGGCCCCGGAGACGACCATGATCTCGTTCTGATGTGACGTTGTCATATGAGCTACTGTCCAACTTTCATGTGACGTTGTCAACTAGGCTTGGCGTCATGGGTGTTCGGAGTGAGGCTGCTGCAGCGACGCGGAGTGCTCTGGTGCAAGCCGCGTCTGAACTGCTGGACGAGGGAGGGCCGCAAGCGGTGACCCTGCGCGCGGTCGGGGCCCGTGCCGGCGTGTCCCGCGGCGCGCCCTACGGGCATTTTCAGCACAAGGAGCATCTCCTGACCGGGCTGGCGGTCATCGCCTGGAATAACCTGGCCGACACCGTGGAAGGGTTGCGGGCACAGCGACCGTCGACGCCAGGCGCTCGGCTCGAAAGTGCTTTGCTGGCGCTCATCGGGGTAGGCCGGCGTCAGCCGCACCTGTATGCGCTGATGTTCAGCACTCCGGCCGGCGACCTAGAGGCCGCTTCGGCCGCCGCTCGCTTGCAGGATCAGTTCCTGGCCATCGTCGGCGATCTGGTCGGCGAAGCGAACGCTCTTGCCTGTGGCGCCCTGTTCATGTCCAGCGCGCACGGGATCGCCGGATTGGAACTCAGTGGCCATCTGGCCAAGGACAAATGGCAGGTCGACACGGAGCAACTCGTGCACATGTTGGTCCATGCCATCGAGTCCGACCTGAGAACCGCTGCCGCGGCCGACTGATCGCCTTCCGAGGCGAAGCTGACCCGAATTTCCAGCAGCTGGCCCCTGGATCGTCCGGAAGTCAAGGCATCGGAAGTCCCGACGCGGAATTTGAGGGGTCACCGAAGGTGGCCAACAGAAGGCCTGCGTGGGCCTTTCCAGGGGGTCAGCTCAGCGCTGTTCGGCGGTCTCGTCCGCGAGCTTTTCGGCAAGCTGCCGAACTTCGCGTAGCCCGCCGGAAGCCACTGCGATGATCAGGTCGTACGCCTCGTCGTTGCCCAGGGTGAGCCGGTAGCCGTTGACGCCGTAGAACACGATGACGGCAGCAAGGCCAAGGCGTTTATTGCCGTCGACCAGTGCGTGGTTCGACACGACGGACTGCAGTAGGGCGGCCGCCTTCTGGTGGATGTGCGGGTATGCGTCCTCGCCGAAGACGGTGGCGCGAGGCCGCACCACGGCGGAGTCCAGTAGGCCGAAATCGCGGACTGCAACATCGGGACCGACGACCCTGCCGGCGATCCGCAGAAGATCGGCCAGGGTCAGCATGATCATTGGCCGAGGCGCTCCAACGCTTCAGCGAACCGCGGAAGTTCGGCGTCCATCACGCGGTCGACCAGCTCGTCGTGGGAGTGCCGCTCGATGTACTCCCGAACAGCCGCTTTGGCGACGTCCTGCATAGACCGCTGCTCGAGCTCCGCGCGCATCCGCAGGGCTGAGTTCTCTTCTTCGGTCAGTCGCAAGGTCATCGCCATCTTTCCATGGTATCAGTGGTGATACCACTTGACCCATGCATATTTGCTGTCGTTGTGACAACGACAGTCCCGATCCACCAGATGCGGCAACCAGACTGCCGACCTGACATAATGTCCATTATCGGCGTGGCCGACCAGCGGTCAGGATGGGTGGGCCACGAGTCAGTCGACCGCCGGTACGCGGTAGGTCGACTGTGCAGTAGATCGACCCCCGTAGTCGACACACGAACCCCTACGTTCATGCGAATTTTTCACGCGGGATCGATGGACCCCGTCGGACCTTGCGGGCGCCGGGGTCCGATCTGCAGCGCCGGACGGTCCGATCTGCAGCGCCGCACCGATCCAAGGGCTCCTGGACGATCTGAGAGCCTCGCCGCGGCGACCGTCCGATACCGTGCGCCACGGCGGCCCGCGAAACCCCTTGCGGTCCCGCCCGCTGGACTATCTTCGCGGTATGCGACTTCTTCTGAACGTGATCTGGCTGGTCTGCTGCGGGGTGTGGATGTTCCTGGCCTATGTCATCACCGGTCTGATCGCGTGCATTTTCATCATCACGATCCCCTTCGGGATTGCGTCGTTCCGGATCGCCGGGTTCGCACTGTGGCCCTTCGGCAGGACGGTCGTCAACACGCCCGGTGCGGGGTCCGCGTCGTTCCTCGGAAACGTGATCTGGTTCGTCGTCGCCGGCTTCTGGCTCGCTCTCGGTCATCTCGTGACCGGGTTCCTCCTGCTCATCACCGTCATCGGAATCCCGCTGGCTCTGGCGAACTTCAAGTTGATCCCCATCTCGCTGGCGCCGTTGGGCAAGCAGGTCGTCCCGTTGGGCGATCGATACGCATTGCCCTATTGAGCCAAGCGCCTTCGCTTCGGGGTCGCTGACGTGTGAGGACGGGGACGCCGGGTACCGAGCCGGTATGCCAGAGTTGCCCGAAGTGGAGACCGCCCGCAGCCTGATCGCGGACCGCGCGTTGCACCGGCGCATCGTCGACGTCGACGATGCGGACACGTTCGTCTGCCGACCTCACTCGCCGGGGCAGCTGCGCACGGCGCTGGTCGGACGAACTCTGACGGTGGCGCGGCGGCGCGGCAAGACGATGTGGTGTGAAACGTCCGCTGTTGGTCGTTCCGCCGTGCCCGGTCCTGACCTGGGCATACATTTGGGTATGGGTGGCCGCATCGTGGTGACGACCAGGGGTGGCACGGCCATCGAGGGTGGCGGGCCCGAGCGGCGCGATGCCCAGCCACGCAAAGCCGAATGGGATCGGTTCACGCTGGAATTCGCCGACGGCGGCAAACTGATGCTGTTCGACAAGCGCAGACTCGGTCGGGTGCGGCTGGATCCCGACGTCGACGCCCTGGGTCCGGACGCGGAAACCGTTACCCGGCAGGACTTCACCCAGCTGATCGCCAAGGGCACCATTGCCGTGAAAGCGCGCCTGCTCGACCAGTCGAAGATCGCCGGAGTGGGGAACCTGCTGGCCGACGAGGCGCTCTGGAAGGCCAGGATCTCCCCCGTGGTGCCGGTCGACCAGCTCAGCCGCGCCGATACCTATCGCCTGTACCGAGCACTACAATCCAGCATCGCCTCCGCCATCACCAAGGGTGGCGTGCACACCGGTGATGTCATCCCGGCCCGGCGCCGCGGCGGATTGTGTCCGCGGTGCGGCGCCGAGATGGTGCATGGCACGGTCGGCGGGCGGTCAACCTGGTGGTGTTCGCGCGAACAAGGTTCTTGATCGCAACCGTGCCCCAAGACACTCATTCACGAGTCGGCGGCGACGAGTGATGCTCGTGGGCGACCACCCATGCACCCTGGTCCTTGCGCAGTCCCAGTGTCAGCCGCAGGCGCTGCTCGGGGTGATCGGCCAGCTCTTCCGGCGTTCCGCAGCGCAGCAGGGCGTACGCGTAGGCGACGTCCGCTCCGGCGACCACATCCAGCTGCACGATCTCGAACGACGCTCCGCCGGCCTGCCATTGGAAGAAGCCCGGCCAGGTCTCCCGGTAGGCGTCGATGCCCCGGACACCGTCGAAGGGCGGCGGAACGTCGAACATGACAATGTCGTCCGAGTGGGACGCGACCACGCCGGCCATGTCGCCGCGATGTACGGCGTCGGCCCAGCGGTGGACCAGGCTCCGGATCTCGGTCTGGTCATCGGTCACGGGCACGGCCCCTCGCTCAGAGCATCCTGGCCGCAACTCATCCGAGATGATTTCGGAGATAGGCGATGTCCGCCCGCTGGCCCTCCACCGGGGTTTCGACCAGGACGTCGGAGCCGGCGGCCGCACACACCTCGGCGATCTGCGCCGGGTCGATCGTGCCCACCTCGAGATTGGCGTGCCGGTCGGCGCCCGAATCGAACTCGTCGCGACTGTTGTTGGCGTGCACCAGATCGATCCGTCCCGTGATGGCCATGACCCGATCGACGACGGTGGCCAGGTCCTCCCCGCCGGCGTAGGCGTGACAGGTGTCGAGGCAGAATCCGACGCCGAATTCGCCGACCGCGTCCCACAGCCGAGCCAGCCTGTCGAACCGGCGGGCGATCGCGTGATGGCCGCCGGCGGTGTTTTCGATCAGCACCGGCAGCGGGAACTCCTCACGCTCGAACACCTTGTGCCAGTTGGCGAAACCCCTGTCCAGTTCGCTGTCCGACGCCATGTGTCCCCCGTGGACGATCAGGCCCTTCGCGCCGATTTCGGCGGCCGCCGCGGCGTGCTGGGACAGGATTTTCCGACTGGGAATTCGAATTCGGTTGTTCATCGTCGCGACGTTCACCAAATAGGGGGCATGGATGTAGATGGTCATCTCGCTCGCCCGGATCGCCTCGGCATGGGCGTGCGGGACCGGCTTCTTCCACCCCTGGGGATCGGCCAGGAAGAACTGGGCGGCGTCCGCCCCGACCGCCGCCGCCGCCGTCAGCGGATCGACCGAATCAACGTGTGCACCGACAGAGCCCATGACCGGAACGCTAGTCGACACCGCCGAGCCGATGTGCCGCAGGACAGGCCGGCCATCCTGGAGTTCGAGGGCCGTCCGGGGTGTGGAGATCTCACCCGGCACTGGGCGGGGCACTATCGTTGACCCATGGACACCAACAGCAGCAGTGGTCAGCCGGCCCAGTCCACCGCCGCGCCGGAAGTTGCCGTGCGGGCCAACGGCGTCGAGCATCGGTTCGAGCTCTACGTCGATGGGGCGCCCGCCGGTTTCGTCGCCTATCAGCTGCAGGACAACACGTATGCGTTGACCCACACCGAGATCGACCCCGAGTTCGAAGGCCGCGGCCTGGGCTCGACGCTGATCAGCGGCGCGCTGGACCAGATCCAGGCGGCCGGCCACCTGGTGGTGCCGGTCTGTCCGTTCGTCCTGTCGTTCCTGCGGCGGCACAAGGAATACCTGGTTCTTGTCCCCGCCCGGTACCGCGACCAGTACGAGCTACCTGCCGGCTGAGCGCACTGCGGTGCGGCTCGAGAAGGCGGCGTGAGAAGGACCCGGCTTGAGAAGATCGATACATGCGTGACCGCCGCGGCGTCTTCCTGATCGTTCTGGTCGCCGTTCTGCTGCTCCTGCACGGCCTGCCCTGGTGGCGGCTGGTGCTCGCCCCGCAGTGGTCGGCGGGGGTGACCGTGGCCGGAACGGTGGTCGCCGTGGTCGCTCTGCTCGGCTTCCCCGCTGCCATGTGGAAGGGTCACGGAAAGGCCGGCCGCGATCGGCTGGCCGTTGTCGGGGATAGCTGGCTGGGGATCGTGTGGACGTTGTTCGTCTGGACCGTTCTCGGTGAGATCCTCGATCTGGTGTTGGCGGTGACCGGGGTCGCCCCACCGGGCCGGGCCCGTTGGGTGGCCGGCTCCGTACTGGTCTGGGTCGTCCTGCTCTGCGGTTTCGGACTGTGGCAGGCGCGCCGGATTCCAACGGTCCGGACCACCGAGGTGCCGATGTCCCGGCTCGGCGCCGGACTCGACGGCCTGCGACTGGTGGTGATCGCCGATACCCATTTCGGTCCCATCAACCGGGCGACATGGTCGGCCGGGCTGGTGCGGCGGGTCAACGGCCTGCAGCCCGATGTGCTCGCCCACGCCGGCGATCTGGCTGACGGACCGGTCGAGAAACGGCGGGTGCAGGTGGCGCCGCTGGCCGACGCACACGCCGCCCTGGCCCGGGTGTATATCACCGGTAACCACGAGTACATGTCCGGCGCGGCGGGCTGGGTCTCCCACATGGCCGACATCGGCTGGACCGTCCTGCGCAACCGGCACGTCGTGGTGGAGCGGGGTGGCAGCAGACTCGCGCTGGCCGGCAT
This sequence comes from uncultured Nakamurella sp., assembly GCA_964250735.1. Taxonomy (GTDB): domain Bacteria; phylum Actinomycetota; class Actinomycetes; order Mycobacteriales; family Nakamurellaceae; genus Nakamurella. The sequence continues at coordinate 40,459 of CAXUHA010000024.1, read as the reverse complement.
CGACGACCTGACCGCACGGGGATCGAAGGTTCCCGGCCACGGAGCGGACCTGACCGCCGCCCTGACCGGACTGGATGCGGACCTCCCGGTGGTTCTGCTCGCCCACCAACCCAAATCGGTCCGGATCTCGGCCCCGGCCGGCGTCGACCTGCAGGTCTCCGGGCACACGCACGGCGGGCAGATGTGGCCGTTCCATTACCTGGTCCGCGCCGAACAGGGTGCCTTGCACGGCCTGTCCCGCCACGGTCAACGCACCGTCCTGTACACCAGCCGCGGCAGCGGGTTCTGGGGACCACCGTTCCGGATCTTCGCCCCGAGCGAGATCAGCCTGCTGATTCTCCGCAGCGCGGACTGAGGTCAGCGGATGCGGTCCGCCGACCTCGCCGCGATCAGCATCGCCTGCACCAGGGCGGTCACCTCGGTGCGCGGTGACCCGTCGCCCAGCGCGGTCGCCACGTCCTCGGCCGCACACCGCACCTGATACAGCCGGTCGGCCAGATCGTTGCGTTCCTCCACGGACAGGATGACCGCATCCGGCGGGAGCACCCCGCGCTGCACCTCACGTCGCGTCTCGTACGCACGCTGGCGGCAGGCCTGCGCGCAGTACCGACGGCGCCGACCGATCGTTGCGCCGGACGGAAGCTCCCGACCGCACCACAGGCATCGAGCCGACGGCCCGCGACCACCGGCCGAGACCCGGCGTCGCTCGTCGGCCGGCCCCACACCTGTCACCTCGACACGGTAACGCCCGACCTGTGCGGGCTTGGGCTGCCGGGCCGGTCAGGTGTCAGACTGGAGGACATGACGGCCTACCTCGCGGGAGCCGGCCCGCGGGCGTTCGCCCATCGTGGTTGGCACATCGGTGATCTCGCCGGTTGCGAGAACAGCATGGCCGCCTTCGCCCGGGCCGTCGACGAGGGCTACCGCTATCTGGAAACCGACGTGCACGCCACCGCGGACGGCGTGTTGATCGCCTTTCACGACCACCACCTCGACCGGGTGACCGATGCCCGTGGACGGGTCCGCGACCTGACCTGGGATCAGGTCCGGCGTGCCCGGATCGGTGGCCGCGAACCCATCCCGCTGATGGCCGACGTTCTCGCCGCCTTCCCGGACACGCGATTCAACATCGACCCGAAGTCGGACCATGCCGTCGGTCCGCTGATCGACCTGCTCCGCACGTCCGGTGCCGCCGACCGGGTCGGTCTGGGCTCCTTCTCCGATCGGCGGCTCGCCCAGCTCCGGCAGGCGCTCGGTCCGAGCATCGCCACCTCGCTCGGACCCCGGGGGGTGGGTCTGCTGGTCGGTGCCGCCCGGTTCGGCGCGGCGCCCAGGACCGGCCCGGCCCTGGCGGCCCAGGTACCCGTGCGTTTCGGTCGACTGGCCGTGGTCACTCCGGCCTTCGTCGCGGCCGCGCATCGGGCCGAGATCGAGGTGCATGTGTGGACGATCGACCGGGCGGGCGAGATTCGCCGGTTGCTCGACATGGGGGTCGACGGCATCATGACCGATCGGCCGGACATCCTGCGGGACATCCTGGTCGCCCGCGACCAGTGGTAGGCGCGGCGGTGGGGCCGGTCATGTGGTGATGATCACCAGATCGGCCACAGTTGTGCGTCTTGCGTGCCGACTGCGGGAGGAAATGCGCTAGCGTTGCACACCGGTAGGCGACAGGCCGACGAAAGCCCGCGATTGGTGCACGCTGCGAGCCGTCTGCAGCGTGATCGGGAACGAACCACCCCCTGACGGCGTTACCAACCAGTAGCGCTCCCCTGGGGCAGCCCGCCGGGTGTATTTCCCGGCCCGGACTCGCGTGATCACGTGACCCGGACGAACACCGAAAGGAACAACATGGCTGACCGCGTCCTGCGCGGAAGTCGCCTCGGCAGCACAAGCTACGAGGCCGACCGCAACCACGACCTTGCTCCCCGCCACACGGCAACCTTCCGTTGCCCCCGGGGACACGAATTCACCGTGCCGATGGCCGACGACGCCGAGGTTCCCGCGGTATGGGACTGCCGGATGCACGGACTCGAGTCGACCCTGATCGACGGATCCGCTCCCGAAGGCAAGTCGATCAAGCCGCCCCGTACCCACTGGGACATGCTGCTGGAGCGTCGTTCCATTGCTGAGCTCGAAGAAATTCTGGGCGAGCGGTTGGCCGAGCTGAAGGCCCGCCGCACCGCCTCCTGATCCGCCGGCGGCACATCGATCACCCCCACAGCGCCACGACAACGGCCCGGCATCGTCTTTCTACGATGCCGGGCCGTTTCCGATGGTCAGACGATCGGGTCGGCAGCCTTCTGACCACCGGCCGGCTGGTGGCCCCTGATCAGGCCCGAGAGTTGACGCAGGCGGTGGGCGGCGCCCCACAGGGTCACCTTGACCAGCGCTTCCCGAACGATGCCCCCACTCATCTTGGACACGCCGACTTCCCGTTCGGTGAAGGTGATCGGCACCTCGACGACGCGGAAGCCACCGCGAATCGTCCGCCAGGCCAGGTCGACCTGGAAGCAGTAACCGTGGGAGGCCACCTCGGTCAGCGGAATGGTCCTGATCACATCGGCCCGGTAGGCGCGGTATCCGGCGGTGATGTCCTTGACGTTCACCCCGAGGGCCAGCCGGGAGTACAGGTTGCCGCCGCGGGACAGGATTTCCCGGCTCTTCGGCCAGTTCACCACGGACCCGCCTGGCACGTATCGGGAACCGATGACCAGGTCGGCGTGGTCGAGGGCACCGAGCAGCCGGGGTAGCTGTTCCGGCGCGTGGGAACCGTCGGCGTCCATTTCCACCAGCACCTCGAACCCGCGCTCCAACCCCCAGTCGAAGCCGGCGAAGTAGGCCGGGCCCAGTCCGTCCTTCTCGGTCCGATGCAGCACGGCGATCTTCGGGTCGGCGGCGGCCCGCTCGTCGGCGATCGCCCCGGTGCCGTCCGGACTGCTGTCGTCGACCACCAGCACACCGGCCGTCGGCACCGCCGCCCTCACCCGGTCCAGGATGCGCGGTAGGTTCTCCCGTTCGTTGAACGTGGGAATGATGACCAGCACACGGTCCACATCATCGACGCGGTCGGCAGAGCTCACAGGTCTTGCTTCTCCCTCAGCGGTCACAGGTGCGGGGCGGTCACAGGTGCGGGGCGGTCACAGGTGCGGTGCGGTCACCGGGGATCGCGCCGCGGGACGCCCGCCGCCTGGCCCGCGCGGTGCTCAACTTCGTGCTGAACGCGGTGCTCATCAACAGGGCGGCCAACGCGCCGACGGTGAGGGTCCATTCGACGGGTGCCCCGAGCACCGTACCCGGGGTGGTGGCCGAGATGAGCGGCACTGTGGGAGTCAGATACCCGGCCTGGAACAGGCCGATCCGTGATTGCACGCCGCCGTCCGGCCCGATCACCGCCGAGACGCCGCTGGTGGCGGCGATGAGGACCACGCGGCCGTGTTCGACGGCCCGGACCCGGCTCATGGCCTGCTGCTGATAGGTCTCGTTGGTCCACCCGAAGGTGGCGTTGTTGGTCTGGACGACCAACACCTGCGCTCCCCCGTCGACCACGTCGCGGACGATGCCGTCGTAGACCACTTCGAAGCAGATGACGTCCCCGACCTTGACCCCGGCGATGGTCAGATTGCCCGGCCGCGTCCCGGGCAGGAACTCACCCTGCTGCAGGTCGACCTTATCGGAGAAGATCCGGAAGAACGACCGGTAGGGCATGTACTCGCCGAACGGCACCGGGTGCATCTTGGTGTACGTCCCGTCCGACAGTTTCCCGGCCGGACCGGTGACCGGATCCCAGACGATGCCCATGTTGTAGTTCTGGCCCGCGGTACCGCTCCCGACCACGGCGCCGACCAGTACCGGCACGCCGATGTCCGCCACCGCGGAGTTGATCACCGCGGCGTCGTCCGGGTTGGTGTACGGATCGATATCGGAGGCGTTCTCGGGCCAGATGACCAGGTCCGGGCGCGGGGTCTTGCCGGCCCGGACGTCGGCGGCCAGCTTGTGCGTCTGCAGGGCGTGCAGGTCGGTGACGGCCCGCCGGCGGGCGTTGAACTCCAGTCCCGGGGCCGGCACGTTGCCCTGGACCACGGCGATGGTCGTGGTCGGCGCGCCGGCGCCCGACTGCTCGGTGGCGCGGCCGATGACGCCCAGGGCAAACGGCAACGCCACGAGCAGCGCCGGGCCGATCACCATGGCCGGCCGCAGGTGGTGACGGCCGGCCCAGGCCGTCCGGACCGCTGCGGCCATCGCAAAACCGCCCAGCGCGGTGAGAAAGGCCAGGCCGGAGGCACCGAGCAAAGAGGCCGAGGGCAGGAGCGGACCGTCCGGCTGGGAGTAGGCGATGCCACCCCAGGGAAAACCGCCGAACGGGAACCGGCCGCGGAGCGCCTCGCCGGCCACCCACGCGGCGGCCGCCCACACCGGCCACACCCGCAACCTGCGGGATGCGGCGGCGACCAGCGCCCCGACCGGCATGGTCAGCACCGCCTCGGCCACGGCCAGGGCGGTGGCCACCGGCCCGACATACACCGTCGTCCAATTCAGCAGGGGGGCGTAGAAGGCCAGCCCGAACAGCAGACCCAACCCGAGCGCCGGGCCCATCCGTCGACCGTGCAGCACCAGTCCCAGCAGGCCCAGCCCGACGAAGGCCATCCACCACCAGGTGGTCGGTGCAAACGCGAGATTGAGTGCGTAGCCGCCGAGCAGGGCGCCGACGACACGGAGCCCACCGAGCCCGATCAGCGATCGGCGCCACCCGGCGACCCGGCCCGGTCGGCCGGCCCGTCGAAGCTGTCTCCTGGTGCGGCGGATCAGGTCGGCGGACGGCGCGCTGCCGACCGTCGGAGATGCCACGCTCGCCAGCCTAGTGCCGCCGTCGTGATCGGCCGGTCAGAGGTCCGGCGCCCCGGGGCGTCATCATCGGGTCAGGCCCGCGAACAGGCCGGTGTCGTAGGCGATCCGGCCGCCGACGACGGTCGCCAGGGTGGTCGGCAGCGAGGCACCGGGTGTGAGGTCCGGCAGCAGCGGCACGCGGGACCGCGGGTCCGTCGACCACCGGGCCACCGACGGGTTGGCCGGGGGTCGGATCAGCTCACCGGTCGAGAAGACGGCCAGATGGGCCGGGGCCCCGACGGTGATCGTGCCGACACCCCGATCGGTCCGGCGGGCGGCCCGGTGCCCACCCCTGGTGTGTGCGGTGAAGGCGGCCCGCGCCGACAGCGCAGAACCAGGCGTGCGGTGGCGCACCGCGGCCTGTACCGCCCGCCACGGCGCCGCCGGGGTGACCGGGGCGTCCGAACTCAGCGCCAGCGCGACGCCGGCTGCGGCCAGGGCCGCGAAGGCATTCATCGGTCGGGCTCGTTCCACGCCCAGTCGCCGGGCGTACATGCCCTCCGGCCCACCCCAGGCGGAATCGAACATCGGCTGCACACACGCCACCGTGCCGGTCGCGGCGAAGGCGGCGATCGCCTCCGGGTCGGCCATTTCGGCGTGTTCTATCCGAGGTGTGCAGGCCGCCAGCGTGACGGTGCCGTGTTCGCCCAGACGTTCGGCTGCGCGCCGCAGTGCGCCCGCCACGGCGCTGACCCCGTCGTCGCCGATAGCATGGAATCCGGGTTGCACGCCCGCGACGGCGCAGGCCCACAGATGATCGGTCAGCTCGTCATCGGTCAGATACCTTGTGCCGCAGGTGGTGTCGTCATCGAGGTAGGGCCGGGACAAGGATGCGGTTCGGGATCCGATCGCACCATCGACGGACAGGTCGCCGGCCAGCGCAACCGCTCCAGTGGTGCGGAGCAGCGCTCCGGCCTCCTCCGGCTCCCGGACGGCCGCGGCCAGGTAGCCGAGTACCGAGATGGGCGAATCGAGGTCGAGCAGGGCCCGCAGATCCTGCCGGCCTGGAGCGTCGCCCGCCGCGCACTCGTGCACCTCCACGATGCCGGCGGCCGCGGCGGCGGCCAGGAAGGCCGATTGTGCCGCGGCCCGACGAGCCGGCGTGAGCAGGGACTTCGCCATGTTGCGGACGGCGTGGTGGGCCGTCCTGGTCTGCGGACGCTGCGGATGCAGATCACCCTGATCCGATCCGGGGGGCAAACGATCGACCAGGGCGGTACTGACCAGGGCGGAATGGACGTCGATCCGGCTGAGGTAGGTGGGGCGGCCACCGACCGCCACGTCGATCTCGGCCCGGTACGGCGGCCGGTTCTCCGGCCAGCGGGTCTCGTCCCAACCGTGACCCCAGAGCGGTTCGCCGGGGGCCAGAGCATCCGCGGCGGCGGTGATCCGGCGCAGACAATCGCCCAGCGAGGTGGCCGACCCCAGGTCCAGGCCGGTCAGCGCCAGTCCGGCGTCGGTGGTGTGCACATGGGCGTCCACGAAGCCAGGGACGACCAAGGCACCGTCCAGGTGCACGACGTGATCGGGCCGGCCGGCCATGTCCACCGCGTGTTCGGCACCGATCCAGCTGATCACCCCGTCCGTGATGGCCATCGCGGTGGCGTCCGGATCAGCCGCGGTGTGCACCCGGCCACCGCGAAGGAGGATCACCGGCACACCATCACCGTGTCGTAACGCGACCTCATACCACGACCTGGTCGCGACGACGCGGCAGCAGCAGGGCCGCCGCCACCATCACCGCGCACAACGCCACCACGGCGATGAAGACGTGATGCGCGGCCCGGTCGACCGCAGCAGGCGTCTCGTTGAAGGTGCCGCCGACGGTGAGCACCGCGTTGGCGATGGCGCCGAACAGGGCGACTCCGACCGCGCTGCCGATGGAGCGGCTGAACATGTTGGTCCCGGTCACCACGCCGCGTTCGGACCAGCCGACACTGGACTGCGCCGCGATCAGGGTGGGGCTGGCGACCAGGCCCAGGCCCAGGCCGATGACGAAACAGACGACGCCGACCCACCAGATCGAGGACGTCCGCCCGAAGGTGAGGGTCGCGGCGGTGCCGAACAGTGCGATCACGCCGCCCAGCAGCGCGGTCGACCGGAATCCGACGCGCAGGTACAGCCGGCCGGACAGCGCTGCGGCGACCGGCCAGCCGATGGTCAGGGTGGCCAGCGCGAAACCGGCCACCAACGGGCCGGCGCCCAGGACGACCTGCACGTAGGTCGGCACGTAGGAGGTGAGGCCGAGCACCACCGCCCCGACGGTGAGCGACACCGCGCTACCACCGACCAGTACCCGCCGCCGGAAGACCCACAGCGGCAACACCGGTTCCGCCGCGCGGCGCTCCACGAACACGAAGCCGACCAACGACCCGGCCCCGACCAGAAAGATCACCACGCTGACCGGAGAGTTCCACGCCCAGGCGTTCCCACCCTCCAGCAGGCCGAGGATCAGCAGCGAGCAACCGACCGTCAGCAGGGTCGCGCCCAGGTAGTCGATCCGGTGGGGGGTGCGGGTCACCTTCTCGGTGAATTTGCGGAGCAACATCGACCCGGCCAGGAAGCACATGGGAATGTTGACGAAGAAGATCCACCGCCACGACACCCATTCGCTGAAGACGCCGCCCAGCGTGGGTCCGATCACGGCCGAGACGCCCCAGACGCTGGCCAGGTAGCCCTGGACCCTGGCCCGTTCCTCCAGGCTGTAGATGTCGCCGACGATGGTGATGCTCATCGGCTGCACGGCTCCGGCGCCCAGACCCTGCAGCGCCCGGAAGGCGATCAGGGCCGGCATGCTCCAGGCCACACCACACAGGATCGATCCGGCCAGGAACAGGCCGATGCCCAGCAGAATCACCGGTTTGCGACCGAACATGTCGGCGACCTTGGCGTAGATCGGTACCGACACCGCCTGGGCCAGCAGGTAGATGGAGAAGAGCCAGGGGAACTCCGCGAACCCGCCGAGGCTCTTGACCACCGACGGCACGGCGGTGGCGATGATGGTCGAGTCCAATGCGACCAGCGAGGTGGCCAGCATCAGCGAGATCAGCACCGGCCCGCGCTCGGACCGGAATCCGACTGCGGTCGCGCTGTCGGTGGGCTTCGTGGACGTCGTCACAGGTGGATGTCAACCTTCGAGGCGGTGGCGGGCACTTTGCCCATGCTAACCAGATCACTACGCATGCCAACCCGAGCACCGGGTCGATCAATTCCCGCGCCGAGCACCGTTCCCCGGCACCGCCGCGGCGTGTCCCAGCCCCGTCCAGTGCGCAGCGAACGCCAACTGGTCGGCGTACTCCCGGGCCAGGGCCCGGGCCGGCTTGCCCATGCCGTGACCCGCCCGGGTGTCGATCCGCAACAGCACCGGGCCGGGGCCGGCCTGGCAGTGCTGCAGCTGGGCGCCGAATTTGAGCGAGTGGGCGGGCACCACACGGTCGTCGTGATCGCCGGAACTGATCAGCGTCGGCGGGTAGGACACTCCCTCGCGCAGGGCGTGCAGCGGCGAATAGGCCCGCAGCACCTCGAAGTCGTCCGGGTCGTCGGGGTTGCCGTACTCGCTCGTCCACGCCCAGCCGATGGTGAACAGGTGGAACCGCAGCATGTCCAGTACCCCGACCGTCGGCAGCGCCGCCGCGAACAATTCCGGGCGTTGGGTGATCGCGGCCCCGACCAGCAGTCCCCCGTTGGACCGGCCGTGCACGGCCAGCTGCCCCGACGTCGTGACCCCATCGGCGATCAGGGCGTCGGCGCAGCCGAAGAGGTCGTCGAAGACCCGTTGTTTGTGGTGCAGCATCCCGGCCTCGTGCCAGCCGGAGCCGAATTCTCCCCCACCGCGCAGATTGGCCACGGCCAGCACTCCCCCGGCGGCGATCCAGCCGGCGAACAGCGCGGAAAAGCTCGGCTGCACGGGGATGTCGAACCCGCCGTAACCGTAGAGCAGCGTGGGCCGCGGACCCGGGGGAAGGTCGGCCAGCCGCACCACGCTCATCGGCACTGCGGTGCCGTCCGCGGACCGGCCGGAGCGCCTCTCGGCCAGCACCGGCGGCAGCGGCGCCGCGCCGGCCGGCCCCGGCAGCTCACCGACGGTGCCGGCCGTGTCCAGCCGATAGACGCGCAGCCGGTGATCGAAACCTGTTGTGCCCACGAAGATCTCCCTGCTACCGGGCCTGGACCGGAGGATCGACACGGTGACCTGCTCACCCAGGTGCGGGTCGGCGCGGACCCGCCCGCGGCGGTCGGTGATCTGCAAGCGGTGGGCGGTGTCCACCGACCAGAGCAGGAGGAAGGAGTCGAGCGCCATGGAAACGCCGGCCAGTATCCGTGGCCCGTCGCCCTGGGCCAGCGTGCGCCAGGGTGCGCCCGGATCGGTCAGGTCGACCGCGACCAGCCGCCCGGCCGGGGCGTCGCGCTCGCTCCGCAGGTACAGCGTGTCGCCGTCCGATCCGACCACGTGGTGGGCGTCGGTCAGCTCCCCGACCACCGTGGTCCCCTCGGGCGGCACGCCGGTGCGGCCCCGATCGTCCACGGTCAGCCGCCGGACCGTGACGGTGGTTCTGGAATCCGTGCCGGGCGAGGCCGTCAGCACCAGCCACCGGCCGTCGTCGGTGACGAAGGGGTCGACCATCCAGTCCCGCGCCTCCGGCCTGGACCAGACCACCACGTCCTGGTCCTGCTCGGTGCCCAGCCGGTGCAGGGCCAGCAACCCGACCTCCGTGGCGTCGGTGAACGCACCGGAGGTGGCGGTCTCGGCGCCCGGGTAACGCCAGTACAGGAACGAGCGCCCGTCGGGCAGCCAGGTGGGTTCCAGCCACTTGGCTTCGGTCAGCCGGTCGGGCAGCCCGGCACCGGTGTCGACGTCCAGCACTCCGATGGTGCGCCAGTCGGAGCCGGCGTCGGACCTGGTGTAGCCGGCGAACGTGCCGTCCTCGCTGACCCGCAGACCGGTGAGCGCCGCCGCGCCGTCCACCGACCAGGTGTTGGGATCGAGCAGCAGCCGGCCGCCCGCCATCAGGTCGGCGACGGTGTCCGCGCAGAACAGTTGGTCCTGGTCCTTCTCCCCCGGGTTGCCGATCATGAAGTAGCGCCCGCCGCGCTCCCACGGCACTCCCTGTCGCGGGGCGGTGAGCAATGCGGTGGTGCCGGCCAGGAATTCGGCGCGGCCCGGCAGGCCTCGCAGATACGGCTCGGACACCGCGTTCTGGGCGTCGACGAAGGAGACCGTCCGCGGGGCGTCGGGGTTTTCCAGGTACCGGTAGGGATCGGCCACCAGGACACCGTGGAGCAGATCGGCGGTGTCGTCGCGATCGGCGCGGGGATAGGTCAGCGGGGCGTCGGCCATTCGAAGATCACATCACGCCGCACCGACAGCCGTTGCCGGCCGACGTTTCAGTTCTCCACCGCGGTGTGCCCCGGTCGGCCCTCCTCGATCGAGCTGACCGGACGGTCCTCGAAGGGCGTGGACAAGACCACCGTGGTCCGGGTCGACACATTGGCCGTGGCCCGGATCTGCGCCAACAGGGCCTCCAGGGCGGACGGCGAGGCGACCCGCACCTTGACGATGTACGACTCCAGACCGGCCACCGAATAGCACGCCTCGATCTGCGGGAGTGGTCGCAGCCGATGCGGGTAGTCGTCCGGCTCGGCCGGATCGATCGGGGTCAGCGAGACGAACGCGGTCAGCGGCAGACCGATCTGCTCACCGTCGATACGTGCCGCGTAGCCCCTGATCACCCCGCGTTGTTCCAGCCTGCGCACGCGCTGGTGAACCGCGGAGACGGACAGGCCGACCTTTTCGGCCAGGTCGGTGTAGGAGCACCGACCGTCGGCGGCCAGCACGGCGGCGATCCGGCCGTCGATCTCCTCCAGCACGCCCATCAGCTCCCCACCGAGGTCAACGTCTTCGGGGCGTTGTTCATCAGCACGGCCCCGTCGGGGCCCACCACGACGATGTCCTCGATCCGCACCCCGAACCGTCCCGGCAGGTAGATGCCGGGCTCGATCGAGAAGGCCATGCCCACCTCGAGCGGGGTGGCGTTTCCGGTCACGAGGTAGGGATGCTCGTGCACCTCCAGGCCGATACCGTGACCGGTCCTGGTGATGAAGAACTCTCCGTAGCCTGCCTTGTCGATCACCGACCGAGCCGCCTGGTCGATCTCCTCGGCGGGCACACCCGGCCGGACGGCGTCGACACCGGCCTGCTGCGCCTGCCGGACCACCTCGTAGACACTGTCGAATTCCGGATCCGCCGGGCCGGCCATCCGGTAGGTGCGGGTGCAGTCGGAGAAATAGCCGGCCCCGGTCGGGCCGCCGATGTCGATCACGACCGGGTCGCCCGGCTCGATGATCCGGTCGGAGGCCTCGTGGTGCGGGCTCGCACCGTTGATTCCGGACCCGACGATGACGAAGTCCGCCCGGGTGTGGCCCTCCTCGACCAGGGCCGCGGCGATGTCGGCCGCGACATCGGACTCGCTGCGGCCGGTCCGCAGCCATTCACCGATGCGAGCCTGCACCCGGTCGACGGCGGCGCCGGCCTCGGCCAGGGCGGCGATCTCGGCCGGCCCCTTGCGCATCCGGAGTTCGCCGATGATCCCGCCGGCCAGGGTCAGCTCCGATCCGGGGATGGCCCGGGCCATCCCGAGGGCGTGCACCGCGGGCATGTGGTAGTCGACGGCGAGGACGCCGGCCGCGGGCGGGAGCAGGGCGGCCAGTGCGCCGTAGGGGTCGGCGCCGTCGGTCCAGGTGGTGAACGGCACCCCGATCGTCTCGACCGGACTTCCGGCCCAGCCCAGTCGTTCCAGCGCGGGCACCAGCATCTGCGGCCGACCGTCCGCCGGTACCACCAGGGCGGTGAGGCGTTCGTGCGAGGAGACCGAGTGGCCCGCGAAGTACCGCAGGTCGGCGCCCGGCGAGATGATCACCACGTCGGCGCCGGTCTGGTCGGCCAGGGCGGAAAGCGAACTCAGCCGGCCGGCGAAAACGCTGGTCACCGCGGTGTCGTCGGATGGCCGAGCGCGAGCCGGATCGGACATGGTGCGGAGTTTAGCCCGCCGCTGCCGTCGCTCACCGGCCACCGTCGCGCGTCCGAAAAGCGCCTGACCCATTTGTGCTACGCTGTCGCACATGAACGTCGGGGTGCGGGATCTGCGGAACGACACAGCGCGGGTACTCAACGCGGTGAGAGCAGGTGAGCGGGTGACCTTGACCGTTCACGGCGAACCGATCGCCGACATCGTTCCCTATGCAGGGCGCACGCGCTGGCTCTCCGGCGCCGCGCTGGGTGATCAGCTCGCCCGGCGGGCTGCCGATCCACAACTGCGGGCAGACCTTGATGAACTCGCGGGTCAGACGCTGGCGGACTGAGCATCGCAGTCAGGGACGACCCAGGAGCGGAGCGAAGTGGCGACGAGCACCAGCGTGAAGAGCAATGGGTGCTGACACGTGAGTGCCGGGTTGCTCGACACCGGAATCTTCATCGCAGCGGAAGTCGCTCGGCCGCTCGGCCGGCTCCCCGATCGGATCGCGGTGTCGGTTGTCACTCTCGGCGAGCTGGAATTGGGTGTGCTTGCCGCAGATGACGACGATATCCGAGCGCAACGTGGCGATGCGCTCGCTCTGGCTCGAGAGGCAGATCCCGTTCCGATCAGCGAATCGGTGATGACCGCCTGGGCTCACCTCGTCGACGACTGCCGCCGTGCGGGCATCCATCGAACCATTCGGCTGACCGACGCCCTCATCGCCGCCACCGCCATCGCCCACGGCCTGCCCGTCGTTACCCAGGACGCGGACTTCGACCGCATGGCCGGTGCGCACTCCCCGCTCCGGGTCGTCAAAGTCTGACCCCGGGGTCTATCAGTGACTTTCCGTGGGTAACGTCGGCCGGCATGCTGCAACTGCTCGATCTCGCCGGGATCTACTTCCGGGCCTTCCATGGCGTGCCCGCGACCACCACCGGGTCGGCCGGTCGGCCGGTGAATGCCATCCGCGGCACTCTGGACATCATCCGGCGGGTGATGCTGGACGGTCGGCCGACCAGGATGGTGGCCTGCCTCGATCTGGACTGGCGGCCGGCCTGGCGGGTGGACCTGGTCCCCACGTACAAGACGCACCGGGTCGCGGAGATGCCCGATGAAACGGACAAGTCTCAAGCTCTACATGAAGGTGAGACTGCGGTCGAGCAGGTGCCGGACGAGCTGGGCCCGCAGATTCCCGTCCTGCTCGAGGTGCTGGCCGCGTTCGGCATCGCCACCGCGGGCGCGCCGGGGTTCGAGGCGGACGATGTGATCGGCACCCTCGCGGCGCGGGAGGAGGTCGATCCGGTGGAGGTGGTCACCGGCGACCGTGATCTGTTCCAGTTGGCTCGCGAGACCCCCACTGCGGTGCGGGTGCGGTATCTCGGGGCCGGGATGAGCCGGGTGCAGGTGCTGGACACGGCAGCCGTGGCCGCGAAACACGGGATCCCGGCCGGGAAGTATCCCGACTTCGCGGTCCTACGAGGCGATCCCTCGGACGGCCTGCCCGGCGTCCCCGGGGTCGGCGACAAGACCGCCGCCGCGCTGATCAGCGCCTTCGGCTCCATTGAAGCGGTGATCGAGGCGACCCGGGATCCGGCGTCGTCGCTGAGCCGGGCCCAGCGCGCCAGACTCGGCCCCGCGCTGCCCTATCTCTCGGTCGCCCCGCAGGTGGTCAGGGTGGCGCTCGACGCTCCGGTCACGGTGACCCCGGTCGGTGACGGTCGGCTGCCGACGGCCCCGGTCGACCCGGACCGGCTGCTGGAGCTCGCTCGCGAGTACGGGCTCGGCTCACCGGTGGCCCGGATGATCGACGCGCTGGGCGCCCGGTGAGCACGATCAGTTCGGTACGCCGACTTCGTACTTGCCGGTGTTGTCCTTGACCGTGATGGTGATCGATTTCGACGCGCCGTCGATCACGGCGGTACAGGTGAAGGTCGTGCCGGTGGTGACCGGCTGATCCGGCGGGCAGGTCACCGTGGTGACACCCGTGGTCCCGTAACCGGCGGGCGGCGCGGCGGTGAGGATCTTGGTCACCCCGGCCGCAACCTTGGTGTTGTCGAAGGTGTCGCCCTTCTTGAGCCACCCGGGATAGATGAACAACAGCACCGCGGCGACGGCCAGCACCAGCACGGCGGCGATCGCCCCGATCAACAGGCCTCGGCCGGACTTCTTCGCCGGCGCCGACGGCGAAGGTTGACCCGAACCCCCGCTTTGCCCGTAACCGCCGCCCGGACCGAACCCGCCGCCCTGACCGTAGGTGCCGGGCTGACCGTAGGTGCCGGGCTGACCGTAACCACTCGGCTGACCGTAGGCGGCGGGCTGACCGTACGCGGGTTGCCCGTACGCGGGTTGACCGTACGAAGGCTGACCGTAGGTGGCGGGCTGCCCATAGGCGGGTTGACCGTAGGTGGCGGGCTGCCCGTACGACGGCTGGCCGTAGTCGGCGGGCGGCGGGGTGTAGACCGGTTGGGCCCCGCTGGGCGACCCGTAGCCCGCGGGCGCGTACCCGGACGGCTGGCCGTACCCGGGTGACGGCCCGTATCCCGGAGGCTCGTACCCGGACGGCTGGCTCTGCGGCGCGGAATCGGCGGGCGGACCCGGCGACCAGGACGGCTGCGGCGGCGGACCGTAGGCCGAAGGCTGCCCACCTGAGTCCGGCTCGTCCGGTGATCGGCCCTGACCGTATGGCGTGCTCATCACGTGCCTCCTGACCTCACGCCGACCCGCACGCCGACGTAGCAGTGCTGATCAAACCACGTCCCGGGTCGACCGCTTCGCCCGGCGGTGGCCTCACAGCGCTCCGAGCGCCACAACCCTCCGCCGCAGCGCCGTCAGGGCCTGCCGGGCGGTTCCGGCAAGCCCTGACGGGGCGACGGTGCGCACCTGGTCGAGCAGGTCGATGACCTGCCGGCACCACCGGACGAAGTCACCGGCCGACATGTCGGTTCCGGTCGCGTTGGCGACGGTGAGGGCCTGGGTCAACGACTCCCCCCGGGCCCACGAGGCCACCGCGGCGGCGAAGCCCGGATCGGGGCTGCGGGTGGCGGGAAGCCCGGCGTCGGCTTCGTCGGCGCTGATCTCGGCCCAGATCCGGGTGGTCCCGGCGATGGCGGTGGTCGCCGCGCCGGCGGGCACGGCAGGTGCGCTGACGCCTTCCCGGCGTGCTTCGAACACCAGGACCGATGTCGCCGCGGCCAGTTCCGCGGCGGTGAGTTCGTCCCACACCCCGCGCTGCAGGCACTCCGCCACCACCAGGTCACTTTCCGACCAGATCCGGGACAACATCCGCCCGGCGGGGGTCAGCCGGTCGCCGTCCACGTACCCGCGCCGGTCCAGCAGCCGCAGAATCCGGTCCAGCGCGTCACCGAGCGAACCGCGGGTCCCGGCCACTCTGGCCTGCAGCGCGGCGTTCTCGGTGCGCAGGCGCTGCCACCGCCTGGCCCACTGCAGGTGTGTTTCCCGGTCGGCGCACCCGTGCACCGGATGGGCCCGGACCGCCCGTCGCAGCGTCCCGAGGTCGACATCGTCGGCGACCCGTCCCGACATCCGGCCACGCACCGCCACCGACCCGGTTGCCACCGCCGCATCCAGCGCAGCGGCGATGTCCCGGCGCACGCCGGGAGAGCGATGATCGACGAACCGGTCCAGTTTGATCCGGCCCAGGGTCGGCACCGGCCCCCGGAAATCGGCTGGTCCCAATCGTCCCGCCCACCGCCCGACGGTGACGACCAGGGGTCTGATCATGTCGTCGGTTCCGATACCGGGGTCCAGGACCACCGCCAGTCCGGCGCGCCGCCCGGCCGGGACCGAGATGACGTCGCCGCGTTTGAGGGCCATCAGGTCATTGGTCGTCGCGTCCCGGCGACGTTGCGCTCCCGCTCTGGTCGTGTTCTTCTCCTGGGCGCCCAGTTCGCTGACCAGCGCGAGATATTCTGCGGTATCGCCCAGGTGGCAGGCCATCGCCCGGGAGTGGGACGCGATCGCCTCCTCGTCCCGTCGGACCTGCCGGACCAGGCCGACCACTGCCGAGTCCGCCTGGAACTGGGCGAACGACTGCTCCAGGAGTTCCTTCGCGGCCACCCGACCCATCCGGTCGGTGAGATTCACCGCCATGTTGTAGCTCGGGCGGAACGAGGACCGCAACGGATAGGTGCGCCGGGAGGCCAGCCCGCCGACCACGTGCGGATCCATCCCCGGGGACCACAGCACCACCGCGTGACCTTCGACGTCGATACCGCGCCGACCGGCCCGACCGGTGAGCTGCGTGTACTCCCCCGGGGTCAGGTCGACGTGGCCCTCGCCGTTGTACTTGACCAGCTTTTCCAGCACCACCGTCCTGGCCGGCATGTTGATGCCCAGCGCCAGCGTCTCGGTGGCGAACACCGCCTTGACCAGGCCGGCGACGAACAGCTCTTCCACGGTCTCCTTGAAGGCCGGCAACAGGCCGGCGTGATGAGCGGCGATGCCGCGCTCCAGGGCCTCACGCCACTCCCAATAGCCGAGTACGGCGAGATCGGCCTCGGGTAGTTCGACCGTCCGGCGATCGATCACCGCCCTGATCTCGGACCTCTCCTTCTCGCTGGTCAGGCGCATACCCGAACGCACACACTGGGTCACTGCGGCGTCACATCCGACCCGGGAGAAGATGAAGGTGATGGCCGGAAGGAGACCGGACCCGTCGAGCCGCTCGATCACGTCGACGCGGGAGGCGGGCCGCCAGCGCGGACCGCCGCCCTGGCCGCCGCCGCTCTGGCCGCCGAATCCGGACCGGCCCCGGCCGTTCCTGCTGTCCCGGTGCCGGCTGTTCCCGGCGAACCGGTCGGCCAGCGCCTCCGCATCGGCGACGGCCCTGGCCAGGGCCGGCTCGATCTTGATCCGGGCGCTGGGACGCCCCGGGTCGAGGTCGTCACCAGAGGTGCTGAACAGGTCGAACAGCCGCCGCCCGACGAGCATGTGCTGCCACAGCGGCACCGGACGGTGCTCGTCGACCACCACCGTGGTGTGCCCCCGCACCGTCTGCAGCCACGCCCCGAATTCTTCGGCGTTGGACACGGTGGCCGACAGTCCGACCACCTGCACCCGTTCGGGCAGATGCAGGATGACCTCCTCCCACACCGCACCCCGGAACTTGTCGGCCAGATAGTGGATCTCGTCCATCACCACCGCCGTCAGCCCGTCCAGGTCCGGCGACCGGGCGTACAGCATGTTGCGGAGCACCTCGGTGGTCATCACCACCACATCGGCGTGGGAGTTGATCGAGGTGTCGCCGGTCAGCAGGCCCACCCGGTCCGACCCGTAGTCCGCGACCAGATCCGCGAACTTCTGGTTCGACAGGGCCTTGATGGGCGTGGTGTAGAAACATTTGCCGCCGGTGGCCAGGGCCCGGTGGACGGCGAACTCCCCGACCACCGTCTTGCCCGCTCCGGTGGGGGCGCAGACCAGCACGCCGCGCCCTTCCTCCAACGCCCGGCACGAATCGATCTGGAACGCGTCGAGGACGAACGGCCGGCCGGCGGCGAATTCGGTCAGGTACGGGTGCTCGGCCCGATCTCTGGCCCGGGCGTACCGCTCCGCGGGCGAACCCGCGTCCTCGAGGACCGGCCCTTGGCCTTCGGTCACGTGGCGTCGCCGAAGTCCTGGCTGTTCGGGCGGTCGACGACGATCGGGGCCGGGGTGGCCACCGGGGTCGGCCGGGGCACCGGAGGTGAGGCTTCGGTGCCGCCGTGCTGCCCCGCGGTGGTGGGAGCTGGCGAGGCCTCGTCGTCGGACAGGTCGGCCAGCCCTTCGGCTACGGTCCTGGTGGCCTTGCGCTTGTCGTGGACCTTGGTCACCTGAACCGCGACCTCGTAGAGCAGCGTCAGCGACAGGGCCAGGGCGGACATGGTGATGGGATCGTTACCCGGGACCACCAGAGCGGCGAACACAACGATGCCGAAGATCGAGTACCGCCGGGCCCTGGCCAGTTGTGCGCCTTTGATCATGCCGATGACGTTCAACATGATCAGCAGCAGCGGCAGCTCGAACGAGACCCCGAAGATGATCAGCATGGCCATCAGGAACTGGAAGTACTTCGACGGGTCGAGGCCGCTGACCACACCGCTACCGGCGAACCCGAGCAGCACGGTGAGGCCCTCGCTGATCACGTAGTAGGCCAGTACCGCCCCGCCGGCGAACAACACGGCCGCGCTGGAGACGAAGATGCGGGCGAATTTGCGTTCCTTGTCGTACAGCGCCGGGGTGATGAAACCCCACAGCTGACTGAGCCAGACCGGACAGGACAGCACCGCCCCGATCATGAAAGCCGCCTTGAGCCGGATCTGCAACGGGCTGAACACGTCGGTGGCCAGCAGGGCGCAGGCATGACCAGGGACATCAAGTCGCTTGTTCGCCGGCACCCGGCAGTAGGGCCTGGTCAGGATGTCGCCGAGGTTGGGAATGTGCAGGGCCGGGATGGCCAGGGTGTACCAGACGAACCCGATCACCGTGCCCAGGAAAAGCCCGAGCGCGGCCCAGAACAATCGCTTGCGGAGCTCGTACAGGTGCTCCATCAAGGACATCGTGCCGTCTTTCGGCTCGTCCTTCTTGTGGCGACGAAGCAGCACGGAACACTCCCTGGATGACGAGCGGACCGCGGGGGTCCGCTCTCGATGATGCCATGAGGCCGGTCGTCGGCGACCGCAGCGACCCGGCTCGGGGCCGGTCCAGCTGATTCGGTACCGGCGGGTGGGTGGACTGCGGGGCCGGTGACCGACGCGGGTCCGCCTGACGTGGGTCCGCCCGACGTGGGCGGCGGTGGAAGGTCAGCGATAGGCGTCCAAGGCCTGCGCCGCCCGCTCGGACACGATCACGGCCAGGTCGGGCCGGTCCTGGATCACCGCGGCTCCGCCCAGCGACAGCACCAGCCTGACCAGCCAGTCGTCGCCACCGGTGCGCAGCCGGACCCGCAGGGTACGGGGTGCGTCGTCGGTCGCCGCGTCCACCTCGCCGACGACCTCGGCCTGGTAGTACTCGGCCACCCACCGGGCGGAGGGGGCCAGCAGCAGGGTGACCGGCGGAATCTGCGGATTCGGATGAAAGATCTTCTCCGGGATGTCCGAATCCACCCAGAGCTGTCCCTGGGCCGGTTCGTCGAGCACGGTGATCTCCTCGATGCGGTCCACCCGGAAGTGGCGGACGGCGTCTGCGGAATGGCAGTAGCCCTCCAGGTAGGCGTGCCCGTCGGTGACCAGCAGCCGGATCGGATCCACGATGCGCTCGGTCAGGGCGTCCCGGGACGCCGTGTAGTACCGCATCCAGACCTGCCGCGACTCGGCGACGGCCAGTCGCACCGCGCCCAGTGCCGGGGCGGCATCGGCTGCCGCGACCCGCACGGCCCCCGCCATGTCGGCGCCGGCCTGTTCGAGCTTGGCCAGCGCGGAGAACACCGCGTCGGCATCGACCAGGCCGGGCAGGTCGGCGAAGGCCCGCAACGCCACGGTCAGGGCGACGGCCTCGTCCGAGGTCAGCCGAACCGGACGCTGGATCCCGGCGTCGAAAGCGATGGACACGGTGCCGCCCTCCTCGTCCAGCACCACGTCGATCAGGTCGTCCGGGTAGTAGCCCGGCAACCCGCACACCATCAGCAGGTCCAGGTCGGCACCGATCTGGTCCCTGGAAACCCCGAATTCGGCGGCCAGGTCGGCCAGCGCCACCCCCGGCCGGCGGGAGATGTACGGGACCAGTCCGAGGACCCGGGCCAACCGCTCGGTGGCGGTTTCGCTCATCGGTCACCGCCCGGTTCGGCGGGATCGAACCCGGCGGCGCGATCATCGGCCGTGCGTGCGCCCAGGAGCAGCCTGATGACGGCTTCCCGCAGGTCGGACGGCTCGGTGACCAGCACATCGGGGCCCTGCTCGGCAATCGCCCGGGCGGTGTCCCACAGGTGCGCGAACGGCATGCGCACCACGTCCCAGCCGTGGTGTCGGCCGACCGGGTCCAGCGGCCCGGCGGCCGCCCGGTCGTTTCCGGCGGGTCCGGCGCGGCGTCGCAGACCCGCACCCGAACCCGGCCTGATCAGCAGGGTGGCGACCCGTCCGACCGGCTCCTCGACGGTGCGCGCGACCAGAGCCAGCAGGTCCAGGCCCTCGGGCGGGCTCGCCACCCCGGCCCGTCCCACCGCCCTGACCCGGCCGACCATCCGGGACAACCGGAACGTCCGGCGGCCCTGCCGGTCCGTGTCGTAGCCCACCAGATACCACCGGCCGGCGTGGGACACCAGGCCCCAGGGTTCCACGGTCCTGCGCTGGGCCGCCCCGGCCGGGTCCTTCCGGTAGTCGAAGACGACAGCCCGGCCCGCCCGGACGGCGGCGTAGATCGGTGCGAACGACGGGTCGGCGGTCCGCACCCGGGGTTGCAGCAGGGCCGCGGCCTGCTGCTGCTGTTCGCCCTCCGGGTCGCCGCCGGCCGCGTCCCGGAGTTTGCGGATGGCGTTGGAGCCGGCCCCGGCCAGCGCGGTGGTCTCCCACAGCCTGGCCGCCAGACCGAGCGCCGCGGTCTCCGCGGGGGTGAAGGACAGCTGCGGCAACGCGAACTCGCCCGGCGGGATCCGATAGCCGCCCGGATCGTCCGCGGTGTCGGTCTGCAGAGGTATCCCGAGGTCCCGTAGTTCGGTCTTGTCCCGCTCGAACGTCCGGAAGAACGCCTCGTCGTTGGGTGCGTCGCCGTACCCGGCCACGTTGTCCCTGATCCACGCCGCGGATCGGAAACGCGGCGCGTTCAGCAGGGCGATGACCAGGTTGAGCAGTCGCTCTGCCTTCGCCGTCGCCACACCGCCACCCTTCCACACGCCGGGAAGCGGGGGCAGCGGCCGGGGGCGAGCGGTGGGCCAGCCGGGGTTACAGGGACTCGATCAGCTTAGTGACACGGTCGTCGGTGTTGCGGAAGGGGTCCTTGAGCAGGACCGTCCGCTGGGCCTGGTCGTTGAGTTTGAGATGCACCCAGTCGACCGTGTAGTCGCGGCCCGCGTCCTGCGCCGCGGCGACGAATTCGCCGCGCAGTTTGGCCCTGGTGCTCTGCGGGGCGATCGTGGTCGCGGCGACGATGTCGTCGTCGCTGACCACGGTGGCGGCCATCCCGTTCTTGACCAGCAACGAATGCAGCCCGCGGCCCGGCCGGACGTCGTGGTAGGTGAGGTCGATCTGGGCGATCCGGGGGTCGGAGAGCTGCATCCCGTTCCGGAGCGCGTAGGAGTCGATCAACTTCTTCTTGATCACCCAGTCGATCTCGGTGTCGACCCCCGACAGGTCGCCGGTTTCGACGCCCTTGAGGGTCCGTCCCCACAGATCGAGCACTCGCTCGGAGATCGGATCGGTGCCCCGGGCCGCGACGTAGTCGACGGCCTTCGTGTAGTACTCCATCTGCGCGTCCAACGCGGAGACCTCGCCGCCGGACGCGAGCCGCACCATCCGCCGCCCGGTCGTGTCGTGCGAGATCTCCCGGATGGCCCGGATCGGATTGTCGAAGGTGAAGTCCCGCATGGCGATGCCGGCCTCGATCATCTCCAGCACCAGGGCGGCGCTGCCAACCTTCAGCAGGGTGGTGGTCTGACTCATGTTGGAGTCACCCACGATCACGTGAAGCCGCCGGTACCGCTCGGCGTCCGCGTGCGGCTCGTCCCTGGTGTTGATGATCGGCCGGGACCTGGTCGTCGCGGAGGAGACGCCCTCCCAGATGTGGTCGGCCCGTTGCGACAGACAGTAGGAAGCGCCCCGCGGTGACTGCAGGATCTTGCCCGCGCCGGCCACCAACTGCCGGGTGACCAGGAAAGGGATCAGGCCGTCGGCGATCCGGGAGAACTCGCCGGCCCTGGCGATCAGGAAGTTCTCGTGGCAGCCGTACGAGTTGCCCGCCGAGTCCGTGTTGTTCTTGAACAGGTAGATGTCCCCGCCGATGCCTTCCTCCGCCAGTCGGGCTTCGGCGTCGACCACCAGATCCTGCAGGATCCGCTCCCCGGCCTTGTCGTGGGCGATGAGCGTCAGCAGATCGTCACATTCGGCGGTGGCGTACTCCGGATGGGACCCGACGTCCAGGTACAGACGAGACCCGTTGCGCAGAAAGACGTTCGATGACCGACCCCAGGAGACGACCCGCCGGAAAAGGTATCTCGCCACCTCGTCCGGGCTCAGCCGGCGCTGCCCGTGGAACGTGCAGGTGATGCCGAACTCGGTTTCGATGCCCATGATCCGCCTGTGCATACGGCGAGACTATGCCTTCCCGCGTTGACGCCCGGGCAGGTCCGGCGCCTCCCGCTGCGCCGCATCGGCCCCGTGCGCCGGCAGCTGGGGCGACCGGCGGGTGGAGTCGCGGATCTCGCCGACCAACTCCTCGATGACATCTTCCAAGGTCACCAGGCCGAGCCGGGCCGCCGGCACCGGCCCCGGCGGGGTGAGCACCAGGCCGGACAGCTGCACCGCCGGGTCGGTGTCGTCGGTGTCGTCTGTCTCGTCGCGGTGCGGCACATCCGGCGCGGCGACCTGGGCCAGGTGCGCGCCCCGGCGGCGCATCGTCTCCAGCGCCGCCCGTAACCCGGAGCCGGCGAGAACCACCGGCAGCGCCCGGATCCGGCCCACCGGGACCGGGTCGTCCCGGCGGGCCGGCGGGATGTCGATCACATCGCGGATGTGCAGGTACCCCAGGAACGTCCCGTCCGTGTCCCGGACCGGGAACCGGGAGAAGCCGGTGCGGGCGCAGGCCTGTTCGACTGCGGCGGCGGTGACGCCGACCGGCAGCGACACCACGTCGGCGTCGGGCAGCAGGACGCGCTCGATCACCGCCGTCTCGAAGTCGAGCGCCGAGGAGATCAGGTCGTGTTCCTGCCGGTCCAGCAACCCCTCTGATCTCGATTCGGTGACCATGAACGCCACCTCGTCCTGGGTGAAGGCCGAGGCGACCTCGTCCCTGGGGTCCCGACCGGTCAGCCTGACCACGGCGTTGGACAGCCGGTTCAGCCCGCGAACCACCGGTCCGATGAACATGGCGATGGCCCGGAGCGGCGGAGCCAGCAGGATCGCCGTGTTCTCCGGCCCGGCCAGCGCGACGTTCTTGGGCACCATCTCGCCCAGGGCGACGTGCGCCGACACGACCAGCAGCAGCGCCACCACTATGGCCACCGGTGATACGGCCCCCTCCGGGGCACCCAGACGCCGGAACACCGGTTCCAGCAACGTGGCCACCGCGGGCTCGCCCAGGGCACCGAGCAACACGCCGCAGACGGTGATGCCCAGCTGAGCGCACGCCATCATCACCGAGACGTTTTCCATCGCCTTCAACGTCGCCCTGGCCCTGGCGCTGGTCACCGCCCTCGGTTCCACCACCGTCCGGCGCGCCGAGATCAGCGCGAATTCGGCGGCCACGAAGAATGCGCTCAGGGCGAGCAGTAGCACGACGACGCCGACCAGCACCCAGCTGCCCGTCATGCCGGAGCCCGGCGGGCGGTCACCGCTGCTCACCGCCGTCGTCGATCCGGCCGACCGCGGACAGCACCACCGATTCGATCCTGCGCCTGGCCCTGGCGGCCACGGTGAGCCGCACCCGCACCACCCGCGGGACGTCGTCGGCGGTGTTCTCCGGGATCGGCACGTCGTCGGCGGAGCCCCGAACCCGGGCTCTGAGCACGCCGAGCCGGACCCCGGCGAGCATGGTCGCCTCCACCTCGACGGTGTCGGCGCTCTCCGGCATCCGGCCCAGCCGGGCGATCAGCAGTCCGGCGACGGTCTCGTAGGCGCTGGACGAGGGCAGGGTGATCCCGCAGATCTCGGCGATCTGGTCGGGCCGCAGATCGCCGGGGAGCAGCCAGGTCCCGTCGTCGCCAGGGGTGACACGCGGGAGGCCGGGGTCGTGCTCGTCGGTGATCTCGCCGACCAGCTCCTCGACCACGTCCTCCAGGGTCAGGATGCCGGCGGTGCCACCGTATTCGTCGGCGACCACGGCCATCTGCAGGCCCTGTTCGCGGAGCAGGTCGAGCAGGTCGTCCAGCCCGATGGTGGACGGCACCACCGGAACATCGACCATCAGCTGGTCGACCCGGACCGCGGTTCGTTGGTCGGGCGCGATGGCCAGGGCGCGCTTGAGGTGCACCAACCCGACCACATCGTCGGAGTCCTCGCCGGACACCGGGAACCGGGAGTGCCCGGTCGATGCGGCCGCGACGAGCACCGCGTCGGCCGAGTCGACGGCCCGGACGAAGCGGACCCTGGTCCGCGGGGTGAGCACATCGGCGGCGGTCTTGCCGGAGAAGGAGATCGATCGGGACACCAGGCCGGCCGTCGGCGCGGCCAGCGTGCCCTGTTGGGCCGATCGGCGGACCAGCGACTGCAGCTCGTCCGGCGAGCGGGCCGACCGGAGTTCCTCCTGCGGTTCGATGGAGAAGATCCGCAGGACACCGTTGGCGACGCCGTTGAGGACCCAGATCAGCGGCCGGAAGATCTGCGTCGACACGCGCAGGGTGGTGATCACGGCCTTCGCGGTGGGCAGCGGCTCGGCCAGGGCCAGGTTCTTCGGCACCAGCTCGCCGAAGATCATCGACGCCGCCGACGCCAGCACCAGGGCCAGGGTGACCGACGCGGATTCGGCGGCACCGTCCGACAGGCCGACCGATCGGAACGGCCCCGAGATCAGTCCGGCCAGCGACGGCTCCATGACGTATCCGAGGGCCAGCGTGGTGACGGTGATGCCGACCTGCGCACCAGACAGCTGGGTGGACAGCGACTTCAGGCCGATCAGCAGCGATCCGGACCGGCTGTCACCGTCGGCGGCCTGTTGTGCGACGGTGGCCCGGTCCACGGTGACCAGGCTGAATTCCGCGGCCACGTAGACGGCGGTACCCAGGATGAGCAGAACGCCGACCCCGAGCAGCACGAGCTGACCGATCACGACCGGACCCGGGACAGCGGACCGGCGACGAGCGGCAGGCGCGGGTCGATGACGTCGATTCTCATGAGATGTGGTTCCAGGATAACGATGCCGGGTCGGCCATTACCCCCCGACGCCGAAACAGGTGAACGGGACAGGGGCGCCGTCCCCGGCGGCGACCGCCGCAGCCAGGGCCACCGCCGGGCCGTCGCCGGCCAGCAGCCGCCGGTGGTAGACGATCATGGTCTGCGCGGCCACCTCGTCCGAGACGCGGCTGACCCCGGCGATCACGGTGGACACCCCGCTGCGCAGCAGCGCCGCGGCCAGCCCCAACGGCTCCTGACCGCGCCGAATGTGCTCACTTCGCCCGACGTCGCAGCTGGACAGCACGACGTGGTCGGGCAGTGCCGGATTGGGAGCGATGTCATAGCCGTACAGCGGACCGTCGGCGAGTTGCACCCAGGAGAACAACGGCGACTCCACCTCGTGGTGACCGTGGGCGGCGATGTGCAGCAACCCCCGATCCGGGATACGGCGCAACACCTCCGCGCCGGTCGCGGCCTCCCCGACCAGGGCTGTAGCCGCCGGGTGCAGCGCGGCGACCTGTTCCGCCTCCGCTGCCCCACTGGGCACTCCCGGTCCGGCGACCGTCAGCACCTGCCCCGCGGCCGGCGGACGGCCGATCCGGGACCGGCCGCCGTGGAGCGCGGCGCTGACGGACGCGGTCACCGACACCGGCCGACCCTGCAGCGCCGGAAGGGATCCCCACGGCACCGTGGAGAGCAGGCCGACCGCGGCGATCAGCACCGGGCCGTCACCGACCAGATGGGCGATCGGGGCGAACACGGCGGCGCCGACACCGTCCAACCCCACCGCCATGGACCGCTGCGCGACGCGACGAATCTGCTCCGGGATGCGCAGTGCGGCCAGCAGGTCCAGGTCGGCGGACAGCCGCCGAACCCTGGTCCGCAGTTCGTCGAACGGACCGAGCCGGACGACGGACGCCCGGTGCGCGGTGATGACCAGGGCATGGACTGCACCGGCGCCGCGCAGATATGCCACCACCCCGGCGTTGCGTCCCCCGGCGGCGAGCTGCCGCTGGACGGCGGCCAGGCTCGGCGGGCGCTGGACGCTGCCACCACCGGACGCGCTCCAGGCCAGCGCCTGGACCCGCCGACGTCGCGTTCTGATCCGGTTCTCCAGATCCGGATCGCGTCGGCCGGCCAGCACCGCCTGGCGGGCCGCCTGGTCGGCCGCCCGGAACTCGCCGAGTTCCGCCGCGAACTCCGGATCGGCCGGCGGCCGCACCGCGGGGAGACGGGTGGTCACCCCGCGGGCCCGTTCCAGCCATTGGAAGATGGCCGCCGGCGAACCTGATTCCACCGCGGTGCGTAAGCCGAGCGAGGTCAGTTCGCGGCCGTGCACCGACGCGGCGGCCTGCAGGTCCTGCGAACCGAAGCTGGCCTGGAACTGGGACAGCTCATCCAGGCCGCGGCGGACATGGGCCAATCCTGCCGTCCGGTCGCCGACCGCCAGGGCCAGCCGACCGTCGACCAGACGCCCCTGCAGGCGGTTCACCAGCCGGACCACGCCGGGCCGCCGCCGGACCGACTGCGCGACCGCCCGGGCGGCGGCCAGGTCACCGGCCTCCAGCAGGGCCTCCGCCTGCAGGAGCCGTACCGTCCGGCCGTCGTCGACCAGCCCGGCCCGGTCCAGCCGGCCGGCCAGGTCGGCGGCCTCGGTGGCGTCCCGCCCGGCCCGGCGCCGGCCGCCGCTGGTCCCGCCCGCCGGTCCGCCGGGTCGGCTGTCCGGTCGGCTGCTCTGTCGGCGTTGGGCCCGGACGGCCTGCAATCGCAGGGTGCGGGCGGCCAGGGCCGCCGGCTCGTTCCCCCGGCGCCTGGCCGTCTGCTCGGCGCGGCGCGCCGCCACCTGTGCGGCCGCGCCGTCGCCGGCCAGCAGGTCCAGTTCGGCCCGTACGGAGTAGGCCTCCACCAGGTCCGCGGTGGCGTGGTGGAGGCGGAAGAACCTCAGGGCCTGATCGATGTGCTCGCCCGCCGCGTCGATCAGCCCGGCCGCCCCCAGCACCCGCGCCCGGTCCAGCGCCGAGACGCCGTCCCCGGCCGCGGCCGGCCAGGCGGCGACGGCGGCCTCCATGGCCGACAACGCGGCCGGCAGGTCACCGGCGAGGTAACTGAGGAACCCAAGATTGTGGTCGGCCATGAAGGTGATGTCACCGCGACCCAGGTCCCGGGCGATGGCGCCGGCCGCCGCGGTGTCGGCGGCCGCCGGGGCAAGCCGACCGGCCACGATGTGCAGCAGGCCACGATTGATCAACGCGCCGGCCAGCTCCTCCCGGTCTCCACCCGCGCCGGGCGACCGCAACTGGCTGACCGCGGCGTCCAGGTCGGCCAGCGCAGCGTCCGGATGACCGGTCCTGACCAGCATCAATCCCCTGGCCACCCGGACCGCCGGCAGCACCTCGACACACCCGGCCGCTTCGTCGAGCAGCAGACCGGCCTGCTCGGTGTGGCCCAGCTCCGAGTGGTCGTAGGCCAGGGCGATCAGGATGCGGGCCCGTAACACCGGATCAGGATCCGCATCCCGGTCCAGCCGACGCAGGGCACGCTGGGCCAGCCGCAGCCCCGTCGACCACCGGCCGTCGTCACCGGCCGACCTGGCCAACGTCCAGAGCCGGGCCGCGGACAGCTCACCGCCCCGGGGACCGCGACGGCGACGACCCGGGTTCACCGCCCCAGTCTCACAGGGCGCGCAAGTCCTGATCGGCAGCCGGCTACGGCCACCGCCGGCTCAGGACCCGGCGCCGAAGCAGGTCAGCGGGGCCGGCGCACCGTCCGCGGTGGCTATCGCGGCGGCCAGGGCCACCGCCGGGCCATCACCGGCCAGCAGTCTCTGGTGGTACACGACCATCGTCTGCGCGGCCACCCGGTCCGAGATGCGGCTGACCCCGGCCACCACGGTGGACACGCCGCTGCGTAGCAGCGCGGCCGCCAAGCCGAGCGGCTCCCCCCCGGGCCGTTCGTGATTGCGCCCGACGTCGCAGCTGGACAGCACCACATGGTCGGGCAGGGCGGGGCTCGGGGCGATGTCGTAGCCGTACAGCGGCCCGTCCGCCAACTGGACAGAAGAGAACAACGGGCTCTCCGGCTCGTGACGCCCGTGCGCCGCGATGTGCAGCAGACCACCCTGCGGCAACTGGCTCAGCACGGCCTCCCCGCTCGCATCCGCCCCGACCAGCAGCCCGGCGTCCGGGTGCAGGCCGGCCACGGTCATCACTTCCTCCGCCCCGCCCGGCACGTCCGGCCCGGCCACCGCCAGCACCCCCCGCAGGTAGGCCCGGCTCGGCCGGCCGACCGCCGACATGGCAGCGGTGACCGAGGAGTCGACCGATACCGGCCGACCGGCCAGCGACGGAAGGAGTCCCCACGGCAGGGTGGCCAGCTGGCCGACCGCAACCACGATCACCGGTCCGGCGGTGAGCTTTTCCCGGACCGGGGCCAGCAGGTCCCGGTCGAGCGCGGCCAGAGAGCCGGCCAGCGAGTGTTGCGCGACGATGCGCACCGGGGCCGGGATCCGTGGGGTGGCCAGCACGTCCAGATCGCCTGCGGCCCGGCGGATGCTGGTGTCGACGACGGGCCACCCGACCAACTGGTGATGGGTGGCCCGGCGGGCGGTGATCAGGAGCAGATGGAGTTCCTGGGCTCCATGGACCAGGGCCAGGACACTCGGGTCCGACGGGTCGCCGGCCAGCAGACGCTGAACGGCGGCCAGCGACAATGGCCGTTTCACCGTTCCGGAGCCGCTGACGGTCCAGGACCGGGCTCTGATTCGCCGGCGCAGTTCGGCGACCAGCCGATCCAGATCGGGGTCACGGTGCCCGGCGACGGCGGCCGCCCTGGCCTCGACGGTGGCCAGTCTGAGTCGGCCGAGGGCCTCGGCCAACTCCTGATCGGCGGGCGGATGGACGGCGGGCAATCGGGTGGAGACCGCTCGCGAGCGTTCCAGCCACTGCAGGATCGTCGCAGGCGACCGGCCGGCGACGGCAGTACGCAGCCCGAGTCGGGCCAATTCGGCGCCGTGCACCGCCGCCCCGGACTGCATGTCCTGCGAGCCGAACCGGGCCTGGAAGTCGGCCAGATCGTCCAGTCCGTGGCGGATGTGGGCCAGACCGCTGCTCCGCCGGTCGCGGCGCAGTTCGAGCCGGGCCGCGACCAGACGGGTGTGCAACCTCGTGGCCATCGGTGGGCGGCGGCTCAGGCCCGCGGCCAGGTCGGCCATGGCCGCGGCGCCGTCCAGGTCGTCGACCTCCAGCAGCGCCTCCGCGGCGACCAGGTACGCCTCGATCGCGTCGCCGGGCAGATCATCGGTCAGGGCTTTGGCCACCTCCGCGGCCCGCAGCGCGTCGGATCGGGCCCTGGCCGTCGAACTCCCGCTCTCGTCGGATCGGGACTGTGCGGGTGAGCGCCGGCCGGCCGCCGCGGCCTTCAGCTCGATCAACTCGTCCAGCAGCGCCGCGTTGGTGTTGCCCCGGTCCCGGTTCAACGCCTTGGCCCGCTGCGCCTTGGCCAGCGCGGCAGCGAAATCGCCCTGCAGCAGGTCCGTTTCGGCCGCGACCACCAGGGCGTCGGGCAGTTCGCTGACCGCACGGTTGCGGTCGAAGTCCGCCACCGCCAGTTGACTGAAATCGGCCGCCTCCCGGATCAGGCCGGCCGCCAGCAGGACCCGGGCCCGGTCCATCGCGGGCATCCCGACGGGCGGTTCGTCGACCGCCGCCTGCGCGGCGTCCATCGACGCCAGGGCGCCCGGCAGGTCGCCGGACAGGAACCGGATGTACCCGAGGTTGTGCGCGGCCATGAAGACGCCCCAAGGGTCGTGACGGGCCTGAGCGGCTCGATGGGCCGCTTCCGTATCGGCCTGCGCCGGACCCAGCCGGCCCTCGTTCATGTGCAGAGCCCCGCGGTTGAGCAGCGCCGCGGCCAGCACTCGGGGATCCCCGCCCTGCAGGCCGGCGATGGCCTCGTCGAACGACGCCATGGCGGCCTGGGTGTCGCCGGCTCGCATCAGGCACATGGCCCTCGTCTGGCTCACCTCCGCTCGTTGGGCGGGATCAGAGCGGTCCGCGTCCTCCAGCACAGCCAGCGCCCGGACGATGTCGCCCAGACCGGAGTACTGGTAGGCGGCGGTGATCAGAATCCGGCATCGCAGTGGGGCCGCAACTTGTCGTTCCGATTCGACCGGGATCATCCGCAACGCTTCGTCGCAGAGGTCGAGGGCCTCGGCGGGGCGACCTGAGTCGCCCAGCGCCCTGGCCCGGACCAGCAACGCCTCCGCCCCGGCGACGTCGGCCCCAGCGACGTCGGCCCCGGCATTCGCGACGTTTCCCGCTTTCACCCAGCCAGTGTCACAGGTGCAGAGCGGGAGTGACCACCGGGATTCTTATCGTCGGATCCGACTCGCCTGTCGGGTGAAGGACCAGCTGAACAGAACCGGCCGGCACGGATTCGAAGACGAAGCGACCCGTCTCATCGCAGTCGACCGACAGGGTCGGCCCGTCCGTACGCAGTTCGGCGCGCAGACCACCGCCGGGGGCCGCCCAGCCGTCGAGTCGCAGACCATGGTCGGGTTGAGCTTGCACCGAGATCATCACGGTCAGACTTTCGCTGGAAAAGGTCACCCGCTTGGCGTGCTCGACCGACCTGGTGCCGTCCGCGCCGGCCGGTGTCAGCTGGGAGTCGACCAGCGTGGCCACCTCCGCCTCCAGGTCACCGATCTGCAGACCGAACAGGATCAGCTCCGGCAACATCGGGGGCATCGGGTCGAGCGCGTCGTAGATGCCCACCAGGTCCCCGAGAATCTCCAGGTCCCGCTGATCCATCCGGTGCGGGTTCACGCTGTCCGGGTTCGCCCTGTCCAGGTTCATTGCCATCCCTCCCCTTCGAGTCGGGTGCGGAGCTTGTCCAGGCAACGTCCGCGGGTGGGACCGATAGATCCGACAGGCATGCCCATCTCGCGGGCGATAGCGGCGTAGTCGGGGCGCGGAGCGAAGGCGATGACGGCGAGCAGCTGGCGGCAGCGTTCGGGCAGGGCGGAAACGTGCGCCCACAGGCGGCGCTGTTCGTCGGTCAGGACGGCGGTCTGCTCCGCGGAGTCCGCGGCCGGCAGATCCTCGTCCGTCGGTTCGGTGCCGGATCGCTGCGCGACCACCGCACGGTCCCGCCATGCCTGCCGGCGCAGGGTGACCGTCAGCCAGCGGACGACGGCGAGCGGGTCGGCGATGGACTCGCCGCGGCGGACCAGGGCCAGGAAGGTCTGTTGGACGCTGTCCTCCGCTTCCGCGGTGGACAGTCCGCATTGCCGCGCCGTGTGCCACAGCAACGGGCTGACCAGCCGGACCAGCCGGTCGATTCCGCCCGGGATGCCCAGTCGGTAGTCCTGAAAGGCCCTCCCGGCCTGGCCGACCAGATCACCGAGGTCGCGCGGTCTGCCCGCGGCACCCCGCTGCGCCGGAACCGCGTCTTGGCCAGGTGTCACCGCTGAATCAGTCACCGCTGAGTCGGTCACCGCTGAGTCGGTCACCGCTGAATCAGTCACCGGGGCCAACTCGGCCGGCCGTTGTTCGAACGTCGCCACCAGCGTTCTCGTCTCCGTCATGGCGAGTCACCCTTGTCCGAAGCCGGTTTCCTGCGGGGAACCAAGGCTGCGCGCTGGTCCGCGCTCGTGGGACAACCGGCCTCGACCAGTGTGGCCACATACTCCCCCGCCAGCACCGGAGCCGCAAAACTCGTGCCGCTCCAGGTGGCGAAGCCGCTGGAGAAGCGGTCCGGGTCGATGGTGCCCCGTCGTTCCCCGTTCGGCCCAAGCAGACTCGTGTCGGCCGACCAGGCTCCGGAGGCCAGCACCGGGGCCGTACTGACCACGTTGGCTCCGGCGGCCTCGGCGTTGACCCACGAGGCGTCGTTGGAGAACAGCGCCACGGACCGGTCCGGGTTCAGGGCGGCCACGGCCAGCAGGGGTACCACGCCCGGCGCGGCGAACTCGGCGTGGTCGGCGAAGGCCGCCGGATACGACCGCCGATCGGTGCAGTCGTTGCCGGCCGCGGCGAAGGTGGCCACCCCCCGGGCGGCCAGGTCCAGCAGCAGAAGTTCGAGTCCCGCGGTATAGGAGAGGTCATCCCCGGACTCGGCGTAGTACCCCAGGGAGACGACCAACGCTTCGACGGAGCATCCGCCCTCGGCGAGTCGAACACCGAGTCCGGTCAGCCCCCGGGTCAACTCGTCCTCGGCGACCACGCCGTCGCCGTTCATGATCCGGAGGGCGGTGATGTCCGCGTCCGGACAGCGCTGCCGGATCAGGCCGGCGATGAAGGTGCCGTGGCCGGCGTGCGTGTCCAACAGTCCGGTCAGCGGATCGGAAATAGCCCCGGCCCCCTCGGGATCGGTGGCCATGACCGACGGATCGTCCACGTCCATGCCGATCGGGTCACCGTTGTCCAGCAGCAGCCGTCGGCTGACCGGCGCGGCCTGGAACCAGGGGTGTTCCCCGATCCCGGTGTCTAGCACCACCACGTGCGGATGACAGGCCTCGGCCGAGCGCACCGGCGCGGCCAGCACCACGCTGACCGGGCCGTGCCCGCCCGAGCCGCCGGCCAGGTACGACTCGACGCCGGACGCCGTCCCGCGCGTGAACGGACTGCCCCCGATCGAGGCCGTCCCGCGGGTGAACGGGCTACCGCCGATCACGGCTGTCCCCCGGGTGAACGGATTGCCCGCGATCACCGCCGCCGAGAACATCAGATGGTCCAGGCCGACGAGCCTCCCGCGGTCCGGGTCGGCGGCGCGCACGGCCTGGAGCAGCGGCCACACGTCGACGGCCGGCGCCGGGCCGTCCAAGGTGGAGGCGAACCGCACCGGGACGACCAGCGGGATTCCCGCCGGCTCGGCCAGGGCCAGCAGCCGGGCCAGCCGGTTGTGGGCCACGACATCCGGCGTGGCGGCCGAATCGCCCTCCGCCCCGTCGATCTCGACGAAGACGTCCGGACCCGTGAGCTGCAGATTCAGCCCCGCCGCGATCGCGACGACGGTCGCGATCAGCTGCTCGGCCTCCGGCCTTGACGCCGCCGTGATCAGCAGGAAGTCGCCGCGGTAGACCGTGATGGCCGGTGCAGTTCCGCCCGGCGGCCGCACCGCCTTCGACGGATCGAGGACGCGCGCCTCGTAGCGGACGAACGGGTCCGCACGTGCGGGACCCGTTGACGCCGCGGCGGGGTCGGTCACGGTCGCCTCCGTCGTGAATGGTGCAGCTCTACGAGTTGTCTACTGCTAAGAGCAGGCTGCGACCACCCTGATACACAGAGTTCAAAATTGGTGGCGCAGCAGGCAGGTGCCGGCCCGCCGGGCGACGGAGCGGCGAACAAGCAGTCGGATCGGCTGGTTCTCATCACCTGGTATATGCCGCCGCGGACGCCACATTGTCCACGCTCGTGGACCCGGCCCTCCGATAGGTGCGAACACTGGGGACGACGGCGCCCATCGTCGCCGCGATCGCGACGATGACACCGGAGACCAACAGCACGGGTGAAGCGCCGAATTGTCGAGCGGCGAGCCCTGCGAAGAAGTAGCCGATCGGCGCAGACGCCAGCGAGACCATCCAATCGAACGACGATGTGCTCGAGAGAAAGCGCAACGGCATCTCATCTTGAACAACGGTCGCCCACACTTCGTTCAGGTAGACCATGAACAACGTGCCGATGAGGAATGACAGTGCTACGAATAATATCGGTAGCCGAAACGCCAGCGAAAACGCCTCCAGCGAGGCGAGGCCGACCAGGCCGTTCACCACGAACAACGGACGCCGGGGAACGCTTTTGAAGACCGCGAATCCGCCGACGAGCGCGCCCACCGATCCGCTCGCCACCACGATTCCCCACGACGCAGAACCATCCACCGTTTCGCTGTAGACCAGAGGACCGAGGACCAGGATGGACGTCAACCCGAAGCCGCCCAGCGTGTGACTGAAAAGCGATACCAGATACCATCGACGTGCCCGTATCGCGCGCCAGGCATCTCGAATGTCGTCGCCGATCGCTGTCGAGGGGGAAGCCTCGTTCGGGTCTTTCGTTGCCTGGGCAGGCAGCGAACACAACACAGCAAACGCGAACAAGCACAGGCACGCGCATCCGACAAATATCCAACCCGAATTGAGCCGGACCAGCAGAAGGCCGACAATTGCCGGCCCCACAAGCCAGGTGAGGCTGTCGGACATGCTCAGTTTCCCGTTCATCTTGTTCCGCTGCCCCGACGGAATCCTCTCGGCGATGAGTCCGGTCAGCGCGGGGCGCCCGCCCGCCACCAATACTGCTCGAGCAACCATGAGCGCAGTCAGCCCGGGAATGTTCAGGCTGTGGGTAAGAAGGAATATTCCGGTTGCGGCATAAACGCACACGAGCATCCCATCACCAGCCCATATCACCAGCCTTCTGGACGTTCGATCAGCCAGCACCCCGGCCGGAATTATCGCGCAACACCCGACCAGGTTTTGCACGGCCAATACTATTCCGACCGTCGCCGCCGAGCCACCCGCCCGTATCACCGTGAAGACAAGGGTGATAGGGATGACAGCATCGGCAAGATAGAACCCACTCCGGCTCGCCAGGATCCGGTGTGCATCGACTGCCACTCGTCCGCCTCCACCTGGTTCGAATGAGGGCACTCACCTTTCGGCGCTGCCATACTTTCGCTGCGAAGACGCGACTGTCAAGCAGACGTAGCGTCCACCCGCGGGCTGACGCCCCGGTGCCGGCCGATGGGAACCAGCTCGCGGCGATCGCCGACGGGTGGGAACCCGGCCGTGACCAAGGCCTGCAGGTACCGGCCGGCCAGCAACGGCGCGGCGAACGAGGTTCCGCTCCATGACGCGAAGCCGGAGGCGAAGTCGTCGGGATCGATCCCGGCTCGCGGACGCCGCCCCGGACCAACGGTCCGCAGGCCCGGGGTGATGGAGCCGGCCGTGTTTACCGGGGCGGTCGACACCACGTTGACCCCGGTGGCCTCCGCGGTGACCCACGGACCGTCGTTCGAGAACAGGG
Organism: uncultured Nakamurella sp.; assembly: GCA_964250735.1. Classification (GTDB taxonomy): domain Bacteria; phylum Actinomycetota; class Actinomycetes; order Mycobacteriales; family Nakamurellaceae; genus Nakamurella. Next base: position 5,572 of record CAXUHA010000024.1, on the reverse strand, counting down.
CCACTGTGCCGTCCGGATTGAGCGCCGCCACCGACACCAGCGGCATCACCGCCGGGTCCGCGAATGCCGGGTCGACGGCGAACGCCGCCGGGTAGGACGGTCTGCTCGACGCATCGTTGCCGGCCGCACAGAAGGTGGCGATGCCCAGCCGACCCAATTCGACCAATATCTTCCTCAGCGCACTGTTGTAGGCCAGGTCCGCCCCGGTCTCGGTGTAGTAGCCGAGCGAGAGGACGAGCGCATCCGCCCAGCCCGGCTGTTCGCGTTGACGTTGGGCGACCACCATCAGCGCGTCGGTCAGCGTCGATTCGGCGACGATACCGTCGGCCCCCATCACGGCCAACGCCACGATGTCCACGTCCGGGCAGGCCTGCCGCAGCACCCCGGCGATGAAGGTGCCGTGCCCGGAGTGACTGGCCAGGGTACCCAGCAGGGCGACCGCGATCGCCCCGCTCCCGTCCGCCTCCAATCCTTTGATCGAGTGCGGATCGAACTGCGGACCGACGGTCCGGCCGCCGGCCAGCGAAATGGTCGTTTGCGCCGGACGGTCCCGGAACCAGGGGTGATCGCCGATCCCGGTGTCCAACACGACGACGCGCGGCCGGCGGCCCCCGACGACCGGGAGCGGAGCGGGGATCAGGAAGTTGACCGGGCCCCGCCCGCCGTATCCGGACAGCCCGTACCGGTCGAGCCCGACCCGGCCGTGCCCGAGGGCGAACGGGTTGCCGCCCAACTGTTCCGCTGTGGTCAGCAGATGGTCGAGGCCGACGGCCGCGGCCACGTCCGGGTCGGCGTCGGCCCGCAGTTCGGCGACCAGATCCCAGGCGTCGACCGGTTCCACCGACGGGGTGGCCGTCTCGAATCGGACCCCGACGTGGCCATGCTGGGCCGCCCAGCCCCGCCGCCGGGCCGCCCGGTCCATCGCCGCCCACACCCGCTGGTCGGCCGAGTCGTCGTCGGCGGTCACGATGACGCCGTCCGCCCGGTAGGCCGTCGGGGCAGCGGGATGCGGACCGGATCGGGTGCCGGCCGGTTCGAGCAGGCGCCCGCCCCACCGGTCCAGGGTGGAACGCAGGTGCGGAACGACGGCGGGGTAAGCGTTCGTCATACCCTCCTCGGCGGTCTCGCATCGGCCCGGCCTGTCATCCCTCGCCCGGCCGTTTCACCCTCCAGGAGCGGGGCGCACCCCGGGGTGATACCCGGCGTTGATGGACGGCGGTCCGGCTGCGCCGTCATGTCCCGATCGTCTATGTCCCGATCGGCTATATCCCGATAGGCTCCGGCCCGCTGTCCTCACCATCGGCTCCGGTGCCGGCCGGGTCGGCGTCCGCCGCATCGGGGCGGTCCGATGTCGCGCTCGCGGCGCCGCCGACCGGGCCGTCGGGCGGGTCCACCACCGGCACGGCCGGGGCGAGCAGCTCGTCGAGCGTTTCCCGTTCCAGCCGGCGAAAGGTGCGGTCGGGCACGGTGCGTTCCAGTACGGCGACCTCCAGTTGCGACGAGTCGAGGGTGCGCGGCGCCCCCTCGCCGCCCGCGCCCAGCGAGCTGACCGCCGCCGACAGCGCCGCCGCCAGGTCCCAGCCGCGCACGAAGAGCTTTTCCATCGCCGAGGCCACCGGCTCGGTGGCGCCGCCCATCACGATGTATCGGGTCTCCTCGATGATGGAGCCGTCGTAGGAGATCCGGTAGAGCTGATCACGCTGGCCGGGCGCACCCAACCTGGTCTCGCCGGGCGCCGGCACCGGCTCGCCGACCGACCGGGCCACCTCCGCCACGCAGAGCTCCACCTCGTACGGCTTCTGGTGCTCGGAGAAGATCGACCCGAGGGTTTGCGCGTAGGCGTTGGCCAGCCACCGGGCCGTCACGTCGCGCCGGTCGTAGGAGTAGCCGCGCACGTCGGCCAGTCGGATCCCCGCCGTGCGCAGGTTCTCGAATTCGTTGTACCGGCCGACCGCCGCCAGGCCGATCCGGTCGTAGATCTCGCTGACCTTGTGCAGGGTGGGCGAATGGTTCTCGGCCACGAAGAGCACGCCGGCGGAGAAGGTCGTCACCACCACACTGCGTCCCCGGCCGATGCCCTTGCGGGCGTATTCGGACCGGTCCCGCATGAACTGCTCTGGGGAGGCGTAGACGGGCATCGTCACGGTGCTGTGTGCTCCTGTATTCGAGGGTCGGAATCAGGTCGGGTGTGCGGGTCAGCCTCCCGGGTTGACCATCCGGCCGGCCACCACCGCCTCGGCGACCTCACCGACCTCGGTGTCGGCCAACCGCCTGGCCCCGTTGGCCGTGACGGCGATCACCACCGGGTAGATCTTCCGTGTCAGGTCGGGCCCGCCGGTGGCACTGTCGTCGTCGGCGGCGTCGTACAACGCCTCGACGGCGGCCCGAACGGCCACCGGCAACGCCGCGCCCCGATCGAACCGCTTTTTCAGGGCCGATCGGGCGAACATCGAACCTGATCCGACCGAGTAGAAGTCGTGTTCCTCGTACCGCCCGCCGGTGATGTCGTAGGAGAAGATGCGCCCGGCCTCGACGGGCGGCTGTCGGTCGATGTCGAACCCGGCGAACAGCGGAATCACCCCGAGACCCTGCATCGCCGCGCCCAGATTGCCTCTGATCATCGAGGACAGCCGGTTCGCCTTGCCGTCCAAGGACAGCCGAACGCCTTCGATCTTCTCGTAGTGCTCGAGTTCCAGTTTGAACAGCCGGACCATCTCGATGGCCAGCCCCGCGGTGCCGGCGATGCCGATCGCGGAGTGGGAATCGGCGACGAAGACCTTCTCGATGTCCCGCTGGGCGATCAGATTGCCCATGGTGGCGCGCCGATCACCGGCCAGTATCACCCCGTCGGCGCAGGTCAGCGCGACGATGGTGGTGCCGTGCGGGGCAAGGTCGGCGGGGGCCGGGAGGATGCGACGGCCCGGCAGCAGATGTGGCTCCGCGGTGGCCAGGAACTCGGTGAACGACCCCGGACCCGGGGTCAGATAGGCGGCCGGAACCGCTGCGACGGGCCAATTCGAGAAGGCGCGATCGGGCGAGCTCACTGCCCGCCCTTCTGCACGTACGACCGGACGAAGTCTTCCGCGTTCGACTCCAGGACACCGTCGATCTCGTCGAGGATGTCGTCGGTCTCCGCAGCCAGCTTTTCGCGCCGCTCCTGGCCGGCGGCGTCCCCGCCGGTTTCACCGTCATCACCGTCGCCGCCGCCCTGCCGGGTGGTCTGCTCCTGTGCCATCTCGGTCTCCCATCACGTGCGCCAATTGCTGAAGGTAGGTCACGGCTCGTTCGACGCTCTCAGTCGACTTTACCCAGCCGCTCCGACAACGTGGCCCTGCCGGGCGGATCGGACCCGGACGGCCGGGGTGGGGTCACGTCCGCCTGGTCAACGCGTCCACCAGTTCGCCCGCGTCGGCTGCCGCGTCCAGGAGCGCTCCGACGTGCGCCTTGGTGCCGCGCAGTGGGTCCATGGTCGGAATCCGCACCAGCGATTCCCGGCCGACGTCGAAGATCACCGAGTCCCAGGACGCCGCGGCCAGCCGGTCCGGGTACTTGGCCACACACCGTCCGCGGAAATACGCCCTGGTGTCCTCCGGCGGGGCGGTCATCGCCCGCAGGATGGCGTCGTCGGTGACCAGCCGCTTCATCGCACCCCGGGAGACCAGCCGGTTGTACAGCCCGCGGTCCATCCGGACGTCGGCGTACTGGAGATCGATCAGGGCCAGCCGTGGTGCGCCCCAGGCCAGCCCGTCACGGCTCCGGAACCCTTCCAGCATGCGGAGTTTCGCCGGCCAGTCCAGCGTGTCGGCCAGCCGCATCGGGTCGTCGGCCAGCTTGTCCAGCACCTCGGTCCAGGTGGCCAGGACGGCGGAGGTGTCCGGATCGACGTCGTCCCCGTAGCGGTCGGCGACGAATGCGCGCGCCGCGTCCAGGTAGGCCCGCTGCACGTCGACACCGGTGAACGACCGGCCGTCACCCAGTTTCACCGTCGTCGCCAACGTCGGATCGTGCGAGATCTGGTGTACCGCCGACACCGGGTGCTCCAGCTCCAGCGGCATCGGCCAGCCCGCCTCGATCATCGACAGGACCAGCGCGGTGGTGCCCACCTTCAGATAGATCGCCGTTTCGGACAGGTTGGCGTCGCCGACGATGACGTGCAGCCGGCGATAGCGGTCGGCGTCCGCGTGCGGCTCGTCCCGGGTGTTGATCAGCCCCCGCTTCAAGGTCGTCTCCAGCCCGACCTCGACCTCGATGTAGTCGGATCGCTGGGCCAGCTGGAACCCGGGGGTCGCCCCGGCCGGCCCGATCCCGACCCGCCCGGCCCCCGAGAACACCTGCCGGGAGGCGAAGAAGGGCAGCAACCCGGCGATCAACGACGGAAACGGGGTGTCCCGGCGGCACAGGTAGTTCTCGTGGGTGCCGTAGGAGGCGCCCTTGCCGTCGGTGTTGTTCTTGTACAGCTGCACCTGCTTCGAGCCGGGGACCGACGCGGCCAGCATGGCCGCCTCCTCCATCACCCGCTCGCCGGCCTTGTCGAACAGCACCGCGTCCAGCGGGTTGGTCACCTCCGGCCCGGAGAACTCCGGGTGGGCATGATCGACGTACAGCCGGGCTCCGTTGGACAGGATCACGTTGGCCGCGCCGATGTCGTCGACGTCCGGCTCGGTCACCCCGAACAACGACGACAGGTCGTAACCTCGGGCGTCCCGCAGCGGCGACTCGACCTCGTAGTCCCACCGCGGCCGCCGGGCCCGCGGCGCCGCCACCGACGCGGCGTAGGCGAGCACGATCTGGGTGGACGAGATCACCGGGTTGATGCCCGGTTCGCCGGGCACCGAGATCCCGTACTCGACTTCGGTCCCCATGATGCGGCGCACTGTCATGGGCCAAACCTAGTGCCAGCCCGCGGTGCCCCCGGGCGAGCGGGCTGTGATCCCGGTGGTGCGGCGCCGGTTCGGGCGGTCAGGTCACAGGTACTGGCCGGTGTTGGGCGCCGTGTCGATCGCCCGCGACCCCTCGGACTGCTTACCGGAGACCAACGTGCGGATGTACACGATCCGCTCGCCCTTCTTCCCCGAGATCCTGGCCCAGTCGTCCGGGTTGGTGGTGTTCGGCAGGTCCTCGTTTTCGGCGAACTCGTCGACGATGGCATCCAACAGGTTGGTGACCCGAAGACCGCCGGACCCGACCGCGCCGCGGTTTTCGATGCGCTCCTTGATGGCCGATTTCTTGGCCCGGTCCACGATGTTCTGGATCATGGCGCCGGAGTTGAAGTCCTTGAAGTACAGGACCTCCTTGTCCCCGTTGGCGTAGGTCACCTCCAGGAAACGGTTTTCGTCGGTCTCGGCGTACATCCGTTCCACGGTGTGCTGGATCATCGCCTGCAAGGTGGCCTGTCGGTCGCCGCCGAACTCGCCGAGGTCCTCGGGGTGGATCGGCAACGAGGGCACCAGGTACTTGGTGAAGATGTCCCGGGCGGCCTCCGCGTCGGGCCGCTCGATCTTGATCTTCACGTCGAGCCGGCCGGGACGCAGGATGGCCGGGTCGATCATGTCCTCGCGGTTGGACGCGCCGA
>CAXUHA010000023.1:0-62763 GCA_964250735.1 uncultured Nakamurella sp. | reverse complement strand
CGACTCGGGGCCGTCGACCTGATGCAGGTCCGGTCCCGTATCGGTCTGTCCTCCGCCGCCCTGGCCGCCCGGGTTCCCCCGCAGGAGAAGGTCATCGACGTCGTCGTGTCGGCCGGGTACGGCGTGCTGGGCCGCTGGCGCGAGCGGTACGACGAGATGGACTTCCAGCGGGCCGGCGAGCTGCTGGAGGCGATGGGAATCGCCCGGCTGGCCGATCGGACGTACGGCACCCTGTCCGAAGGAGAGCGCAAGCGCGCGCTGGCGGCCAGGTCGTTGATGACCGATCCGGAGTTGCTGCTGTTGGACGAGCCCGCCGCCGGCCTGGATCTCGGCGGCCGTGAGGACCTGCTGGCCAGACTGTCCACCCTGGCCGTCGATCCCTTTGCGCCGGCGACGGTGCTGGTCACCCACCATGTGGAGGAGATTCCGACCGCTTTCACCCATCTCCTGCTGCTGCGGGCGGGCACAGTGGTCGCCCAGGGGCCGATGCGGACCACGTTGACCGCGGCCGCCCTGTCCGAGACTTTCGCCACCCCGCTGATCCTGGATCGGCGCGACGGCCGTTACTTCGCGCACGCCCGCTGAGCCCACTGACCCGACACGTCGCACCGAGAATCGAGGCAAAAATGGAGGCGACCAGCGGAGAATTTGTCACCCTGGAAGCAGTCGGCGCCGTCGGGGTGATCCGGTTGGACCGGCCGCCGGTCAACGCGATCAACTCCCAGGTCCACGCCGAACTGCTGGCCGCGGCCCGCGCCGCCGCGGCTCGCACCGACCTGCGAGCGGTGGTGGTCCACGGCGGTGAACGGGTGTTCGCGGCGGGCGCCGACATCAGGGAGATGGCCGAGCTGTCGCCGGCCGATGTCGCCGCGTTCGGTGCCACCCTGACCGCGGCCATCGACGCCGTGGCCCGCCTGCCGAAGCCGGTCGTCGCGGCCGTCGTCGGGTACGCGCTCGGCGGCGGGTGCGAGTTGGCCCTGGCCGCCGACTTCCGGGTGGTCGCCGACGACGCCCGGCTGGGCCTGCCGGAAATCACCCTCGGAGTCCACCCCGGTGCCGGCGGCACCCAGCGGTTGCCGCGACTCGTCGGCGTGGCCAAGGCCAAGGAGCTGATCTTCTCCGGCCGTCCGGTGGACGGCCGGCAGGCGCTGGCCATCGGGCTGGCCACCGTGTCGGTGCCCGCCGCCGAGGTGTTCGCCGAGGCGATGGCCATGGCTGCCCGTTTCGCGGCCGGCCCGACGCTGGCCCTGGCCGCGGCGAAGCGGGCCATCGACGACGGCATGGACACCGACATCGCCTCCGGGCTGCGGATCGAGAGCGACGGTTTCGCCGGGTTGTTCGCGACCCAGGACCAGCGGACCGGCATGGCCGCCTTCCTGCAGCACGGTCCGGGCCAGGCGAGGTTCGTCGGCGGGTAGCCGGCCGCCGACGTGAGGAGATCAGCAGCGGGGGCACCGAGCCGGGCGGGTTATCCCTTCGACCGGGACGACCTGGCCTTCCTGACGTCGGCGACGGGCCAGGACGAACTCCTGGCCGCGGCGGCCCGGCCGCTGACCGACGCCAGCCTGCTGGCCGATCTCACCGCGCTGCGCCGGCGGGTCGGCCGGCACGCCGGCGCGGTGGCCGAAACCGTCCGGCTCCGGCGGCGGGCGGAGCCGAAACTGGGTGCGGTGGCCGCACGATGGCTGTTCACCGACGAGGCGTTGCAACAGGCGACTCCCGCCCGGGTGGCCGCGCACCGGGCAGTCCGGTTGGCTGCCGTCCCCGTTCACGATGTGACCTGCTCGATCGGCGCCGACCTGGCCGCGCTGCTCCCGGCCGGCGCACCGGCCGTCGGGTCCGACGTCGACCCGGTCCGGGTGGCGATGGCCGCGCACAACCTGCTCACTGCCGGACTTCCCGCCCGGGCGTTCGTCGCCGACGCGCTCCACCCGACGAGCCGCGGGCTGCTGGCGTACGCCGATCCGGCCCGGCGGGAGGCCGACGGTCGCCGGATCACCTCCGCCGCGACCGTGCCCTCGGTCGCCGAACTCGACCAGGTGTATGCCGCGCGGCCGCCGGTACTCCGCCTGCCCCCGGGGATCGACTACGAATCCCTGGCCCGGCCCGGCGAGGTGGAGATCGTGTCGCTGGACGGCAGCGCCCGGGAGGCGGTGCTGTGGCCGGCCGAGCTGGCCACCGTCGCCCGCCGGGCGACCGTGCTGGCCGCCGGAACCGCCGGATACTCGGTGACCAGCGATGACCCTGATGACTGCGAAGCCGCGCGAGAACCCGGCGCGCTGGTCGGGGATTGGATCGTCGATCCGGACGCCGCCGTGGTGCGGGCCCATCTGGTGCGGCACTACGCCGCCCGGCACCGGCTGGGTCAGCTGGATCCGCACCTGGCCTACCTGACCGGTCCGGAGCGCCCGCCCGGCGTTCGCGCGTTCCGGGTGCTGGACGCGGCCCCCTACACGGTCGGCGTGGTCGCCGGCTGGGCCGCCCGGGACGGCGCCGGGACGCTGGAGATCAAACAGCGCGGTACCCCTGTCGTCCCGGACGAACTGCGGAAAGTGTTGCGGCCGAGCATGACCGGGGCCACCGCCGTCGGCTTCACCCTGGTGGTGGCCAGGATCGGTGATCGGCCGTGGGCGTTCTGGTGTCGCGCGTCCCGGCCGCCGGCGTTAGCGCCGTGACACGTCAGGATCACCGTCGTGCAGATCGATCCACAGGGCGTGGGCCAGCACCGGCGCGAAGTGGAGCTCGTCGCCGTCTCCGATGCGGACCCGGTAGTCGCCGCCGAACGGCAGCTGCTCGATGAGTGCGACTGTCTCGCCCAGTCCGACGCCCAGCCCGGTGAGGTGCCGCAGGACCTGCGGGTCGTGATCGTCGACCCGGACCAGATGACCGACCTGGCCGGGGGTCAGGGTGGTCAGGCGATGGGCGACCAGGTTCGGCAGCTCGCCCAGCCGACTGGGTATCGGATCACCGTGGGGGTCGAACGCGGGGCGACCCAGGACGGTGTCGATGCGTTCGACGAGCCGATCGGAGACCGCGTGTTCCAGAACTTCGGCTTCCTGGTGCACCTCGTCCCATCCGTATCCGAGGTGCACGACCAGGAACATCTCCACCAGGCGGTGCCGGCGCACCACCTGCAGCGCGGTGGACCGGCCGACCTCGGTCAGGCTGATATCGCCGTAGCGGGCATGGTCGATCAACCCCCGGGCGGCCAGCCGCCGGAGCATTCCGGAGACCGAGGACGCCGACAGTCCGAGGCGCTCGGACAGCAGCGACGTACTGACCGCGGCGCCGTCGCGCTCGCCGATCGCGTACATCGCCTTCAGGTAGTCCTCGACCGTCTGCGACGAGGGGACAAGTTCTGCCATGGTGAGCCTATTTTCACCTCTGTTCGACCAGTCCCGGCCCCGATGGTCTCCGAACGGTGTGCACAGGCTATTTTCGCATAGACGAAGTTATTGTCTTGAGCATCCGAACTTGCGAGGGACGGTGTAGTGAGCCTTATCGACCCGCAGGAACGGATCCGGGCCGGGGACCAGGGGAGCGTGCTGGCCGCGATCAGGGCCAAGGGACGCACCCGCGGTGCTCTGGCGCTGCTGGGTCCGGCCTTCGTGGCGGCCGTGGCCTACATCGACCCGGGCAACTTCGCGACCAACTTCAGTGCCGGCGCGCAGTTCGGGTACTTGTTGGTGTGGGTCATCCTGGTCGCCAATCTGATGGCCATGTTGGTGCAGTTCCTGTCGGCGAAGGTCGGCATCGTCACCGGCAAGGACCTGCCCGAGCTGTGCCGCGAGCACTTCGGCAAGCCGGTGTCGATCGGACTGTGGCTGCAGGCCGAACTGGTCGCCATGGCCACCGACCTGGCCGAGTTCGTCGGTGCGGCGGTCGGCCTGAACCTGCTGTTCGGTGTTCCGCTGCTGCCGGCCGGGCTGATCACCGCGGTGATCGCGTTCCTCATCCTGGCCCTCGAGCAGCGCGGCTACCGCCGCTTCGAGCTGGCCGTCATCGCCCTGCTGGCGTTGGTGTTCCTCGGCTTCCTCTACGACCTGATACTGGTGGGAACGTCCGTCCCGGCGGCGCTGGGCGGGCTGGTGCCCCGACTCGACGGACCGGGCAGCGTGCTGCTGGCCGCCGGGATCGTCGGGGCGACCGTCATGCCGCACGTCGTCTATCTGCATTCGGCCCTGACCAAGAACCGGGTCCCGGCCACGGACCACGCGGAACGGCGGACGTTGCTGCGTTTCGCCCGCGTCGACGTCCTCATCGCGCTCGGCCTGGCCGGAGTCATCAACCTGAGCATGCTGCTGATCGCCGCGCACCTCTTCCACACCGCCGGGCACGCCGACGTCGACTCGCTGCAGGCCGTGCACGCCGGCTTGGGCCGGTACGTCGGCGGCGGCGCCGCGTTGGCGTTCGCCGTCGCCCTGCTGGCATCCGGGCTCTCCTCGTCCAGCGTCGGCACCTACGCCGGCCAGGTCGTCATGCAGGGCTTCATCCACCGGCGGATCCCGCTGTTCCTGCGCCGGGCCATCACCATGCTCCCGGCCCTGACCGTGCTGGCCCTGGGCTTGAACACCACCACCAGCCTGGTCGTCTCCCAGGTCGTGCTCTCGTTCGGCATCCCGTTCGCCCTGACCCCCCTGGTCCTGCTGACCCGCAGGCGGGACGTGATGGGCCGGTTCGTGAACGGGCGGATCACCACCACGGCCGCCGGCTCGGTCGTCGCCCTGATCGTCGGGCTGAACGTCTACCTGCTGTGGGTCACCTTCACGGGCTGACCGCGAGGTGACCGTAGGCTCCTGGCTCGTGAGCTTCGAACTTCTTCCCGCGGTAGACGTGGCCGACGGTCGGGCCGTGCGTCTGGTGCAGGGCCGCGCCGGAACGGAGACCGTTTACGGCGACCCGCTGGATGCGGCCCTGGCCTGGCAGTCCGACGGCGCCCGGTGGATCCACCTGGTCGATCTGGACGCTGCGTTCGGGCGCGGCTCCAACGCCGCGCTGCTCTCCGAGGTGGTCGGCACGTTGGACGTGCAGGTCGAGCTGTCCGGCGGCATCCGCGATGACGAATCGCTCGCGGCGGCCCTGGCCACCGGATGCTCCAGGGTGAACATCGGCACCGCGGCGCTGGAGAATCCGCAGTGGTGCGCGGCGGCGATCGCGCGCCACGGGGACCGGGTCGCGGTCGGGCTCGACGTCCGCGGCACCACGTTGGCGGCGAGAGGGTGGACGCAGGACGGGGGCGACCTGTGGGAGGTCCTGGCCCGGCTCGACCAACAGGGCTGCTCCCGGTACGTGGTCACCGACGTGACCAGGGACGGCATGCTGGGCGGCCCCAACGTCGACCTGCTCCACCAGGTCTGTGCGGCCACCACGGCCCCGGTGGTGGCCAGCGGCGGAGTGTCCAGTCTGGCCGACCTGACCGAACTGGCCGCGCTGTCCGGCGTCGGGCTGGAGGGCTGCATCATCGGCAAGGCCCTGTACGCGGGGGCGTTCACCCTGGTGGAAGCGCTCGCCGCCGTTACCTGACGCGCTGATCAACTTCGCCCGCGCGCGCCGCCGTCGCCTGACGCGCTGATCAACTTCGCCCGCGCTCATGAACGTCGCGCCTCTGGGACCGGTGGGACGCAAGTCGACCCGATCACCAGCGCCGGCGAAGTTGATCAGCGCGGATAGGGTGGTGGGTATGAGCGTCGCGGTCCGGGTCATTCCCTGTCTTGACGTCTCCGAGGGTCGGGTGGTGAAGGGGGTCAACTTCGTCGACCTGGTGGACGCGGGCGACCCGGTGGAACTGGCCAGGTTCTACGACGCCGAGGGCGCCGACGAACTGACCTTTCTCGACATCACCGCCACCAGCGACAACCGGGCCACCGCCTACGAGATGATCCGGCGGACGGCGGAGCAGGTGTTCATCCCGCTCACCGTGGGCGGCGGCGTCCGTAGCATCGGCGACATCGACGCCCTGCTCCGGGCCGGCGCCGACAAGGTGTCCATCAACTCAGCTGCCGTGGCCAGGCCGGAGTTCCTGTCCGAGGCGGCCCGGCGGTTCGGGTCGCAGTGTGTGGTGATCGCCATCGACGCGCGCCGGACGTCCGACCCGCGGTGCCCCAGCGGATTCGAGGTCACCACCCACGGTGGTCGCCGGGGCACCGATATCGACGCGGTCGACTGGGCCCGCCGGGCCGAAACCGCCGGTGCCGGTGAGATCCTGCTGACGTCGATGGACGCCGACGGAACCAAGGCCGGGTTCGATCTCCCGATGCTGACGCACATCAGGGCAGCGGTGGGGGTCCCGCTGATCGCCTCGGGCGGGGCCGGCGCGCTCGGCCATTTCGCGGAGGCCGTCGAGGCCGGCGCAGACGCCGTGCTCGCCGCCTCGGTGTTCCACTTCGGCACGTTCCGCATCGACGAGGTCAAGGCCGAACTTGCCGGGGCCGGTCACCCGGTCCGGCGAACCCCCGTCGGGACCCGACCGTGACGCCCACACGAACAGCCACCGGAACACCCACTGGGGACCCGACCGGGAAACCCACAGCGACACCCACAGAGACACCCACAGAGACACCCACCGGAACAGCCTGGACCACCACGCCGTCGGCCGACCCGCTGACCGTCGTCCTGTCCACGCTCAGGTACAACGACTCCGGACTGGTCTGCGCGGTGGCGCAGCAGTACGACACCCGGGAGGTCCTGATGGTCGGGTGGATGGACGCCGAGGCGGTGCGCCGCACGGTCCAGACCCGGCAGGCCACCTACTTCTCCCGGTCCAGGAATCAGTACTGGGTCAAGGGGGAGACCTCCGGACACACCCAGCGGGTCGTGGAGGTGCGGCACGACTGCGACCGCGACGCGCTGCTCGTCGTGGTCGACCAGACCGGCGCGGCCTGCCACACCGGCAGCCGGAGCTGTTTCGACGAGGGCACGCTGCCCGGCGCCGACGCGGTCCGGTAGCACCTGGTGGTCCCGCCGGTCGGACCACCACCTGCGGAGAGGTGAGAATGACGCTCATGACCGGACAAGCCGCGGCGCTCGGCGCCGTGTTGCCCACCCGGGAGGAATTCCGGCAGTTGGCCCGCGACCGACGGGTGATCCCGGTGACCAGGCGGCTGCTGGCCGATTCGGTGACGCCGGTGGGGCTGTACGCCACGCTGGCCGCGGGCCGCGATGGCACGTTCCTGCTGGAATCCGCCGAGCACGGCAGGTCCTGGTCGAGGTGGTCGTTCGTGGGCGTGAAAAGCGCTGCGGCACTGTCGGAACGAGATGGCGCAGCGTGCTGGATCGGCGCCCCGCCGGCCGGCCTGCCGATGGACGGAGACCCGTTGGCGGCGCTGGCGGAGACCCTCCGGCTGCTGCACACCGAGCCGTTGTCCGGGCTGCCCCCGCTGACCGGGGGGATGGTGGGCTACCTGGGCTACGACATCGTGCGCCGGCTGGAACGCATCGGGACGCCCGGCCGCGAACCGGTCGACGAATTACAGGTGCCCGAGATGGTCATGCTGCTGGCCACGGACCTGGCTGCGCTCGACCACCACGAGGGCACGGTCACCCTGATCGCGAACGCGGTCAACTGGGATGCCAGCGACGAGCGGGTGGACCTGGCCTACGACGACGCGGTGGCCCGACTCGACGCGATGACCCGGACCCTGTCCGCGCCGGCCGCGATTCCGGCGGCCGTCTTCGAACACCCTGAACCGGTGTTCAGCCGACGCACCGCCGCTGCGGACTACCGGCAGATGGTCGAGGTCGCGAAGGAGCACATCCGGGCCGGTGACGCCTTCCAGATCGTGCTGTCCCAACGGTTCGACGTCCCGACCACCGCCGGTCCGGCGGAGATCTACCGGGTGCTGCGCGCCACCAACCCGTCGCCCTACATGTACCTGCTGCAGCTGCCCACACCCGACGGCCGGCCGGTGGCGGTGATCGGATCGTCCCCGGAGGCCCTGGTCACGGTCCGGGACGGACTGGTGACGATGCATCCGATCGCCGGCACCCGGCCGCGGGGCACGTCCGAGGAGGCCGACATCCTGCTGGCCAAGGATCTGCTGGCCGACCGGAAGGAGCGCAGCGAGCACGTCATGTTGGTCGATCTGGGCCGCAACGACCTGGGCCGGGTGTGTTCGCCGGGCACGGTCAAAGTCGTGGACTTCTTCACCATCGAGCGCTACAGCCACGTCATGCACATCGTCTCCACGGTGACCGGATCGCTGGCGCCCGGACGGACCGCGTTCGACGCGTTGATCGCCTGCTTTCCCGCCGGAACGCTCTCCGGCGCGCCGAAACCGAGGGCCATGCGGATCATCGACGAGTTGGAACCGGCCCGGCGCGGCATCTACGGAGGTGTCGTCGGGTACCTGGACTTCGCCGGTGACGCCGACACGGCGATCACCATCCGCACCGCGCTGCTGATCGCCGGGGTGGCCCACGTGCAGGCCGGAGCGGGCGTGGTGGCCGATTCCGTGCCCGCCGGCGAGGACGCCGAATGCCAGAACAAGGCGGCGGCCGTCATCGCCGCCGTCGCCTCCGCGGCCACCCTGCGGCCGGCCGGTGACTGAACCGGCGGCCCGACCGGCGTCCACCTCCGCGGCCCGCGGGCGGACCACCGCCTTCGCCGGTCTGGTGGTACTCGGCGCCGCCGCGGCCGCCGCCGCCGCGGCCACGACGTGGTGGAGTCAGGACCACCTGGACTCGCTGGCCGGCACGATCACCACCCGGGCCACCGGGTCACGCAGCGATCCGGTGTTGGTCCCGGTCGCCCTGGTGGCGCTGGCCGGCTTCGGGGCGGCCCTGGCCACCGGCGGGCTGCTGCGACGGTCGGTGGGGGGTGTCCTGCTGGTCGCCGGGACCTGGGCGGCCGTGCCGGCGGTGATCGGATTCTTCTCCGTGCCCGACCTCCTGCACACCGACCTGACCAGGCCGGTGGAGTCCTCCGGAACGGCCCGGCTGCACCCGGTCGGGCCGTCGTTGGCCCTACTCGGCGGCCTGCTGGTGGCGGTGGCCGGCATGCTGCTGCTGGCCGGTGTCGGCGCCCGACGGGCGCTGGGCACACGGTTCGACGGACCGACGGGCCCGGGCGGATCGGCCGGCCGGCGGTCCCGCTCGGAGTCGGAGCGGGACCGCCGGCCCGACCCGGCCAACGACCCGGACGCCTCGGCCGGCTGGTGGAAGGCCCTGGACGCGGGGCAGGACCCGACGGCTGCGAACGGGTCGCCCCCCGACGGGGACAGCGGCGCACCGCCGGGCCCAGGTGTCCGGAGCCCTCCCCACGGGCGTCTAACATGAAGCACGGTAGGTCGCGCACCTACCGACAAACCGACCGGGCGCGAAGGATCGTCGAAACACCCGGAGGGCCGGCCGAGCTGCCGAATCCGCCAGGGCACGGATCGAGCGGTGCCGCGGTCCCTGATTGTCACGAGGAGACAAGCCCGTGAGTGTGCTGGAGGCGATTCTCGAGGGGGTGCGGGAGGATCTCGCGGCCCGCGAAGCCGCTGTTCCGCTCGCCACGGTCAAGGCGGCCGCAGCCGCGGCGGCGCCGCCGCTTCCGGTGCTGTCCATCCTGCGTGAGCCGGGCGTCGGGGTGATCGCCGAGGTCAAGCGGGCCAGCCCGTCCAAGGGCCGACTGGCCCACATCTCCGATCCGGCCGCGCTGGCCGCGGAGTACGCGGCGGGGGGTGCGCGGGCCATCTCCGTGCTCACCGAGGGCCGCCGTTTCGGCGGTTCGCTGGCCGATCTGGATTCGGTCCGCGCCACCGTCGACATCCCGGTGCTGCGCAAGGATTTCATCGTGTCGCCGTACCAGGTGCACGAGGCCAGGGCCCACGGCGCGGATCTGGTCCTGCTGATCGTGGCGGCTCTCGGGCAACCGGTGCTGCACGGCCTGCTGGAGCGAATCGAATCGCTGGGTATGACGGCCCTGGTCGAGGTGCACACCGAAGAGGAGGCCGACCGTGCGCTGCACGCGGGAGCCAGGGTCATCGGGGTGAACGCCCGGGACCTGACCACGCTGCGGATCGACCGCGACGTGTTCGCCAGAATTGCCCCGGGGCTGCCGTCGGACATCGTCACCATCGCCGAGTCGGGCGTCCGCGGTCCCGCCGACCTGCTGGCCTACGCGGGTGCCGGAGCGCACGCCGTGCTGGTCGGTGAGGGCCTGGTCACCAGTGGCGACCCGCGCGCTGCGGTGGCCGACCTGGTCACGGCCGGTTCGCACCCCTCGTGTCCACGGCCGGCCCGCTGACCGACCTCCGCCGGTTCGCAACGGACCCGAGCGGTGGGTGAAATCATCTGATGAGTCTGGAGCCGATCAGCCCGTGAGTCCTGCCCCTGAGGTGCCGACCACCGCCCCGGCGAAAAAGCCCTGGGGGCCGCGGGCGGACGGCCTACCGCGGCCGTCCGACGGACTCGGCGGAACGTCGCACGACCCCGACGAACGCGGCTACTTCGGCACCATGGGCGGCCGTTGGTTGCCCGAAGCCCTGGTCGGAGCGCTCGACGAGGTCTGGGACTCCTACCGCAAGGCCAGACTGGACCCGGATTTCCTGGCCGAGCTGGACCGGCTGGCCCAGACCTACGCGGGCCGGCCGAGCCCGGTCACCGATGCGGAACGGTTGACGGCCCATGTCGGTGGGGCCCGCATTCTGCTCAAACGCGAGGACCTCAACCACACCGGCAGTCACAAGATCAACAACGTGCTCGGTCAGGCCCTGCTGACCAGGCGGATGGGCAAGACCCGGGTGATCGCCGAGACCGGCGCCGGACAGCACGGAGTGGCGACCGCGACGGCGGCGGCGCTCCTGGGCCTGCAGTGCACGGTGTACATGGGTCGGGTGGACACCGAACGGCAGGCGCTGAACGTGGCCCGGATGCGCCTGCTGGGTGCCGAGGTGATCGCCGTCGATTCCGGGTCGGCCACCCTCAAGGACGCCATCAACGAGGCGTTCCGCGACTGGGTGACCAACGTGGAGAACACCTACTACTTGTTCGGCACGGTCGGCGGCCCGCACCCGTTTCCCCTGATCGTGCGGGACTTCCAGCGAATCATCGGGTTGGAGGCGCGCCAGCAGGTGCTCGACATGACCGGGCGGCTGCCGGACGCGGTGGTGGCGTGCGTGGGCGGCGGCTCGAACGCCATCGGTGCGTTTCACGCCTTCCTCGACGATCCGGGCGTGCGACTGGTCGGCACGGAGGCCGGCGGGGACGGCATCGACACCGGACGGCACGCGTCGACGATCAGCGGCGGCACCGTCGGTGTGCTGCACGGGGCCCGCTCGTTCCTGCTGCAGGACAGCGACGGGCAGATCATCGAGTCGCATTCCATCTCCGCGGGCCTGGACTACCCGGGCGTCGGTCCGGAACATGCCCACCTGGCCGAGATCGGCCGCGCGGAATTCCGCTCGGTCACCGACACCGAGGCGATGGACGCCTTCGCATTGCTGAGCCGGACCGAGGGCATCATCCCGGCCATCGAATCGGCCCATGCCGTGGCGGGCGCCGTGGTCCTGGCCCGGGAGATCGGCCCGGGCGGCATCGTGCTGATCAACGTGTCGGGTCGGGGTGACAAGGACATGGAGACCGCGATGGCCTGGTTCGGGCTCGGTGACGTCGCCTCCGGGGCGCCCGCGCACGTGATCGCGGACGTCCTGTTGACTCGGCCGGCCGGATTGGAGGGCTGATGTCGGCGCTGTCGGATCTGTTCGCATCGACCAGAGCCCAGGGGCGGGCGGCCCTGGTCGGGTACCTGCCGGCGGGATACCCGACCGTCGACGAATCGGCGGACACGCTCTGCGCGATGATCGACTCCGGCTGTGACCTCGTCGAGGTCGGGGTGCCGTTCTCCGACCCGGTCCTGGACGGGCCGGTCATCCAGGCCGCGGCGGAGACCGCCCGCGGCAACGGCTTTCGCCTGCGCGACACGTTCAGGGTAGTGGAGCGGATCGCGGCCGCCGGAGGTCGCGCCGTGGTCATGACGTACTTCAACCCGATCCTGGCCTACGGCGTCGACACCTTCGCCCGCGACCTGGCCGCGGCCGGCGGTTCGGGTGTGATCACTCCCGATCTGATCGTCGACGAGGCGAAACCGTGGCTGGCCGCGGTGGCGGCGCACGGGCTGGATCCGATCTTCCTGGTCGCGCCCTCCTCGTCGGCCGAGCGCATCACCAAAACCGTGGCGGCCACCCGCGGCTTCCTCTACGCCGCCTCCACCATGGGCGTCACCGGCGCCCGGGATCAGGTGTCCTCGGCGGCGCCGGCGCTGGTGGCCAGATGCCGCGAGCTGACCGACCTGCCCATCGGGGTGGGCCTGGGTGTACGGACCGGGGCGCAGGCCACGCAGATCGCCGCCTACGCCGACGCGGTCATCGTGGGCTCCGCGTTCACCTCCGCGGCCGCCGATGGCCCGGCGGCCGTCGCCGCCCTGGCCGCGGAGCTGGCCGACGGTGTGCGCAGCGCGACCCGCCCGGCGCTGCGGTGACCTTCCTGGCGGACATCGGTTCGCCTCCCCGTGGGGTGATCCACCTGTGGATTCTCCCGATCCGGGCCTACGCGTTCTGCATCATCATCGGCATCGTGGTGGCCGCGCTGTGGGGTAACCGCCGGTACGTGGCCCGCGGTGGCCGACCGGGACGGGTCACCGACGTCGCCGTGTTCGCGGTGCCGTTCGGGCTGGTCGGCGGACGCCTCTACCACGTCATCACCGACAACGAGCTGTACTTCCGGGCCGGCCGGGATCCCTGGAAGGCGTTCGCGATCTGGGACGGCGGGCTGGGGATCTGGGGTGCGATCGCGCTGGGCGCCCTGGGCGCCTGGCTGGGCTGCCGCTACTACCGGGTGCCGCTGTCGGCCTTCGCCGACTCGGTGGTGCCCGGGGTGGTGGTCGCCCAGGCCATCGGCCGGCTCGGCAACTACTTCAACCAGGAACTGTTCGGCCGCGCCACCACCCTGCCGTGGGGGCTGGAGGTCTACCTGCGCACTCCGGGGGGAATGTCCGGCACCCGGGCCGACTGCCCGCTGGTACCCGAGTTTCCCACCGACTACATCAAGGCCGACCCCACCGTGCTGTGCGGGGTCTACCACCCGACCTTCCTCTACGAGTTGCTCTGGGACCTCGCGGTGGCGGCCGTACTGGTCTGGGCCGACCGGCGGTTCCGGTTGGGCCACGGGCAGGTCTTCTGGCTGTACGTCGCCGGGTACACGCTGGGGCGCGGCTGGATCGAGATGTTGCGGATCGACACGGCCAACCACTTCCTCGGGCTGCGCATCAACGTCTTCACCTCCATCGTGCTGTTCGCGGTCTCGGTGGTGATCCTGATCAGCCGGCGCGGCCGCGGCCGGGAAGATCCGGCCACGCTGCTGGGCCGGCCACCCAAGCCACTCCCCGGCGATCCTCGCCGGACCCCCGGGCCCGCGCCCGAAACGGACGCGGCCGATGCAGAGCGCGCCGATGCAGCGGGCGCCCGTACAGACGGCGCCGGTGCGGCGGGCGCCGGTACGGTCGCCGGTCGGCCCGGTTCGGACACGTCGACGACCGATACCGTCCCACCCGGAACGACTGCCGAACGCTGACATCCCCGATCATGGCGCCACCGGCCGACTCCCGATGCCCGACCGCGATGACCGACTGTGGGAAACCCGTGCGGTGGTGTTTGTTTCGCTCGCGTCCTGTAATCTGCGGCTAACTGGGCCACCGTCGTCCTGGTGACCCGGACAAGGGGTTGCGGTTGGCATCGGCGGTCGTGCCCGATCGTGGCCCACCGGATACAGCAATCAGGATCCAGTAACCGGATTCAGCACCGACGCGCCTCCACGATCCCGGGCCCGCCCTGGCGGGCCACACTCCAGACACTGCAAGACATCACCACTGCCACGACCAAACGTGACCACCTGCTGCGCGCGCCTGCGCACCGCCGACGACGGGAGGCTTGCCGTGAAGTATTCGGCGGTTCCGGGGCCCCAGGGCCTGTACGACCCTGCGTTCGAGCACGACTCCTGCGGGGTGGCCGCGCTGGCGGACATCAAGGGTCGCCGCAGCAACCGGGTCGTGGCCGACGGCATCACCGCCCTGATCAACCTGGAGCACCGCGGCGCGGCCGGCGCCGACCCGGCCGTCGGTGACGGCGCAGGGATCCTGTTCCAGGTACCGGAGGCGTTCCTGCGCGCCGTGGTCGACTTCGACCTGCCGGTCGCGGTCACCCCGGACGACACCGCCCCCGACGGGTGCGCCTTCGCCGTCGGTACCGCGTTCCTGCCCCGGGACGACGACGAGCGGGCGAAGGCCAAGCATCTCGTCGAGTCGATCGTGGCCGGCGAGGGCCTGGAGCTGCTGGGCTGGCGCGCGGTACCGACCAACCCGATCGGCTCCGGCGTCGGGCAGATGGCGTTGGACGTGATGCCCGCCTTCGAACAGCTCTTCCTGGCCGGCCCGCCCGGCACCTCCGGTGAACGGCCTTTCGGTCTCGCCCTGGACCGGCTGGTGTACCCCGTCCGCAAGCGCGTGGAGCACGAGAGCGCCGAGGCCGGCGTCGACGTCTACTTCCCGTCGCTGTCCAGCCGCACCCTGGTCTACAAGGGCATGCTGACCACCCGCCAGCTGCCCGAGTTCTTCGACGACATCAGGGACACCAGGGTGGAGAGCGCGATCTGCATCGTGCACTCCCGCTTCTCGACCAACACCTTCCCGGCCTGGCCGCTGGCCCACCCGTTCCGGTTCATCGCGCACAACGGCGAGATCAACACCGTCCGCGGCAACCGGAACCGGATGCGCGCCCGGGAGGCCATGCTGCACAGCGACCTGATCCCGGGCGACCTGAAACGGGTGTTCCCGATCTGCAGCCCGTCCGCGTCCGACTCCGCGTCCTTCGACGAGGTGCTGGAGTTGTTGCACCTGGGCGGCCGCACCCTGCCCCACGCGGTGCTGATGATGATCCCGGAGGCGTGGGAGAACAACCGGGACACCATGGACCCGGCGGTGCGCGGGTTCGCCGAATTCCACGCCTCACTGATGGAGCCGTGGGACGGGCCCGCCTGTGTCACCTTCACCGACGGGCGACTGCTGGGCGCGGTGCTGGACCGCAACGGCCTGCGGCCGGGACGGTGGTGGCTGACCGACCAGGGCACCGTGGTGCTGGCCAGCGAGGCCGGCGTGCTGCCCATCCCGCCGGAACGGGTGGTGGAGCGGGGTCGCCTGCAGCCCGGCCGGATGTTCCTGGTCGACACGGTCGCCGGCCGCATCCTGGACGACGGCGAGGTGAAGGCGTCGCTGGCCGCGGAGCTTCCCTACGCCGACTGGGTGCACGCCGGTATCGTCCCGCTGGCCGACCTCCCGTCCCGGGAGCACGTGGTCACCTCGCACGACGCGGTGCTGCGCCGTCAACAGGTTTTCGGCTACTCGGAGGAGGACCTGCGGATTCTTCTCAGCCCGATGGCCGCGACCGGCGCCGAGGGCATGGGCTCGATGGGAACGGACACCCCCGAGGCGGTGCTGTCGGCGCGGCCCCGGCTGCTCTTCGACTACTTCTCCCAGCTGTTCGCGCAGGTCACCAACCCGCCGCTGGACGCAATCCGGGAGCAGGTGGTGACCAGCATGGCCAGCGTCATCGGGCCGGAGTCCAACCTGCTCGACCCGTCACCCAGTTCCTGCCGGCAGATCTGGCTGCCGTTCCCGGTGATCGACAACGACGATCTGGCCAAGCTCGTCGGGGTCAACTCCGACGGCAACATGGCCGGCTTCGCCGCGGCCGTGATCTCCGGTCTGTACGAGGTCGACGGGGGCGGCCCGGCCCTGGCCTCGGCCCTGGAGCGGTGCCGCCGGGAGGCGGACGAGGCCATCACCGGCGGTGCCCGGATCCTGGTGCTCTCCGACCGGGACTGCGACGCCCGCCGGGCGCCGATCCCGTCGTTGCTGCTGACCTCCGCCGTCCACCAGCATCTGGTGCGCCAGAAGTCGCGGACCAAGGTGGCCCTGATCACCGAAACCGGGGACGCCCGCGAGGTGCACCACGTGGCGCTGCTGCTCGGCTACGGCGCCGGTGCGGTCAACCCCTATCTGGCCCTGGAATCGGCCGAGGACCTGGCCGTCACCGGCCTGATCGGCGCGGTCACCCCGGCCGCCGCGGTCCGGAACATGGTGCTGGCCCTGGGCAAGGGCGTGCTCAAGGTGATGAGCAAGATGGGTATCTCCACGGTCGGTTCCTACCGCCAGGCCCAGGTGTTCGCGGCGTTCGGCATCGACGAGAGCGTGCTGGGCGAGTACTTCACCGGCACCACGTCGCGCACCGGCGGGAGCGACCTCGACGTGATCGCGGCCGACATCCTGGAACGCCATTCGCTGGCCTTCGTCTCCAACGCCGCGGTCCGCGAACACCGTGGACTGGAGATCGGCGGCCAGTACCAGTGGCGCCGCGAGGGCGAGATCCACCTGTTCAACCCGGAGACCGTCTACCTGCTGCAACACGCCACCAAGACCAAGCAGGTGTCGGTATTCCGCCGCTACACCGACACCGTCGACGAGCTGTCCCGCAAGGGCGGCACGCTACGCGGCTTGTTCGGGCTGCGCACCGACGTCCGCACGCCGCTGCCGCTGACCGAGGTCGAACCGGTGGAGAACATCGTCCGCAGGTTCGTCACCGGGGCGATGTCCTACGGTTCGATCTCGATTGAGGCGCACGAGACGCTGGCCATCGCGATGAACAGACTGGGCGGTCGGTCCAACACCGGCGAGGGCGGCGAGGACGTGGAACGTCTGCTCGATCCGCGGCGCCGGTCGGCGATCAAACAGGTGGCGTCCGGCCGGTTCGGTGTGACCAGCGCCTACCTGGTCAACGCGGACGAGATCCAGATCAAGATGGCGCAGGGGGCCAAGCCCGGCGAGGGCGGGCAGCTGCCCGGCAACAAGGTCTACCCCTGGATCGGCAAGACCCGGCACGCCACCACCGGCGTGGGCCTGATCTCCCCGCCGCCGCACCACGACATCTACTCGATCGAGGACCTCAAACAGCTCATCCACGACCTGCGCAACGCCAACCCCCGGGCCGACGTCTCGGTCAAGCTGGTCGCGGAACCGGGTGTCGGGACGGTCGCGGCGGGCGTCGTCAAGGCCCACGCCGATCTGGTCATCATCGCGGGCTACGACGGTGGCACCGGGGCCGCGCCGCTGACCTCGCTGAAGCACACCGGTCAACCGTGGGAGCTGGGCCTGGCCGAGGCGCAGCAGACGCTGCGGCTGAACGGGCTGCGCGAGCAGGTGCGGCTGCAGGCCGACGGTGGCCTGAAGACGGGACGTGACGTGGTCATCGCGGCGCTGCTGGGCGCCGAGGAGTTCGGCTTCGCCACCGCTCCGCTGGTCGTCGCCGGGTGCGTGATGATGCGCGTCTGTCATCTGGACACCTGTCCTGTGGGCATTGCGACGCAGAATCCGGTGTTGCGCGAAAGGTTCACCGGAAAGGCGGAGTTCGTCGAGACGTTCTTCCTGTTCCTGGCCGAGCAGGTGCGGGAATACCTTGCCGCGCTTGGCTTCCGGTCGATCACCGAGGCGGTCGGGCATGCGGAGCTGTTGGACATCGCGCCGGCCGTCGACCACCACCGGGCCCGCGGGCTGGACCTGGCGCCGCTGCTGGCGGTGGCCCAGATCGACGCCGGTCATTCCTGTACCAACCCGGCCCGGCACGACCTGTCCCAGACGCTGGACGCCAGATTCATCGCGGCCGCCGCGCAGACGCTGGAGGACGGCTCGCCGACCGAGCTGGCCTTCCAGGTCCGCAACGTCGACCGGACCGTCGGCACCATGCTGGGTTCGGAGGTCACCCGTCGATTCGGACCGGACGGCCTACCGGCCGGGACGATCAGCATCGCCCTGGACGGAACGGCCGGGCAGTCGCTCGGGGCGTTCCTGCCGAGCGGTATCAGCATCACGCTCACCGGGGACGCCAACGACTACGTGGCCAAGGGCCTGTCCGGCGGGCACATCGTGATCCGGCCGGCCGAGAACTCGCCGGCCCAGGCCCCGGGGGCCAAGACCCAGGTCATCGCCGGTAACACCATCGGCTACGGCGCGACCTCCGGCGAGCTGTACCTGCGCGGTCGGGTCGGTGAACGGTTCGCGGTCCGGAACTCGGGGGCCCTGATGGTCACCGAGGGGGCCGGCGACCACGCCCTGGAGTACATGACCGGCGGACGGGTGGTCATCCTCGGCCGGACGGGGCGCAACGCCGCGGCCGGGATGAGCGGCGGCATCGCCTATCTGCTGGACGCCGACCACGCCCGCATCAACAAGGAGCTGGTCGAGGTCGAACCGCTCAGCGCGGACGAATCGATCTGGCTGGGCGAAGTGGTGGCCGACCATGCGCGGTACACCGGCTCGCCGATCGCCAGGAGCCTGCTGGCGGCCTGGCCCCTCGAGTCGGCCCGGTTCTCCCGGGTGATGCCACGCGACTACAAGCGGGTGCTGGAACTGCAGGCCCGGGCCGAGGAAACCGGGGTCGACGCCGACGACCTGATCATGGAGGCGACCCGTGGCTGACCCCAGCGGATTTCTCAAGTACAAGCGGGAAACACCGACCAGGCGCCCGGTACCGTTGCGGCTGCGGGATTGGAACGAGGTCTACGAGCCGTTCAGCGAGGCCGAGACCCGGACCCAGGCCGCGCGGTGCATGGACTGCGGGATCCCGTTCTGTCACCAGGGTTGTCCGCTGGGAAATCTGATCCCGGAGTGGAACGAACTGGTCCGCACGGGCCGCTGGGACGACGCCTCCGACCGTCTGCACGCCACCAACAACTTCCCCGAGTTCACCGGTCGGCTGTGTCCGGCGCCCTGTGAGGCCTCGTGCGTGCTGGGCATCGGCGACGACCCGGTGTCGATCAAGGTCGTCGAACAGCAGATCGCCGACCGGGCGATCGCGGACGGCGGCCTTGCACCCCGGCCGGCCGCGGTCTCGACCGGCAAGAAGGTGGCCATCATCGGGTCCGGGCCGGCCGGGCTGGCGGCCGCCCAACAGCTGGCCCGCGCCGGGCACGACGTGACCGTCTTCGAGCGGGACGGCCGCATCGGGGGGCTGATGCGGTACGGCATCCCGGAGTTCAAGATGGACCGTGCCGTGTTGGACCGCCGGCTGGACCAGATGACCGCCGAGGGCGTCCGGTTCATCACCCACTGCGCGGTGGGCGTTGATCTGTCGGTGGCCGACCTGCGGCAGAATTTCGACGCCATCGTCATCGCGACCGGCTCGACGCTACCGCGCGAGTTGCAGGTCGACGGCCGCCGGCTCGAGGGTGTCGAGCTTGCCATGGACTACCTGATCCAGGCCAACAAGGTGCTGGAAGGCACCGCGGGTGCTGTCCCTCGTTTTGACGCGGCCGGCCGGCACGTGGTGATCATCGGGGGTGGCGACACCGGCGCCGACTGCTACGGCACCGCGCTCCGCCAGGGCGCCGCGTCGGTGACCCAGCTCGACATCCACGTCCAGCCGCCGGTGACCAGGCACGCCTCGACCCCGTGGCCCGTCTACCCGCTGCTGCTGCGCACCTCGGCGGCGCACGAGGAAGGTGGCCAGCGCGTTTTCGGCGTCAACTCGACCGCGTTCGAGGGCACGGACGGGCGGGTGTCCGGGATCCACCTGGTCGAGGGCAAGCGGGTCGCCGGCGGGTTCATCCCGTCCGCCGGTACCGAAACCCACCTGCAGGCCGATCTGGTGCTGCTGGCGCTGGGATTCGTCGGCCCGGAGCGGGAGGGTCTGCTCGACGAGCTGGGGCTGGACATCTCCGGCCGCGGCACCGTCAACCGCGACGACGATTACATGACCAACATGCCCGGGGTGTTCGTGGCCGGCGACGCCGGTCGCGGGCAGTCGCTGATCGTGTGGGCCATCGCCGAGGGCCGGTCCGCCGCTGCCGGCGTCGACGCGTTCCTGTCCGGCGGCTCCAGCCTGCCCGACCCGCTGGAACCCACCGCCGTCGCCCTGCGCTGACCACCCTTGCTGCGGGGATCAAGTTCGACTGCGGGGATGAAGTCGTTCGCTCGTGTCCCACCAGTCCCATTCGAGCGAAGTTCATCCCCGCAGACCCTTCGGGAGGCCCCGTCCAAGGTGTGACCCCGATGACGGAATCGGTACAGAAGGCCGCTAGGCTCCTGTTTCATGGATCGCCGCGCAAAAATCGTCTGCACACTGGGCCCGGCCACCTCCTCCGAGGAGGCGATCACGTCGCTGATCGAGGCGGGTATGAACGTGGCCCGGATGAACTTCAGCCACGGCGACTACGCCGATCACCAGGTGGTGCACGGTTATGTCCGGTCGGCCGCCGCGAAACTGGACAAGACGGTCGGCATCTTGGCCGACCTCCAGGGCCCGAAGATCCGGCTCGGCCGTTTCGCCGACGGCCCGCACGACTGGGCGACCGGCGAGAGCGTGACCATCACGGTCGACGACATCATCGGCACCGCGACCCGGGTGTCGACCACCTACAAGGGCCTGGCCAACGACGCACGTCCCGGTGACCGGTTGCTGATCGACGACGGCAAGGTCGGCCTGGTCGTCACCACCGTCGAGGGCAGCGACGTCAACTGCACGGTCACCGAGGGCGGCCCGGTCTCCAACAACAAGGGCATCTCGCTGCCGGGGATGAACGTCACCGTCCCGGCCATGTCCGAAAAGGACATTTCCGACCTGAAGTTCGCCCTGTCCCTGGGCGTCGACTTCATCGCACTGTCGTTCGTCCGCTCGCCGGCCGACGTCGACCTGGTGCAAGCGGTGATCGACGAGGTCGGCGCCAGCCGCGTCCCGGTCATCGCCAAGCTGGAGAAGCCGGAGGCGGTCGCCAATCTCGAGGCCATCGTGCTCGCCTTCGACGGCATCAT
Organism: uncultured Nakamurella sp.; assembly: GCA_964250735.1. Lineage (GTDB taxonomy): Bacteria > Actinomycetota > Actinomycetes > Mycobacteriales > Nakamurellaceae > Nakamurella. The sequence continues at coordinate 41,930 of CAXUHA010000023.1, read as the reverse complement.
GGTCGCCCGCGGCGACCTGGGCGTCGAGTTGCCGCTGGAGCAGGTGCCGCTGGTGCAGAAGCGGGCGGTGCAGATCGCCCGCGAGAACGCCAAGCCGGTCATCGTGGCCACCCAGATGTTGGAATCGATGATCGAACACTCCCGCCCGACCAGAGCGGAGGCCTCCGACGTGGCCAACGCTGTGCTCGACGGCGCGGACGCCGTGATGCTCTCGGGTGAGACCTCGGTGGGCAAGTACCCGTTCATCACCGTCGCCACCATGGCCCGCATCATCGAGGCGGTCGAAGCCGAGAGCACGGTCGTTCCGCCGCTGACCCATGTGCCTCGCACGAAGCGCGGCGTGCTGTCCTACGCGGCCCGGGACATCGGTGAGCGCCTGGAGGCCAAGGCCCTGGTCGCGTTCACCCAGTCCGGCGACACGGTGCGCCGGTTGGCCAGGTTGCACACCCCCTTGCCGTTGCTGGCGTTCACCCCGCTCGAGTCGACCTGCAACCAGCTGGCCCTGACCTGGGGCACCAAGACGTTCCAGGTCGAGTCGGTCGATTCCACGGACGCCATGGTGGAACTCGTCGACGCCGCGATGCTCGAGGTGCCCGGATATCACGACGGCGACACCGTGGTCATCGTCGCCGGTTCGCCGCCCAACACCTCCGGCTCGACCAACCTGATCCGGGTGCACCGGCTCGGCTACAAGGACTGAGGCGCCGCCTCATGTCGATGAGCCACGGCCGCGATGCGGTCGCTGGTCTGATCGGCCTCTTGAATCTGGAACGGTTGGAGGACAACCTGTTCCGGGGGGTGTCGCCGGAGAACTCCACCATGCGGGTGTTCGGTGGACAGGTGGCCGCGCAGGCCTTGACCGCCGCCGGCCGGACCGTCCCGCCGGACCGCCGCGTGCACTCCCTGCACGCCTACTTCCTGCGTCCGGGCGACCCGGCGGTACCGATCGTCTTCGACGTCGACCGGGTCCGCGACGGCCGATCGTTCACCACCCGTCGGGTCGTCGCCATCCAGCACGGGAAGACGATTTTCACCCTGTCCAGCTCGTTCCAGGTCGACCAGGGCGGGGTGGATCACGCCGACCCCATGCCGGCGGTACCCGCCCCGGAGTCCCTTCCGACCCTGGCCGAACGGATCGATGCGGCGGCGGCCCCGATGGCGTTCCTGAGTCGGATGCCCCGTCCGTTCGACGTCCGCTACGTGAACGACCCGCCGTGGCACACCGGCACCCCGCCGCAGGCCGGTGCGCGGAATCAGGTCTGGTTCCGCAGTTTCGTGGAACTTCCCGACGACCAGTTGATGCACGTGTGCATGCTGGCCTACCTCTCCGACCTCACCCTGCTCGATTCCATCCTGGCCACGCACGGTCTCGGCGGCTCCTGGGCAACCCTGAAAATGGCGTCCCTGGACCACGCGATGTGGTTCCACCGTCCCATCCGGGTCGACGACTGGGTGCTCTACGACACCCACTCGCCGAGCGCGTCCGGCTCGCGAGGTCTGGCCAGCGGACACTTCTTCGCCACCGACGGCGCCATGGTGGCCACCGTGGTCCAGGAGGGCCTGCTCCGGGTCGGCTGAGTCGCGATCGGACGAAGATGTGGGGATGACTCTCGGCGGGCTCGCCCTGGTGCTCGCCGTCGGCCTCGCGGGTCCCGTCCTGGCCACCCCGGCCCGGCTGCGCATCCCGGTGGTCGTCGGCGAGATCCTGGCCGGTGTGCTGGTCGGCCGGACCGGGCTGAACTGGGTCCATCCGGACGATCCGGTGCTGTCCTTCCTGGCGTCGGCCGGTTTCGCTCTGGTGATGCTGGTCGCAGGGAGCCATCTTCCGGTCCGCAACAGCGCCCTGAAGTCGCAACTGGCCCGGGGGCTGTGGCTGGCGATCGGCACCGGGGTGCTGGCCGTTCCCGTGGGCCTGGGCATCGCGGCCTTCGCCGGCACCGGGCACGGCCTGTTGTACGCGGTCCTGCTGGCCTCCAGTTCCGCCGCACTGGTGATGCCGGTGATCGACGGCGCCGCGCTGGGCGGCGCACCGGTGATGGCCACCATCGTGCACGTCGCGATCGCCGACACCGTGTGCATCGTGGCGCTGCCGCTGGCCGAGAATCCGTCCCGTGCGGCCGGCGCGGCACTGGGGGCGCTGGTCGTCATCGCCGCGGCCGGCGCCGTGCTGCTGGTCATGCTGCTGCTACGCCGGTCCGGCGTCTGGCGGAAGATCCGTCACCTCTCCAAACGCCGGCATTTCGGACTGGAACTGCGCTGGAATCTGATCATCGTGTTCTCGTTGGGCGGGCTGGCTCAGCTGGTCGGCGTGTCGGTGATGCTGGCCGGCTTCCTCACCGGCATCCTCCTGGCCGCCCAGGGCGCGCCGAGAAGGCTTGCCCGACAGCTGTTCTCGGTGAGTGACGGGTTCCTGTCCCCGGTGTTCTTCGTCTGGCTCGGCGCATCGCTGGATCTGCGGGCCATCGGCGGCCACCCGAGGATGCTGCTCGTCGCCGCCCTGCTGGCCGCCGGGACCGCGGCGATCCATGCGGCGGCGGCCCTGGCGCGCCAGCCGATGCCGTTGGCGTTGTTGGCCGGGGCCCAGCTCGGTGTGCCGGTCGCTGCCGTCACCATCGGCACCAGAAGCGCACTGCTGGCGCCGGGGGAGGGGGGCGCCATCCTGGCCGCGGCTCTGGTCAGTGTCGCCGTCACCGGTGTGGCCGCCGGAGCCGCCGCACGAGCCACGGCGAAGCGATCCGCCGCGACGCCGACGACGGACCCGTGCCCCCGGTCAGACTCGAACTGACACTAAACGGGATTTGAATCCGCTTCCTCTGCCAATTGGGATACGGGGGCAGGTGGCCCGCGTGCGGGCCGGAGCGAGTTTACCCGGTGCGCGGTGGTGGGTTCGCCGGCCCCGGTCCGGCCCGTTTCAGCGTCACACGGCAGTTACATCCTGTGGGTACGCTCCGTGAGCGGCCGATGCACGGCTGCGCACCACAACCGGGAGGTGGCTGATGACCAGTCCGCGTCGCGTTCTCATCGCCGAGGACGAGGCTCTGATCAGGCTGGATCTCGCCGAGATGTTGGCAGAAGAGGGCTTCGAGGTGGTCGGTGAAGCGGGGGACGGGGAAGAGGCGGTCGCGCTGGCCAAAAGCCTCAAACCCGATCTGGTCATCCTCGACGTCAAGATGCCCAGGAAAGACGGCATCGATGCCGCCGCCGAGATCGTCGCCGGCCAAATCGCCCCGGTGGTGATGTTGACGGCATTCTCCCAACGGGATCTGATCGAACGAGCCCGGGACGCCGGCGCAATGGCCTACCTGGTCAAGCCGTTCTCACCGGCCGATCTGCTCCCGGCCATCGAGCTGGCCGTGGCCCGCTACGCGGAGATGGTCGCGTTGCGGGAAGAGGTCTCGGACGTCACGGCCCGACTGGAAACCAGGAAGCTCATCGACCGGGCCAAAGGCCTGCTGATGACCAACCAGAAGATGACCGAACCGGAGGCGTTCCGCTGGATCCAGCGAACGGCGATGGATCGGCGGACGTCGATGCAGGCCGTGGCGCAGGCCGTGCTGGACGGGTTGGGCGCCAAGTCGTAGCCTCCGACCGCCGTCTGCCGGAGCACCTTGCCCACTGACCGGCCAGGTCACGATTTGGGCATCAGTTCGCGTGGGATCGCTGGTTCACCCGGGCGGCGCCATACCCTCCTGGTTTGGCGTTCGTGTCGCGGCCGCTCACCCGGGTCAGGCCACACACAGCGCATGGCCCCGACCGCCCGAGCAGGATCAGGTGACATTGCCCGGTAATCGGACCGAAACAACTGTGCGACACGCTGGATCCAGCCCGGTCGGACAGGCACGTGTGCACCACCCCGACCACGCAACGCGCGCGGCCGGGCACTGTCAAACAGGAGGACAATTGCGATCTCGTTCGATCATCCGCGTAGTCGCCGTGGGAACGGCTGCGGCTCTCGCGCTGGCCGGTTGCGCCAGTAAGAGCACCACCAGCACCTCTCCCACGTCCAGCGCTCCCGCTTCCGGGGGCGCTGCCGCCCCGTCCGGCGGAGGGGCCGCGCCGTCCGCCGGCGGCGGCGGTGCCACCGGCAAGACGCTGACCATCTCCACCGATCTTCCGCTGCAGGGCACGTCCGCAGGGCAGTCCGCGGACACCAACAAGATGATCCAGCTCTACCTGGATCAGGTCGGTGACAAGGCGGGCAAATACTCCATCAAATTGAAGACCTACGACGACTCCACCGCGGCCAAGGGTGCGTGGGACGACGCGGCCTGCGCCAAGAACGCGACCGATCACGTGGCCAACGCCGCTGAGGTGGCCGTCATGGGCACCTTCAATTCCGGTTGCGCCAAGATCGAGGTTCCGGTGCTCAACCAGGACACGACCGGTCCGCTGCTGATGGTGTCGAACGCCAACACCAACCCCGGCCTGACCAAGACCTGGGACACCGGTGAACCCGCCAAGTACTACCCGTCCGGCAAGCGGAACTATGCGCGCGTGGTCACCACCGACGACTACCAGGGCAATGCGGCGGCGGCCTTCGCCGCCACCGACCTGAAGGTCAAGAAGTGCTTCGTCCTCAACGACAACCAGACCTACGGTCTGGGTGTGGCCAAGGCCTTCTCCACCGCGGCGGCCAAGAACGGCATCACCGTCGTCGGCTCGGAGTCGTGGGACGCCAAGCAGCCCAGCTACACCGCCTTGTTCCAGGAGGCCAAGTCGAAGGGCGCGGACTGCGTGTACCTCGGCGGCATCTACGACAACAACGGTGGCCAGCTGGTCAAGGACAAGGTCGCCGTGCTCGGTGACAACACCAAGGTCAAGCTGTTGGGACCGGACGGCTTCACCGGCTACCCTGACCTGCTCAAGCTGTCCCAGTCGGCCGGCATGTACCTGACGTTCGCCGGTCTGACCACCGACCAGCTCGTGGCCGGCGGTGGCCCCGCGGCCAAGCTGATCGCCGCCTTCAAGGCCAAGTACGGCGCCGACCCGAACGGCAGCTACCCGCTGTACGGGGTCGCGGCCGTCCAGGTCATCCTGGCCGCCATCGCCAAGTCCGACGGCACCCGCAAGGGCGTGACCGACGCGGTGTTCTCCGGCACCGGGATCAGCATCTCGAAGGCCGAGTCGGTGACCGGAAAGGAAATCGTCATCGACCCGAAGACCGGTGACACGTCCGCGAAGGACATCACCGTCGAGCTCGTCAAGGGTGGCAAGGAGACCTTCCTGAAGGCGCAAGCCGTCACCTGATCGACCCGGAGTTCTGGGTCGGGGCGACGGTCGCTCCGACCCAGACATCCGGCGTGTCAGCGTTCGAGCCGCGGTCCGGCCGGCGGCACATCCGACCCACGAAGGGCACTTCCACGATGACCACCCTTGTGATCGGCGGAACGCGCCGGAAGCCGAAAGTCCGACTGGGCCCGATCCTCGAGCGCTACATCGGGATGGGTGTGCTGGCTCTGGGCGTCCTGTGGGTCGTCTGGAATCTGATCTCGGATCCGGCCCGGTTCGTCGGATCGATCCTGGTCGGCGCGCAGAACGGCATGTTGTACGCCCTGATCGCGCTCGGTTACACCATGGTCTACGGCATCATCGAGCTGATCAACTTCGCCCATGGTGATCTGTTCATGCTGTCCACCATCGTCGCGGCCAACGTCATGGTGAACATCTTCGGCGTTTCGAACCTGACCGTGGCGACCCTCCTGCCGCTGGTGATCACCCTCGTCGTGGCGATGGCCTTCGGCGCCTTCATCAACGTCTCGGCCGAATTCCTGGCCTATCGGAGGCTCCGCACCGCCCCGAAACTGGCGCCGCTGATGACGGCGGTCGGGTTGAGCTTCATCTTCCGCGGCATCGCCCAGCAGGATTGGATCAACGGTTCGGCGCAGAAGAACTGGGACATCACCTGGGGCGGCCCGATCATTCAGGGCGTCTACGTCTACAAGCTCCTGCTGGTCCTGGTGGTCACCGTTCCGCTGCTGCTAGCCATGACGTACATCGTGTCGAAGACCAAGCGCGGCAAGGCGATGCGGGCCGTGGCCCAGGACCAGGACGGCGCCCGGTTGATGGGCATCAATGTGAACGGCACCATCTCGTTCACCTTCGCCCTCGGCGGTGCGCTGGCCGGCGCGGCAGGTGTGCTGTACTTCCTGGCCCAGACCCAGACGTACTACGACACCGGCACCCAGCTCGGTCTGATCGCGTTCACCGCCGCCGTGCTCGGCGGCATCGGCAACCTGACCGGTGCGGTGGTCGGTGGCCTGCTCATCGGCTTGATCCAGGGCATCAACGAGGGTGGCGTCCACGGTCTCGGCCAGGCCTGGTCCCAGTCCGTGGTGTTCATCATCCTGATCATCTTCATGGTCTTCAAGCCCGAAGGCATCTTCGGCCGCCGCACCACGGAAAAGGTCTAGCCGATGAGCCTCTCCACACCCACCACGCCCAAGAACCCCTCGAAGAGCCGCATCGGCCTGGGCCGCTACAAGTGGCCCGGCGGCTATGTCGTGGTCATCGTCGGCCTGTTCGTGCTCTACCAGACCATCCTGCCGCAGCTGAACTCCAGCATCTCCAGCTCGGTGACCAGTTGGCTGCCCGTGGCGACGATCGTCCAGTGCCTGATGTGGGCCATCATGGCTCTCGGGCTGAATGTGGTGGTGGGTTACGCGGGTCTGCTGGACCTCGGATATGTGGCGTTCTGGGCGCTCGGCGGCTATACGGCCGGCTGGCTGATGGCGGCGCCCTTCAACTGGACCTGGAACTTCCACCTCCTCACCTCGGTCCCCAGCAGCAGCGCCGGCACGCACATCAACTTCTGGTTCGTCATCATCATCGCCGGCGTGCTCTGCGCCATCCTCGGTCTGCTGATCGGCGCGCCCACACTACGGCTCCGCGGGGACTACCTGGCGCTGGTCACCCTCGGCTTCGGTGAGGTGATCACCCAGTTCTTCCGCAACAGCAACGACATCGGCGGCCTGAACGTGGCCGGCGGTGACGGTGGCATCTCGGTGATCGACCCCATCGGGACCGGCCCGTTCGTCTATGTCGGCGTGCCGAAGGGCCTGACGAACAACTCGGCCGACAACATCTACAAGATCCTGGTCCTCGGGGCGCTGGTCGGCGTCTGCCTGTTCATCTCGCTGCGGATTCGGGAGGGCCGGCTCGGCCGGGCCTGGCTGGCCATCCGCGAGGACGAACTCGCCGCCAGCATGATGGGTGTCCCGCTGGTTCGGGCCAAGCTGTCCGCCTACGCCGTCGGGGCGTTCTTCGGCGGCATCGGCGGGGTGGCCAATGCCGCGGGTGTCACCGGCGCGGTCTCGCCCTCCGGCTTCGACTTCGGAAAGTCCGTGCTGGTGCTGCTGATGGTCGTGCTCGGCGGGATGGGCAACGTCTGGGGCGTCACCATCGGCGCCTTCCTGCTGGCCTGGCTCAACGGCAACGGCCTGCAGCAGATCGGTGTGCAACTGGACTCCTGGTTCGGCACCAACCTGGAGGACACGCTGCCGCGCTACAACTTCGTCATCCTGGGAGTGCTCCTCGTCCTGATGATGCTGTTCCGCCGGGAGGGACTCATTCCGGAGAAGCGGACCAAGGCCCTGATGTCGACGCCGAACCGGACAGAGATGGAATCCATCGGTGCGGACATCGCCGAGGCCGGGATGGAAACAGAGGCGTACGAGCATTCCAGCGCCGAGGGCGATGCCGAGATCGCGGCCACGGCCGCAGACGTCACCCCCTCCATCACGAAGGAGTCGCGACCGTGACCCAGGCACCTGTGCTCCAACACCATGCGGGCGAGCAGGATCCGGTCGCCGGGAACACTCTGTACGCGGACCGGATCACGATCGCATTCGGTGGTCTGATCGCGGTCAACGACGTTTCCTTCTCCATTCCACGGCGGTCGGTGGTCAGCCTGATCGGGCCCAACGGGGCCGGCAAGACGACGTTCTTCAACGTACTGACCGGTCTGTACGACCCGACCGAGGGCACCGTGTTCCTGGAAGGTGCGGACATCAACGGGGTGAAGCCGCACAAGCGGGCCGCCCTCGGCATGGCCCGCACGTTCCAGAACATCCGGCTTTTCAACCTGATGACGGCCGAAGAGAACGTCATGGTCGCCATGCATTCCCATTTGAAGGCGGGCATCGTGGGGACGGTGCTACGCCTGCCGGGCCAGCGGAAAGAGGAGCGCGAAGCCAGGGACACGGCCAGGGAGCTGCTCGAATTCGTCGGCATCGGCAAGGTCGAAGGCGAATTGGCCCGGAACCTGTCCTACGGCGACCAGCGGCGCCTCGAGGTGGCCCGGGCCCTGGCGCTCCAGCCCAAGATTCTGCTGCTGGACGAGCCGACCGCCGGGATGAACCCGCAGGAGTCGGCCACATTCGTCGAATTCGTCTACCGGGTGCGCGACGAGAAGGACCTGTCGGTACTGCTGATCGAGCACGACATGAGCGTGATCATGAAGGTCAGCGAGCGGATCACCGTCCTGGACCGCGGCAATCTGATCGCCGAGGGCACCCCCGACGACATCCGGAACAACCAGCAGGTCATCGAGGCCTACCTGGGCAAGACCGGCACTCGCGAGGGGAAGAGGAAGGCGAAATGACGTCCACCGGCAGTACCGCCTGGGCCCCGGCGGACCAACGTCTTCCGCGCGGCGACGGGAAGGAGGTCATTCTCGAACTCAAGGGTCTGAGCGTGAACTACGGGAACATCGCGGCGGTCAAGAATCTGTCCATGACGGTTTACCAGGGCGAGATCGTCACCCTGATCGGTTCCAACGGCGCCGGCAAATCTACGACGCTGCGGACGGTTTCGGGTCTGCTCAAGCCGCGCTCCGGCGACGTGATCTTCAAGGGCAAGCGGATCAACGGCACTCCGGGTCACGACGTGGTGAAGTTGGGCATCTGCCAGTCACCGGAGGGTCGCAAGATCTTCCAGCGGATGACGGTCTCGGAGAACCTCGACCTGGGCGCGTTCACCCGGGTCGACACCGCCCAGATCGCGCAGGACCGGGAGCGGGTCCTCGAACTCTTCCCGCGGTTGCGGGAACGGATCAACCAGAAGGCCGGCACCATGTCCGGCGGCGAGCAGCAGATGCTCGCGGTGGCCAGAGCGCTGCTGGGCAATCCCAGTCTGCTGCTGCTGGACGAACCGTCGATGGGGCTGGCGCCGGTGCTGGTCGACCTGATCTTCGAAACCATCGAGACCATCCGCAGCCAGGGGGTCACCGTGCTGCTGGTCGAGCAGAACGCCCTGGCCGCACTCGAGATCGCCGACTATGCCTATGTTCTCGAGTCCGGGCATCTGAACATGGAGGGTCCGGCGGAGAGGTTGCTCGACGACGACTCGGTGGCCGCCGCCTATCTCGGCGGTTGATCGGCGGGCCGCGGATCGGCCGGCTGCTGATCGGCCGGGCGCGGGGCCCACGTGGGCATGTCCAGCACGGACCCGGCCACCGCGAGGAACAGCGGGTCGTGTGATGCGGCCAGCACCGCGCGGCCACCGTCGGTAGCGGTCCGCACGGCGCGGGCCACGGCGGCCGCCGACGCCTCGTCCTGTTGCGAGGTCGGCTCGTCGAGCACCATCAGCTCGGCCCCGGAGACCAGGCATCGGGCGACCGCGACTCGCTGCCGTTCACCTCCGGACAGCAGTCTGACCGGTTGGTCGAGCAACGCGGTGAGCCCCAGGTCGGCGGCGACCGGGTCGCCTTCGTCAGGTGATCGTCCTCGCAACGCGGCCGCGAACCGCAGGTTCTCCCGCACGGTGAGGGCTTCCGCCAGAATGGTGCTCTGTACGGACACCGCGACGTGACCTCGCCGCAGCTCGGCGCGGGCCGTCCGGTCCAGTTCGGTCCAGTCCGTCCCGGCCACCCGGACGGTGCCGGACGTCGGGTCGGTCAGGCCGGCGGCCAGGCCGAGCAGCGTCGATTTCCCCGAGCCCGAGGCACCCCGAAGGACGATGCAGTCGCCGGCCCGGATGGCCAGATCCACCTGAGATAGCAGCGTTCTCGCGCCGAAGGCGACGCCGACCGCGGTCAGTCGGAGAATCGGCGGTGGTGAAGCCGATCCGCTGACCGGTGGCGGGAGGACGGCGACCGGTGTCGGTCGGAAGTCGGTGGTCGGCCGCATTCCGGCGCTGACCGGTCCCACCGGACGGGACGGCTGTAAGGAGTCGAGGTCCGGGGTGAGCCGGACATCGCCGTCCGGCATCGCCGTCGCGCGCAGTGTGATCGATGGGCGGCCCACGGTTTCGGGGCCCGACGGGGGCAGCAGGCCGGCGGGTAGGCGTAGCCAGCCGCGGTCGTCGACGACCTGGGATTCTCCTTGGCCGGACGCCGGCCGCCACTGCTCGGCGAGCCGTCCGTCGCGCATTCGGACCACCCGGTCGACCAGATCACCGGCGCGTCGGTCGTGACTGACCAGAATCAGCGCCGCGCCGTGGGATCGGCCCGCGTCGGCCAGCAGTTGGTACACCTGCCGGGCCGCCTGTTCGTCCAACTCACCGGTCGGCTCGTCGGCCAGGATCAGTGCCGGGTCGTGCGCCAACGCGGCGCAGATGGCGACGCGTTGCGCCTCACCGCCGGAGAGCGTGGTGACGGATCGGTCGCCGAGGTGGCCCAGGCCGAGCCGGTCCAGGGTCTCGGCCGCCCGGCGCAGCGCGGCGCGGCGCGGCAGGCCCCCGAGGCGCAGCTGCAGCGCCACGTTCGTCGTCACCCGCCACTCCGGTAGCAGCGCCCGGCGGGCATGCTGATCCACCATGCCCACGCTGGCCCGCCGCCAACGGCGTCGAGCCGTCCCGGGCAGGCGGGTGAGATCGGTGCCGGCCACCTGGACGGTTCCCGCCGTCACGGCCTGCTCACCGGTCAACAGTCGGAGCATGGTCGATTTCCCGGAACCGTTGGGACCCTGGATCAACAGTCGCTCGCCGGCCGCGACCCTGAGGTTCAGCCCGCGCAGGGCCATCACCGTTCCGGCGGGCGACGGGTAGGCCACGAACGCGTCGCGGACGTCGGCGACCGTCGTCATCGGAGGTCGAGTTCGGGTAATTGCGGATGACGTTCTCGGAAGGCGGTCGCCGCGGCCAGCGCGCTGGCCAGCAGGCACGCCACCACCGTCACCCCGATGATGGCCGCGGTCCAGCCGACGCCGAGACGCACCGTCAACGGCGGCGCCACCGCCGCGCCGGAGGGGCCGACCCCGATGAGGGCCACCGCGGTCCCGGTCAGTGCCGCGCCCGCAGCTGCTCCCAGTGGGACGCCGAGCGCAATGATCGCGCAGACCCGGAGGAACAACACCCGTCGGATGGCCGGCGGAGCAAGGCCGTCGATCTCCCAGACCAGGTGATCGGCGGCCGAGTCCTGCCGATCGACCAGGACCGACAGGGCCATGGCCGACATGGCCATCAGCAACGCAATCACCGCGGACAGCTGGAGCAGGGTGCTCGACCTGGTGGCAACCGGATCAGCGGCCAGCAACTGTTCGATCTGGGACCGGACATACACCGTTGCCGTGCTGGTCGGCGGCGCGGCGAGGACCCCGGCGACGGCCGAACCGGCGGAGGCCGGTGCGGCGATCCAGACCTGGGTCACCGACGCGGTGCCTGGTTCGGAACGGTCCAGCAGGGCCGCGACGGCCGCGCGGTCGGCGACCAGGAACCGCGAGCCGATCGTCGGCATGCGGGGTAGCACGGCGACCACCCGGGCACGAATGGTCAGGCCCGACAACGTGGTGGACACGATGCCGTTCTCGGCGGCGTGGGCGGTGGCGGGGTCGGTGGCGACCGGCAGCGGGGTCAGCTCCTGGCGCGGTACGAACGCGGGGGTGAGCACGATCCGCGCATCGTTGATCTGGTAGTGGACCGCCGCGCGGGCCGCCTCCGGCCGTACGCCGGCCGTGTCGGAGCCCCACCCGGCCCAGCTCCAGGTCAGTGGTCTGCCGTCGGCGGTGGCCGTTCCCAGGATCAGGTCACCGGTCGGCAGAGCGTGATCGGTGTTGCCCTCGCCGACGGCATGCTGACGGTGCACCAGCGAATTGGCGGTCTCGGTCAGCTCGAGGGCGACCACCCGCAGCGGGGGACCGGTGGGCAGGTCGGCCTGAAGCTGCCCGCCGGCCGCCGCGAAAACGACTTGCTGTTCCGCTCCTTCCGGCGTCGCCACCCACAGGTTGACGTTGATGTCGCCGCCGACGCCGGTGGCCGCGATCCGCAGACTGCGGGTCCCCGCCGGAATCTGTGGGACCGGCCCGGACGCGGCGGCCGGTTGGCCCCTGATCGCCTCGGCGACCTGGCCGGCGGCGGCGGCCGCGCCGGTCGTTGCCCCGAAGTCGTGCATCAAGGCCAGGGCGGAGGGATCGATCCCGGTCAGCGGCAGGCCGGATGCTCGTCCGGTGCCGCCGAAAACCGTCACCGCACTGGTCACGATCGGCGCGATCGTGACCGCGGGATCGATGGCCTTCAGCGCGGCCGGGTCCAGCACGCTCAGCGGCGTGGCGACCTCGCGGCTGGGCGCAATCCGGGCGTCCAGCGGCACCAGATACGCCGCCTGGTCGGCGGCGGACTGCCGCAGCGTCGCCTGGTAGGAGCCGGCGAACACCACCGAGCAGGTCGCCGCAGCGAGAAAGCCGGCCGCCACGGCCGGCGCCAACGCTCGTCGCTGCACGCCCAGGACAGCGATCTGCCAGATCAGCCCGACGCGGCCGCGGACGCCCAGCCGGCGGAACACCCCGACCAGCACGGGCCAGCATCGGGCCGCCACCAGGCCGGCCGAGACCGCGATCAAGGTGGTGACACTGGTGGTCAGCGGGTCGGTGCCGGTGGAACTCCCGTTGCCGCCGGTGAGGACCAACGCGGCCAGACCGACCGAGGCGGCCAGCAGGCAGTCGAGGGCGACGCGGGTCGGCCGGTCCACCTCCGGCGGCCACAGCACGACGGCGACGGCCAGGGCCACGGCGCAGACGGCGAGCCAGCCCAGGGTCGGCACCGCCGCCGCCAGCGCCTCCAGGGCCGTGCCCCACCTGCCGCCCGGCATGTCCCCGGCCATCGTCGCCACCACGGCCGTACCCACCGCACCGCCCAGGATCGCTCCGGCGGTGACCACGACGGCGATCTGCAGCAGCGGGCTGAGCACCAACTGACCCCTGGTGGCGCCCCTCCGGGTCAACAGGCCGACCACGAGTTGCTGCCGTCGCCGCATGCCCACCGCAGCGGTCAGGCAGAAGCCGAGCTGCAGAGCGGCGGCCCCGGCGCCGAGGATGGTGAACCGGGCCGCGGATGCCGAGGCCCGCCCGGCGGCCGCGACCACGGCGTCCTCCGGCCAGGTGACGGACAGACCGCCGACGGCGAGGTTGAGGTTGTCGGCCAGCGAGGACAGCCCGACCCGGAAGGTGGACAGTCCGGTCCGGGCGATGGCCGCACCGGTCAGCGAGCTGACCCAGGCGGTGGCGCGGCCGAACAACGTCAAGGGTGCCAGCGCCGCCATCTGGTCGGCGGAGCCACCCAGCAGGAGCGGCATCTCGCCGTCGATCAACCCGCTGCCGACCAGCCGGACGTCCAGCAGTTCCGCGCTGCCCGTCACCACCAGACCCAGTTGCCGCGCCGCCGGGGTGATCGAGCCGATACTCGTCGCCGCCGCGTCCGGGGCCCCGGTCGAGGTCAGCACCACCTCGCAGCGCGTCGGGATGCACGAGGTGGGCAGCCGCCCGGACGTCAGCCTGACCTCCTGGCCGATACCGTCGGCGCCCCCGAGGCCGAAAGTACTGCCGGCCACCGACAGCTGGCGGTACATCATCAGCCGCTGGGTGGCGGACAGTTGCAATTCCGCGAACCGGTGCCGGATCGCGGCGTCCTCCGCTCGTTGGGCGACCGGTTCCAGGTGCTGGCTGCTGACGGCCAGAACGGTGCGCTCCGGCACCGCAATCTGATCGACGGCGGCCTGCACGGCGGCGTTCTCCGCGGTCAGTCGCAAACCGCCCGCGACCAGCGGCAGCACACTGGCGACGGCGATGCCCAGGGCCAGCATCCCCCAGCGCAGCGGCCGGTGCCGCAGGCCGGCCAGCGCCAAAGCTGCGATGACCCGCATCAGCTCGCCGCCTCCAACCTGGATCGGTTCCGCGAGTCGGAGAATCCGATCCTGGAAAGTGCGGTGATATTAGCTCCGGCCACCGACACCGGGGGCCGGTCACGCGAGGGAACCGAAGGAGGGCGGCCGCGAACCGGTCGGTCAGGAGGCGGGCGATCCGAGATACATGCAGGTCAGGCGGGCAGTGCAGACGAGTCGTCCGGCGTCGTCGCTGATCCTGATCGCGAATGTGGCCAGGGTCCGACCAGCATGAAGCGCGCTGGACACGCCGGTGACATGGCCGGCGACGGCGGACCGGTGATGGGTACAACTGAGTTCGATCCCGACCGGAGCCTTCCCGCCGGGGGCGAGCAGCACGGCATGGATCGAACCGAGGGATTCAGCCAGGGCGGCACTGGCCCCGCCGTGCAGAAGGTTCGCCGGCTGGCGGTTTCCCACCACCGGCATCCGGGCGGTAATGCTCTCCCGGCCGGCGGACAGGAACTCGACACCCAGCTTGTCGTTCAGCTCACCGCGGGTGTCGTTGAGCCGCGCCGGCAGGTCCGGATCGTCCAGATCCCACCGGTCACCGAACTCTGCCGTCACGTCGTACTCCTCCTCGGCGTCCTACCAATCATGGCTGTCGGTCTCCGACCAATATTGGCTGTCGGTCTCCGACCAATATTGGCTGTCGGTCTCCGACCAATATTGGCTGTCGGTCTCCGACCAATCATCGCTGTCGGTGCCTGACCCTAGACTCGACCCCGTGATGGCGACCACGACGACCCCGGTCCGCAGGACTCCAGCGAGCGCCCCGGCCGCGGCGACGCCGAGTCTGCTGCTGCTGGACGGGCACTCGCTGGCCTACCGGGCGTTCTTCGCGTTGCCCGTCGAGAAGTTCTCCACCACCACCGGCCAGCCGACCAATGCGGTCTACGGGTTCACCTCGATGCTGATCAACCTGCTGCGGGACGAGCGGCCGACCCACGTCGCGGTGGCTTTCGACCTTTCCCGGCAGACCTGGCGGAGCGAGGAGTACGCCGACTACAAGGCGAACCGCTCGTCCTCCCCGGCCGACTTCAAGGGCCAGGTGGAGCTGATCAAGGAGGTGCTGGCCGCCCTTCGCATCGAGGTCCTGACCGCGGAGAACTACGAGGCCGACGACGTCATCGCCACGTTGACCACCCGGGCCGAAGCGGCGGGCATGCGGGTCGAGATCTGCACCGGGGACCGGGACGCCCTCCAGTTGGTCACCGATGCGGTGACCGTGCTCTACCCCAGGCGGGGCGTCTCCGACATGACCCGGTTCACCCCGGGGGAGGTGCTGGACAAGTACGGCCTGACCCCGGCGCAGTACCCGGACTTCGCGGCCCTGCGCGGCGACCCGTCGGACAACCTGCCCGGCATCGTCGGCGTGGGGGAGAAGACCGCGGCGAAATGGGTCCGGGATTTCGGCTCGCTCGGCGAGCTGGTCGATCGGGTCGACGAGATACCGGGGAAGACCGGCGATGCCTTGCGGGCCAACCTGTCCAGCGTGCTGCAGAACCGCAGGCTGACCCAGCTGGTGCGGGACGTCGAGCTGTCCGTCGACCCGATGGATCTGCTGGCCCGGCCCTACAACCGCGAAGCCGTGCACGAGATCTTCGACAACCTGCAGTTCAAGGTGCTGCGGGAACGCCTGCTGGAAACGTTCGAGCAGGCGGACGACACCAGCACCGAGGGCTTCGACGTATCCGGTGTTCGGCTCGGCCCCGGCCAGGTGGCCGGATGGCTGGCGGCTCACGCGGCGGGGACCGTCGGCATCTCGGTGCGGGGCCGCTGGGCGCCCGGCGGGGGCGACGTCCGGGCGATCGCGGTGGCCGACGCCGCCGGGACGGCCGCCGTCATCGACGTGAGAGCGCTCGATCCGTCCGACGACGCGGCCGTCGCCGGCTGGCTCGCCGACCCGAACCGGCCGAAGGTCGGGCACGATCTGAAGACGCCGGTCAATGCGCTGGTGGCGCGCGGCTGGCGGGTCGAGGGCATCACCTCCGACACGTCCCTGGCCGCCTATCTGGCATTGCCCGGCCAGCGCGCGTTCGATCTCGGCGACCTGGTCCAGCGCTACCTGCACCGCACCCTGGACGCCGGACCGGGTGACGAGGGCGACGAACAGTTGGCCCTGGCCTTCCCGGAGGCGAGCGACGAGTCGACCGTCGAGGACGCCGAGGCCGCGGAAGATCGGGCCGAGATGATCAAGGCGCTGGCGGTGATCGATCTCGCCGCCGTCCTGCAGGTGTCGTTGGAGGCCAGTGGTCAGCAGAGACTGCTCACCGAGATCGAGCTCCCGGTCATGGGTGTGCTGGCCCGGATGGAGCGCACCGGTATCGCGGTCGACCTGCCCTATCTGGAAGACCTGCGGTCCACTTTCGACTCGGAGGCCCGGTCCGCCGCCGCCGCCGCGTACGCGGTGCTCGGGCACGAGGTCAACCTGGGTTCGCCCAAGCAGCTCCAGGTGGTGCTGTTCGACGAACTGAACATGCCCAGGACGAAGAAGACCAAGACCGGGTACACCACCGACGCCGACGCCCTGGTCGCGCTGCAGGAGCAGACCCAGCACCCGTTCATGACGCACCTGCTGCGGCACCGCGACGTGACCAAGCTGAAGACGACCGTCGAGGGGCTGCTCAAGTCGGTCGGTGAGGACGGCCGGATCCACACCACGTACCTGCAGAACATCGCCGCGACCGGACGGCTGTCCTCCACCGAACCGAATCTCCAGAACATTCCGGTGCGTACCGACGAGGGCCGCCGGATCCGCGCCGCCTTCGTGCCGGGCGGCGGTTTCGAGAGTCTGATCACGGCCGACTATTCGCAGATCGAGATGCGCATCATGGCGCATCTGTCCGAGGACGCGGGGCTGATCGAGGCCTTCCGGTCGCACGAGGATCTGCACACCGCCGTCGCGGTGCGCGCCTTCGGCGTCCCGGCGGCCCAGGTCACCCCGGAGCTGCGCCGACGGATCAAGGCGATGAGTTACGGCCTGGCCTACGGGCTGTCGGCCTTCGGTCTGTCCGGTCAGCTGAAGATCAGCGTGGAAGAAGCGCGGGAGCAGATGGACGCGTACTTCGCCCGTTTCGGGGGCATCCGGGACTACCTACGGCGAGCCGTGGACGTGGCCCGGTTGGAGGGCTACACGCAGACGTTGTACGGCCGCCGCCGCTATCTCCCGGATCTGACCAGCGACCATCGGCAACGCCGGGAATTGGCCGAGCGGGCGGCCCTGAACGCGCCCATCCAGGGCAGCGCGGCCGACATCATCAAGGTGGCGATGCTGGGCGTGCAACGTCGGATCGACGCCGAGTCGCTGCGGTCCCGGCTGTTGCTGCAGGTGCACGACGAATTGTTGTGCGAGGTGGCGCCCGGCGAGGAAGAGGCGCTGACCACTGTCCTGCGGGAGGAGATGGCCGGTGCGTTCCCGCTCCAGGTCGATCTCGACGTCTCGGTGGGCATCGGCCGGAGCTGGGACGCCGCGGCCCACTGATCGTGTTACTGCCCAACATCGTCGTGCAGGGCATCGTCGAGGGCGCGGTGAGTCGCGTCTACCGGCGGTGGGACCGGCCACGGGCCAGGGCGGGAGGCAGTCAGCTGACCAGGTTCGGCGTCATCGCCATCGATGACGTCCGTGAAGTGGAGCTCGACCGGATCAGCGAAGCCGACGCCCGGGCCTGCGGCGAGAAAGACCTGGCCGGACTGACGAAATGGCTCATGAAGCGACCCGATGACCGGATCTACGAGGTCACCCTGCACTACGCCGGGCCGGATCCGCGGCTGGCGCTGCGGGCGGAGCTTCCGGACGAGCAGGAACTGCTGCGCATCGACGCTGCGCTCGACCGGATGGACGCCACCAAGGAGTCCGGGCCGTGGACCCGCGTCATCCTGGAGTGGATCCGGGACAACCCCGCTGTGGTCTCCAAGGTGCTCGCCACCCTGTTGGGCCGTGATCTCGCACCGATGAAGACCGACATCCGGCGGATGAAAGCCCTCGGCCTGACCATCAGCCTGGACGTGGGCTACCGGCTGTCCCCGCGGGGGCAGGCCTACCTCGACTGGTCAGCGACTCGGCTGCGCCGGTAGCCGGCAGACGAAGATCGCCGTGCCGGGGAAGAGTTCGCCCCGCTGCGGCGACCACTGCCCCCAGGTGCCGTCGAAGCCCGCCGGCCATTCCGGCTCGATCAGGTCGTCGAGGACGAAACCGGCCGCGATGAGTTCGCGAACCCGGTCACCGAGGGTGCGGTGGTGTTCGACGTAGGCCGGCACATCGTCGGCGTCGACCTCGACATAGGGGGAGCGGTCGAAATAGGACTGGATCACGGTGAGCCCGCGCGGGCCGGGGTCGTCGGGGAACATCCACCGCATCGGGTGGGTCACCGAGAACACCCAGCGGCCGCCGGGGCGCAGCACCCTGGCCACCTCGCGCATGGCCAGCGCTGAATCGGCGACAAACGGGATCGCCCCGAACGCCGAGAACGCCACGTCGAAGACGCCGGCCCGGAAGGGCAGCTCGCAGACATCCGCCTGGGCCAGCGGCACGGTGATCCCGGTCCGACCGGCCGCTTCCCTGGCGTGGCGGAGCATGCCGGCCGACAGGTCGAACGCCGTCACCCGCGCGCCCCTGGTGGCCAGATAGCGCGAACACGGCGCCGACCCGCAGCCGACTTCGAGAATTCTGGCCCCGTCGACGTCGCCCAACAGTCCGACGTCCTGTTCCCGCAGGTTCTCCGGACACCAGAGGAAATCGGAGTCACCGAGGAACTCGCCGTGCTCGCGGTGGTAGTCGTCGGCGTCGGCGTCCCACCAGCGTCGGTTGGCCGAGCGGGACACGCGCTGATCGGCCGGGCGGTGGCGGGGGTGCGTCGGGCCGAGTCCTGTCACGCCGCCCATCCTGGCATCGCCGTTCGCGGCGAAGTGCGTGCGTGGCCGATCACCGTCCGGTGTTGGCGTAAACTGATCACCGCACCGTGGGTTCTGGCTGCCTCGGTATGGAGTAGGCAGCAGCCAAAGGTCGCACACCGTCATCGTGTCCGACCTGCTTACGTTGACCCACGTCGCATCGCGCGTACCGGCCCGGTGCGTGCGCCCGCACTCACCCCGCATCCCTTCGGAGCACCCCACCACATGTCCGCACCCACCCGCACCGCCCCGCAGGTCGCCATCAACGACATCGGGACGGCCGAGGACTTCCTCGCTGCCATCGATCTGACGATCAAGTATTTCAACGACGGCGACATCGTCGAAGGCATCATCGTCAAGGTCGACCGCGATGAGGTTCTGCTCGACATCGGCTACAAGACAGAGGGTGTCATTCCCTCTCGTGAGCTGTCCATCAAGCACGACGTCGACCCCAACGAGGTCGTCGCCATCGGTGAGCACGTCGAGGCCCTTGTCCTGCAGAAGGAGGACAAGGAGGGGCGGCTGATCCTGTCCAAGAAGCGCGCCCAGTACGAGCGCGCCTGGGGCACCATCGAAAAAATCAAGGAA
This sequence comes from uncultured Nakamurella sp., assembly GCA_964250735.1. GTDB lineage: Bacteria > Actinomycetota > Actinomycetes > Mycobacteriales > Nakamurellaceae > Nakamurella. The sequence goes on along the minus strand of CAXUHA010000023.1, from coordinate 22,360 downwards.
GAGGACGGCGTCGTCTCGGGCACCGTCATCGAAGTGGTCAAGGGCGGCCTGATCATCGACATCGGCCTGCGCGGCTTCCTGCCCGCATCGCTGGTCGAGATGCGCCGGGTTCGCGACCTGCAGCCCTACGTCGGCCGGCAGTTGGACGCCAAGATCATCGAGTTGGACAAGAACCGCAACAACGTGGTGCTGTCCCGTCGGCAGTGGCTCGAGCAGACCCAGTCCGAGGTCCGCAGCGAATTCCTCAACCAGCTGGCCAAGGGCCAGGTCCGCAAGGGCGTGGTGTCCTCGATCGTCAACTTCGGCGCGTTCGTCGATCTCGGCGGCGTCGACGGCCTGGTGCACGTGTCCGAACTGTCCTGGAAGCACATCGACCACCCGAGCGAGGTCGTCGAAGTGGGCCAGGAGGTCACCGTCGAGGTCCTGGACGTCGACATGGACCGCGAGCGGGTCTCGCTGTCGCTCAAGGCGACCCAGGAAGATCCGTGGCGTCACTTCGCCCGGACCCACGCCATCGGGCAGGTCGTGCCGGGTCGGGTCACCAAGCTGGTCCCGTTCGGCGCGTTCGTGCGGGTCTACGACGGCATCGAGGGCCTGGTGCACATCTCCGAGCTCGCCGGCCGGCACGTGGAGATCCCGGAGCAGGTCGTCACCGTCGACGAGGAGATCTTCGTCCGCGTCATCGACATCGACCTCGAGCGTCGCCGGATCTCGCTGTCGCTGAAGCAGGCCAACGAGGGCATCACCCCGGAGACCGAGTTCGACGAGGTCCGCGCCCAGTACGGCGTCGTCGACCACTACGACGAGTCCGGCAACTTCCTGCCGCCGGAGGGCTTCGACGTGGCCACCGGCGAATGGCTGGACGGCTTCGATACCCAACGGGACGCCTGGGAGAAGCAGTACTCGGACGCCCACACGGTGTACGAGTCCCACCTCAAGCAGATCGCGGCCGCCCAGAAGGCGGATGCCGAGGCGGCCGAGCCGAGCAACTACTCGTCGTCGGGAGCCGGCGAAGCAGCGCCGGCCGGTTCGCTGGTCGACGACGAGGCGCTGGCCAAGTTGCGCGAGAAGTTGGCCGGCAACTGACCGCTGCGCCGGCAGCGTGACACCGAAGGACGGGGTCGGCCCACGGTCGGCCCCGTTCCTCGGTGATCGCCCGGTCACAATGTGACAACGGAGCGAGGATGCCACGGCGGGTTGCACCCCGGTTGAACCGCTTGGCCTCTAACGTGTTTTCCATGCGTCGTCGCGCCGGTTTCCTGATCCAGCTCGTCACCCCTCTGCTCGTGACCGCCCTGACCGTGGCCGGGTGCACGTCGAGTTCCGCCACGAAGCGCACCGTCACCGTGGTCAACACCGTTAGCGCCGGCGCTGCGTCGCCGAGCACGGCCCGCAGCGTGATTGTCGCCGGACCGTCCACGTCCCGACCTCCGACCACCAAGGTGTCCACGCCCAAACCGACCCCGACTCGTCCGTCGGTCGCCCCGATAGTCAAGGTCAATCCGATGAACGCGGACTGCGCGGTCGTCCTGGACGCCGCCGACATCAAGAAGGCCATCGGCGCCACCGTCGGCACCACGCACAACCGGATTCGACTGGGGCCCGCCGCTCACGGCGTGGTCGGCGCCATCCGGTGTCTGTTCGGCAGCAAGGACAACGGCCGGTCCGCGCCGGTGCGCATCCGGTTGACGCAGTACAACTCGGCGGCGGCGGCCAAGGCCCAGGTCGAGGTGGACGTACGGGCCGCCCAGGACGGAAACGCCGTCGTGACACAGACGACCGTGAACGGTTACCCCGCGTCGTTGCAGCTGCAGGCCGGCGGCGTGGTGGAGATGACCTACGACACCTGGTCGCTGTCCCTGGCGGTCAGCGACAAACTGGCCAGCAACGCCACCCTGACCACCGGTCTGCCCAAGCTGGCCGGACAGGCGCTGACCCGCATCATCAAGAACAACTGAGCGGTCCGGGGTCAGACCGCGTGTGCTGGTGCCGGCCGGAGCCCGGCCCGGCGGGGGGCGACAAAGGCCCGGTGCCGGCCCGGACGACGCCACGAGGTGAACAGACTCCGGTAGGCCACGGTGACGAACGACGCCACCGGTCGCAGCCCCGGGCGACCGAGACGATGCCGTCCACGACCGACGTGTGCGGCGAAGGTGCTGGTCACTGATCCTCCTGGCGGACATTTCGGCGTGCTGTGATGTTGTGGTGCTGTGACTGGCGACCACGCTACGTGGGAGGCTGATGGACGCTGCGGACGTTCGCCGGTGTGTCGGGCCGACCCGGTGAGCTGTTACGGAGGTCAGGATGACGATCACAGTGGCGGTGACCGGAGGGATCGGCGCCGGCAAGTCGACGGTCTCCGGGCTGCTCGCCGCCCGGGGGGCCGTCGTGGTCGACTCCGATCGACTGGCCCGGGAGGTGGTCGCCGTCGGTACGCCCGGTCTGGCGGCGGTCGCCGACGAGTTCGGGGATGTCGTGCTGGCCGCCGACGGATCGCTGGACCGGGCCGCCTTGGCCGCGATCGTCTTCGCGGACGCCGCCGCCCGCCGCCGACTCGAAGGCATCACCCATCCGCTGGTCAGGGCCCGCTTCGCCGACCTGCAGGGCATGGCCCCGGCCGGCAGCGTGGTGGTGAACGACATTCCGCTGCTCACCACCAGGGCCGCGGCGGCGGCGTTTCACCTGGTCATCGGCGTAGGAGCGGCCGAGGACATCCGGGTCGGCCGACTGGTCGAACGGGGGCTCAGCGCGGCGGACGCGAAGGCCAGGATCGCGGCCCAGATCGGCGACGACGCCCGCCGCCCACTGTGCGACGTGTGGATCGACAACGGCGGACCGCCGGCCGACGCACGCCGCCGGGCCGACCTGCTGTTCTCCCGTCTCCGCGGATACGCGGCCAACGTGGAGGCCGGACGCGGGGCCCCGCGCGGACCCCTGGCGACGGTCCCGCCCGACCCGGACTGGCCGGCCGTGGCCCGACGGCTGTCGGACAGGGTCCGACACGTGGTCGGCGACTGCCGGGTCGATCACATCGGAGCCACCGCCGTGCCCGGGCTTGCCACCCGGGACGTCATCGATCTGCAGGTGACCGTGGCCGATGCCGACCAGGCCGACCGGTTGGCGCCGGCGCTCGCGGCGGCCGGATTTCCCAGGCCGGCGCAGCTGACGGTCGATCCTGCGGGCGCCAGACTCCGGCACGTGAACGCCGACCCCGGGCGACCGACCAATGTCCACCTGGCGTTGGCCGACGCGCCGGACTGGGGCCGGTCACTTCGGTACCGGGACTGGCTTCGTGCGGACGCGGAAGCGCGTGCCGAGTACCCGGCCGCGGGCGTCGGGGCTGGTGAGGCTGGTGATGGTAGTGCCGGCATCACCGAGTACCCGCCGGCCGCACAGGACTGGCTGTCCACCATGGACGATCGGGTCCGGAGATGGGCCCTGGCCACCGGGTGGACACCGGCGCCGGCGTGACGGTCCGACCCCGGGCGGCGTCGGCGCTCGGTGGATCGGCTGACTGTCGGTGCCGCCGCGTAGCCTTTCGATCGTGGCATTCGCAACTGAACATCCCGTCCTCGCCGTCTCCGAGCACCGCCCGGTCGGTGACGTCCCCCGCAGCGCCGCCCGGTTCGAAGTCGTCAGCGACTACCAACCGGCCGGCGACCAGCCGGCCGCCATCGACGACCTGGTCCGGCGAATCACCGCCGGGGAGAAGGACGTCGTCCTGCTGGGCGCCACTGGCACCGGGAAGTCGGCGACCACCGCCTGGTTGATCGAGAAGGTGCAGCGTCCCACCCTGGTGATGGCGCCCAACAAGACGCTGGCCGCCCAGTTGGCCAACGAGTTGCGCGAGCTGTTCCCGCACAACGCGGTGGAGTACTTCGTCTCCTATTACGACTACTACCAGCCCGAGGCCTACGTCCCGCAGACCGACACCTACATCGAGAAGGACTCGTCGATCAACTCCGACGTCGAGCGGCTCCGTCACTCGGCGACCATGTCGCTGCTGTCCCGGCGGGACGTCGTCGTGGTGGCGTCGGTGTCCTGCATCTACGGGCTCGGCACACCGCAGTCGTACCTGGACCGGTCCCTGCCGGTCACCGTGGGAATGACGATGGACCGCGATGCGCTGCTGCGCGCGCTGGTGGACATCCAGTATGCCCGCAACGACCTGGCCTTCACCCGGGGTGCCTTCCGGGTGCGCGGCGACACGGTCGAGATCATCCCGGCCTACGAGGAGTTGGCCATCAGGATCGAGTTCTTCGGCGACGAGATCGAGCGGCTCTACTACCTCCACCCGCTGACCGGGGACATCGTCCGGGAGGTACCCGGTCTGCGGATCTTCCCGGCCACCCATTACGTAGCCGGCCCGGAGCGGATGGCCAAGGCCGTCGCCGCGATCGAGGACGAACTGGCCGGCCGGCTGGCCGAGTTGGAGAAGCAGGGCGACCTGCTGGAGGCCCAGCGACTTCGCCTGCGCACCACCTACGACCTGGAGATGATCCGTCAGGTCGGCTTCTGTTCCGGCATCGAGAACTACTCGCGACACATCGACGGCCGCGGCGCCGGCACGGCACCGGCCACCCTGATCGACTACTTCCCGGAAGACTTCCTGCTGGTGATCGACGAGTCCCATGTGACGGTGCCGCAGATCGGCGCCATGCACGAGGGGGACGCCTCCCGGAAGCGAACCCTGGTCGACCACGGCTTCCGGCTGCCGTCGGCACTGGACAACCGGCCGTTGACCTGGGAGGAGTTCTCCGGCCGAATCGGGCAGACGGTCTACCTGTCGGCCACGCCGGGCCCGTACGAGTTGGGCCGCAGCCATGGTGAGTTCGTCGAACAGGTGATCAGGCCGACCGGTCTGGTCGACCCGGAAATCATCATCAAACCCACCGTCGGGCAGATCGACGACCTGATCGGCGAGATCCGCAAGCGGGTCGCGGTCGACGAGCGGGTCCTGGTCACCACCCTGACCAAGAAGATGTCCGAGGACCTGACCGACTACCTGCTGGAGATGGGGGTACGGGTCCGCTACCTGCACTCCGAGGTGGACACCTTGCGACGGGTCGAACTGCTGCGGGAACTCAGACTGGGCGAATTCGACGTCCTGGTCGGCATCAACCTGCTGCGGGAGGGTCTCGACCTGCCCGAGGTGTCGCTGGTCGCGATCCTGGATGCGGACAAGGAAGGCTTCCTCCGGTCGGGCACCTCGCTGATCCAGACCATCGGACGCGCCGCTCGCAACGTCAACGGACAGGTGCACATGTACGCCGACAAGATCACCCCCTCGATGGCCAGGGCCATCGACGAGACGAACCGTCGCCGGGAGAAGCAGGTCGCCTACAACCTCGAGGCGGGCCTGGACCCGCAGCCGTTGCGCAAGAAGATCAACGACATCCTGGAGCGGGTCTACGCCGAGGCGGAGGACACCGTGGACGGCGCCACCCCGGTCCGGATGGGCGGGTCGGGCCGTAACGCGTCCCGTGGCCGGAGAGCCGCCGGCGAAGTGGGGGGAAGTTCGGGCGTGTTCGCTGGGCATTCGACGGCCGGGATGGCACGGTCGGAGTTGGCCGACCTCGCCAAGCAGCTGACGGATCAGATGATGACCGCCGCGCGCGACCTGCAGTTCGAGCTCGCCGGGCGGCTGCGGGACGAGATCGCCGAGTTGAAGAAGGAGATCAGGGACATGGACTCGGCGGGCGTCGGAGCCCGTTAGGAACGAGCGAGAAGCGGAGCTGGTCGGCGTGAGCGCCTGCGGGAAGATCGGGAACCTCGAAGGAATGGGAGGCACGTGAGCACTGGCGTGCAGGTGCAGATCGTGATCGACGCAGTGAGTCCAGGAGTGCTCGCCGAGTTCTGGTCGGTGGCCCTCGGATATCGGTTGGACGACCCCCCGCCCGGGTTCGAGACGTGGGAGGAAGCGCTGTCCGCGTCCGACCTGCCACCGGAACGCTGGGACGACGCCAGCGCCATCATCGACCCGCACGGGCCGGGGCCCAGGGTGTTCTTCCAGAAGGTGCCGGAGCGCAAGCAGGTGAAGAATCGCCTGCACATCGACGTCGGGGTCGGCCGTGGGATCCAGGAGCCGACCGAGCGTTGGGAAACAGTGCAGACGCACGTGGATCGCCTCGTCGGCGCCGGGGCCACGGTGGTCGGCGAACGTCACGGCGAGTGGGGCGACCGCTGGATGGTGATGCTCGATCCGGAGGGCAACGAGTTCTGCGTGCAGTGACTCCTGCGTGCCGTGAAAGGGTCGGCGGAACCCGCCGGTTCAGCTGGTGATGTCCTTGCGGCGGAAGTGCACGACGGCGATGGTGACCAGAACGGTCCCGTAGGCCAGACCGGAGAAGGCCCCCCGGACCATGTCGTCCCAGCGGATCGGATCCACCAGCCCGCCGGTCCAGGCCAGCCCGTAGTGCGTCGGCAGCCAGTTGCGCAGGCCCCCCAGCGCGGTGATCTGGTCGAGGATCTGGGACAGGATGGACAGCAGGACGGCGCCGCCGACCGCTCCGAGGGGGGCGTCGGTGAGCACGCTCAGCAGGAACGCCAGCCCCGCCACCCAGGTGAGTTGGACGGCCAGGTAGCCGACCACCAGGGCCAGCCGTAGCAGTCCGCTGCCGGTTCCGAACTGGTCACCGATCGGCGTGGACAGCGGCCCGGTGCCGTACGCGATCAGGCCGACCACGTAGGCCGTCGTCGGCAACAGGATCAGCGCGCACAGGGAGAGCACACCGGCGGCCAGGATCTTCTGTCGCAGCAGCCGGCGACGCGGCACCGGCATTGCCAGCAGGTAGCGCAGCGACGACCAGGACGCTTCGGAAGCAATGGTGTCGCCGAAGAACAGGCTGATGACCACGATCAGCAGGAAGCTCGCCGAGAAGAACAGGGTGACCATGGAGAAGTTGGCCGCGCCTGATTTGGCCAGGTCGACGTAAGAGGTGCCACTGGTGCTGGTGGAACCGCTGCCGATGGAGAAGGCGATCAGCAGGATGAGCGGCAGGGCCACCATGAAGCCGAGCGACAGCTGGGTGCGGCGCCGCCGCATCTGCCGGGCCAGTTCCACCCGGACCCGGAGGGTGCGATCGGCCCGGAAACCGGCGGGAACCCCGGAGTCGGTCGCCGGCGGGGCCGCGAGGTCGGCCATGGCGTGCACCGCTGCGTCGACGGAGCGGTCATGCCGCGGACCGGTGGTGGGGTGGACGGTCATCTCGAACCTCCAGGGGGCGCGGCCGGGCCGGTGGCGCCGACCAGTTCGAGGAAGACGTCCTCCAGACGATTGCGCGGGGCTGCCGTCGCCACCGCTACTCCGCCGTTGACCAGCGCCGCGACGGCGTCGGCCGCGGAGCCCGCGCCGAGGTCGACCCGCACCAGTCCGGAGCCGGCACCGGAGCGACCCGCGCCGTCGGGATCGTCCCGGGCGACCTCGCCGACTCCGGGCAGCCGCCGCAGAATCTCCACCGCGCGGTCTTCCAGGTCGACCGAGAACACCATGTCGCCCGAGGCGGCGACCATCTGCGCCACGGTTCCCGAGGCGATGGTCCGCCCCTGGTGGACCACCACCACGTGAGTGCAGGTCTGCTCGACCTCGGAGAGCATGTGGCTGGAGACCAGCACGGTGCGGCCGCTGGCGGCGTAGGCACGCAACACCTCGCGCATGGCATGGATCTGGGGTGGATCCAGGCCGTTGGTCGGTTCGTCCAGCAACAGCAGATCCGGAAGTCCGAGCATGGCCTGGGCGATGGCCAACCTCTGCCGCATGCCCTGCGAATAGGTCTTCACCCGGCGGTTGACCGCCGAACCGAGGCCGGCGATCTCCAGCGCCTCGGCCATGTGGGCGTCGGCCGGCGGCCGGCCGGTGGCCCGCCAGTACAGCTCCAGGTTGGCCGCCCCGGACAGGTGGGGCAGGAAACCGGACCCCTCGACGAAACAGCCGATGCGAGCCAGGATGGCGGCGCCCGGTCGGACCGGTTCACCGAACACCCTGATCTCGCCGGCGGTCGGATTGATCAGGCCCATCACCATGCGCAACGTGGTCGTCTTGCCCGCGCCGTTGGGTCCCAACAGGCCGAGCACCTGCCCGGTTTCGACCCGGAAACTGACATCGGTGACGGCGGCCACCCCGCCGGGATACGACTTGCCCAGGCCGATGATCTCCAGCGGAGCCAGGCCGGGGGAGTGCAGCCCGGCGTCGGCGTTCACGGCGTCGGCGTTCACAGCGTCGGCGTTCACGGCATGGCCCTTCATTGCGCGACCGGAGGTGCGCACTCGGCCGAGCAGGATGAGCGCCAGCGCCACGATGACGATCAGCGCGATCAGCGCGATCAGGGTGGCCACCGGAACATCGCCGGCCGAGACGCGGACGCCGCCGACCTCGGGCAGGCTGAGCACGCCGGCGCCGGCCGCGGCACCGGCGGACGGAACCAACGAAATCTGGTACCCGGCGGGCGAAGTCGGCCCGGCGTAGGCCTGGTCGGTGGTCGTCAGGTCGACCTCGATGCGGGAACCCGCCTCGATCTGGAAGGCCACCGCCGGCAGATCGATGTGCACCGTCCGGGCACTGCCGTCCGCGGGCAGGTCGGTGATCCGGATCGGGGCGACCGCGCTGCCGGCCAGCGTTCGGACGCCGCCCGCGCTGACCTTCGACATCGAGGCGAAGAGCACAGCACCGTCGCCGGTGGGAGCGGTCCCGACCGCCGGGGCCAGACCGGGCGACGACACCCTGACGGCGATCCGCGGCGTGCCGGCCACCACGGTCAACGTGGTGCGGGGAGCCGAGGTGAACCGGGCGACCTGGCCGGGCAGGCCACCGGACAGGGTGGCCAGGGCGGTACCGGCCAGGGCCGAGAGACCAGGCAACGAGGAAATGCCGGCCGGTGCGCCGCCTGGTGGGTTCAGCACGGCTTGTGTCGCACCGGACATCGGCACCGCCCTGACGGTCGTCGCGGCCGCGCCGGTCAGCCCGGGATACCCGGGCAGCTGCAGTGTCCTGGTCCGGGCCCGTCCGTTGTCCGAGAGCGGACCGTCGACGCTGTAGCTGAACGAGTCGGCCGGCCGGGCGCCCGAGCGCGACAGGTAGTAGGTGAACCAGCCGCTGATCCGGTTCCGGGTGACCTGATCAGGGCTACCGCCGTCGTGGCCGCCGTTGTACCAGGTCAGCGCGACCACCGTGCGATGGGCCGCGATGGCTCGCGCGTTCGCGTCGGCCTGGTCCAGACCGAACAGGGTGTCGCGTTCTCCTTGCACCAACAGCGTCGGCGCGGTGATGTTGCCGACGACGGCCTTGGGACTGGATCGGTCCAGCAAAGCCGTCAGCGAGGCCTGTTCACGGCCGGTCTGAGCGGCTTCGGTGTACGCCGCGCACAATGTCGGCATCATCCGGCCGCACCCGACCACCCCGGCCGTCGCGGTCGGGTCGGTCTGCGTCGTTGTCGACGGATCGGCTGCTCCCGCCGCCGGGGTGCCGGGCGCGGCGGCCGAACCGGAACCACGACCGAAGCCACTGCCGCCGGTGTCCGCCGGCGCCGCCGCGGACGATCCGCCGGTCAGCGCGGAACCCGAGATCACCGAGGACATCAGGGCCGCCGCCCACGCCTTCTTGAACACCCCGTCGGCCGCGGGGGTCGTCGCGGCCGGCGTGCCACCCCCGGGCGAACCGCTTCCCACCGCGTTGGGAAACAGCGCTGCGGACAGGTCGTTCCAGGTGATCAGCGGGGCGACGGCGTCGATGCGTTTGTCGGTGCCGGCCAGCATCAGCGACAGCGCTCCGCCGTAGGAAGCACCGGTGACCCCCACCCTGGGGTCGCCGGGCCCGTCCAGGAGCACCTCGGGCCGGGTGGCGAGCCAGGAGACGAGCGCGCGGGCGTCGGGAACCTCGTAGTCGAGCGAGTCCAGGGCGATCTGCCCGGTCGACGCGCCGAAGCCCCTGGCCGAGTAGGCCAGCACGACGAATCCATGGCCGGCCAGGTCGCGGGCATCGGCCGCGATCGACGCCTTGGACCCGCCGAATCCGTGCGCCATGATCACCGCCGGGGCCGGGCCGGACACTGCCGGCAGGTACAGGGTGGCGTCGAGAACGACGTTGCCGGCGACGCCGGGGCCGCCCGGCACGGAGATCCGGTCGTTCTCCGTTCGGACCGCAGCCGCCTGACTGCGGGCCGGCCGCGCGATCAGCGCGATGGCCGCCACGATCAGCAGCACGACGACCACCGCGATGGCGGTGCGAATGCGGCCGAACACCAGCTTGCCCGCAAGCAGCGTCACCTGGAGCGGCGCTTCGGACGATCGGTGATCACGGCGGCCATCAGTCCAGGGTGCCAGATCACACCGGCGGCGGTGGTCGGTACGATCTGCGCCGACGGACGACGCCCGCTAGCGTTCCCCCGGTGAGAGCCGATGACATCGCGCTGCTGAGGGTTCCCGGTCGACCGACCCTGGCACCCGACGGGACCGTGGTGGTGGCCGTGGGTGGGCCGGATGTCGACCACGATCGATATTCGGGAACGCTCCGCCGGATCGGACCGGACGGCACCGCCGGCGACTTCACCCTGGGACCGCGAGACTCCGGTCCGGTCCTGTCGCCGGACGGGCACACGCTGGTCTTCCTGCGCGCGCCGGACACCGGCCCCGCCCAGCTGTTCAGCATCGACCTCCAGGGCGGCGAGGCCCGCAAACTCACCTCCCACCCCCTCGGGGCCGGTAATCCGGTCTTCTCGCCACGCGGTGACACCATCGCCTACCTGGCCCCGGTTCCGGAGCCGGGGCGCTACGGCACCGATCCGGCGACCATGGCCGAGGCGGAACCGCCGCGGGCGATCGACCGGATGTCCTACCGGCGGGACGACAAGGGTTTCCTCCTGGATCGGCCCGACCAGGTCTTCCTGCTGACCCTGGGCGCCGGCACCGATCCGGTCCAGCTGACCGAGGAGCCGGACATCGTCGGCGGCCCGGTGTTTCTGACGAACGGTCGGCTCGGCTACCTGCGGACCACCGCACCGGACCGGCCGCAGTGCGAAGTGGCCACCGTCACCGTGCCCGGCGCCGCTCCGGCGGACACGGGGCGACCGGCGGTCGGTGTCCTGCTCGCCCGGTTGCCGGGGAACGCCGCCCAGCCGGTGGCCGTCGACGACACCGTCTACTACCTCGGTGTCGAGTTCGGCGGCACCGACATGGCCGGCCGTACCACCGGCCTGTGGTGCCTCCCGGCCGGCGGTGGCTCACCGCGCCGGCTGACCGGCCAGGACGTCGAGGTCGACGGCACATCGGCACCGGTTGTCCTGTCCGATGTGGTGCTGGTGTCGGTGCTCGATCACGGGTCCGTCTCGCTCCGCGCCGTGCCACGGACTGCCGACCGCGCGCCACTGGCCGTCCTCCCGGTCGTTCTGGGCGGCCACCGGGTGGTGACGTCGTTCACGGCGGCGACAGTGGCGGGCCGGATCATGGTCGCCGCGGTGGCCGCCGGCCCGACCACCGCGGGCGACATCGTGACCGTCGACATCGCGGCCGACGGCACGCCGCTGGGCGCCGATCGAAGGGTGACGGACCTGTCCGCGGACCTGGGGTCGGCCGGGCTGGCCCGACAGACGGAGATCACCGCCACCGCTCCGGACGGTTACCCGGTGCACGGTTTCCTGGTCCTGCCCACCGGCCCCGGGCCACACCCGGTGCTGCTGGTGGTCCACGGTGGTCCGCACGCTGCCTACGGGTGGGGCCTGTTCGACGAGGCCCAGGTGTACGCCGGCGCCGGATATGCGGTGGTGCTGCCCAACCCGCGGGGCTCGGCCGGCTACGGGCACGCGCACGGCCGCACGGTGCTACGCAGGCTGGGCACGGTCGATGCCGACGACGTGCTGGCCCTGCTCGACGCGGCCCTGACCCGGCCCGACTGTGACGCGCAACGCGTCGGGGTGATGGGCGGCTCCTACGGCGGCTTCCTCACCTCCTGGCTGGCGGCCAAGGCCCCCCACCGGTTCACCGCGGCGATCAGCGAACGCGCCGTCAACGCCTGGGACAGCTTCGCGGGTTCCAGCGACATCGGCTACTACTTCGCCGAGGAGTACGTCGGAGCCGACCGGGAGTCCCAATGGACGGCTTCGCCGCTGGCCTACGCGGACGAGATCGCGCTGCCGCTGCTGATCATCCATTCCGAGCAGGACTGGCGTTGCCCGGTCGAACAGGCCCAACGCTTGTTCGTGGCCCTGAAGAAGCGGTCGGCGCCGGTGGAAATGTTGCTGTTCCCCGGCGAGGGGCACGAGCTGTCCCGGTCGGGCCGGCCGCGACACCGGCTGCACCGGTTCGCGGCGATCCTGGCCTGGTGGGAGCGCTACCTCCCGGTGCCGCGTGGTGCCCAGGTGGACGCCGCTGCCGCGACGTGGTGACGGACGTAACGCCGGTGGCCACCTGATAAGTCGACGAAGGCCTGCGGGAGCCGAAAGCGTACGGTACGGTTTCGTTCATGAGATCCACACCCGGTGGCCTGCGGACTTCCGCCGCATCGTCCCGGTTCGCGGGGGTGCCGACGCTCGGGTGTCCGATTTCCGCGGTGACCCGACGGGGTCCGGCCCGGGAAGCGGCCATCTGCCAGGCCGCCATCCAGTTGCTGAACGAGATCAGCTACGAGTCGCTGACCATGGATGCGGTCGCGGCCAGGGCGAAGGCCTCCAAGGCCACCATCTACCGCCGGTGGTCCAACAAGGACGACCTGGTCGTGGACGCGCTGCGCAGAACGTACGCCTCGGACCGTGACGTGCCTCCGGACATGGGAAATCTGCACGATGACCTGGTCGCCACGATCGTCCACCAGACGCAGGACCCCTTGTTGTTCGCGGCGAACACCGCGGCCATGAAAGGCCTGGTGTATGCGGCGGCATGCCACCCCGAGTTGGCCACCGTCATCCGTGCCTGCCTGGAGGATGCCCACCTCGCGGACTGGCGGGCGCTGCTGTCTCGTGCCCATCGACGCGGCGAACTCGGCCGTCCGGTGGCTGCCGAACTGGTCTGGGAAGTCCTGCAGGGGCAGTTCTACGCGCGGACCAGCGTCCACTCCGCAACCGTCGACAGCGGTTACGTGGAACACCTCGTCGATGACGTGCTGATGCCGGTGATCAGTCACGCGGGCGGACGTGTTCCTGCACCTTGATCACTCGTGGTGGTGCGCCGTTCCACGGCGCGTCCACCTCCGGTCCACCAACAGAGCGGTTGGCGGCGACCCCAACCGCCTGTCGGTGCCCTCCGACAGGGTGTCTGCATTCGGCGGCTGCACATTCCTGCGCCGCCGCCGACCACTGAACAAGGAGTTTTCATGACCAGCACGACGACCACGCGTCCCCCAGCCAGCGGCCGGCACCGTGCCGTCAGCGATGTCGGCTCCCGGCGCTGGCTCGCCCTGGTGGTGATCTCGCTCGCACAGCTGATGGTGATTCTGGACGCCACGATCGTGAATATCGCGCTGCCCCAGGCGGCCGCCGCCCTGGACATCACCGACGCGAATCGGCAATGGGTGGTCACCGCGTACGCGCTGCCGTTCGGGGCGCTGCTGCTGCTCGGCGGCCGGATCGCGGACTACCTGGGCCGCAAGCGGATCCTGATGATCTCGCTGACCGGCTTCGCCGCGGCGTCCGCCCTCGGCGGCGCGGCCGAGGCGGGCTGGATGCTGTTCGCCGCACGCGCACTCCAGGGAGTGTTCGGTGCCATGCTGGCGCCGGCCGTCCTGTCCCTGATCACCGTCATATTCCGGGAGCCGAAGGAGCGGGCCAAGGCGTTCGCCGTCTTCGGCGCGATCGCCGGCGGCGGCTCGGCCGTCGGCCTGTTGCTCGGTGGTGTGCTCACCGAATACGCCAACTGGCGCTGGTGCCTCCTGGTGAACATCCCGATCGCCGCAATCGCCCTGTTCGGCTCGGCGGCGGTACTGCAGGAATCCAAGAGCGAGGCCCGCGGGACGCACTACGACGTGCCGGGCGCGGTGTTGGCCACCGCCGGTCTTGGTCTGCTCGTCTGGGGATTCACCCGGGCGGCCAATCCCGCGCTGGGCTGGGGGGCGTGGCAGACGCTCACCTCGCTGGTCGCCGCGGTTCTGCTGCTCATCGGCTTCGCCGTCCGCGAGGGTCGCAGCCCCGCACCCCTGCTGCCCCTGCGCATCGTGCAGGACCGGAACCGGGCCGGTGCCTATCTGGTGGGTCTGCTGGTCGGCGGCGGCCTCTTTGCGATCTTCCTGTTCCTGACCTACTACCTCCAGCTCATCCAGCACTATTCGCCGATCAGAGCCGGCGTGGCCTTCCTCCCGTTCAGCGTTGGCATCGTCATCGGGGCCGCCATCGGATCCCAACTGGTCCTCAAGATCGGCCCCAAGCTGGTCATTCCGATCGGCCTGGCCATGGGTGTCGTCGGCCTGCTCTGGCTGTCCCGGCTCAGCCCGACCACCACCTACGTGGGCGTCGTTCTGCCGGGACAGCTGATCATGGCCATCGGTATGGGCTTCATCTTCATGGCTACCACCAACCTGGCGCTGGTCGGCATCTCCAAGGACGACGCAGGCGTGGCCAGCGCCATGGTGAACACCACTCAGCAGGTCGGTGGCTCCCTGGGGACCGCGCTGTTGAGCACGTTCGCGCTCACCGCCACCACCAACTACCTCACCGCGCACGGGTCCGAATTGGCGACCGCGCCGAGCAAGGCGGCCGCCGGCGTGATCCAGGCGGCCGGGGCCGTGCACGGATACAGCATCGCCTTCATGTGGGCCGCCGGGCTCTTCGCCGCGGCCATCATCGCGTCGCTGCTGCTGATCAACGCCGGCAAGGACGAACTTCCCGCCGAGGGCGCCATGATGGCCTGACCGGCCCGCTCGTCCTACCAGCCGCGGGCGCGCCAGGCCGCCAACTGCGGGCGCTCGCGGCCCAGGGTGGTGTCGTCGCCGTGGCCCGGATACACCCAGGTGTCGTCGGGGAGTCGGTCGAATACTCGATCGGTCAGGTCGTCCATCAGGGAGTGGAAGTCTTCCGCGGCAGTGGTTTTCCCCGGACCGCCGGGGAACAGCGAGTCACCGGTGAACAGATGTGCACTGCCGGCCGGGTCCTGGTAGAGCAGGGCGACGGAACCCGGGGTGTGGCCGCGTAGCGAAATCGACTCCAGTCGGCACGCGCCCAGCGGCACGATGTCGCCCTGACCCAGGGCCACATCGGTCGGTACCGGCAATCCGGCGGCATCGGCGGCGCCGGCGTAGAGGTTCGCGCCGGTCTGGCCGGCGATCGCGCCGAGGGCCTGCCAGTGGTCGTGGTGCGAGTGGGTGGTGACGATGCTGCGCAGCCGCGGCCGGTCGGGCCCGTCGCCCAGCAGGTCCGCGATGCGCTCGCTGTCGTTCGCCGCATCGATCAGCACCGCGTCTCCGGTCTGCAGACACACCAACAGGTAGGCGTTGTTGTCCATCGGACCGACGGACAGTTTGGTGACGGAGATGTCCTGCAGGCGACGGGTGGCGGGGCCGCCGTGGGGCTCGACATGTCCGGAGTAATCAGCCGTTGCCGTCGACGGGGTCTGGGGGAAGCTCATGGCAGTACAACCTACAAGCCCCGTACCACCCACAAGCCCCCCACAACCCACCAGCCCCGCCCAACCGCATGCGAGCTACCGCGGCACCTCCACCACCCGCCGCTCGGCCGCCGAGACACGGGCCGCGTCGATCACCGTCGCCGTGGCGATCCCGTCGGCGGCGGCCACGGGCACCGGCCCCGCACCGCGGACGGCGGCCGCCGCGGCCGGGTAGAAGGTGTCCCAGCGGCCGCGTTCGCTGTGCACCGGTCGCGATCCGTCCGCGGTGGTCAGGAGTCCGTAGGCGGACGGATCTTCGGTGCCCCACCGCGACCCGAGCGATCGGGGGCTGCCACCCGACTTCAGCTGAGCCTCCTGCACGTCCAGCCCGTCAATCAGGAACCCGCCGAGCGAACCGTTGACCTGGAACCGCGGACCCTGCGCCGCAGACGCCATCCCGGCGGCCACCGTGGAGAAGACACCGGACGCGTGCTCCAGGTGGACCTCGATCTCGTCGTCGGCGCCGGACCCGGGACGCACGGCCCTGACCTGCGCGTGCAGCCGGCTCACCGGCCCGAACAGGTGCAGGGCCTGGTCGATCAGGTGCGGACCCAGGTCGAGCAACGTCCCGCCGCCCTCGTCGACATTCGTCGCCCAGCCGGCCTTCACCGGACGGAACCGGTCGATCCGGGAGGTGAACCGGTGCACGGTCCCCAGGGATCCGTCGGCGATCAGTCGGCGGACGGTCAGGAAGTCGCTGTCCCATCGCCGGTTCTGGTACACGGTCAGCACCCGGCCCGCGCGCCCCGCGTGGGCGACCAGATCGGCGGCCGCGGCCGCCGTCAACGCGAACGGCTTGTCGACCACGACGTCCAGGCCGAGGTGGAGAGCCTGGTGGGCCAGAGAGGTATGGGTGGCCGGCGGCGTGGTGATGGTGACCGCCTCGACGCCCAGGCCGGCGAGTGCGGACAGGTCCGGCACCGTCTGCACCCCGGGAAGGTCGGCGTGGACCTGGGCCTGACGATCGGGGTGACCGGTCACCACCACGGCCAGTTCGACGTCTGCGCCGGCGCCCAACAGCGGAGCATGGAAGATCCGGCCGCCCGAGCCGTATCCGACGAGGGCCCATCGCACCGGGGAGTTGGTCACCCGGGTCATCCTGCCCGGCTGTCCTGCGCTGCGCACGCTCGCCCCGGGACGTCTCAGCCCCGGACGTCTCCCGTGCGGCGCCGTGACGTGGTGAAAGGGTGGCCTGTCGGCCGCCCCACCTACCATGGGCAATCGTGACCGACCATCTCATCGTGCGTGGCGCCCGCGAGCACAACCTCCGCAACGTCGACATCACCCTGCCGCGGGATGCGATGGTGGTCTTCACCGGGCTTTCCGGTTCCGGCAAATCATCGCTGGCCTTCGACACCATCTTCGCCGAGGGGCAGCGGCGGTACGTCGAGTCGCTGTCGTCCTATGCCCGGCAGTTTCTCGGTCAGATGGACAAGCCGGACGTCGATTTCATCGAGGGCCTGTCGCCGGCCGTCTCCATCGACCAGAAGTCGACGTCGCGCAACCCGCGGTCGACGGTCGGCACCATCACCGAGATCTACGACTACCTCCGGCTGCTCTACGCCCGGATCGGTCACCCGCACTGCCCGATCTGCGGGGAGATCATCGCCAGGCAGACTCCCCAGCAGATCGTCGACCGGGTGTCGGAGATGCCGGAGGGCACCAGGTTCCAGGTGCTGGCCCCGGTCATCCGGGAGCGCAAAGGGGAGTACGTCGACCTGATCGCCGATCTGCAGGGCCAGGGCTATTCCCGGGCCCGAATCGACCGCACGGTGCACCAGCTCAGCGATCCGCCGGTTCTGAAGAAGCAGGAGAAACATTCCATCGAGGTGGTGGTGGACCGCCTGGTCATCCGGGACAGCGCCAAGCAGCGCATCACCGATTCGGTGGAGACCGGCCTAGCCCTCGCCGACGGTGTCGTCATTCTCGAGTTCGTCGACCTGGACGAGGACGACCCGGGCCGGGAACGTCGGTATTCCGAGCGGCTGGCCTGCCCCAACGACCACCCGCTGGCCCTGGACGAGTTGGAACCGCGGTCGTTCTCGTTCAACTCGCCGTTCGGCGCCTGCCCGGAATGCACCGGCCTGGGCACCCGTAAAGAGGTCGATCCGGAGCTGATCGTCCCGGACGGCCGGTTGTCCCTCGCGCAGGGCGCGATCCAGCCCTGGTCGGTGGGCACCACCAGCGAATACTTCCTGCGCCTGCTCGACGGCCTGGCCAAGGCGATGGGCTTCTCGGTGAACACCCCCTGGGACGACCTACCGGCGGCGGCCCGCAAATCGGTGCTGAACGGCTCCAAGGAACAGGTGCACGTCAGTTATCGCAACCGTTACGGCCGCCAGCGCTCCTACTACGCCGAGTTCGAGGGCGTCATCCCGTTCCTCGAACGGCGCGCCTCGCAGACCGAGTCCGATTTCGCGCGGGAGAAATACGAGGGCTACATGCGGGAGGTGCCCTGCCCGGTCTGCCTGGGCACCCGCCTGAAGCCGGAGATCCTGGCCGTCACCATCGACCACGCCGAGCACGGGCCGGTCAACATCGCAGAGCTCGCCGGTCTGTCCATCCAGGACGCCTTCGCCTTCTTCCCCGGCCTGGTGCTGTCGGAGCGGGATCGGATGATCGCCGAACGGGTGCTCAAGGAGGTCGCCGCCCGCCTCGGCTTCCTACTCGACGTCGGATTGGACTACCTCTCGCTCTCCCGGGCGTCCGGCACCCTGTCCGGCGGAGAGGCTCAGCGCATCCGGCTGGCCACTCAGATCGGCTCCGGACTGGTCGGCGTGCTCTACGTGCTCGACGAGCCGTCCATCGGGTTGCACCAGCGGGACAACCACCGGCTGATCAAGACCCTGACCCGGTTGCGCGACCTGGGCAACACGCTGATCGTCGTGGAACACGACGAGGACACCATCCGCAGCGCGGACTGGGTGGTGGACATCGGGCCGGGGGCCGGCGAGCACGGCGGCAACGTGGTGGTGTCCGGCCCGGTGCAGCACCTGATCGAATCCACCGAGTCGATCACCGGCGCCTTCCTGTCCGGTCGGCGCGAGATCGCCGTACCGCTGGTGCGCCGGCCGCTCGACCCGGCCCGGAAGTTGACCGTGGTGGGCGCCCGGGAGAACAACCTGCGGAACGTGACCGTCAGCTTCCCGCTCGGCGTGCTGATCGCCGTCACCGGGGTGTCCGGCTCGGGCAAGTCCACCCTGGTCAACGACATCCTGTACGCGGTGCTGGCCAACCGGGTCAACGGCGCCCGGGCGGTACCCGGCCGGCACACCAGGGTGACCGGTCTGGACCTGGTCGACAAGGTGGTCGGTGTCGACCAGTCGCCGATCGGCCGGACCCCCCGGTCCAACCCGGCCACCTACACCGGGGTGTTCGACCATGTCCGCAAGTTGTTCGCCTCCACCACGGAGGCCAAGGTCCGTGGGTACCAGCAGGGCCGGTTCTCCTTCAACGTCAAGGGCGGCCGGTGCGAGGCCTGCGCGGGCGACGGCACGCTGAAGATCGAGATGAACTTCCTGCCGGACATCTACGTGCCCTGCGAGGTGTGCAAGGGGGCCAGGTACAACCGGGAGACCCTGGATGTGCACTACAAGGGCAAGACGATCGCGGACGTGCTCAACACCCCGATCGAGGAGGCCGCCGACTTCTTCGAACCGATCGGTGCCATCCACCGTCACCTGAAGACGTTGGTCGACGTCGGGCTGGGCTACGTCCGGCTGGGTCAGCCGGCTCCCACCCTGTCCGGGGGGGAGGCACAGCGCGTCAAGCTGGGCAGTGAACTGCAGAAGCGGTCCACCGGCCGCACCGTCTACGTGCTGGACGAGCCGACCACGGGGCTGCATTTCGCGGACGTCGAAAAGCTTCTGATCGTGATCAACGGTCTGGTCGACAAGGGCAACACGGTCATCGTCATCGAACACAACCTCGACGTCATCAAGACGGCCGATCACATCATCGACATGGGGCCGGAAGGCGGGTCGGGTGGGGGTTTGGTGATCGCCGAGGGCACACCGGAAGAGATAGCCGCCCACCCCGACTCGTACACGGGACAGTTCCTGGCCCAGGTGCTCCACGGCCGGGGGCGGACCGCCTCGGCGACCGGGGAGGCCCTGGGACAGTCCGCGGCGCGCAACGGCGCCACCCGCCCCGCGACCCCGTCGACGACGCCACCGCCGGTGAAGTCACCGCCGAAGTCACCGCCGGCGAAATCACCGCCCGCGAAGGGCCCGACGAGGCGCCAGGCGGTCAACGGGTCAGGCTCCACCGCGCCGGCCCCGAAGGTGCCCAGCCGCGCGTTGTCGTCAGCGGCGACGTCGACGGTGTCGCCGGTGGTGTCGCCGCGGGTGCCGGTGGTCACCGCCGATATGGCCGAGGCGAAGGCGGCGGCGGCCAAGGCCCGGCGGCGGGCCGCCAAACTGAGGTGACCGGGCGGGGAGCCCGCCGGTAGCGTCGGCGTCGTGGACCTCAGACTGCTGACCGACGACGACGCCGACCGATCGACCCAGCTGAGTCACCACGCGTTCGGCGTGCCGACCTCCACCGGGCAGGTGACTTTCACCCTCGGCCCCGAGGTGCGGCGGTGGGGCCTCTTCGACGGAGGCACCCTGGCCGCCAAGGCCAGCGACCTGAGTGACGACTCGATGATCGGCGGCCGCCGGGTGCCGACGGCCGGGGTGGCCGGCGTGGTGGTCGCCCCGGAATACCGCGGCACCGGACTGGCGCGCACCGTGATGTCGCATCTGATGGCGGCGGCGAGGCAGCGAGGCGCGGTGATCTCCACCCTCTTCCGGACGGCTCCGGCGCTCTACCGCTCGCTGGGGTACGAGCAGGTCGCGGAATTGGTCAACGGGTCCTTCCCCACCTCCGCGCTCCGCGGAATCCGTCCCACCGCCGCCACCGTCCGACGCGCCACCGTCGCCGACGTCGATGCGATCCGGCGGGTCTACGCCGCGGTGGCCGCGTCGGGTTCCTGCTGGCTGACCCGGGACGGTGCCGCCTTCGCGACCTCGGACGCCTCGCTGATCGACTCGTTCGACGGAATCACCCTGGCCGTGGACGAGTCCGGGGCGGTCGTCGGATACGCCGGCTGGAACCGGGGTGGCGGTTACGGCGGCCTCGCTGCGCTCACCGTGGTCGAGCTGTTGTCGCTGACTGCCGAGGGTTATCGCGCCCTGCTCGGGACCGTCGGCTCGTTCGAAGCGGTGACGCCCACGGTGCGGATCCGCACGTCGGGCAGTGATCCCATGCACTGGATGATTCCCGGTGCCGGCTGGACGGTCGACGAGGTCGAGCCGTACCTGCTGCGGGTGCTCGACCTGCCGGCGGCGGTCGCGGCCCGCGGCTGGCCGGCCGGCGTCACCGTGGACGTGAACCTGGAGGTCGAGGACCCCGTCTGCCCGTGGAATACCGGTCGGCATCGGCTGGTCGTGCAGGACGGTGTGGGGCACATCGACGAGGCCGGGTCCACGGCGGCGACGGTCCCGGTGACCCCGGGCGGCCTGGCCGTGCTGTACGCCGGCGGGGTGCAGGTGTCCGATCTGCGCCGGGCCGGTCTGGTCGGCGACGCCGCCGAGGAGCAGGACGCCCGACTGAACGCAGCTTTCGCCGGACCGCGCCCCGGCATCATGGACTCCTTCTGACTCACCGGGCTGATCGCGCGGACACCGAGCTGACCACCGAGCGGAACACCGGCCGGAGCGCTGCCCGATATCTGGGAGAATGGCCCACCGTGACGACCTTCGACGCGCTGTTCGCCGAACTGCTGGACCGCGCCGTCAGGCGACCGTCGGGGTCGGGCACCGTCGCGGCGCTGGACGCCGGCGTGCACGCGCAGGGCAAGAAGCTCCTGGAGGAGGCCGGCGAGGTGTGGCTGGCCGCCGAACACGAGGGCGACGACGCCTTGGCCCTGGAGATCTCGCAACTGCTGTACCGGGCCCAGGTCATCATGGTCGGCCGCGGCATCTCCCTCGAGCAGGTCTACCGGCATCTGTAGGGCGAACCGCCTGCCGGCCGACCCGTCACCCGCCCCCACCGCCGAAGGACCGTTGCGATGCTGAGAGTTGCCGTCCCCAACAAGGGCACCCTGAGTGAACCCGCCGCCGACATGCTCCGGGAAGCCGGTTACCGGCAGCGGCACGATTCGCGTGACCTCACGGTGCTCGACTCGGCCAACGATGTGGAGTTCTTCTTCTTGCGGCCCAACGACATCGCCATCTACGTCGGGTCCGGCGAGTTGGACCTGGGCATCACCGGCCGTGACCTGTCCGCGGATTCGGAAGCGCCGGTGGTGGAGCAGCTGGGCCTGGGCTTCGGGCACTCGACGTTCCGTTACGCCGCTCCCAGCGGGCGCGACTGGTCGGTGGCCGATCTGGCCGGTCTGCGGATCGCGACCGCGTACCCCAATCTGGTGCTGCGGGACCTGGAACGCCACGGCATTCCGGCCGAGGTGATCCGCTTGTACGGTGCGGTGGAGATCTCGGTGCAGCTCGGCGTCGCCGACGCGATCGCCGACGTGGTCGGCTCGGGGCGGACGCTTCGCCAACACTCCCTGACGGCGTTCGGTGACGTCATCTGCGCGTCCGAGGGCGTGCTCATCGCCCAGGCGGGCACCGAACCGAGCGCCGCCGCCCGCCAGCTGGTCAGCCGGCTCCAGGGTGTGGTGTTCGCCCAGCAGTACCTGATGCTCGACTACGACTGTCCCCGACCACTGCTCGCGCAAGCCACCGCGATCACGCCCGGACTGGAGTCGCCCACCGTCGCACCGCTGGCCGACCCGGAG
>CAXUHA010000022.1:0-63180 GCA_964250735.1 uncultured Nakamurella sp. | reverse complement strand
CCGGACTTGCCGGGGCGATTCAAGCAGATACCGGCCCGCTTTCGTGCTGCCAAACAAGTACTCCGTCTCCTCACGTCCGCTCAGCACCAGGCGAGGCCGAGTATTGACGACTTGCTCGACCTCATCTGGAGTGACAGCGTGCGCAGCGATGTGGTCTTCGGCGTTCTCCGTCCACCGAATCTCCCGCACGTTCCCATCATACGCGAGGCAACGCAATGCATCGCACTACGCGGCATTCTACAGGTGCATGTTGGGCACGGCGTTGTGGCCAGGAGGTTCAGTCTCTAGGTCACTGCAATTTGACACCGGTCTGATGGCTACCGAGGCTGACGGCCCACTCCTGAACAATCGACTCATGGCGAGTTCGGCAGCGAGGGCTGCACCCGATGGCGACGGATGGCGCGATGCCCTCCGCGGATATCTGCCGTCGGTCGAGACAGACGCCGACGGCGGCCCTGACCCGGCCCGACATCTGGCCAAGGCTCCCACCGCCCTGGCTCTGCAGTTCGAGCTCCGCGAGCTGATCCCGAGAACCCCGTCCCGCTGGAACGGCCCGGTGTCCAAGGCCGTCAAAGGCGCGCCTGGGGCACTGGGCAAACACCACCGGTTGGGTGTCCGACCCGTCGCGCAGACCACCCGCGGGTGGGCGCGGTCGGGCATCACCTGGACGAACATCCCGCACCTGGTCAACCGGCTGAATCTCGACCCGGACCAGCACCGCTGGTTCTGCGAATTCGGTGCGCTGCACCTGGCCCTCAAGCCGACCACTCCCGGACGGGACCCGGACTGGGTCTATCTGGACGACTTCGCCAACCCGGTGCTCTGGGCCCTGTTCGACCAAGCCGCGACCCTCGGGATCCAGCTGGTCGGGTCGAGCAGCAACGCCGCCGTCACCAGGGCACACACCGCAGAGCTCACCCTCGACGCGATCCGCGATGCCACCGGCATCCGCCTCGGCCCGAGGTTGACGATCGACGACACCCCAGCCGTCGTCGCGCATGCTCGCGCCATCGGCAGCCACGGCATCTATCTGGTCGACCCGGCGACGCCCCGCCACATCCGCGTCGCCCCGAGCAGCGAAACCCTCACCGCAGAACAACTCTCCATCCTCACCGCCGGCACCACTACAACAGCCGTCCCCGAGCAGGACGCCGCCGAGTTCCTGGAAACCTACCTGCCCGAGCTGCAGCAACGCATCGACGTCAGCAGCTCCGACGCGTCGGTCACCTTTCCCCCGCCGGCACCGCCCGTCCTGGTCGCCACGGTCACCCACAGCCCCCGGCACACCATGACCCTCACCTGGCGCTGGCAGGGTGGCCGCCGGTCCGCGGCGCCCCCACCCCTTGACCAGGTCATCACAGCCGGCCTGCTGCCGAGCGAGTGGCTGGAAGCCAAAGGCGAGCACCGGACCGTTCCCCTGACGGCCACCCTCCGCGGCATCGACGCGGCGGTGTTCGCCGTGGAAACGCTGCCGCAATTGGAATCCCTGCCCGGCGTCAAGGTCGAGTCGCTCGGCGCCGCACCGGAATACCGCGAGCTCAACGGCATTCCCCAACTCAGGATCACCACCATTCCGTCCGAGAAACACGATTGGTTCGACCTGGGCGTCACCGTCACCATCGACGATCGCAGCATCCCGTTTCTGCCGCTGTTCAAAGCGCTCGCCAAAGGCGCACGCCGGCTCCTGCTCGTCGACGGGACCTATCTGTCGCTCAACCATCCCTCGCTCCGGGCGCTCTCCGACCTGATCGAGGAGTCGCGGAATCTGAACGAATGGGAACCGGTCCCCTCGCTCAGCAGGCATCAGTTGAGTTTGTGGTCCGATTTCGAGGATCTCGCGGACGAAGCGGTCCCGGCAGTCGAGTGGCGTGCGTTGCTGGCCGAGACCAGGAACGACTCCCCACGGCCGGTGGACCCGCCGCAAGCGTTGCGGGCCATTCTGCGGACATACCAGGTCGACGGGTTTTCGTGGCTCGCCTACTTGTGGCGGCACCAACTGGGCGGCATCCTGGCCGACGACATGGGTCTGGGCAAGACTCTGCAGTGCCTCACCTTGATTCAGCACGTTACCGACAGCGCCGATCAGCAAACGCCTTTCCTCATTGTGGTCCCGACATCGGTGATGACGAATTGGGT
The DNA here is from genome assembly GCA_964250735.1 of uncultured Nakamurella sp. Classification (GTDB taxonomy): domain Bacteria; phylum Actinomycetota; class Actinomycetes; order Mycobacteriales; family Nakamurellaceae; genus Nakamurella. Next base: position 61,044 of record CAXUHA010000022.1, on the reverse strand, counting down.
CTCGGAAGCGCAGCGGTTCACCCCGGACCTCATTGTCCGGCAGATGTCGACCACCGAAGCGGCCGGAAAGGCGACGATCGCCGAGACGGCCCGTGGCGCCGATATCGTGGTCACCAGTTATGCGCTGCTGCGCCTGGACTTCGACGCCTACCAGCGCGTCGCGGTGTCCACCGGCTGGGCGGGGCTCGTACTCGACGAGGCCCAGTTCGTGAAAAATCCGGCGTCGAAGGTGCACGCGGCCGCCTTGGACCTCCAGGTCCGGTTCAAGCTGGCCGTCACCGGCACCCCGCTGGAGAACTCGCTCACCGATCTGCAGGCATTGTTCGCGATCGTCGCGCCCGGCCTTTTCGCCTCGGCGCCGCGGTTTTTCAACGACTACGTCCGGCCGATCGAGCAATCGCGGCCGGGGATCGCCCGCGGGGTGGGGGCCGGCGACGCCGTCGCCGTCAACGCCGCCACCCGCTCCGAACGGCTGGCCAAGTTACGTCGACGCATCCGCCCGTTTCTGTTGCGCCGCAGCAAGGAACTGGTCGCCGCAGAGCTCCCCGCCAAGCAGGAGCAGACACTACATATCGACCTCGCCCCCGAGCACCGGGATTTGTACAACCTGTTCTTGCAGCGAGAAAGGCAGAAACTGTTCCGGCTGCTCGGCGACGACATGAACCTCAACAAGTTCATCGTGTTCCGGTCCCTCACTCTGCTGCGTCTTCTCGCCCTGGACGCCTCACTGATCGGCGCCGAATACGCCGACCTGCCCTCCACCAAACTCGACGCCCTGTTCGACCACCTGGCCGACGTGGTCGCCGAGGGCCACCGCGCGCTGATCTTCAGCCAGTTCACCTCCTACCTGGCCAAGGTCCAACACCGCTTGGAGGCCGCCGAGATCGCGCACGTCTACCTCGACGGCAGCACCCGCAAGCGGGCGGAGGTGATCGAGGAGTTCAAGACCGGCACCGCCCCGGTGTTCTTGATCAGCCTCAAGGCCGGCGGGTTCGGCCTGAACCTCACCGAGGCCGACTACGTGTTCCTGCTCGACCCCTGGTGGAACCCCGCCAGCGAAGAACAGGCCATCGACCGGGCGCATCGCATCGGGCAGGACAAACATGTGATGGTGTACCGAATGGTGGCCGCCGACACTATCGAAGAGAAGGTGCTCGACCTTCAGCAGCGCAAAGCGGGCCTCTTCGACGCCGTCATCGACGACGGAGCGCTGTTCAGTGCCGCCCTCACCGCGGACGACATCCGCGCTCTGCTGGCATAGTGACTGCTATTTACGGCTCAGGCCCGGTTCACTTGCTTTCGACCAATTCCACGGTGGTCCGTGGATCGTCTACCTGGACAACCAGGCGTGCGTAGGTTTCGTCGTGCAGTTCGATCGCCACGGCCCTGGCCTTGTCGTGCACATCCCAGAACACGCGCTTCCCGTCCTGGCGGAATGTCCCCGCGACGATGACCCCCGGAATACGCGATCCGGCCACCTTCCAGCCCAGGGGTTGATCGATGATGACCGGGTCGGCGGTCGCTCCGCGCACGTGCGCCAGTGGAATCCTGAGCTTGCTCTTGAGCGACCACAGCTTGTCCATGCCCTGGACTTCGACGACGAGGTCGCTGCCATCAATGCTGATCCGTGCCATCAGACGCCTTCCGTACTCGGCCCGGACCTGGTCCCGCGACCTTGACGTCACCGAGTAGGCGCTCACCTCGGCGAGCGCCCTTCCGTCTGACCGTCTGCGCCGCAGACATTTCGGGTCCCCGATTATCCGTTGTTCAGCCTAACAGAGCGAGGGGTCCCTCCTTCAGTCGCCCCTGGGTCACGGGCGCCGGCCTTCCACCAGATGGTTCGCCCAAGCCGCGTCAAAGCTTTTTCCAGGCCGGTTTGATCGCGTGGGAAGAGCCGACTGAGCGGTGAGAGCCTGCGCAAGCCATGAGAATGACGCCTCTTGCGGGTCCGATCGAGTGTCACGTTGCCGGCCAGAAGACGAACCTGTGCATTGCTGGGATAGCATACTCGGTGAGGAGTAAGCCATGCCGCTCAGCAGATCGATCGCCCGGTTGAACCGGGTCGGCCTGAATCGGGTCACCCGACACATCGCGCCGTGGGCACCGGGGTTCGGTCTGATCGTGCATCAGGGACGTCGGTCCGGCAAGACTTTTCGCACCCCGGTCAACGTCTTCGTTCGCGGTGACGAATACGTCTTCGCCCTGACCTACGGGCTGGAATCGGACTGGGTCAAGAATGTCCAGGCAGCTGGGGGCTGCGAACTACAGACCCGCGGACACACGGCCCAGCTGGTCCGGCCTCGCATCGAACACAGCCGCACCCGGCCGGACCTTCCGCTGGTGGTCCGCTCCATTCTGGCCACGACCAACGTGCATGACTTCTTGATACTTTCACGCCATTAGGCGATGGCGAGTGCCTTGCCCGCCTCGCTGGCCGCATGATGTGCCCAGCGGGCAAAGGGCCGTGAGCGAACCCGGTTGTTAGCCTCGCCGGTGGCCAGGTCAACGGCCGTCGCAGTCCAGATATGCGCCTATTTGCTCAGCTCTGGAGGCCGTTCCAGGACCAACGCGGGATGTGAAGGCCCTCGGGCACGTCGACTGCGGACTGCGGGTAACCGGCCATTGTCGTCGTGGTCGTCCAGGCGAAGTACTCGTGCAGCACACTATGGAGAGCGTCATTCTCTGTCAGTCCTATGTCCGCCAATGCCTGGTCGAAGCAGTTGACGGCGCGCGCGTCCATTTCGTGGTGCTCACCGTTCCCGCTGTGCAGGCGAAGGACCGACGACTCGTCCCCGTACCTGGCGGAGTACAGGGCGGGGCCGCCGAGTGCTTCCGACCAATACCCCGCGAGCCGTTCGATGTGGTCGGGGTGAAACCCGTGGCTGAACGCATGACTGACGACCTCGTCGGCCATCACCCTGACATGCCACGCCGTGGCCAGCCGGCGCAGGCCGTCTTCACCGCCGGCCGCCTCGTACACCGTCTGCACGCCCTCATCCTGGCACGGTCCGCACGTGGCCGACCGATCGGGTCCTGACCCGGGAGATCCGGTCAGAGCTCCCTCGTCAGCGCCCGATTCGCCTGCCCGGTATCAGAGCGCGCACGGCGGCTCTGACCGCACACTGGGAAGGTGACCGCTGACGCCCCGCTCCCGAGCCCATCCACCGCACCCCCGGTTGCCGACGCCGGCGGCGGGCACGATGATTGCGCTTCGGCCGATCTGCGCGCGCAGGTCCGGCGACTGGAGAACCTCCTTGATCCGCTGCATCGCTACTCCACCAACACCGGGGAACCGGTGCAGCCGGCGTGGCGTCGGCCTACCGCGGGAGAACGGCGATGGCCGGTCGCAGTGGCCACGGCCGCGGTGGTCGGACTGCAGATGGCGTTGCCGGACCGGTTCAACCTGGCCTCCAGATTCCTGCTCCCGGCGGTCGAAACGGTCATGCTCGTCGCATTGGTGGCGCTGAATCCGGACCGGGTGGACCGCACCACGCGGCCATTGCGGTTCTTGGCCCTGGGTCTCATCGCGGTGGCCAGTCTGGCCAACGCCTATTCCGCGGCATCGCTGATCGTCCAACTGGTCAACGGATCGGAAGGGGGCACCGCGGCGCCTCTGTTGTCCACCGGGGCAGCCGTCTACGTGACCAACATCGTGATCTTCGCCCTGTGGTACTGGGAGTTGGACCGGGGAGGACCGGCCGCCAGGGCTGCCGCGTCAAAGACCGATCCGGACTTCCTGTTCGCGCAGATGGCGAGTCCTACCGTCGCAGGTCCGGAGTGGGAGCCGGAGTTCACCGATTACCTCTACGTCTCCTTCACCAACGCAACAGCGTTCAGCCCCACCGACACCCTGCCGTTGACCCGATGGGCGAAGATGATCATGTTGCTGCAATCGGCGGTGTCGTTGGTCACCGTCGCATTGGTCGTCGCGCGCGCGGTGAACATCTTGAAATGACCGATTGCATGAATGGCCGTTGAGCTGCATCCTCCCGAAGCAGTTAATCCCTGCTATTGATCGGCAACCCCGAACCCAATACAGTCTCTTTGCCGCGCCTTTTATCTCGCACCTTTCTGCTGGTCGGTGCCATTCTTCGTCGGCATGGTGACCGTCATTGTGACGTCGATCTCCGGGTGACCGGTCCTTCATCGCCCGCCGCATTCCCCGGGTTGATCCGGGTGGGATGCTGTCGGACATGACAGAGCAGCCGCCTCCCGAGCCCGAACCCGCGGCCGGCGATCCGCACACTCCTGGACCGAACGCGGACAGCGTTTCTCCGTCGGTCCCCCCGCTCTGCCCGACCCGGACCCGGCTCTATCGGGCCGGGCACCTGTTGAAGGAAGGTTTCCCGGCCGAACAGATCAGTGAGTTGTTGGACGCCGATCGCGACGCCGTGGTCTGGCTCGATCTGTACGACCCGACCCAGGCCGACCTGCAGATCGTCACCGACGAGTTCGGGCTTCACCCACTCGCCGTCGAGGACGCCATTCATCCGCACCAGCGCCCCAAGGTCGATCGCTACCGTTCACATCTGTTCGCCAATATGTACGCGGTGTCCGTCGATTCGCAGGGCAGCGCCCTCACCGTCGGCGAAATCAGCATCTTCATCACCCCTCGTGCGCTGGTGACCGTCCGGAAAGACGATTTCGATATCGACGCGTTGATCGCGCGGTGGGATTTCAATAGTGACCTGGTCGACGAAGCGAATCAGGTCAGTGCTCTGACGTACGGTCTGCTCGACGCTGTCGTTGACGGCCATTACCATGCCGTCGAGCTGCTGGACGACGCTATCGACGAGCTGCAGACGCACCTGTTCCAGTCCCGAACCAGCATCGATATCCGACGCCGTGCCTACGAGCTGGGGGCCAACCTGGCGAGCCTGCGTCGAGTCGTCGCCCCGATGAGCGACCTCACCGCTCGGCTCATGCGGACCGACAGTCACCTATTGGACGACACGCTCCGGCCTTACTACAACGACGTGCACGACCACGCGCTGCGCGCCGCGGAGACGGTGGATGCCAGCCGTGACCGGGTGGATCGCATCGCCGACACTCAGCTGAACGAACAGGGTGCCCAACTCAACGAAATCACCAAGAAGCTGGCCGCGTGGGCCGCAATCATCGCGGTTCCCACCGCCATCACCGGCTTCTACGGACAGAATGTGCCCTATCCGGGGTTCGGCCAACACATCGGCTTCCTGGTCAGCTGCGTCGTGATGATAATCCTCGCCGGCGGCCTCTATGCCGTGCTGAGAAAGAACAATTGGCTGTGAGCCACGCTCGACCTCTGATCAGCCGGCGCGCGGCGGAGCGAAGATGCCGGTGAAGCCGTCCACCTTGGTCGTCACGTGATATTCCGACGCTCCCGCGCGGCTCCGCCAAACGGTAGAGCGAGCCCGTCGTCTCCACATTCGGCGGGAGACGGCCCGGTGCGATCTCGTCGACGTCGTCCAGCAATTCGTCGGCGTTTCCGCCAAAAAATCGGACTCGCTGGGCTGTCACCTGCATATCGGTTCCGGGATGGCGGCCGGGTCAACTGACTGCGTAAGAGCTTCCGGCCCAATGGCACCGCCTCACACGCAAACCGGGGGCCCAGCCGAGCGCGTCCCGCCGAACCCGTCACAACGCGGCAATGTCGGTGGCGCCGGATACTCTTCGGGCACTGCAACCCACCGCGGAGGAACCTATGACCACCTTGACCGAGCGTCCGCACACCGCATTGCTCGTGGTCGACGTCCAGAACGACGTCATGGCCGGCGCGCACAACCGTGACGGTGTCATCCGCAACATTTGCGTGCTGGTGGACCGGGCCAGAGCCGAGAATGTGCCGGTTGTCTGGGTGCAGCACTCGTCCGACGACATGCCTGAGAACACTGACGGATGGCGGTATGTCCCGGAGCTGACGGTTCTTGATGCCGAGCCCGTCGTCCACAAGCGGTACGGCGACTCCTTCGAGGAGACCGACCTGGAGGCCGTGCTCGCCGGGCGCAAGATTGGCCGGCTGATCGTCGCCGGGGCGCACACGGACGCCTGCATCCGGTCCACCCTGCACGGAGCCATCGTCCGGGGCTATGACGCGACGCTGGTTCGCGACGCCCACACCACCGAGGACCTCAGCCCGTGGGGCGCTCCTCCGCCCGACAAGGTCATCGATCACACGAACCTGTACTGGGAGCACCACACCGCCCCCGGACGGCGCGCCGGGACGGTGAGCACAGAGTCGGTCAGCTTCACCTGAGGCGCCCCCGCTAAGGGCGGTTCGGCGCGACCGCCGTGCATCACTCACCCGGCGGCGAACTGCAGGCGAACGGTCGCCCCGCGGGTCACCATCAATGCCCGCCCCGATCCCGGTGACCAACTGGACGGGACGAGGAACATCCGGTCACCGGACTGCGCCAGCAGGCGCAGCCCGCGGTAGCGGAAATGGAATGCCTGATCGGCCGACGCCGTCGGCAGAGCCGACTCGATGACTCCGGGCAACTGCAAGAACAGTTCCTCGGTGGTGTCCAGGGTGACGGCCGGGCGAAGGTGCAGGCTGTGGCTCAGATCTACCGCCAGCCCCCGCCCGTATTGCTCGGCGAAACTGTTCGCGGACCAGAACAGTGACAGTGTGGCGACGGCCAGGACCAACACCGTTGCGGACTGGTCCTTGGTACCCACCCGGGGCCGGCGGCCGCGGCTGCGGAGGGCGGCCAGTGAACGGCAGTAGTTCAGGATCAGCACACCGACGACGACCGACAATGGCGCGACCAGCGAGTCGCTGGCGGTGAGCCCGGGAACGAGGACGAAAAGCACACCCACGGCCACCAGCAGCAGCCCGATCCCGGCCAGCAGAGGGCCGGCCCATCCCCACCAGCGGGCGTGCCGATGTCGTAGGACCAGGACGACGATCGACGGTTGGGCCCACACCAGGGCAAGGCTGATCAGCAGGATGGCTCCGACCGGAACGTACAGGGCCTGAACCGATCAGAGCATGTAGTCCTGCGGCGTGAACTGCAGAGTCGCGGCGTCGACACCGTAGTACTCGTAGAAGGAATCGGTCCAGACGTACCCGAAATACAGGAAAAGGGCCGTGAGAATGGCTGTCGGGGCAACGAAACCGGCGAGCGCCCGGAAGCTCCGGCTGATCGTCGTCGCGCCGTCCGACGGGGCGGGCGCAGCGGCCGTCATGACGTCTTTCTACCCTGAGGTGACAGTCATCGACGTGCCCTCGACTGATACCACCGTGACAGCCGGTGACTCCGCGTCGGACTCGACGGCGCCGCCCGGAGAGGACTCATTCGAGGGGTCGCCGTTGACCGACTGACCGTCTGAGGTGGCGCACGGCGGTGCGGAGTCGATCGGCGCGGGATCACAATCCTTGGACCCATGCAGCTCGACCGACTGGGTGAAGTCAAGGACCACAGGGTGATCCGGGTCGGCCGAACTTGCCGACGGCGTCTCTTGACACACCGAATAGCTCTGCCCTGTACAGGTCAGCTCAAACCGGAGCAGCATCTCAGCATTGAACGGATCTGCCGCTGATGCCGGCGACGTCGGATCGAAAGACAGCTGTTGACATCCGCCGTCCCCCTGGTCCGGCATGGGGAGAGGTTGGCCCGCACAACCATTCGACTGCAGCGCGAAGTATGTTCCGTCCGGTGTCAGGGCAGTCCCGGTGTACGTCAGGTGGTCCACGCCGTCGGGGGGATACAGCCGAAACCGGATGTTCGGTGTACTCGTGCCGCCCTGAGTGAAGACGGTGATGGTCGTCAATGGCCCATTTTGATCCAAATGCCAGTCACCGTCCCCGCTGAAGTTGGCGCCCAGCGTTGGTGCCCGCACCACGATGGTCGGCTGTGAGGGAGTGCTGGTCGGCGTGGGTGTTATCTCGGCTTCCGCCGCGATTGACGGCAGTGTCTCTGTGGCAGATATGTCGGTCGAGTTACTGGTCGCTGTGGTTCTGGTGGCTGTCACGCTGGTAGCTGTCGTATTGCCGGCCAGGACAGCCGTCGACGCACTGTGCGAGGCACAGCTGACCACCAGGATGCAGACGGCTGCCGTTGCGGTGGCCACCTTCATCAGTCGACGCTCGGTCACACTTCCACTCACCTTCACGGGCGAGGAATAGTCACCGAACGACGGTCTCACTGTCGACCACACCACGCAAGTGGTGGCGTTCGGGTGACGGCCGCGCGGATCGCGAGATGGTGCGCCACGTTGGATCACTGCGGTGGTGATGCCTGGTGGGCTGGTGTGGCCTACGCCGACGAGAAAAGCTACGGGCTCGAGGAGGAGGATGCAGTCATGAATGAGCGATCGCGTGGATCCGAGGCGCTCGCCGCCCTGGACGTTCTCGTCGGGCGATGGGTCGTCCAAATTCTGTTACCCGGTATTCCACCCGGCGAGGCAACGTTCGAATGGGCGCTTGACGGCCATTACCTGATCGAGCGTTCGACCAGTCCCCAACCGGAGTTTCCCGACAGCATCTCCGTGATCGCGCCCGACGACGCGGGCGGTTATCTTCAGCACTACTTCGACACACGGGGCGTCACCCGTCTGTATCGGATGAAATTGAGCGGCGACGAGTGGTTGCTGACCCGAACGGAATCCGACTTCTCGGAGCTGTCATTCTGGCAACGGTTCGCGGGTCGGTTTTCCGCCGATCGCATGGCGATCGAAGGTCGGTGGGAGAAATCCTTCGACGGCGGCGACCACTGGGACCTGGACTTCGGCATGACGTTTGCACGATCGACATAGACGACCGGCGGCGGGGTCAGTCCAGCGGACCGGCCGGCGGGGTCAGGCCGTTCTGGTAGGCGAAGACCACGGCTTGCACCCGGTCGCGCAGTTCGAGTTTGGTCAAGATGCGGCCGAGGTGGGTTTTCACCGTCGCCTCGGCCACGACCAGTCGCTCGGCGATCTCGTTGTTGGACAGGCCTGCACCGACAGCGACGAGCACATCGCGCTCACGCGGGGTCAGCAGCGAGATCTTGGGCGAGGCGGTGACTTCCCGGGCCGGGTGCATGCGGTCGGCGAAGGTCTCCAGGAGCCGCCGCGTAATGCGCGGCGCAATGACGGCGTCGCCGCGGGCGATGGTGCGCACGGCCGCGAGCAGCTCGGCAGGTTCGGCATCCTTGAGCAGAAATCCGCTGGCGCCGGCATTCAGACCGGCGAAGGCGTACTCGTCGACGTCGAACGTGGTCAGGATCAACACCTTCGACCGGGGGGTGGCGGCGACGATTCGCCGGGTTGCCTCGATACCGTCCAGCACCGGCATGCGCACGTCCATCAGGACTACGTCGGGGTTCAGCTCCGCGGTCATTCGCACTGCGCTCAGGCCGTTCTCGGCCTCGCCGACCAGCTGCAGATCATCGGCGGAGCCCAGCACCATCCGAAAGCCCAACCGGATCAACGGTTGATCGTCGGCCAGGAGCACGGTGATCACCCGCGCGCCCGGGCCGCCGCGGAAGGCGCGGCCCCGGAAGGCGCCCCGGAAGGCGCCGCCCCGGACGGCATCGCCGCGGACGACGCCCCGGACGGCATCGCCTCGCCGGTGGTGAGCGAGGTTTCCGGCACGGCCAGCAGGTTCAGGGTGGCGGACACCCGCCACCCGCGGGTGGTCCCCGGTCCGGCCTCCAGGTGTCCGCCGAACAACGCGGCCCGTTCCCGGAGACCCAACAGGCCGTGCCCACCCTGACTTGCCGACGGGGCGGCGGAGGGATGTTCGCCGTTGTCGACGATCTCGACGACGACTGTCGGGTGGTGGTAGGTCAGCCGGACGGCGGCCCGGTCCGCATGAACGCCATGCTTGACGGTGTTGGTCAGGGCTTCCTGGACGATTCGGAAGATCGCGTTCTGCGCCGCCTCGGGCACCGGGAACACCGCGCCGGACACCGTCAGGGTGGTGTCCAGCCCGGTGGCCCGAACGGCGGTGAGCAGCGATTCCAGAGCGGACAGACCGGGCACGGGAGCCCGCTCGGCCTGATCGCCATCCGCACGGAGCACGCCCAGCACCCGGCGGGAGTCGGCCAGCGCCTCCCGCCCGGTGCTGGCCACCTGCCGCATCGCCGATCGGGCGTCGGCCGGCCGATCGGTCAAGGCCGCCCCATCGGCCAGCGCGATCATCACCGACAGGCTGTGCGCCACGATGTCGTGCATTTCTCGGGCGATCCGGGCCCGTTCGGCGGCGGTGGCCAGCTGGGCCTGCTGATCTCGTTCACGTTCCAGCCTTTCCGCCCGGTCGACCAACGCCGCCAGGTGGGAGCGCCGTGCCTGCTGGGTCATGCCCAGCAGCACCGCCGCGAGCACGAGCGTGGTCAGCAACACCAGGAAACGTGGCCAGTCGACCCCGGCGAAGCGCGCGACGGCCAGGACCACGCCGACCTGCACCGCCCCGGCGGCCGCCACGGCCAAAGCTCGGGGCCGGTGCGCTGCCACCGTGTACAGGACGACGAGGACGGCCAGGTCAGCACCCTGCGGGATCGCCACGATCCACTGGGCCAGCGCGATCGTCCCCACCACGAGGAATATCACCAGCGGTGCCCTGCGGCGGAAGGCCACCGGCACGCACAGCGCGACGGTGAACGCCAGGGCCACCGCAGAGTTACTGCGGTGCTCCACATCGGCCGCACCCAGTAGGCCCAACGTCAGCGCCAGCGCCGAGTCTGCCGCCAGGTGGTGTGTCCCCAACCAGGTCCACACCGCCCGCGTCATCGAGCCTGCCCGCCGGAACTGGACCGCCACACCGGACCGGCCGTCACCGTCAGGCGTTGCGGCGTCGCAGCAGGACGGCGCCGATCGCCACGGCGACCGCGGCGTAGAGCACGAACACAGCGAATCCGGTCCACGGGGCCAGCGTGCCAGGATCCGGGTGCTGCGTGTACAGCGCCGCGCCCGCATTGCTGGGCAGGTAGGGGGAAATGTCGGTCTGCCAGCTCTGCGGCAGGATGTTCATCAGCCCAGGCAGTACCAGCAGCAGGCCGATGGCAGCGGAGATGCCGCCGGCGGTCGACCGGATGATGAAACCGAACGCGACGCTGAGCAGCCCGACCACGGTCAGGTAGAGCCCGGTGCCGATGACGGCCTGCAAGGCACCCGGGGCGGAAATGGTGGTGCCGTGACTGCCCAGCCCGGCCTGGCCCAGCCAGAACGCCGCGAACGAGGCGATTTCCATCGTCACCAGGGTGGCTATCCCGAAGACGAGAAGTTTGGCCCACAGCACGGGAAGTCGTTTGGGTACGGCGCCCAGGGAGGAGCGGATCATTCCGGTGCTGTATTCGCCGGAGATCACCAACACGCCCAACACGGCGATGGCCAGTTGCGCGAAGGTGACGCCGATCAGGGCTGTGTCGATGGGGTTGAAGCGGGCAGCCTGCTCCGGATCCATCTGGTCCCAGTTGCTGTTGGTGATGATGCCGCCCAGCAGACCCAGGAACGCCAGAGCGCCCGCGGCCAGCCCCATGGTGATCCAACTCGATCGCAGGGTGCGCAGCTTCGTCCATTCCGAGGCGATCACCCGGCCCTGGGTCACGGGGTGGACCTGCACCGTCGAGCGCACCTCGGGGCGGGGACGGACGGACTGCGTGGTGGTCATGCTGCTTCCTTTCCGGTGACCGAACCGCCGTGGAACTCCACGGTGTCGTTGGTCAGGTTCATGAATGCTTCTTCCAGGGAGGCCTGGCGGGTGAAGAGCTGATGAATGACGATGCCGGCGTGGAACGCGGTGTCGCCGATCTGCTCGGCGGACCGGCCGGTCACTTCCAGCTCGCCGGTCCGTTGGCTGGACACGGTGACGTCCGGTCCGGCCAACCGGGTGCGAAGTTGCTCGGCGTCCGGCGTACGGACCAGTACCGAGGACCGGCCGGCGGAGGTGATGATGTCGGCGATGGGTTGGTCCGCGATCAGCTTGCCCTTGCCGATGACGATGAGATGTTCGGCGGTGAGCGCCATCTCGCTCATCAGGTGGCTGGAGATGAAAACGGTGCGGCCTTCGGCGGCCAAGGATTTCAACAGGTTCCGGACCCAGAGCACTCCGTCCGGGTCCAGCCCGTTGACCGGCTCGTCCAGGATCAGGATGCCCGGGTCGCCGAGCAGTGCGCAGGCGATCCCCAGGCGTTGGCCCATGCCCAACGAGAACGCGCCGACCCTCTTGCGGGCGACCTCGGACAATCCGGCCAGATCGATGACCTCCTGCACCCGGGTCTTGGAGATGCCGTGGGTGAGCGCCATGGCCAGCAGGTGGTTGTACGCCGAACGACCGGTGTGCACCGCACGGGCCTCCAACAGCACCCCGACCTCCCGCAACGGCGCGGCCAGATCACGGTAGCTCTTGCCGTCCACCGTCACCGAACCGTCGGTCGGCCGATCCAGCCCGATGATCATCCGCATCGTGGTGGACTTGCCGGCACCGTTCGGCCCCAGAAACCCGGTCACCACCCCCGGCTGCACGGTGAAGTTCAGATGGTCGACCGCCGTTTTGTCCCCGTAGGTCATGGTCAGGTTGTTCGCTGTGATCATGACAGCGACGTTACGGAGGTCGGCTCGTCACGACATCCACCCGGCACAGCATCTTTTCCGCCACGGAGTACGACCCCGGGATGACCCGGAACCGGTAGGCCTTCCGTGAACGGATCAGGTGTCGCTGATCGAGGCGATCGCGACCCCACGGTCGCCTTTCAGGTGCCCGAACAGCCAGACGGCGGCCGAGGCCACGAACAACGAGCAGCCGAACACAGGAACGCCGTGCCACCCGTACCGCTGATACAGCAGGCCGGACATGGCCGAGCCGGCCGCACCGCCGAGGAAAATGGTGGTCATGAACACGGTGTTGATGCGCGCTCTGGCGTCCTGGCCCAACCCGTAGATGTCTCGCTGAGCGAGTACCTGATGACCTTGCACGGCCAGATCCAGCAGCACGGCCGCGACCGCGAGCCGGGCGACACCGGCCGTGCCGACGCCGGCCAGCACCATCGAGCCGATACCGACGATGATGGCGCCCAGTCGCGACAGGTGGCCCCGCCCTCGATCTCCCAGTCGGCCGGCCAGCGGCGCCGCCGCCGCACCACCTGCCCCGACCAGCGCGAAGATGCCCACCCCGGCCTGGCTCAGCCCGAGCCGGCCGATCAACTGATAGCCGATCGAGGTCCAGAAGCTGGAGAAGGCGGCGAACTGCAGGGCCTGGGCGAAGGCCCTGCGCCGCAGCATCGGCTGGGTCAGGAAAAGCCGGCCGACGGAGCCGAGCAGGTCCGGATACGACCCGGAGTGGGCCGGCTGCCGTTTCGGCAAAGCGCGTCGCAGCAGAAACGACAGACCCAGCATCAGGACGGCGGAGATGAAATAGATGGTGCGCCAGCCGAAGGCGGCCGCGACCAGGCTGGACAGTGATCGGGCCAGGAGGATGCCGAGCAACAGGCCGCTCATCACCTGACCGACGATTTTCCCGCGTTGGGCCGGCGGAGCCAGATGCGCCGCAAACGGGATCAGGATCTGGGCGACCACCGACGTCACCCCGACGAGCACCGACATGGTCAGGAAGAGGGGGAAGACGGGCACGACCGCTGCGACGGCCAGGGCCACCGCGGTGCCCAGCAGTGTCCGGCAGACCAGCGACCGATTCTCCAGCAGGTCACCGAGCGGCAAAACCAGGGCCAGCGCGAGGGCGTAGCCGAGCTGACCGGCGGTGACGACCAGACTGGCCGACCCCCGGGAGACGTCGAAGGCCCTGGCGATGAGCTCGAGCAACGGCTGGGCGTAATAGAGATTGGCCACCGCCAGCCCGCAGGCCACCGCCAACGTCCAGGTGATGGCCGGGGTCAGCGGCCGGTCGTCACCGGATGCCGTGCCCGCCGGCCCTGGAGCGCCCGTGGAGTGCATGCGCTATTACTACAGGGTCCGGTTGGACAGCGCTCCTGGGCAGAACCGCTGAAATGATGCACGAACGCGTCTAGGCTGGATGGATGAATGTCGCCATCGTGTCGGCCGGTCGGTCCAGCCCTGACCCTTCGACGGCGCGCATGTGACACGGGGGGTCAGTCATCATTCCCGGCGGCCGACCGTGGACGATTCGTTCGCCCGTGACGCCCAATTCCGGCTCATCGCCGAGACGATTCCTCATATCGTCTGGATGGCGTCACCACTCGGGTGGGTCGAGTACCTCAACGGGCAGGGTCGGGCATTCACCGGTCACACCTCCGAAGGTGACCGCCCGCCGGACCTGATTGCGCTGGTCGATCCCGCGGACGGCGCACGGGTGCGGGCCGCCTGGCAGGCGGCCGTGGCCAGCCGGTCGCCGTATGAACTGGACTTCCGGCTCCGGCGGTTCGACGGCGCGTACCGACGGCACGCCGTCCGTGCCCGCCCGGTCCTGGACCACCTCGGCAGCGTCGTGTCGTGGGTGGGTACGGCCACCGACATCGAACAATCCGTGCAACTGGAGGCCAGCCTGAGGTCGGCGGAACGCCGCACGGCGGAATCCCTGACGCTGCTGGAGACTCTACTGTCCAAGGCCCCGGTCGGGTTCGGTTTCCTCGACCGTGACTTCCGGACCGTCGTGGTGAACGACATGCTCGCCGAGATCAGCGGTTCGACCGCGCAGGAGCAGGTCGGCAGGACGGTGGCCGAAGTCGTCCCCGATCTCTGGCCACGACTGGAACCCGTATACCGGCACGTCATCGACGACGACGCCGCAGTACTGGACATCGAGGTCCAGATTCCGGCGGGTCCGGACAACGGCGCGGCCCGTCATTCGGTGACCAGTTACTACCCCGTTTCGCTGGACGACGAAGTGATCGGGATCGGCATCGTCGTCGTCGACATCACCGAACGCAAGAAAGCCGAACAGGCCCTCCGGCGACTCGCGGCCATCGTGGAGGATTCGGGCGACGCGATCTACACCTCCGACACCGACGGCATCACGACGACCTGGAACCCGGCCGCCGAACGGCTGTTCGGGTACACCGCGTCGGAGATGCTGGGCCGATCCGTCGCGATCATCGCCCCCGCGGATCGCCACGCCGAGCAGGTGGACCTGCGCTCCAGGCTGGCCCTGCTCGGCGCGGCCGAACGATTCGAGACCATCCGCTGCGGCAAGGACGGCACTCTGATCGACGTCGCCATCACGGCGTCGCCGACCACCGACGACACGGGCACGATGGTCGGTGTTTCGGTCATCGTCCAGGACATCCGCGAGCGCCGAGCCGCGGAACGCGCCCTACTCGCGAGCGAACACCGGCTGGCCGAGGCCCAGCGCATCGCCGGTCTCGGTAGTTTCGAAGTCGATCTGGCCACCGGCGACGCCGTGTGGTCGCAGGAGATGTATCGCCTGATGGGTCTGGACCCGGGCACGCAGCCGAGCATCGTTCTGTTTCTCGACTGTGTCCATCCGGACGATAGGGAAAGGGTGAACACCGCATCGTCCGCCACCGCCAATGCCGGAACACCCCTGGATCTGCGTTACCGGATCATTCGACCCGATGGGACACAGCGCATGGTCCACACCCTTGCGCAGCCCGAGCGGTCCGGGAACGGAACCATCATCAAGATGGTCGGCACGTTGCGGGACGACACCGACCGGGCGGCGGCCGAGAGCGATCGGATTTCGGCGCAGAACCGCTTCGAGGTCGTCTTCGAGCAAGCCGGCGTCGGAGCGGTGATCATGGGCTTGGACGGCATCGTCATCCGGGTCAACGCAGCCGTCTGCACCCTGCTGGGCCGAACCCAGGACATGCTGGTCGGCCGGTCGTGGACCGGTTACGACCATCCGGATGAGATGCCGTTGGCGCAGCTCGTCCCGGGTCACGACTCCTACTCCGCGGAACGGCGCTACCTCCGGCCCGACGGCAGCGTGGTGTGGGCTTCCGGCCACATCACGCTGGTCCGCGATGCCGACGGGCAACCGGAGTACTACCTGGCCCAGTTGCAGGACGTCACCGAGGCCAAGCGGGTGGCCGCCCAGCTGGCCCACCAGGCGCTGCACGACGCACTGACCGAACTGCCCAATCGCGCCCTGCTCACCGACCGCCTGGTCCAGGGCCTGGCCGGCGCGCGTCGGCGTGGCACCCATCTGGCGGTGGTTTTCCTGGGCGTGGACCGCTTCCAGGGGGTGAACGATTCCTTCGGTCACGGCATCGGCGACCAGATACTGAAAATCACCGCCGAAAGAATGCTCACGATGATTCGATCCAGCGACACGATCGGCCGTTTCGGCGGCGACGAGTTCGTGATCGTCTGCGGTGACGCCTCGACGGCGGCCACCATGAGCATCGCGGAACGCGTCATCGAAGCGGTGAACCGGCCGTACCACGTGTCCGACCAGGAGATGACCCTGACGGCCAGCGTCGGCATCGCCGTCGCCGACGATAAAGCCACTCCGGAGAGCCTGTTACGGGATGCCGGGACGGCCATGTCGTTCGCCAAAGCACACGGCGGCGGACGTGTCGAGATCTTCGACGAGTCTCTCCGGACCAGGGCCAAGCGGCGGGTGGCCAACGGGTTCCGCCTGCGCAAGGCCCTTGATGAGCAGGAGTTCGTCGTCCAGTACCAGCCCATCATCGACCTCTCGACCGGGGTGATGGTCAGCGCCGAGGCGCTGTTGCGTTGGGTACATCCCGAATTCGGGATCGTTGGTCCGGACGAGTTCATCCCCTTGGCCGAAGAAACGGGACTGATCGTGCCCATCGGCGCCTGGGTGCTGAAAACGGCCTGCCGCCAACTGGTGCGCTGGGAGAAGACCATGCCGTCGATCTCCATGTCGGTCAACCTGTCGGTGCGTCAGATCGCCGAACCGGACGTCATCACCCTGATCGAGAAGATCCTCCTCAGCACAGGGGTCGCACCGGCACACCTGTGCCTGGAGTTGACCGAAAGCGTCTTCATGAACGACGCCGACTATTTCGGACGGACCCTGACCAGTCTCCGAGGGCTCGGGGTGCAACTGTCCATCGATGATTTCGGCACCGGATATTCATCGCTGAGCTACCTCAAGCGATTCCCGGTCGACGCGGTCAAGATCGACAAGGGATTCGTCGACGGGCTGGGGGCTGATTCCCACGATTCGGCACTGGTCGCCGCCATTGTCGCGATGGCCGACGCCCTGGGCCTGGTCGTGACGGCCGAGGGCGTCGAGACCCAGGAGCAACTCGCCGTTCTGAACAAGCTCGGTTGCCAGCGGGCGCAGGGTTTCTACCTGGCCCGACCGATGGCGGCTGCCGACCTCGACCAGCTGGTGGCACAGTCACACCGTTGGCTTGTCGACTGACCACTGCTTCTCGACCACCACTGCTCTTCTCGACCGACCATTGCGTGTGTCCCCTTGCCGCAGGCATCCCCGCGGGGGACACTTGAGCCTCCCCGTCGACGCCCGTGCGGAACCGGGGAGATGCGCAGCTCCATCGGCCGAAGCGGTGCGGCGGGGCCCGAGCCGAAGGGGTCTTCATGCCCGACATGGTGGACATTGCCGCCCTCAATAACGCGGTGGAACAGTTGGAACAGGTCATTCAGGGCGTGGCCGCCCAGGCCGGGGACGTGCCTGCGGTGCGGCGGCTCCGCAACGACGTGGAGCGGATCAAGATAGACCTCAGCGACTGCTCGCAGCTGCATTCGGTGGCACCCGCTCGCCAGCTGGAAATCATCCCGGACACTCCGTACGACGAGTCGCTGTGGCAGGGCGTGGACGACGAGGGCCTGGGGGGCTTTCACGCCCAGCCCAAACCACCGACCCGGCGTAACCACCGGTGAATTCCTCCTCCGACCAGGTGTTGATGTTCGAAGGCGAGACGGCGTGATGGCGCGGGCCGATTCGCCGGCCGGGGTGGGGGCGCCGGGGCGTGCTCTGGTGGGGGTCCCGACCCTGCGAACGGACCGCTGGTGGCGGTCACCGCTCATCACCTTGCTGGGCCTGCTCGCCTTTGTGGTGTATGCAACCTGGGCGGCATTCATCGGTCGGGATTATTTTTACGAACCGTATATTTCACCCTTTTATTCGCCGTGCCTGACCGTCTCCTGTACGGCCTCCGGAGCCCCGTCCCTGGGCATCTTCGGGACATGGTGGCCGCTGTCGCCGGCGATCATCATCCTCATCTTCCCGCTCGGTTTCCGGCTCACCTGCTACTACTATCGCAAGGCGTACTACCGTGCCTTCTGGCGCTCACCCGCGGCCTGCGGTGTGCCCGAACCGCACCAGATGTACACCGGAGAAACGCGTTTCCCGCTCATCCTGCAGAACATCCATCGCTACTTCTTCTTCTTCGGTCTGATCTTCAATGTGCTGTTGACCTGGGACGCCGTCATCGCGTTCCGCAATCATGACGGGCACTGGTTCCACGCGGGCCTGGGCACTCTCGTGCTGCTCGTCAATGCGGGACTGTTGTGGCTGTACTCGATGTCCTGCCATTCCTGCCGGCACCTGATCGGCGGCCGGCTCCGTCACTTCTCCAAACACCCGACCCGGTACTGGATGTGGACCAAGGTGTCGGTGCTGAACGAGCGGCACATGCTGTTCGCCTGGCTGTCGCTGGGCTG
The DNA here is from genome assembly GCA_964250735.1 of uncultured Nakamurella sp. Taxonomy (GTDB): domain Bacteria; phylum Actinomycetota; class Actinomycetes; order Mycobacteriales; family Nakamurellaceae; genus Nakamurella. The sequence continues at coordinate 42,549 of CAXUHA010000022.1, read as the reverse complement.
GGTGGCGTTCACCGACCTCTACGTCCGCCTGGTCGCTTCCGGGTCCATCACCGATCTGAAGCTGTTCTGATGACGGGACCGCAGCGCTACAGCTACGACGTCCTGGTGATCGGGGCCGGCGGTGCCGGTCTGCGCGCGGCGATCGCGGCCCGGGAATCGGGCCAGCGGGTGGCCATCATCTGCAAATCCCTGTTCGGCAAGGCGCACACGGTGATGGCCGAGGGCGGTATCGCCGCGGCGATGGGCAACGTCAATTCCCACGACAATTGGCAGGTGCATTTCCGCGACACCATGCGGGGCGGCAAGTTCCTCAACAATCCCCGGATGGCCGAACTCCACGCCCACGAAGCGCCCCAACGGGTCTGGGAGTTGGAAACCTACGGAGCGCTTTTCGACCGCACCCCGGACGGTCGCATCAGCCAGCGGAACTTCGGCGGGCACGAATACCCCCGGTTGGCCCATGTCGGGGACCGGACCGGCCTGGAACTGATCCGGACCATGCAGCAGAAGATCGTCTCCCTGCAGCAGGAGGACGAACGAGATCTCGGCGACTTCGAGGCCCGGGTCAAGGTTTTCGCGGAGTGTACAGTCACCGAACTGTTCACCACAGACGGTCGTATCGCCGGAGCCTTCGCCTACTTCCGGGAAACGGGCCGGTTCGCCGTCTTCCAGGCACCGGCCGTCGTGCTGGCCACCGGAGGCATCGGAAAATCGTTCAAGGTCACCAGCAACTCCTGGGAGTACACCGGTGACGGGCACGCGCTGGCGTTACGGGCCGGGGCCCGGCTGATCAACATGGAATTCGTCCAGTTCCATCCGACCGGGATGGTGTGGCCGCCGAGCGTCAAGGGCATCCTGGTCACCGAGTCGGTGCGCGGCGACGGAGGCGTGCTGAAGAACTCCGACGGCAAGCGGTTCATGTTCGACTACATCCCGGACGTGTTCAAGACCCAGTACGCCACCACCGAGGCCGAGGCCGACGGCTGGTACACCGATCCGGAGCACAACCACCGGCCCCCGGAGCTGCTGCCCCGGGACGAGGTCGCGCGGGCCATCAACTCCGAGGTCAAGGCCGGCCGGGGCTCACCGCACGGCGGCGTGTTCCTAGACATCGCCTCGCGGCGATCCGCCGAGGAGATCCGCAAGAAGCTGCCGAGCATGTACCACCAGTTCTCCGAGCTCGCCGATGTCGACATCACCGCCGAGGCCATGGAAGTGGGCCCTACCTGCCACTATGTGATGGGCGGCGTGGAGGTGGACCCGGATACCGGCGCGTCGTCGGTGGCCGGGTTGTTCGCGGCCGGTGAATGTTCCGGCGGCATGCACGGCTCCAATCGGCTCGGCGGCAATTCCCTGTCCGACCTGTTGGTGTTCGGCTGCCGGGCCGGGGTCGGCGCCGCGGCCTACGTCGAGTCCCTGGACGGCGTGCCGGCCATCCCCGACGCCGATGTCGAGACCGCCTCCGCCGCCGCCGTGGCCCCGTTCCGGGAGGGCGGGCCGATCGGCGGGGAGAATCCCTACACCGTCCACGCCGACCTGCAGCAGGTGATGAACGACCTGGTCGGCATCATCCGCCGGGAGGGCGAGATCGAGCTGGCCCTGAAGAAGCTGGACGACCTGGCCGTCCGCGCGTCGCAGGTGGCCGTCGAAGGCCACCGCCAGTTCAACCCCGGGTGGCATCTGGCGCTGGACCTGCAGAACATGTTGCTGGTCAGCCGTTGTGTGGCGGCGGCCGCCCTGCTGCGGACCGAAAGCAGAGGCGGTCACACCCGGGAGGACTACCCGGGCATGGCCCCCGATTGGCGGCGCAGGCTGTTGGTCTGTTCGCTGGACGACTCCGGCCTGCACATCGACAACGTCGAACAGCCGCCGGTCCGGGCCGACCTCCTCCGATTGTTCGATCCCACGGAGCTGGCCAAGTACTTCACCGCCGCAGAGCTGGCCGGCCTCACCGACTCTTCCGTGGTCGCCGACGGCGCTCCCGGCCCGCAAGGAGGATGAACATGGCCTACCAGGGCAGGTTTCGGGTGTGGCGTGGTGATGCCGACGCAGGTGAACTGCGCGACTACACGGTGGAGGTCAACGAGGGCGAGGTGGTGCTGGACATCATCCATCGCATCCAGGCCACCCAGGCCGGGGATCTCGCCGTCCGGTGGAACTGCAAGGCGGGCAAGTGCGGATCCTGTTCCGCGGAGGTGAACGGCCGGCCCCGGCTGATGTGCATGACCCGGATGTCGACCTACGGCGCCGACGAGACTGTGACGGTCACCCCCATGCGAACCTTCCCGGTGATCCGCGACCTGGTCACCGACGTTTCCTTCAACTACGTGAAAGCCCGCTCCATCCCGTCTTTCCAGCCACCGCCGGTGCTGGAGCCCGGCGACTACCGGATGGCCCAGGTGGACGTCGAGCGGAGCCAGGAGTTCCGCAAGTGCATCGAATGCTTCCTGTGCCAGGACGTGTGTCACGTCATCCGCGACCACGACGACAAGAAGCAGGCCTACGCCGGGCCCCGGTTCTTCATCCGCCTGGCCGAGCTCGACATGCATCCGCTCGACTACGCCGACCGGCAGGTGGCCGCCCAGGAACAGCACGGCCTGGGGTTGTGCAACATCACCAAGTGTTGCTCCGAGGTCTGTCCGGAGCACATCAAGATCACCGACAACGCGATCATCCCGCTCAAGGAGCGGGTGGTCGATCGCAAGTACGACCCCTTCAGCCGCATGTTCCGCCGGCGGCGGGAATAGCGGTGGGTGCGCGCAACCCCTGGGCAATGTCAAACTGCTGACCGACAGCAGTCGACGACAACCGGGAGTGTGTATGCCGTCTTCACCACGAGTGGTCATTTTCGATCTCGACGACACCCTCGCACCGAGCAAGAGCAAGATCGATCCCTCGATGGCCGCGTTGCTGCTCCGCCTCCTGGAAAAGGTGCAGGTCTGCATCATTTCCGGCGGCCGATTCGAACAGTTCCAGACGCAGGTCCTCACGTCGCTGGGCAACTCCGACGACCTCACCCGGCTACACCTGATGCCGACCTGCGGTACCCAGTACTACCGATGGCAGTCGTCGGCGTGGACGCAGATCTACGCCGAAAATCTGACCGACGAGGAAAAGTCCTCCGTCACGGCGGCGCTCATCGAAGGCGCGCAGGCGCTGGGTCTGTGGGAGAGCGACACCTGGGGCCCCATCATCGAGGATCGCGGAAGCCAGATCACCTACTCGGCACTGGGCCAGTCGGCCCCGATCGAGGCGAAGGTCGCCTGGGACCCGGACGGCGCGAAGAAGGAACGGCTCAGAGCCTACGTGGCCGGGCGGGTGCCGGGCCTTGAGGTTCGCAGCGGCGGCTCGACCTCGGTGGATGTGACCCGCAAGGGCATCGACAAGGCCTACGGCGTGCGGCAACTGCAGAAGCAGGTGCACCTCGAACTCGATCAGATGCTGTTCGTCGGCGACCGCCTCGACGAAGGTGGCAACGACTACCCGGTCAAGGAAATGGGGGTCGAGTCCGTCGCGGTCGAGAACTGGCACGCAACCGCGACCTACGTGGCCGACCTGCTCGAGCGGCTCGACGGGGTGACCGGTTCCGCCTGAGCCTGGTCGCTATCGTGAGACGAACCATGAGCCGGACCGCCGACGACAGGACGACAACCAGATGCAGATCACCAAACTCGGCCACTCCTGCCTGCACGTCCGGGACGGAGCGGCAGACATTCTGATCGATCCCGGCACGTTCTCGGCCGACTTCGAGGCCCTGACCGGCCTGACCGCGATACTGATCACCCACGAGCACCCCGACCACCTGGATCTCGCCCGGCTGCCCGCGGTCGTCTCAGCGAATCCCCAGGCCCGCGTCTACGCCGATCCCGGCTCGGCACCGAAGATCAACGCCGCCGGCATCACCGTGACCGCCGTCGAACCCGGCGACGTCCTCGACGTCGGCACCTCGGTCCAGGTTCACGGAAAGGACCACGCGGTGATCCACGCCGACGTTCCCACCGTTGCCAACGCGGCCTACCTGATCGGCGGTCGGCTACTGCATCCAGGCGACTCGCTGAACGTGCCGGACGCGGCCGTCGAAATCCTGGCCGTACCGGCGGCGGCGCCGTGGATGGCCCTGAAGGAGGGCATCGACTTCTACCGCGCGGTGTCGCCGCGGCTGGCGTTCCCGATCCACGAGCGGATTCTGGCCAACCCGCCGATGACCTTCGGCTACTTCGAGCGTCTGGGCCCGACCGCCTCGACCTGGCTCCAGCCGGCCGACGGTGATCCGTTCGAGGTGTGAGCTGCGGACAGCCGGCTCAGCACTATTGTCGCGACGACGAGCCGGTCGCGACGACGGATCTCCCATTCTGCGGCCGACGAAGGAGAACACACCATGTACGAGGACCTCAGGGGCAAGATTGCGGTCGTGACCGGGGGCGCCCGCGGGCTCGGCCTCCAGATGGCCGGCGCACTCGCCGCGCACGGCGTCGAGATCGCTCTGATCGACGTCCTGCCCGAGGTGAGCGACAGTGCCGCCCGGCTGGCGCATGAGAAGTCCGTCCGTACCGTCGGCATCGCCGCGGACGTCACCGATCAGCATTCTGTGGGCGGCGCCGTCGCTGCGGTCGCCGGTTCGCTCGGGATGCCGTCGATCCTGGTCAATGCGGCCGGCATCGTCTCGTGGGGCGACTCGGTGGAGGTCACCGCCGATGCCTGGCGCAAGGTCATCGACGTCAACGTCAACGGAACCTTCTTCAGCTGTCAGGCCTTCGCCCGGTCGGTATTCGCCGCCGGTGGGACCGGCACCATCCTCAACGTGTCCTCGATGTCGGCTTTCGTGGTGAACATCCCGCAGCGGCAGGTGTCCTACAACGCATCCAAGGCCGCGGTGGATCAGATCACCAGGTCGCTTGCGGTGGAATGGGTCTCCAAGGGCATCCGGGTCAATGCGATCGCGCCCGGGTACTTTCTGTCGGACATGACCAGACAGTTCCTGGAGACCAACGCCGAGTTCGGCCGGTACTGGGACAGTCTGATCCCGGCCGGGCGAATGGGGCAGCCGGCCGACCTGGACGGTCTGGTCGCGTTCCTGGCCTCCGACGCCTCCCAGTACATCGTCGGCGAGTCCATCGTCATCGACGGCGGCTACTCGATCGTCTGAGCGGACCGCGAAACCCCCTCGCCGGGTCAGCGCCGACGGCGGGCTCGGGTCCTGGTGCCCGACACTGAACGCCCGAGGGCTCCGCCGAGTGAGGAACCCAACGACCGCATGAACGAGGTGACGATCGGACTGCCCATCATCTCGCCCAGGAATCCGCCTCCGGAGTTCGGTGCCGCCGACCCGGCCACACCGGGGAGTGCCGGCGAATCGTCGTACGGGTTGTACGGAGTCGGCACCGGGATCGGCCCGCCGGACACCGGAGGGAGCGGGTCGTAGGACGCGGGCACGCTCGGCGGAGCGGCCGGCCCCGGCCGGGTCGGCTCGACCTCCCGGTTCGGCGGGCCGGCCAACCGCCCGGTCAGCATCTCGTAGGCGGACTCACGATCAACGGCCTGGCCGTAACGGGCCTGCAGCGCGGATCGGGCCAGGTGATCGGCGACGACCGCCGAATCGGCCGGTCCCATCAGCGATCGCGGGGCCCGCATGCGTGTCCACGCGACCGGGGTCGGCGCACCGGTCTCGCTCAGCACGGTGACGATCGCCTCACCGGTGGCCAGGCTGGTCAACGCCGACGCCAGGTCGTAGATCGTACTGGTCGGGTAGGTCCGGACGGTCGAGGCGAGCGCCCGCTGGTCGTCCGGGGTGAAGGCGCGGAGCGCGTGCTGCACCCGGGCACCGAGTTGGGAGAGCACCGGCCCCGGTATGTCGGTGGGCAATTGGGTGCAGAAGAAAACCCCGACACCTTTGGAGCGGATCAGCTTCACCGTCTGCTGAACTGCCTGGTGGAAAGCCTTGGAGGCGTCGGCGAACAACAGATGCGCCTCGTCGAAAAGGAAGACGAGTGTGGGCCGGTCCAGATCACCGACTTCCGGGAGCGCCTCGAACAATTCGGCCAGCAACCACATCAGGAAGGTGGAGAACAGCGCCGGCCGGGCCTGCAGGCCGGCGGTTTCCAGCAACGACACGATGCCCCGCCCGTCGGTGGACGTGCGGATCAGGTCGGTGACGTCGAGTTGCGGTTCGCCGAAGAACTGATCGCCGCCCTGGGCCTCCAGATTCGTGACGGCCCGCAGGATCACTCCCGCGGTCGAGGAGGAGACGCCCCCGAGGTCGCGCAGATCCGGCTTACCCTCGGCGCTGGTCAGGTGTCGAATGACGGCCCGTAGATCTTTGATGTCCAGCAACGGCAGGTGCTTCTGGTCCGCGAAATGAAAGATCAGGCCCAACGTCGATTCCTGGGTGTCGTTGAGCCCCAACACCTTCGACAGGAGAATCGGGCCGAAGGAATCGACGGTGGCCCGGATCGGGACACCGGTCCCCTGCCCGGCCAGGGTCAGGAACTCGACCGGAAAGGCGGTGGCGACCCAGTCGTCCGCGGTATCCGTCGCCCTGGCCGTGACCTTCTCCCCCGGGGCGCCGGGCACCGCCATACCGGACAGGTCCCCTTTGACGTCGGGCATGAGCACCGGTACCCCGGAGGCCGACAGTTGTTCGGCGATGAGTTGGAGCGACTTGGTCTTTCCGGTACCGGTGGCCCCGGCGACCAGCCCGTGGCGGTTGAACATGGACAGCGGGATGCGGACCTGGGACGTGGGATCGACGTGCCCGGCCACGACGATCGAGCCGAGGGTGATGCACGGCGACGTGGTGGCATACCCGCGGGCGATGTCGGCGGCCGCGTCGGCCGGGACCAGCGGAGTCGGTCTGGGCGTCATGGGGGCCTTCCGTCCTGGGTGACTCTTCGGGTGAATCTAGTTGGCCCTGGTCATCACACCGAATTCGAGGCAGCCGGTCAATCGGTCTAGTGTCACTTACTGTGAACGACAGACTGGTATGGGTGGACTGCGAGATGACGGGGCTCGACCTGCGCACCGACGCGCTGATCGAGATCGCAGCGCTGGTGACCGACGGCGAACTCAACGTGTTGGGAGACGGGGTGGACCTGGTTATCCACGCCTCTGACGACGCGTTGGCCGCCATGCCGGAGGTGGTCGAGCAGATGCACGCCAAGTCGGGCCTGACGGAGCAGGTCAGAGCATCGACCGTGACGATCGAGCAGGCCCAGGCCAAGGTGCTGGAGTACGTCCGGCAGTTCGCGCCGGAGCCGCGGACGGCGCCGCTGGCGGGCAACTCGATCGGGACCGACCGCGGTTTCATCGCCCGCGACATGCCCGAACTCGACAGCCATCTGCATTACCGGATGATCGACGTCTCCAGCATCAAGGAGCTCGCCCGGCGCTGGTACCCCCGGGTCTACTACGCCCAACCCGCCAAGGGGATGGCTCACCGGGCCCTGGCCGACATCATCGAGTCGGTGCGCGAGCTGGCCTACTACCGCCAGACCATCTTCGTGTCGGCGCCCGGGCCGACCAGCGAGCACGCCCAGGCCGTCGCCGCCAAACTGATGATCGCCGGAGGCTGACCCGTGTGAACCATGGGGGGCAGTCGGTTACACTATGGCGTCCGCTGGCCCCCCAGCGGGTGTGTCGGTTCGGTCAAGCCTTGGGGCGCGGACCGGGCATGGTGGGCGTAGCTCAGCTGGTAGAGCACTGGCTTGTGGTGCCGGTGGTCGCGGGTTCGAGTCCCGTCGCTCACCCAGTGTTTGTGCAGGTCAGAGGCGGTCTAGAGCGGGTCTGTTGACAGAAGCGGAAGTTCTGTCGACGAGATCCGGCTAGGCTGCCTCGATCGAAACCGCGCCCGTTGGATAGTCCCGACTGTCGAACAGGTGGCCCTGATGTCTGCTCCCGGATCCGCCGTCACCGTTGTGTCAGGTTGCGCGATCGCCACCGTCGATCCCGCCGGGACCGAATTCGGCTCGGGCCATCTCGTGCTGCAGGGATCAAAGATCGTTGCGGTCGGCGCAGGCGAGGCGCCGAGCGCCTGGGCGAGCCGGGCCGACCAGCGGATCGACGGGCGCGGCCTGTTGGCCACCCCTGGCCTGGTCAACACCCATCATCATCTCTATCAATGGATCACCCGCGGATACTCCCAGGACGCAACGCTTTTCGGTTGGCTGACCGACCTCTATCCGGTGTGGGCCGGCATCGACGAGGAGACGACGGAAGCCGCTGCCGCCGCAAATCTCGGGTGGATGGCGATGTCGGGCTGCACCCTGACGACCGACCACCACTACGTCTTCCCGAATGCCGGAGGTGACGTTCTCGGGGCGACGATCGCGGGAGCGAGGACCATCGGCCTGAGGTTCCATCCGACTCGCGGATCGATGGATCTCGGTCAGTCATCCGGCGGATTGCCGCCGGATGTCGTCGTGGAAACCACGGAAGACGCCCTCCTGGCCTCGGAGGCGGCCATCAACCGCTGGCACGACCCGGGCCCGGAATCGATGCTGCAGGTGGCGTTGGCCCCGTGCTCGCCGTTCTCGGTGACCGGTGAACTGATGAAAGGCGCAGCGGAGCTGGCCCGGCAGCACGGAGTGCGGCTGCACACGCACCTGTGCGAGACGATGGACGAGGAAGCTTTTTGCCTGGAGAAGTTCGGCCGCCGACCGGTCGACTACATCGAGGACCTCGGCTGGCTCGGGCCGGACGTGTGGTTCGCCCACTGCGTGTGGCCCTCGCCGGCCGATATCGCCAAGTTCGCCACGACCGGCACCTCGGTCGCTCACTGTCCTACCTCCAACGCGCGCCTCGGCTCCGGCATCGCGCCGATCGCGGACATGTTGGCGGCCGGCGTCACCGTCGGGCTGGGTGTGGACGGGTCGGCGTCCAACGAGTCGGGCCGGCTCGACGAGGAGCTGCACCAGGCGCTGTTGGTGGCCCGCTTGCGGAGCGGCTCGACGTCGATGTCGGCGCGGCAGGTGTTGTCGATGGCGACCATCGGCGGCGCCAGGGTGCTCGGCCGGCAGAACGATCTCGGCTCGCTGGAGGTCGGCAAGCTCGCCGACGTCGCACTGTGGCGGGTCGACACCATCGCCGGGGCCGACATCGCCGACCCGGTCGCGACTCTGGTGTTCGGCACCCGCAGCCCACTGGAACTACTGCTGGTCGGCGGCCGGGCGATCGTCGAATCCGGGCGATTGGTGAATGCCGACGCCGACGAACTCGGCCGCGCCTCCGGTGCCGCCGCCCGCAAGCTGGCGGCGAAGGCCGGGCGCTGAGCTGGACGGATGGATCGAAGCTCACGCCAGGTAATCCATCCCCATCGCCGCCCGCACCCGCTGCAACGTCTGGTTGGCCGTCGCGTTGGCCTCGGCAATTCCGTCCACCAGCACGCCGTCCAGATAACCCCGGTCGGCGATCAATTCCCGGCGACGGGCCCGCAGCGGTCGAAGCGATTCGTTGACCACGTCTACCGCTTCCCGTTTGAGCGCCCCCGATCCGCCGTCGCCGATCTGCTCGGCCACCGCGACCGGCGACCGCCCGCTGAGCATGGCGATGATCATCAGCAGGGAGGACACCTCCGGTCGGCTGTCGGGCTCATAGCTGATGTGCCGCAAGGAGTCCGTCTTGGCAAGTCGCAGCGTCCGCGCGGTCGTCTCTTCGCTGTCGGCCAACGCGATGGCGTTTCGCCGGGACTTCGACATCTTGGCCCCGTCGGTACCCAACAGCAACGGAACCGACGAGAGCAGCGCTTCAGGAACCTCGAACAAGGGTTCATAGCGTTCGTTGAATCGGCGGGCGATCACTCTGGTCAGTTCCAGATGTGGGAGTTGGTCTCGCCCCACCGGAACGACAGTGCCGCCGCAGAAAAGGATGTCGGCGGCCTGGTGGACGGGGTAGGTGAGCAACAACCCGCTGAGCGGCCGCGCCGCCGCCGCGGCTTCTGCTTTCACCGTCGGGTTGCGATGCAACTCCGCGTCGGTGATCAGCGAGAGAAATGGCAGCATCAATTGATTCAGGGCCGGGACCGCGGAATGCGGAAATATCACCGTGCGGTCGGGATCGACGCCGGCGGCGAGATAGTCCGCGACCAGGCCACGAACCCGTTGCCGCAGTGGGCCGACGGCGTCCCGATCGGTGATCACCTGATAGTCGGCGATCACCAGGATCAGCGGCACGCCGAGTTTCTGCAGACGGACGCGGTTGGCCAGGGTGCCCAGCAGATGGCCGAGATGCAGTTCGCCGGTCGGCCGGTCGCCGCTCAGCACGCAGTGCGACGCAGGTGATCTCAGGATGTCCTGCTCGATCTGCGCGGACCGTTGCCGCGAACGTCGGAACGACGCATCGTCCGGATCAAGTTCGCCGGCCGCGGATTGTCCTGCTGGTTGAACTGCGGGTTGAGCACTGTGCATGGTCAGCTCCTCGGGTCAGGGAGCCGCTTCCGGGTGATCGGTGGTCGGAGATGCGTGAGGCACAACGACCACAGGCCGCCCGAAGGCGGCCTGTGGGTGGGATTCGGACGTCGCGGCCGCCGTCAGGCAGGCAGCCACCAGCTCATCGGCAGGAGCTGGCGGGTGACGGTCACGACCGAGAAGGTATCACCCCCAGCGGGGAGTGCGGGGCCTGATCGTGGACCGTCCCGCGGGATGCCGCCCTGACCTGCGGGTTGTCGTCGGCGAGCACCGAGCCTGTAGAGTTCTGCTTCGCCCACCGGCAACGGTGTCACGCGCCATTAGCTCAATTGGCAGAGCAGCTGACTCTTAATCAGCGGGTTCGGGGTTCGAGTCCCTGATGGCGCACCACAAGAACCGCCTCGCCTCGAGGAACAGTTCGAGATGCCCGAAGTGGCATGCAACCGACCCGGCCGTGCGCTCCGTCATGGTGGTGCGGCAACGTCCCGCGTGGGGCGGCCACTGGAGGTTGGGAAATGATCCGACTTGGGCTGGCAGAGCGCGGACAGCGCCGACGGATCGCCGCGATCGCCGCGTTCCTGGCGCTGGTGGTCCTGGTCGCCGGAGTGTGGTCCACCGGGGACGGCAGCCCCGGCGCGCGGCCGCAAACGGTGGCAGCCACCGCCACAGTCCCCGCCTCCGCGACCGCCCCGACCTCCGGCGCCTCGACGCAGTCCCCCACCCGACTGTCGGGCGTGACGCCCGCCGGTGCGGCGCAGCCAGTGGCCCTGCGACTGAGTGCGGGTCGTGCATCGACGCCCGCCGCGCCGGTGGCAGTCGTCGACGGCCACCCGCTGAGCAAGGATCAGATCGCCGCCATTGTCGGTCGGCTGCCGGCCTGGACGGGCACAGATGTTCTTGCGCAGCCGTTCCGGTGGCCGACGCAGACCACCGTGGCACCGCAGGCGGGCCGAGCCGTCACCCTCCCCTTCCCCGCCCCGGGCGCTCCCGAGAAGCCCACCGCCCCGCCGGCCGGCCCACTCCATGTGCTGCGGATGCAACCGCAGGGCGCGGTGGCGGTCGCCCCGTTCCTGAGCATCACCTTCGACCGACCGATGGTGCCCGTCGCCACTGCCGGACAGCTCACGGCCACCCACGTTCCGGCCACGATCAGTCCGAAGGTGGCGGGGACCTGGCAGTGGATCGGTACCAGCACCCTGCGTTTCGCGGCCGACTCCGACCAAGTCGACCGTTTGCCGATGGCTACCGACTTCACCGTCACGGTGCCCGTGGGCACCCGCGCCGCCGACGGCGAAACCCTCGGAAAGGCAACGAGTTTCCGGTTCAGCACCCCGCCACCATCGGTGCAGAACTTCGAACCCACCGGTGCGGCCATGCCGGTGGATCCGGTGTTCCTGGCCGTCTTCGACCAGCGAGTGAACCCACAGTCCGTCCTGCCATTCGTCGCGCTCTCCGCCGGGGGCACATCGTGGCCGGTCCGCCTGGCGACCGCAGCAGAGGTGGCCGCCGACCCACACGCATCCCAGACGGCCGGCACGGCGCCGCATGGACGGGTCCTCGCCTTCCGGCCCGTCCGGCCCCTTCCGGTCGATCGGCCGGTCACGGTGACATTCCGGGCCGGCACCCCGTCCGCGGAAGGCCTGCGCACCACCGGCACGCCGGCGAAGTTCACCGGCCATACGTACGCAGCCCTGAAGCTGACCCGGACCGACTGCGACGGCGGCGGCCGCTGCCAGCCGTCGTCACCGCTGACTCTCACCTTCAACAACGCCCTGGACGCGCACAGTTTCGACCCCACCACGATTCGGATCAGCCCGCAGGTCCCCGGCGGCGCCACCGTGCAGGTCGCCGACACGGCCATCATCGTGCAGGGCGCCACCCAGGCCGACACCGTCTACACCCTCACGGTGCCGGCCGGCCTGCGGGACGTCTTCGGTCAGAAGCTGGCCGCGCCGGCGGTGGCCACCATCCGCATTGCGAAGGCGACAGCCCGGTTGGACCCGTTCCCACAACCGATCACTACGCTGGACCCGATGGTCGCCGCACCGTCGGTGACGGTGAACACCGTCAACCGCACCGAGTTCCGGGAGCGCGTCTTCACCGTCGCACCGTCCGACTGGCCGGATTTTCAGCGGTTCTACGTCAAGACCGCGCAGAACGACTACCAATCGGGCGCGACCCTGGACGTTCCGCACTGGCCGGTGCGCCTCGACCGGATCGTTGCCGTCACCGGGCCGAAGGACGCGCTGGTCTCCACCAAACTCGACCTGTCGAAGGTGATGTCCGGCCCGGGCGCAACCGGTGACGTGGTGGTGCTGATCGAGCCCACCGACCGGGAATCCTTCGGCGACAACATCTGGCAGAACGCCCCGACCATGACCTGGGCCCAGTCGACCACCCTCGGCCTGGACGCGCTGAGCGACGCCACCCGGCTGCGGGCCTGGGTCACCGATCTCCGGAACGGCTCTCCGATCCCGGGCGTCACCGTCGGCATGGTCGGCAGCGACGGCCGGGTCGACCTCCAGCAGGCGGCCGCCACCGACGCCGACGGCATCGCCTCTGTGGCTCTTCCCGTGGCCGGCGCCGGAGCGCTGCTGGCGACCCAGGGCACCCAACGAGCGCTGCTGCCGTCCGCCATGTGGAACAACAGTTGGACCAGGTCCCCGACCCCGGACCAGCTGCTCTGGTTCGTCGACGACGACCGCGGGACCTACCGGCCCGGCGAGACCGTCTCGATCAAGGGATGGGTGCGCCGGCAGGGCTCCGATGTCCAGGCGACGCTGACCTCCCCGCCACGGCAGAGCACGGTTTCCTACACGGCTCGGGACGCGAACGGCCTGGACATCGGCCATGGAACGACTCTCACCAGCACGTTGGGCGGCTTCGACCTGACCGTGAAGATCCCGGCGGGGGCCAATCTCGGGAGCGCCTGGATCGAGCTGAGCATCGCCGGCGTCGCCCACGTCGACAAGAACGCGAGTACCTACAACCAACCGTTCGAGATCGCCGATTTCCGCACCCCCGATTTCGAGGTCAACACCCACGGGGAGAGCACCGCGCCGTACGTCGTCGGGAACGACCTGACGGTAGCCGCCGACGCCACCTACTATGCCGGCGGACCGCTCGGTGACGCCCCGGTCGACTGGCAGGTCCGCACCGCCCCGGCGATCTACGCACCGCCGGGCTGGAACGCCTTCACCTTCGGCATCTGGACGCCCTGGTGGGAGACCGGCGACGCCGGCTTCGGCGCCAAGGGTGCGGGCCGCGCGATCTCCGGTCCGTGCTGTGGACCAACAGTCCCCGACCCGGCGACGGTCGCGAAGTTCTCCGGCACCACGGACAGCCGCGGCAGCAACTATCTGCAGGTGCAGGTGGGCGACCTGGCCGGGGACCAGGCCGGCCTTCCGGTCACTGTCACCGCCCAGGCCACCGTCACCGACGTGAACCGCCAAGCGATCGCCGGCAGCACCGACCTGCTGGTGCATCCGGCGGACTACTACGTCGGCCTCTCCGGCGACGACACCTTCGTCACGCAGGGCAAAGACCTGGTGGTGCAGGCGATCGCCACCGGCATCGACGGCAAGGCAGCACCGGGGCGCGTCATCAAGATCCGGTCGAGCAAGCTGACCACCACGTGGGTCAACGGTGCGTCGGTCGACTCCGAGTCCGACACGCAAACCTGCCAGGTCACCTCGGGCGCCGGCCCCGTTCCCTGCACCTTCCACCCGACGGTCGCCGGGACGTACCGGATCACCGCCACGATCACCGACGCCAAGGGACGCACCAGCCGGACGCAGCTGACCCGCTGGGTCGCCGGTCCGGACGGCGCGGTGGATTCCTCGGTGCAGCTGCAGCAGCTGACCCTCGTACCGGACAAGAAGGAATACCAGCCCGGTGAGTCCGCACGGCTGCTGGTGCAATCGCCGATCCGGTCCGGCAGCGGACTGCTGACGGTGGTGCACAACGGGATCGTGTCCACCAGCAAGTTTGCGGTGGCGGACGGCTCGGCGGTGGTGAGCGTGCCGGTCACCGACGCCGAGGTCCCGGGCGTCACCGTATCGATCGAGGTGGTCGGCACCGCACCGCGAACTGCCACCACTACCGGCGCAGCCGCTACACCTACTGCACTCCGCCCGGCCTACGCGACCGGCCAAATCGACCTCACCGTCTCCACCAGCACGAGGACGCTCACGGTCACCGCCACCCCCCGGCAGACGACAGTGGCCCCCGGCGGTTCCACCGCAGTCGATGTGACCGTGACCGACCCGCACGGACAGCCGGTCGCGGGCAGTGAGTTCGAACTCGTGGTGGCCGACGAGGCGGTACTCGCCCTGGGCGGCTACCAACTGCCCGACCCGATCCAGGCGTTCTACCCGGATCTGCCCGTCCGGCTGGACACCGTGTACGGCCGATCCACCGTGATGCTCGCGAATCCGCCGCCGGAACAGGCGTCCAGCCGTTCGGCGCCCGCTGCCGGGTCGTCGGCCGCTTCGGCTGCGGCAGCGAGCGCCCCGGCAGCGGCCGCCACGGCACCGACTCCGGGCAACTACGGCCTCGCCGACTCGTCGACCGGCTCCAATGGTGTCAAACAGGTGGCACACGGGTCGGCCGCCGGAGGCGCCATCAACGACCGGAAGAACTTCGACGCGCTGGCGTTGTTCGTCCCCGCGGCCACCACCGACTCGCGCGGGCACGCCACCATCACGGTGCCGTTGCCGGACAATCTCACCCGGTACCGGGTGATGCTGGTCGCGGTCGCCGGGAACACGCAGTTCGGCTCGGCCGACGCCACCATCACCGCGGCCCTGCCGGTGACCGTGCGGCCGTCTGCCCCGCGATTCCTGAACTTCGGCGACAAGCTGGAACTTCCCGTATTGGTGCAGAACCAGACGGCTGCGCCGCTGACCACCGACGTGCTGATCCAGGCGGCGAACCTGCTGATCAGCGGCCCGGCAGGCCAACAGGTCACTGTCCCCGCCCACGGCCGGGTCGAGGTGCGGTTTCCGGTATCCGCACAGCAGGCCGGAACGGCGAAGCTGCGGGTTGCTGCGGTCAGCGGGACCGCCGTCGACGCGGCCACCGTCGAGCTTCCCGTCTACACACCGACCACCACCGAAACCTTCGCCTCCTACGGCGTCATCGACGGCGGCGACACCCTGCGGCAGCCGGTCACCAAGCCGACCGGAGTCGTCGCCCAGTTCGGTGGCCTGCAGATCAGCACCTCCTCGACAGCGCTGCAACAGCTCACCGACGCCGTCGGGTACCTGGCCGACTACGACTACGACAGCTCGGACGCATTGGCCGGCCAGATCATCGCGATCGGGTCCCTCGGCGACGTGTTGAAGGCGTTCGCCGCACCCGGGCTGCCGTCCGCCGAGGCGCTGAAGGCCCTGGTCACCGTCGATGTCGGAAAGCTGCGCGCGCTCCAGAACGACGACGGCGGATTCCCCTACTGGCA
Source organism: uncultured Nakamurella sp. (assembly GCA_964250735.1). Taxonomy (GTDB): domain Bacteria; phylum Actinomycetota; class Actinomycetes; order Mycobacteriales; family Nakamurellaceae; genus Nakamurella. The sequence continues at coordinate 26,694 of CAXUHA010000022.1, read as the reverse complement.
GCACGGCGACAAGTCCGATCCATTCAACTCGATCCAATCCACCCAGGCCCTGCTGGTCGCATCCCGTCGCGGATTCACCGTGCCGGCGGGAAATGTCGCGCGGGCGGTGAACTACCTGGGCCAAATTGATGCGCACATCCCGCCGTCGGCGAGCCAAGCGACCCGGGACACGCTGCGCTCCTATGCGCTGAACGTGCTGATGCAGGCCGGACACCGCGACTCCGCGGCAGCGGAGGCCCTCGTCAGGCAGCGCGGCGCCGCCCTGCCGATGGACGCCGTCGCCTGGCTGCTGCCGGTCGTAGCGGACGCCCCGACGCGGGCGGCGCTGGAGCGGATCGTGGGCAATGCGGCCGTCGATGACGCCGGATCGGTCACCTTCACCAACAAGGTCACCGACGACGCCTGGACGACCCTGCAGTCGGATCGGCGCACCGACGGACTGATCCTGGACGCACTGCTCTCGGTTCAACCCGGTAGCGACCTGATCCCGAAGATCGTGTCCGGTCTGATGGCCGCGCAGACCAGCGGGCGGTGGGAGAACGTGCAGGAGAACGCCTTCATCCTGCTGGCGATCCGGCATTACTACGACACGTTCGAGACATCGAGTCCCGACTTCGTGGCGCGCATCTGGCTCGGCGACCGGTTCGCCGGTGAACACGCCTACCAGGGCCACACCACCGAGCGCGCAACGGTGTCGATCCCGACCACACAGCTTCTCGCCGCCGGCACTGATGACGTGACGCTGAACAATGACGGAACGGGTCGGCTCTACTACCGCATCGGGCTGCAGAGCGCGCCGGCCGATCTGCTGCTTGCGCCGCTGGACCACGGGTTCGTCGTCACGCGTACCTACGAGGGAGCCGACCATCCAGGCGATGTCACCCGCGACGCGGCCGGCACCTGGCACATCAAGGCGGGCGCCCGGGTCAGGGTGCGGCTCGAGCTGGTGTCCCGGAGCGCGCAGACCCATGTCGCGTTGATCGATCCGCTGCCGGCCGGGCTGCAGATCCTGAACCCCGAGCTGGCCACCACGCCGAAGGACCTCGACCCGAAAGCAGCGGCGGCATTGCCCCAGAAGTACTACGCCACCTGGTACGACCACCAGAACCTGCGGGACGACCGCGCCGAAGCCTTCGCCGGCCAACTGCAGGGTGGGGTCTACGAGTACAGCTACCTCGCCACCGCGACGACGGTCGGCACCTTCGTCGCCCCGCCGACGCGAGCCGAGCAGATCTACGCGCCGGAGACCTTCGGCCGCGCCGGCAGCGACCGGGTAGTCGTCGGCGGCTGAGCAATCCCAGACTGCTCAGGTAGTCGCCAACTCGCCGGTCTCGGTACCGTGGTCAGAAGATGTGCGGATTTGAGGGGCGGGCCGCGGCGGGTCGATTGACGGTGACGGTGACGCTGTTCGAGGTGGATGGGTTGACTTTATCGGTGGCGGTCGGGTTGAAGGTCGCGACGAAGGTGTTTCGTCCCGCACCGATGTTGTTCGGCAAGGTGTATCGCGCCCGCTGGTTGATCACGCCGACGGTGGCGAGCACTTGGGTGCCCCGGCGGAACGTGACGGTTCCGGCAGTGCCGACCCCGCCGTTGACGGCGACGCCGGCGACCAATCTGACCGGCGAGGTCGTGCCCAGTGTCTGGGAGTCGTCGCTGGCGACCAGAGCGGTCGTCGAGTGGGCGTGGACCGCGACGCTCACGCCGGCCGACGCCGACCCGTTCACCTTGGCCGGGTTGGATGGGGCGAACGTGGCCGTGAAGACGCTGACACCGGCGCCCATATTGTTGGGCAAGGTCAGGCCGGCTCGCCCGTTGCCGACCGGGACGGTGCCGAACACCTCCGTGCCCCGCTTGAACGTCACGGTGCCTGCGGTGCCGGACTCGCCGTTCACGGCCACGGCCGCGGTCAGCCGTACCGGTGAGGAGGTGCCGAACACCTGGGAAGCTGCGCTGCCGGTCAGGGTGGTCGTGGAGACGACATGAACGGTGATCCGCACTCCGTCCGACGTCGAGCTCTCCACGTTCGGGGTGGTCGGTCTGAACGTCGCGGTGAGGACGTTCACCCCGGCGCCCATCTGGTTGGGCACGGTGAACCCGGCCCGCCCGTGGACCACCTGGACGGTGCCGAACACCTGGCCGCCGCGGGCGAAGACGACCGTGCCGGCCGAACTACCACCGTCGGCCACGGCCACCGTCGCGGTGAGGCGTACCGGCGACGGCGTCTTGAACAGCTGTGAATCGGCGCTGGCGACCATGGTGGTGTCAGAGGCTCGCGTCGGCGATGGTCGCACCGTCAGGGCGACGGGAAGCGAGTCGGCCGGGGAAATACCGTTGCTGGCCTGCAGGGTGAGCGAGGCCGAACCGGCGGTGGTCGGAGTGCCGGAGATGGTGCCGGTGGCCGGGTCGAGACTGAGCCCGGCGGGCAGGGTCCCGCTGGTCAGGGTAACGGTCGGGGCCGGGTAGCCGGACAGGAGCGGGACGTAACGACCGGCGGTCCCGGACTCGAAGTCCGCGCTCGGCGAGCCGGTGATCGAGGGGCGTTGCGCCACAACCATGGCGAACGAAACCGGATCGGCGACCCCGGCGACGGCGGCCGTCACGGTGAAGAGCCCGGTGTGCAGGCCGGCGGTGAGTCGCGGCGCGACGGCCACACCGTCGACAGTGGTGGAGATCAGGGCGGGGTTGCCGCCGGCGAAGACACCGCCGGCGGAGGTGCTGGTGGCGGCAGGGGCGTCGAAGGTCACCACCGCCTGCGGTACCGGGTTGCCGAACTCGTCGGCGACATCAACCGAGAGCCCGTTGTGGTAGGCGGAGCCGACCAGCGCGTACTGCGGGGTCCTGGGGCTCCCCGAGATCACCGACGCCGGGGCAGCGGTGACGTGCACGGTGAACACCGATTCGGCGGAGTTGCCGCCCGTGTCGGTGGCCGTGCAGGTCACCGTCGTGTTGCCCAACACGAAGTCCGCGCCGGAGGCCGGCACACAGCTGACCGGTCGGGAACCGTCCACCGCGTCGACCGCGGTCGGCGCCGTGAACGAAACGACCGCGCCGCCCAGCTTGGTCGCCGCCACCGTCACCGTGTCGTGCGAGGTGATGTCGGGAGCGGTGGCATCCCTGATGACGATGGTCAGGCTGCCGGAGGCGGTGTTCGACGCCGGGTCGGTCGCGGTGACGAGAAAGCTTCCGACGCCGGGCGTGCTCGGGGTACCGGAGATCGTGCCGTCCGCGGCCAGGTGCAGGCCGTCGGGAAGCGCGCTACCGGTCTGTAGCGCCCAGGTGTAAGGCTGGCCGACCCCGCCGGCGGCGGCGAGGTTCGTGCTGTACGGGGTGTTGTAGGCCGCCTCGGGGAGCGAGGTCGTGGTGATGGTGACCGCCGGCTCGACGGTGAGGTCCACGGTCAGCGAATCGGGCGGATCGACGTCGTTGACGGCCCGCAGGGTCAGGCTGGTCGATCCCGCCACTGTGGGCGTACCGGCGATGATGCCGCTGGCCCGGTCCAGGGTCAGACCGGCGGGCAGCGTCCCGCCCGTCAGCGTGACCTCCGCCGCGGGGAACCCGGAGAGCGTCGGACTGTAGCTGCCGGGCGTGCCGACCACGAACGTGGAGGTTGAGGGGCCTGTGATCGACGGGGGCGCCACCACCGCCAGGTCGAACTGCAGCGGTGCGGCCGCGGTCTGGACCGTCGCCACCACGGAAAAGACGCCGGTATGGGCGCCGGCGGTCAGCGGGGGTGCGGTGGCGATACCGCCACCATTGGTTGTGACGACCGTCGGTGCGGCCCCGGTGAACGTTGCGCCGGCGGCGTCGACCGTTCCGGTCGGGGAAGTGAACGTGACATCCACTGCGGGCACCACATTGCCGAACGCATCGACGGCCCGCACCTGCAACGGGTCGGCGAACGCCGCGCCGCCCAGAGCCGTCTGTCCATCGCCGTTCACCTCGGTGAGCGCGGCCGGGGCCGCGGCGTCGACATGCACCAGGAACGACGTCGGAGCCGCCTGATTACCCGCGGCATCCTGCGCCGTGCAGCTGACCCGGGTATCACCCAGGGCGAATATCGATCCGGAAACCGGTAGGCAGGCGGCTGCCACCGGACCGTCGACGTTGTCCGTGGCTGCCGGTGCGTCGTACACCACCGACCCGCCACCCAATTGCGTCGCGGGCGCCGTCACCGGATCATGAGGCGCGATCACCGGCGGCGTCTGATCAGGGTCCACCACAGCCACCGAGTGAAATAGACCGGCGGAAATCGCCGACACCCGGCCGGCGATCTGCGCCGGTGTGTTCAGTTGGCCGAAGGTATTGGCGCCGCCCCAGGACGTCACCAGGCCATCAGAGGTCAGCACCATGAAGTTGCCGCTGGCCGCTATTCCGATGATGGTCTTCCCGGTGAGCGACGCCGGTACCGGACCGTAATCGCGCCCCCACACCACCACCGATCCCTCCGAGGTCAGTGCCATACTTATGCCTACGCCGGCGGCGATCGCGACGAGAGTCTTCCCGGTCAGCGAGGCCGGCACATTTGTTTGGCCGTCGGCGTTCCAGCCCCAGGCCGTCACTTTCCCGTCCGAGGTCAACGCCATGCTGTGCTGCTTGCCCGCGGCGATCGCCGTCACGGTCTTGCCGGCCAACGACGCCGGCACGTCGGTCTGCCCGTAGTTGTCGTAGCCCCAGGCCGTCACCGTCCCGTCCGAGGTCAGCGCCAGATTGTGGATGTCCCCGGCCGCGATCGCGGTCACCACCTTGCCGTCCAGCGACGCGGGCGGGGTCGTCAGCTGTCCTTCGCGGGCCAAACCCCAGCCGACGATTGTGCCGGCGGCGGTCAACGCCAGACTGTGATAACTGCCGGCCGCGACCGCGGTGACCACCTGACTGTCCAGCGAAGACGGCACATTCGTTTCGCCGAAGCTGTTGTAGCCCCAGGCCGTCACCTTGCCATCGGAGGTCAACGCCAACGTGTGAAACCAGCCGGCCGAGATGGCGGTGACCCTCTTGCCGATCAGCGACGCGGGAACGTCAGTTTCCTCGTTTTGGTTCACGCCCCAGGCCACGACCGAATTGGCCCCCCCGGGCGGGGGCGGGGGCGGGTCCGCCTGTGCCGCTACCACGCCGGACACACCTAAGGCCACGGTCACCACCGCCACCACCCCCGCCGCCAAACAACGCCGCATTCTGTACCGCGTTGTTCCGCGCATGGAAATGGCGCGGGCTTTTGGGATTAACGGCATCGTTGCAACCTTTTTCAATTCGGCCAGTCAGATGGGAGTCCCCTGAGTGTCTCCGACAAAGGTGAAATGTGGAGCACAACTAAAGGCGTAAACGGGTCACCATTCGAGTGATCGCTCGTCACGCTGCGTGTGTGGTACGGGGAGGTCGGAATGTCCGACACTGCTGTACACAGCCGGCGAACCGCCCCGGGGTCTGCGTCAGCCGGCGGTCAACTCGGCCCGGATTCGCCTGGCGCGGTCGGCGACCTCAGCTCGAGCCGCCGCTTCGTCGATCACCGTGACTCGCCGATCGGCGACCACCTGCCGACCGGCGATGAAGACGTCGGCGACATCGGTCCCTCGCGCCGCGTAGGCCAGGAACGACCCGGGGTCGGTGAACGGCGTCGCCGTCGTGCCGGTCACATCTAGCAGGACGACGTCGGCCGGCTCCCCCACCGCAAGCATCCCGGACAACGCCGGGTCGAGGGCTCGTGCTCCGCCGGCGGTGGCCATCGCGAACAGGTCCGCCCCCGAGATCACCGACGGATCAGCGACCAGGCCCCGTTGGACCAACGCCCCCACCTTGATCTCCTCGAACATGTCCAGGGTGTTGTTGGAGGCCACCGAGTCCGTGCCCAGAGCCAACCTGACACCGGCCCGGCGGTAATCGGGCACCGGCGCGATTCCCGCACCCAGCTTGAGGTTCGAGACAGGGTTGTGCGACACGGTGACACCCGGTCGGGCCAGTAGCTCGATATCGCCGTCCCGTGGGTGAACCGCATGCGCCACATGCACTCTGGTGTTCAGGAGACCGAGATCAGCCACCTGACGAATCGGGGTGACCCCGAACTTCCGGATTGATTCCTCCACCTCGAATCGGGTCTCGGAAAGGTGGATGTGCACGCCGAGGCCATCGTCACGGGCCAGACCGGCCACTTCGGAGATCATCTCCGGCGGGCAGGTGTACGGGGCGTGCAGCCCGTGGGTCACGCCGATCCGGGCATCACCGGTGAACTCGGCGGCCAACGACACGGTCCGGCCGAGCATGTCGGCGCCGCTGGTCGGGTCGGCGTTGGGGAAGGCCACGGCGTGGTAGCCGAAGACGGCCGGGGCCGCGGACACCCGCATGCCGGCGGCGGAGACGATGCCCAACAAGGTGCTGTCCCAGGCGAACATGTCGATGAAACCGACCGTGCCGCTGCGCAGCATTTCGGCCAGGGCCAGGCGCAGCCCGGCCGCGATGTCCCCCGCGGTGAGGCGCAGTTCGAAGGCCCGCACGTGGGTCAGCCAGGTGTGCAGCGGCACATCGTCCGAATATCCGCGCAGCAAGGTCATCGCCGAATGCGTGTGCGCGTTGATCAGCCCCGGAATGGCCAGCCGCCCAGCACCGTCCAGGTCCGTGGCGCCGGCAGGACCGCGACGGGGACCCAGATAGGTGATCCGACCGGAGGCCGGTGAAAATGCGATCTCGGAGTCGAGAATGAACTGACCGGCGGAGGGCACGATCGGCAGGCCGACCACCCGGGTTTCCGTCGTCATCGGCGACAGCCGCGTGTCATCGCCGGCAGTCGACGATCAGAGTGCGGAAAGCTTCAGCCACTTGTCCCACGGAATCGACCAGTCGTACAAATCACCATCGGCCGAGGACAATGGCACGCTGGTACCGGTCACTTCGACCGGATCTCCGATCAATGCCGAGTTGAAATAGGCCTTCGCGCTGCTCGGCGAAAGGTTGATGCACCCGTGGCTCACGTTCGTGTTGCCCTGGTCGCCGACCGTATTCGGGTTTTCATGAATGAATTCCCCGTTGTCGCTGATCCGGACGTCCCAGTATTCGGTGGAATGGTAGTTGAACGGCGGTGACCCGATCATCAGGTGGACGGGGAGCTTCTCGATGACCACGTGAACCCCCGAACGGGTGACCAGGTTCGGATTGTCCACCTCGTCCCCACGCCCGAACGACGCCGGATAGGTGGCCACCGTCCGGCTGCATGAATCCGGGTTGTTCATGGCCCGGCAGCCCTGTTTCACCACGATCTGGTAACTCTTGGCGTCCGCGTAGACCACCTGATTGCGACCAACCGTGAAATCGGTGCCCACATCGTCGCCGCCGTACACACCGTCACCGAACGGGAGTCCGTAGACATTGGCTTCGACGTGCACCTTGGTATTGGCGGGCCAATACACCTTCGGCCGCCAGTCAAGGGCCCACAAGCCGTCATCGTGCTGGATCCAAGCCCACGCCCCTTCCACTTTCGGTGTGGTGGTGATCTTCACGTTCTTCTGGATCAGCGCGCGATCGGCCGGTTCTACTCCGAAGCGGACGATCACCGGAGACGCGATCCCGACCACGGCGCCGTCGCCGGGCGAGACGTTCACCTTCACCTCCGCGTCCGGGTTCACCGTGCTGAATGTCCCCTTGATCGCCACGGTCCGGCCGTCCTGGCCCAGCGCGGAACCGGCAGCCGTGTAAGTCTTGTCGTAGCCGAGCACCTCGCCCAGCGTCCAGGAGCGGCCGTCCTTGGCGACGCTTCCTTTGACGACCTTTCCGGCCGGGTTGGTCAGGGTGAGCGTCTTGATGATGCCGTTGGTGACCGAGATGACCACCGGTTGTGACGGCGAGAGGTCGGCGCTGCCGAACGCAGGCGAGGCCTTGACCTTGGCCGGCGGTAACACCACGGCCTTCGACGTCGTGGTCGGGGTGGTCGGCTCGGACGCGGATGCCGACGACAGGGTCCCACTGTTCGAGGGGGAAGCGGTCGAGGTGGCCACCGAGCCGGGCACGGTGACCTGCGGTGTCGAGGTGGACGCGGCCACCGGAAGCGGGGTGATGGAACCGCCGGCCACCGGGCTGCTGATGGACGTGCACGCGGTCAGCACCACGATCGAGCCCAGAACGGCCAGGAAGGGCGCCCACCGACGCGCAACCACCATACGGAAATCCGCCTCACCGGTTCTTCGTCACAAGCCGGCCTGACACGCCCGGCCGGCGTCGCCGACGCCGATGAACCGAAGAATACCGTCGGAGCTGTGCTGTTGTGGTGTGATCGGCGGCCGCGGCGGCCTGATCAGGCGGTCCGCAACAGCGCTTCGGGACCCGTCACCCTCAAGGGTGCAGCCTTACGACCGAGAGGACCACCGTTCATCGGAAAAGGCGCCGCACGATGATCAGACCGATCAACGCCCCGGCTCCGATCAGGGCGTACTTGATCTTGGGATCAGCCAGTTTGGCGCGCACGGTCTGCTTGCCCTGCTCGACGATCCGCTTCGGATTGCCCCTGGTGGTCAGCTCGTCGACGGTGACCGCAAGTGCATCTCGGGCGCGTTCAATTTCCGTCTGGATGGTGTCCGCGTCGCGGGCCACAGGGCCTCCCTGGGTGCAGGGCCGCTCGGAGTGCGGCTCACAGCTGATTACCCTATCGTCATGACGACCAACCTCCCGGACGTGGGCGACCGCGCACCAGGCTTCACTCTGTCCGACGCCAGCGGTAACGAGGTCAGCCTCGCCGACTTCGCCGGTAAGAGCGTGATCCTCTACTTCTATCCCGCAGCCATGACCCCCGGATGTACGACCGAGGCCTGCGACTTCAGCGCGGCGAAAACGGACCTGGAAACGGCCGGTTTCACCGTGCTGGGTGTCTCCCCCGATGTGCCCAGCAAGCTGGCCGCGTTCACCCAGGACAGCGGGCTGGACGTCATCCTGCTCAGCGACCCGGGCCGTACCGTGCTGCAGGCGTACGGCGCGTACGGGGAGAAGCAGAATTACGGCCGTACGGTGATGGGCGTCATTCGATCCACTTTCGTCATCGGTCCTGATGGCCGGATCGACAAGGTCTGGCGCAACGTCAAGGCCACGGGTCACGTCGCCCGGGTTCTGCGGGAGATCGGCCTGGCCGCCTGAACCGGGCCCCGGGCCGGGGGCTGCGGGGCCAGCGGGGCCCAGCGGGGCAGCCAGGCCGCGCGGCCGCGCTGATCAACATCGCCCGCGCTGCTGATCGTGACGACACGCGTCCCATGGGTCCCAACACGCCGACGTTCATGCGCGCTGTGGATGTTGATCAGCGCGGTACGGAAGCCACCGGGTGTCGTGGCGGTGGCAGACGAAGCGACCAGTTCATGTGGCGCGATACCTGGACAGCGCTCAGATGGCACGGGATGGCCGCCCCTCTTGTTGCCGGGTAGTCTGGTCACGCTGCACGAGCGGCGCGGGGCCGTAGCCCAATTGGCAGAGGCACACGGTTTAGGTCCGTGCCAGTGAGGGTTCGACTCCCTTCGGCCCCACATGCGTGTGACTGCCGCGGAGAGGGCATCCGAACGGCCAACGCCCGAACTGTGGGCGCCGGCAATGCGTGGGCAGACCACCTCCCTGGCGTCTCGGTAGCCTGGATCGGGGCCTGGCCGCACCAGGGATGCCTGCAACGTAGGGAACGAGCCGGTGACCGTTGTCAACAACTCGATCTACGTCCGCGGCCGGCGCGGGCCGGTGGCGAACAGCCTGGACGAGACCTACGACCTTCTGCAGAAGTGCGACGGTCTGGCCTGGATCGGCCTGTATCGGCCCGACGAGGCCGAGATCAAGTCGGTGGCCCGGGAGTTCAACCTGCACCACCTGGCCGTCGAGGACACCGTCGCGGCGCACCAACGGCCGAAGTCCGAGCGGTACGGCGACGTCCTGTTCACCGTCCTCCGGCCGGCCCGCTACGTCTCGGGGCGAGTGGAATTCGGTGAACTCCACGTCTTCACCGGACCCAATTTCGTCGTCACCGTCCGCCACGCCGAGACACCCGATCTGGGCAATGTCCGAGGTCGTCTGGAAAGAAACCCGGAACTACTCGCCCGGGGTCCAGAAGCCGTGCTCTACACCATTTTCGATCAGGTCGTCGACGAATACGCGCCGGTCGTGGCCAGCCTGCAGATCGACATCGACGATGTCGAGAATCAACTGTTCAACGGCGATCCGGCGGTGTCTCGACGGATCTACGGGTTGTTCAGGGAAATTATCGAACTGCAACGAGCCACCCAGCCACTCAAGGGCATGCTGGAGGGTTTGACCCGCGGGTTCGACAAGTACCAGGTGCCGGACGAATTGCAGCGACGACTTCGTGACGTCCAGGACCACACGATCAGAATCACCGAGCGGGTCGACGGATTCCGGCTGCTGCTCCAGAACGCGCTGACCGTGAACAGCACCCTGGTGGGCCAACGGCAGAACGAGGAGATGCGCAACCTCACCGAGGCCAGCCTGGCCCAGAACGAGGAGGTACGGAAGAACTCCGAGTCGAGCCTGGAGCAGAGCGAAGAGGTCAAGAAGATCTCCAGCTGGGCGGCGATCTTCTTCGCCCCTTCCCTGGTGGCGGCCGTTTACGGCATGAACTTCGACCACATGCCCGAACTGCACTGGGTCGTCGGTTATCCGATCGCTCTGGCGTTGATGGTGCTCTCGTCCGTGGTGCTCTACCGAATCTTCAAACGCCGCAACTGGCTCTGACTCAGTGCCAGCTATCCGGGCGGCGTTCCACCGAGCGCCCGCCACATCAAGGTTGCGGTGCGTCGCGGCCAGTTGACCGGTACTTCGGCGCCGGCAAGCGATCTGCCGTACCAACTGCCGGTGCACATGGTCACCGCTATTTCGAGATCTGCGTCCTGGTCGAGAATTTCGAGGGCCATCGCGCGTTCGAAGATTGCGCGGATCCGGCGGCGCCTCGGCTCGATCACTTGAGCGCGGTAGCGCCGGCGTACTTCAGGGTCCGTCGTGTCCTGCAGCATCGTGCCGACCAGTGAGAGTCGTCCCTTATGGGAAACACCCCGCTGGAAGTCGGTCAGCTCGTCGACCAGATCCTTGAACGGGTCACCGGAAATTTTCCGGCCGGCGGAGTCGGAGATACCGCTGACCACCGCGGCCGCGAGGTCGGCTTTGGTTGGCCATCTGCGGTACAGCGCCTGGCGGGTGGTGCCGGCCTCGACCGCGACACCGGCCAACGACATCGCTTCGTAGCCGAGGTCGGCGAGCTGTCGCCTGGCCGCGACCAGAACCCGCTCATTGATGCCGGGGTCACGGGCCCGGCCCGCATTGGTGTTCACCATCAGAGAACCCTACGGGAAAGAGCACTACCGAATCGTTGCAATACTGGTCTGTATTGGATACGTTCATCCCCGGTGGACCGGCTACCGGCTCACCGGCAAAGGTGGAGGTTATGAGGTGGACTCTTCTCTCGACGCGGAGGTCCTGGCCATCGCCCGGGAAGCTGTCTCATTGGCCCTCCTGGTGGCCAAACATGGTTGGCCGGAGCCTGTCGCGGGGTTGTTGACCGACGGCGTGGCCCATGCGTTGGGACAGCACGAGCTGGACGGTCGGACCGAGGGGGCAACGGCCCCGAACGTCGACGACCTGAAGCGGCTCATCAATCTGGCCCAACGCACGACGATCCTGTGGGCCGCTCAACGCAGCGGCGGAGCCGAGGTGGCATTGGCGCTGGCCACCGGGAGTCTTCACACGTCCTGTCGACTGGTCGCCGCCGGCCAACCCGGGGAGCTGTGGCCGAAGTGGCAGGCCCGGTTGGATCAGTCAGGGAGCCCCGGAGGGCCGGAAATAACAGTCGTTCCGAGGGGCCCGTTGGTCGTCGGGGGTCAGGTGCAGCTCATCGACCATCTGGGCCGTCCAATTGAGGACGGACCGGTCGCGTCGCTGTGTCGGTGCGGACGATCATCGATCAAACCGGATTGCGACATCACTTGTCTCAGAGAAGGTTTCGACGACGCCAAGGACCCGGGTCGGGTACCCGACCAACGCGACACCTACGTGGGTCAGCAGGTGAGCGTGCTGGACAACCGGGGAATCTGCCAACACTCGGGCCTGTGCACCGACCGGTTGGCGTCGGTGTTTCACGCCGGCACCACCCCGTTCGTCACACCGAGCGGTGGAAGGATGGACGAGATCATTCGCGCCGTACGCGACTGCCCATCCGGCGCACTGAGCTTCGCCCTGGACGGAATCGAGGCCCGCGGGCAGGTCGACCACGGGAACCGCAGGCCGCCGACAGTAGAGGTCAGCCAGAACGGCCCCTACCGGGTCACCGGCGGGGTGGTGCTGACCAATGGTGCCGGTGAGCCGATGACGCGGGATACCGGATCGTCGGACGAGCACTACGCGCTGTGCCGATGCGGGCATTCGCAGAACAAGCCATTCTGCTCCGGTATGCACTGGTACGTCCGTTTCCATGACCCGATCATCGACAAAGCCACGGTTCCATCGCTTTTCGAGTGGGCCGGCGGCCTGCCCGCGTTGACCCGGATGACCAGGATCTTCTACGAACGGTACGTACCCGCCGACGACCTGCTCGGACCACTTTTCGCCACCATGTCCGCCGATCACCCTGAAAGAGTCGCCAAATGGCTCGCCGAAGTGTTCGGCGGGCCGGCCGCGTACAGCTCTGGCTACGGCGGCTATCCCCGGATGCTGTCCCAGCACCGGGGTCGAGGGCTGACCGAGGATCAGCGATCCAGGTGGGTGCAGCTGCTGACTCGGTCGGCGCGAGATGCCAACCTGCCCAACGACCCCGAGTTCAGGTCCGCGTTCGGGTCCTACATCGAATGGGGTTCTCGCCTGGCCGTGGAAAACTCCCAAACGGACGCCACACCGCCGGAGCACATGCCCATGCCCCGCTGGGGATGGAACACAGCGGCCGGACCGCCCGGGTCCCGCATCTCCGCCCTGGCCGCCGACCGTACGAACGTCGCGCCGGCGACCGCGCCGTTGCTCATTCCAGCTGCCGGTGAGCCTGTCCGATACGACCCGCACATCAAGCAGCTCTTCCGTCCGCAGGACCGCACCTCGATGCTGTTCGTCTTCGACCTCTGGACATACGAGGATGTGCGTCAACATCACGCAGCCATCCTCGACCGCCTCCAGGCCGGCACGATGCCCTGCGACATGGCTTGGCCCGATCAGCACGTCGAGCTCTTCCGGACCTGGATAGCGCAAGGCACCGGCGCTTGAGTGCTACTCCAACACCCTTCGCCCACGAGGATCCGGGCGTACCAAGTGTTGCCGTCAGGGCCCACCTCCGGTATTCGCAACTTTGATCAGCACGCGATCATCGATCGCCGGATGACGTTCATCGGAACGCGTTGATCCCGGTGATGGCGAGGAGCCCCCCCCGGCTGCGCCTCCAGGCGCTTCGCCGCTTCCATGGCCTTCACCGCGAGCTGCCCGGTTCGGCTCTCCCTTACTGTTGGTTAGCAGTAGCTACAACGTCAATCACAGGTCAGATCGATGGCGCCAGAACCCTGGTTAAAGTGAAATTGAGACCTCGCCCCTCAACTGCCCGCCCTGCCGCCCGAAGTCCGGACAGCGGAGAGGTGAAGGACCACAACATAGCCGCCTTTGCCACACCGCCACGAACGGGGTAGCCTGAAGCTGCGGGTTCTAAAGTCCGTCATCTCCGGGGGCCAGAATATGGTGCGACAAACGCTCATCGGCAGTGGCTTGAAGAAATTCGCATTGGGTGCTGTACCGCTGGTGCCGTTAGTATGCAGCGGTAATGCTACTGCTGCTTCTAAACCCGTTTCCGTATATACCCCAACGACGATCCTAGCCCATGCTTGGCCGGCAGATGTCCCCCGGCTCCAAGCTGCGCAATGCCCATCCGGAGAGGCGCCAATCCTCCCGGCACAAGCGGTAAAGTTGCCGATTTCCGGAGGCGTCTCCTACATATTCGATATGAATGGCCGACAAGTCGAAGACCGAGTCCCTCCCGACAATTTCGTTCCTTTGACCGCCACTGCCGATGTGTTGGCGGAGCTGATATGGCCTGCCCGACCTGACGACCCAAAGGATCTTGCTCTTTGGGAAGCGGAGCAGCGCCAATACAAGGGCACGGATACACCCAAGTGGTGCACTCTCTCAACCGGCGACCGCCAGATCCATGGGCCGTCCGTAAGGTCCAAGTCGTCAAGTGAAGCGAAAGCTGTCTCTCCCTTCGGAACTTATCTGGGCCACTCGGTATCTACAAACTTCGTAGGTTATGTCAATATTGGCTCCTTCCAAAAGGCAACTGGTCATTATACCCAACCATCAGTCAGTGGTAGCGGCGACTTCTTCACTTGGTTTGGTTTAAATGGCTCGGGTACCTATGGTGAGCTGCTACAAGCAGGATCGCACAATAACGCCAGTGCGGCGAATACCCCGCATGCGTTCTAGGAGATTTATTGTAGTCCGAATCCCGGTTCCTACTGCAATGGAGCGCAAGACCAGAACTCGATCTATGCAGGAGATAACGTCGCGGTATCGGTGTCGTATAACTCAGCAACATATACGGGTTACTTTCAAGTCAGTACGAATGGAACCTACGAAGTAAACGTCATGGCAGCACTACACCCGGGTGTAACCTCTGGAGACGAGGCAGACTATTACGTAGAGAAGTATGCTGCTAATCCTCTCATGCATTTCTCGCCTATCAATTGGCAAACAGTAAGAACCTATGCCTCGTGGAATAGTGGCCCCTTCGTATACTTTCAAGACGGTACCTATAAGGCCGTAGAAATGAGTAAGACGAGCACCTTTTATTCACCGCCTTGCACAACTTCAACAAACATTCGTGCTTACCCAACGAATCCCGCGACCGACAAGTTCACAACGTACTGGTGCCAGACCAACTAGGGATACGAGAAGGCGCAATGACCTATCGATCCTGAGTGAAGGATCTGATCTGCGTGAAGCGCACTGATTCATCGGACAGGGAGCAGGCATGAGGCGCATTCTTCAGAAGATCCTGACGTTTCCCGTCGTCGCCGTGCTCACCGCCGGATTTCCAGGCTGCGCTGCACCAGATACCCGCACTCCTCAATCTCCAACTTCTTCGGAAAGCTCACCGGCCCGTTCCTTCGTTCCGGGCACTGGCCGGACACTGCCGACACCGACGACACCGACGACACCGACGCTGAGAGCACCCACAGAACCGGTGGGTCCAGCGACCGAAACTCCCCCGCCGGGTTCTCGTCTGATCGGTTACTCGATCAAGCATGTGCATGTACCATACGCCCTACCGAAGGACGTCAACAGCAAGAACGTCTGGTGGTTCGCCGGACCTGGATACGTCCAGGTGGAGATACGTGAGGCGCCGGCGACGCCTCGACCCAGCGGGCCGTCGTCGAGTCCGACCACGACCGTTCGGCGTGGGTTCGTGGTGAGCTTAGATGTGGCGCATCGGATTCCCGTGCCCGCTGGTGCGACAACATCGCCTATTACTGTCAAGGGCCATCGCGGCGTACTGGTGACCACAGAGGCGGTACCGCAATCGGAACCGGGGATACAATCCCGCCAATGGATCGCCCTGGACCGGGCGGATGGAGCGAGCCTCTATGTCTGGATAGGCGGTGAGCCGAATCGACAGGCACTCGCCGATTTCGCTGCCAGTCTGTCCGAAACTGATTCCCAGTATCTCGTTCCGGTCAAGCTGGGCCTGACGATCCCTGGTGATACCGATCAATACATCACCTTCAAAGATGGTGACGAGCTGGCCCCTTTGACAGTAACGCTGTGCCCCCAGGGTGCGGCTCCGCCGCCGAGCGACGGATCCGAGTCGCCGAATTGTCTCAACGTCGAGGTGTTGCGCAGCAGTCCCGCCAAGTCGACACTGATGTGGACGGACTCTCCGATTCTGGTGAAGAAGAATTCGCACGAAATCTATGTCTATATGCAACACCGCTTCGCCTACGAGGATCTGAGCGCTTTAAGTCTTGCCGTCAGGGCCCCCGAAGCGTCAAAACTGGAAGTCGGCGACATGCTCGCCGTACTTGGTTCGGTCGTCCCCGATCCGTCATTCCGGTGATCCGCCACTGACGTTCATCGGAACGCGTTGATCCCGGTGATGGCGCGGCCGACGATCAGGGACTGGATGGAGTCGGTACCTTCGTAGGTGTAGACGGCTTCGATGTCGGCGTGGTGCCGGGCGACGTGGTGGTCCAGCAGGATGCCGTTGCCGCCCAGGATGTCCCGAGCCATCGCGCACACCCGGCGGGCGGCGTCGCCGGTGTTGAGTTTGGCCAGGGCGGCGTGTTCGATGGAGATCCGGCCCTGCGCCTGCAGTTGCGACATCCGGGTACAGATCAGCTGCATACCGGTGATGTCGGACAGCATGTGGGACAACTTGTCCTGGATCAGCTGGAACCGCGCCAACGGCCGGCCGAACTGCTCCCGCCGCAGCGAATACGTCACCGCCGCCTCGTACGCGGCGATCGCGTGGCCCAACGCCTCCCACGCCACCGTCTGCCGGGACTTGGCCAACACGTAGTTGGTGTCATCCCAGGTGCGGGCTTTCGCCAACCGGGCATCGGCCGGGATCCGCACCCCGTCCAACCGGATCTGCGCCTGCCACACCCCGCGGTTCGCGGCCTTGCCCACGATCTTCCGGGCGTGATACCCGGGCACCGGATGCTCCGCGCCGTCGGGATGCTCGACGACGAAAGCGCCGACCTGATTGTCGTCGTCGCGGGCCCAGACCACCACGATGTCGGCGACGGTGCCGTTGCCGATCCACCGCTTCTGCCCGTTCAGCACCCACTCGTCACCGTCCCGGTGCGCCGTGGTCTCCAGCGACACCACATCCGAGCCATGCTTGGGCTCGGTCAACGCGAACGCGCCCCACACCTCACAGGTCGCCATCCGCGGCAGGTACTGGGCGCGTTGCTCCGCGGACCCCAACATGCCGATCGTCGTCATCGCCAATCCCGAATGCACCGCATTCAACGTCGCGATACTGCCGTCCCCGCGGGCCAGCTCCGCCGCGATCACCCCTTCGGCCAGAAACGACACACCCGGGCAACCGTCGCCGACGATCGACGCGCCGGCCACCCCCAGCCGCCCGTATCCGCGAGCCAACCCCACCGGGAACTCGGCCCGCTCCCAAAAATCTGCAGCGGCCGGCGCCACCTCGGTGTCGCACCAGACCCGGACCCGGTCCCGCATCTGGCGTTCCCGATCCGTCAACAACTCGTCCAGACCGTAGAAATCGGTACCCCGGGACATCGCCAGGTCGTCGCCGTTGGGGAACTCGTTGTCGACGAACTCCGCAGCGAGCTCCGCAATGATCGGGGGCACCGGAGCAGTCGGCGCAGTCATGGTTGCATCCTGGCGTGTTGGAGCAGGCGTGAGACGTGCATCGTGATCCTCGGTCCTGGCCTCGGGGGAAACCGTTTTTAACTCGTCGGTGACGACGGACGAAATGTCCTCGTTCAGCTCGGCGAGGGGTGCGGCCGGTATGTCGACAGTCTTACTCCCTTTTGTTGATATACGCCAGCCCAGGCCGGTTATCGACCGAATCATTCTGTGGCACTGTGCTTTACGGCGGATTGAGGCCCGTCATCCATCCCAGGTCGTGGGTGCCCGGCCGGTACCTGCCGACCTGCGTCGCGCACGTGGTACCGCTTTCACGAAGTCCCGGGTGTATGGGGACTTAAGCCTCTGTACGCCGTACCGCCGTTGCCGCCATCCTTGTACCTGATACCGGCGAAATATTTGGACCTGGAATTCACACCATTTCGGAAATCGAGGACCGTCCGCCCCGGCTGCTGCTCGTTATCGCCCCTTCTTCTCGCTAAAAATCCATGACTGTCCCGATCGAGATTGACCGCGGTGCTGCTTCGCCTGGCTCCGGCGTTCGCGCCGGGGCGGCGGTCGACAGCGGCAGTGTGACTCGCTCCGCGGCCGCTGATCACGCCCGGGCGGCGGTCGCCTTCCGATAGGCGGCCGGTGTCGAGCCGGTGACATCCCTGAAGGCCCGGTGGAACTGGCCGTCGCTGCCGAAGCCGCAGGCCGGCCCGATGGCCGCGACCGGACGGTTCGGCTGTTCCCGCAGCATCCGCTCCGCACGTTCCACCCGAATCTGGCGCAACGTCTGGCTGACGCTCGACTGGTCGCCCTGGAACAGGCGGAACAGGGTTCGCTTCGAGAGGTGGCAGCCCCGCGCGATGGTGTCCACATCCAGTGCAGGATCCGTACAGCCCAACCGTAGATAGGTCAGCACCCGCTCGCGTTGCAGGGCTCCGATGGCGGCACCGTCGGGCAACTGCCCGCAGGCCAGGCTCAACGCCGACGCCATCAGAGCGCCCGCATGGGACGACATCACGGTGGCGCCTTCCGCGTCGGTCTGCTCGGCTACGCCCAGCGACCGGAAGAAGGACCCGATCATCCCGGCGACCCCGTCGCGCTGGAGCGGAACCGCGGTCGCCTGTCCGGACCGTCGCCCGGCCCCACTGGCCGACAGCATGGCTTCCCGCGGCATCTGGACGACGATCTGCTCGAAGGCGTTGTCGAAGTGCAGCACGTAGGGCGCCGTGCTGTCGTAGAACGCCATCGAGCCCGGCTCGAGTACTGCGACTCTGCCACCCTGCTCGATCCGGCCGCGGCCCCGCGTCTGGATGCTGGCCAGGATGTACTCCTCGGAGGCACGCGCGATTAGCTGTCGGGTCCGGCGGACGCGCTGCCCGCCGGCCCGGACGGTGGACATCTCGAAAGCCGGGTACGTGGTGCTGGTGATACGGCCGCAGAACTGCCGGCTGGTGGTCGGGGTGGCCGACAGCTGGACGAAGGTGTCGCAGATCAGGTCCTGCCAGTACTCGAATGCGTAGTGGGCGGCAACCGTAGCGGTCGACAGCACCCGGGGTGGTGCAGGCGCGCGGAGCCCGGGCATGTCGTTCATAGTGCAACGCGGTACGGACGGTGTCTACGGCGACAGCGCTTTCGGTGCTCCGCCGCGTGCACCTGGTCCTGGACTATCCGGCGCGCAGCAGGCCGGTGCGCTCGTGGCACCCCAGGTAGGTGAACGCCTGCTGGGACGCCTCGACCACGGTGACCTCGTGATAGAGCCGGAGTTTCGCCGCCGGCCCCATGGTGGACAGGTACTTCATGGCGGCCCGGAAGATCGCCACGTGGGTGGGGTGCGACTCGGACCACGTTTCCAGATCCTCCAGACTCCGCCACCAGCTCATCCCGAAGCTCTTGTCGACACCGGTGCCTGATTCGTCGGTCACCTGCATGTACCGGTTGGCGAAGCACCCGATGGTCAAGCCGTCGTCGCGCAAGAAATTCATTCCGGCGTGCAGTATCGGCTCGACGTCGTCGAGGTACATCGCGCGCTCGGTATCGGCGGTTTCTGTCCATTCCTGCCCGGATCGGATGAGGCAGAGATTCTGCTGACCGATGACGCGCACCACATGTCCTTCGGTCATCAGGGTCAAGCGGCCGTCCGGCGTCAGTCGATCGGTCTGCGCCAGCGGTATCCGGTCCCGGGCACCGCCCCAGTAGGCATGCTCACCGATTTCACCGCTGAGCCCGTCGGACACCACCGAGATTCCTTCCACCCGATCGTTGGAGAACAAGGTCTCGAAGCGGTCGACGGTGGGCGTCAAGATTTCGGTGAAGAAACCGGCCTCGGGCGTGTACCGGGACTCGGCGGTCCACTCCGGAGCGGTCGCCAGCCAGCGCCGGTACGGCTCCGGATCGAGCCAATACAGGATGCACACGACGGTGGTGAATCCCGCCTCGTCGACGTACCGCGCCTGGTCCCGGTAGGCCGGGCCGTCCTGGCGACCGGCCGCATCCGTCAGCTCGGCCAGCGCGGAGGTCACCGTCGCCGGTGCCTCCGCCGACCGGTACTGCACGCCGTAGTAGGCCATGACCACCTTGGTGACGGTGGGGTCGAACCGGGCACTGAAGGAGGGGTACGGCGGATGGAAGCTGCTGCTCTTGCGCGTCGGAAACGTGCGGGCCACCGTCAGATGTGGCGCGATCGAGGATTCCATCGCGCTACTCATCGCGCCGCAGCCGTCAGCGCATCAGCATCCAGCGGGCCGACGAACCTGACGTCGGAGGACGACTCGACCCGCGGCACCGTTACCGGCGGCGCGGACGCCGCGTTGTTGACGATGGTGGGGTTCGGCTGCAGGTTGACCTCCAACCGGAAGATGTCGGGTCGTGAGTAGTGACCCACCGGATCAGCGGCCGACTTCGCGATTGCGATCAACGAGAAGTCCAGGTCTGCGTAGAGAATGCCCTCCTGGGACTCGGCGAGCGGCTCCGCCAGCCGGGATCCCTCCGGACCGTAGATCTGGCTGAACCCGCCGCCCTGCAGCAGCAACTGCTTCTTGAGGTCGGTGTCGCAGAACAGGTCATGACCGGCCTGCCCGACGACGGCGCACGGCGCTACCACGAAGGTCTGACCTTCGACGGCATAGACAAGGCTGGCGGCATTGTTGACCTCCGCCCCGAGAGCCTGGGCGGCCCCCCGGTACACCGAGAAGCTGGGCCAGGAACCGACATGGATCTGCTCGCCCAGGCTGAACATCGTGTACTTGGTCAACGGCTGGAAGTGCTCCCAACAATTGAGCGCCCCGATCCGGCCCAACTTGGTCGCGTGCACCTGGATGTCACTGCCGTCGCCCTCGCCGAAAACACTGCGTTCCACGTGCGTCGGCTTGATCTTGCGGCGTACCGAGATCATCGTTCCCGCATCGTCCACGAAGGCCTGCGACATGTACAGGCTGCCGCCGGACCGCTCGCTGAAACCGAAGACGACGTGCACCCGGTGCTCCGCCGCCGCCGCCGCGATACGCGCCATCTCCGCGCCGTCCCTGGTCATGGAGTTCTCGCTGTAACGGGCGACGAACTGCATGCCCCAGGCGGGCGAATCCAGCCAGATCCACCACGGATAACCCGGCAGGAAGGTCTCCGGGAAGGCCACCAGCTCTGCTCCCCCGGCCGCGGCCCGGCCGATCAATTGGACCATCTGCTCCACACCGGCGTCCAGGTCCAGCCATTTGGGTTCTGCTTGCACTGCTGCAGCGCGCACTGTCAGGGTCATGGCGTTGTCCTCCGCGGGTGGATTGCTCGATCAGTTGGTGGTCACTGTCGTCCCGTATCGGGTCGGTGCCACCTGCAGAACATGCCAACCAGGTGCCGATGCGTGCCAACGGACCGTTGGTGAACCAACTTCGACGTCCGCGACCCGGCGACCCATGCGGTGCTTCAACACCCCCCCACCTGAACGCGATCCGGGGCCGCCGATCGTGCACACTTCTCGTCATGACCGACCGAGATGATCATCGCACCCCCCCGGTGACTGCGGCCCCCGTAGCAACGGATCCGCCTGCTCCGACGCCCGCCGCGGCCGTGCCCAGGGCCGGACTGGCCAGCCTGGCCCTGGGCGCCATCGGCGTGGTGTTCGGCGACATCGGGACGAGTCCGCTCTACGCGATGCAGACGGTCTTCTCGATCGACGGCCACGCGGTGAAACCGACTCCTAGCGACGTCTACGGCGTCGTCTCGCTGGTGTTCTGGTCGATCACCCTGATCGTCTCGATCAAGTACGTCGTGTACATCCTGCGGGCCGACAACGACGGTGAAGGCGGGATCATGGCCCTGGCCGCCCTGATCCGGCAGAAGCTGGGAACGGGGACCAAACGAGTCGCGGTGGCCATGGTACTGGGAGTCATCGGCGCGTCGCTGTTCTACGGCGACAGCCTGATCACCCCCGCGATCTCGGTGCTGTCCGCCGTGGAGGGCATCGAGGTCGTCGCCCCGAGCGCGGAGAAACTCGTGCTGCCCGTGGGCATTGCCATCGTGGCCGGCCTGTTCCTGGTCCAGCGGCTGGGCACACACAAGATCGGCCGGCTCTTCGGCCCGGTGATGGTGCTGTGGTTTGTGGTCCTGGCGGTGACCGGCGTGCCGCACATCATCGCGAAGCCCTCCATTCTCCGCGGCCTCTCGCCGACCTACATCATCGGTTTCGTCGCCGACCACCCGTACACGGCGTTCATCGCCATGGGCGCGGTCGTGCTGGCCATCACCGGCGCCGAAGCCCTGTACGCCGACATGGGTCACTTCGGCCGTCGACCCATCCGGGTCTCCTGGTTCTTCTTCGTGTTCCCGGCGCTGGTCCTCAACTACCTCGGCCAGGGCGCACTGATCCTGGACACCCCGGCCGCGATCTCCAACCCGTTCTATCTGCTGGCGCCGTCCTGGGCCAGGATCCCGCTGGTCGTGCTGGCCACCTTCGCGACCGTCATCGCGTCTCAAGCGGTCATCTCCGGTGCCTACTCCGTCTCCCGGCAGGCCGTTCGCCTCGGCTTCCTCCCGCAACTGACCGTCCGCCACACCTCGACGCAGGAGAGCGGGCAGATCTACGTCCCCGCGGTCAACTGGCTGTTGTTCGGCGGCGTCCTGGTCCTCATGGTCTTCTTCGAATCGTCGGAAAAGCTGGCCACCGCCTACGGTCTGGCCGTGACCGGCACGCTGCTGCTGACCACCACACTGTTCCTGATCCTGGCCGGATCCAGCTGGCACTGTCCCCGGTGGGCCCTGGTGTTGTTCGGGATCGTCTTCGGAGGGGTCGAACTGACCTTCTTCGCCGCCAACCTGACCAAAGTCGTGCACGGCGGCTGGTTGCCTCTGCTCATCGCCATCGTCATCGTGACCGTGATGATGACCTGGCAACGCGGTCGAGGCCTGATCACCGACCGCCGCACCGAGGCCGAGGGCCCGATGCTGAAATTCGTCGAAGACATCCGGGCCCATCCGGTGCACCGCGCCCCCGGTACCGCCGTCTTCCCCCACCCCGGGAAGGACACCGCGCCATTGGCCTTGCGCGCCAACACCAGGTTCAACAACTGCCTGCATGAACACGTCGTCATCGTGTCCATCCAGGCGGAGAACATCCCGCACGTCGCCGACGCCGAACGGGTCACCGTCGACGAACTCGGCTATGCCGACGACGGCATCGTGCACCTGGCCATGCGCGTCGGCTTCCAGGACGATCAGGACATCCCCGCGATACTGCGCACGGCGGTCGGAATGAGCTCCGAGCTCATGTTCGACCCGGAGGACGCGTCGTACTTCCTGTCCCGGCTCACCATCGAGCGCGGCACGGCCCCGGGTATGGCGACCTGGCGGAAGAGGCTGTTCATCGGAATGGCCCACAACGCGGCCAGCCCCGCAGCGTCGTTCCACCTGCCCGAGGACCGCACCGTCGTCATGGGCTCACGCGTACCGCTGTAGGACGCTCTTCGGCAGCGGGCAGGCACCGGACGTTCGTCGGATGGATGGACCGTGTGTGCGAGCCCGGATGGAGCAGGACCAGGCCCATCGCCAGCGCGAGCACCGCCAGCAGCGGACTGACCACGGTCCACCAGGTGAGGACGGCGAACGGCACCGTCCCGATCAGCAGCAACACGGCGGAGACGGCCACGCCTTTGGCCCAAGGGGCCGTCATGAGAGCCAGCCCACCGACGACACCGGCCAAGATGGTGATCGTCGAGCCGGCACTCACCGCCATCAGGACCTCGAACGTCCCCAGCAGACTGATCAACAGCGGCAACCGGGTCCGCGTCACGACCAGGCGGGTGTCGACCGGATCTCCGGCCAGGAGCGCGTACACCGATGCGAGCAGGAGCAGCACACCGGGCGTGAACCACAGGAATCCGACCGTGCTGAAGCACAGCCCGCCCGGAGCGAGAAGGCCCACCGCCGCTGCGATCCGGCGTTCCGGCGTGATGCCTGGGGTACGGAGCAACAGCAGCGCACACAGGACCGCGACGGTGCTCAGACCAATCGTCAGCAAACCCAGCGCGGCCGGCTCGGCCTTGTGTCCGGTCCAATCGGGAATCCGGCTGCCGGCGGTGGTCTGCGCCAAACCGGCCAGCAGGCCCAGCATCCCACCGCCCAGGCCCGACCAGCCGGCCATCCGTCGGCGCCGTCGCCAGGTGCTCATCGGATGACCGCGCTGACCGCTCGACGCGGACTGCGCAGGGCCACCCGGGCCGGGTGACCGAGCCGGAAGGTCACCAACGGCAGTCGGCCGGGTGTGGCCAGGACCCGCTGCAGCGAAGGTGCGAATGTCGCGGGCGCACCCAGGTCGCGTTCCCGGTCGATGCGTTCCGTGATCTGATTCATGTACTGCAGCCCCAGGCCGCCGGCGGTCGCGGCCAGATGGATACGTTGCAGCAGACGTCCCGCGGTCAACCGGGTGGCCACATCCGCGGTATCGGTGACCGTGACGATCCCGTAGACCGCTGCGGTGGCCGTGTGCACGGTACGCGTCTGGTCGAGCCAGAACCGGTCTCCGGCGACCCGGGAGGAGGCCGGCAGGATCTTGGCCAGCGCCAGGGTCATCGGGGCCAGTCCCTGGGCGTCCAGAGTTGGTCCGTCCCGGTGCTTGTCGATGTCGTCGCGATTGTTGCGGAACCAGGAGAACGCTTCCTCCGATTGCCCCTGGTCCGCGATGAACGCCTCGGTGGCCGCCAGCATCACCGACGTCAGCCCAGCCCTGTCCGCCGGGGAGGTGAACCAGCGAACGGCGACACCGGACAGATCGGACGTCGGGCCCACCAGGTCGTCGAGAGTCTGCTGGTCGATACCGGCGGCCAGGTACGGTCCGCGGTTGGAGTGCCGGTCGCCGATGGCGTCGTACAGCGCCGAATCGGCTGCCGGGGAGGCCACGAATCCCACGCTGGCCACATGGGCCGGGTCACCGAGCTCCGGCAACAGCGTGACCGACGGGGAGAAGCCACGGGCCGTCAGACCCAGGGTCAGGTTCTCCAGTGCGCAACCCAGACCGACGTGGTGTTCCCGGTCGAACGGATCGACCGCCGGCATCGCCCGGTTCGCATCGGCGAACACCTCGACGCGGTCCGCAGTGACGTGGAACAGCCACGGCTGTGTGTTGTGCGGATTGGCCGCGAGAATGGCGGCCGCGACCGCACCCACCGGGCTCGGGTCGCTACGCCACTGCGACCAAGGATCGTAGGGCCCCCCGGATCCGGCGTCCAAGACCCCATTGTCGAAGACCCGGTAGCTCAGCACCCCGGTGCCGGCGACCAGGATGGTGGCCCCCGACAGTCCCGCCGCCCGCAGTACGGCGCGACGGGAGAACGAGCGGGCAGGGGGCGACTGCGTCAGGTCGTCGTTGGCCGCCGCTGGACGGCTGGTGTCGATCGTCATGCGAGCCGGATGGTGGTCATATCCCGATGATGCGTACCGCAACGTGGTTGCAGCAGGGCCGAAGGTCCCGTCGGAATCCGTACATGTCCCCCAGGCCGGCGACCAAGGGCACTGATCACCCTGGCCCGGCAAAATTATCGTCGACCGAAGGACAGACAAACATTCCCTTCGGATGTGGAGATCATCATGAGAGCTGCGGTCGTCACCGAATTTCATTCACCCCTGGAAATCCAGGAACTGCCGATTCCCGACCCGGGTCCGGGCCAGGTCCTGGTCCGGATCGAGTATTCCGGTCTGTGCCACACCGACATCCACGCCGCCAACGGCGACTGGCCGGCCAAACCCGTGCCGCCGTTCATCCCCGGACACGAGGGCATCGGGTTCGTCGAGAAACTGGGCAGCGGGGTCCGTGAGCCCGTCGTCGGCACCCGGGTGGCCATCGCCTGGCTCGGTTCCGCGTGCGGCCACTGCCGCTCCTGCATCAGCGGCTGGGAAACGCTCTGCGAAACCCAGCAGAACTCCGGCTACTCGATCAACGGCACCTTCGCCGAATACGCCGTGGTCGCGGCCGCTTTCGCCAGCCCGGTCCCGGACGGCATCTCCTCCCGCGATGCCGCCCCGCTGACCTGCGCGGGCGTCACCACGTACAAGGCGATCAAGGTGGCCAGGGTCGCACCGGCCGAGACGGTCGCCATCTTCGGGATCGGCGGCCTGGGCCACCTGGCCCTGCAGTACGCCCGCATCGCAGGCGGCTTCGTGATCGGTGTCGACATCCAGGAGGACAAACTGGCGATGGCCACGGAGCTGGGCGCCGACCACGTCATCAACGCCCGCACCAGCGACCCGGTCGAAGCGATCCAGGCCCTCGGTGGTGCGGATGTCGCAGTGGCGCTGGCCGCCTCTCCGGCGTCCTTCGACCAGGCATTCCGGTCACTGCGCCGCGGCGGACGTCTGGTGTGCGTGGCCATGCCGGCCGGCAACGCAGTGATCAGCGTGCCGATCTTCGACATGGTCATCGGCGGCAAATCGGTCATCGGGTCTATCGTCGGCAATCGCAACGATCTGGCCGACGTTTTCGCCCTGCACGCCGCCGGCCGCACCCGGGTGATCATCGCGGACCGCAAACTCGACGAGGTCAACGACTCCATCACCGACGTGGTGACCGGTAAGGTCGCCGCGCGGGTGGTGTTCCAACTGTGACCGCCGCCCAGTCCTAAAGGACGGTCTGCGGGCGTCCGTTGGGACGGTTTCACCAGTGGGCTATATACCGGGGGACGGTCCACGCGGTGTGCTCTTCCCATGGCCCCAACGACGGGGCCGGACAACCGGGACGGACACCACATGGAAACCCCACTTACCCCACTGCGTTTCCTCGAGCGGGCATCCTCGGTGCACCCGGACCGGACGGCGATCATCGACGGACCACGCACCTTCACCTATGCGGCGATGGCCCGGGAGGTCATCCGACTGGCACATGCCCTGCGATCGCGCGGGTTG
>CAXUHA010000021.1:0-66759 GCA_964250735.1 uncultured Nakamurella sp. | reverse complement strand
ACGACCGCTCCACGATGTCCATGGCCAGGATGTCGGCGCCGACGCTGCCCAGCGCGCTGGCCACTGCGCCCAGGCTACCGGGCCGGTCAGGAAGTACGACACGGAGCACATAGGACATGGAACTGCCTTCCCGCTGCTGATAGCCCACTCTGCTGCTGCCCCCCGGCATGGCGGCGAAACCCTGGAAAGGACCTGATCCCGGCAAAATCGTCGGCCCCTCGGGCAATCGCACCCTCGACGCTCGCTTCAACTCATCACCGTTCCGAGACAATTATCGAGGCTGGTGGTTTCCAGCAGATGACAGCCGTAAGTCGATGCCTGTTCGGCAGCCAGTCACGGCGCGGACACACTGTGCCACCCGCGGGGGTCGAGATGCCAAGTGGATCACTGGCGGCTCCGTCCGCCGGGCCCGGGTCATCGCGCCGGTGCCCCTAGGATCAGGGGGTCCGGTACTTCCCTGCTCCACCTGGTTGGAAGAGGATCGTGGTTGTGGAGGATCGTGTCCAGCTCCCCTGAGCCCGCGACCGGCGCGGCCGGTTCGGGACCCCCGGCTCTGACTCGTGACGACGTCGACCACCTCGCTGCGCTGGCCCGGCTCGAACTCACCGAGCCGGAACTGGACCTCTACCTGGGCCAACTCTCGGTGATCCTGGAAGCCGTGGCCGAGGTGACGAGCGTCGCCTCGGCCTGGATCGAACCGACGACGCACGCGGTACCGCTGACCAATGTGTACCGACCCGATGTGTTAATACCCGGTTTGACCCAGCAACAAGCTCTGGCCGGCGCCCCGTCCGCGCAGGACGGCCGCTTCCGCGTGCCGCAGATCCTGGGAGAGGAATGAGCGTGACATCCACCGACCTGACCCGGATGACGGCGGCCGACCTGGCCCAGGACATCAGCAGCGGTCAGGTCAGCGCAGTGGAGGTCGCGCAGGCGCACCTGGACCGGATCGGCGCCGTCGACGACGCGGTGCACGCGTTCCTGCACGTGTCGACCGACTCGGCCCTGGCCCAGGCCCGGGCGGTTGATCAGGCCCGAGCCCGCGGCGAGCAGTCCGCCTCTCCGCTGGCCGGGGTGCCGTTGGCCCTCAAGGACATCCTGGTGCAGCAGGGCTCCCCGGCCACAGCCGGTTCCCGGATCCTGCAGGGCTGGATGCCGCCGTACAACGCGACGGTGACGCAGCGCCTGCTGGACGCCGGCGTCGTCATCCTCGGCAAGACCAACCTGGACGAGTTCGCGATGGGCTCGTCCACCGAGAATTCCGCGTACGGGCCCAGCCACAACCCGTGGGATCTCAGTCGGATCCCGGGCGGATCGGGCGGCGGCTCGGCGGCCGCGCTCGCCGCCTTCGAGGCGCCGCTGGCCATCGGAACCGACACCGGGGGGTCCATCCGGCAACCCGCGTCCGTCACCGGGACGGTCGGTGCGAAGCCGACCTACGGCGGGGTGTCCCGGTACGGCGTCATCGCGCTGGCCTCCTCGCTCGACCAGGTCGGTCCGTGCGCGCGCACCGTGCTGGACACGGCGCTGCTGCACGAGGTGATCGCCGGCCACGACCCGCGCGACTCGACCTCCATCGACGCGGCGGTGCCCCGGGTGGTGGATGCGGTTCACCGCGGCCGCACCGAGGGGGTCGCCGGGATGAGGCTGGGCGTCGTCCGGGAATTGGGCGGCCAGGGTTACCAACCCGGGGTCATCGCCTCCTTCGACGCGGCGGTCGAGAGGCTGGCCGCGGCGGGCGCCGAGATCGTCGAGGTGTCCTGCCCGCATTTCCGGTACGCGCTGGCCGCCTACTACCTGATCCTGCCCAGCGAGTGCTCATCCAACCTGGCCCGCTTCGACGCCATGCGGTACGGCCTGCGGGTCGGTGACATCGCCGACGGCGGCACCCTGGTCTCGGCGGAGGACGTGATGGCCGCCACCCGCGGCGCCGGCTTCGGCCCGGAGGTCAAGCGGCGCATCATTCTGGGCACCTACGCCCTGTCCGCCGGCTACTACGACGCCTACTACGGGTCGGCGCTGAAGGTCCGCACGCTGATCCGGCAGGATTTCGAGAAGGCCTACGGCGTAGCCGATGTCCTGCTGTCGCCGGCTTCCCCGGTGACGGCGTTCCCGCTGGGGGAGAAGGTCGACGATCCGATGGCGATGTATCTGAACGACCTGGCCACCATCCCGGGGTCGCTGGCCGGCATTCCGGCGATGAGCGTGCCCAGCGGCATCGCCGCCGACACCGGCCTGCCGGTGGGCCTGCAGATCATGGGTCCGGCGCTCGGCGAAGAGGTGATGTATCGGGTCGCGGCCGCGTTCGAAGCCGGGTACGTCGCCGAACACGGCCGGACGGTGGCCGACGCGGCCCCGGAATTGGCGGTCCGGGCATGACGGCGACACTGCCCGACGTGATGGATTACGACCAGGCCATCGAACGGTTCGACCCGGTGATGGGCCTGGAGGTGCATGTCGAACTGGGCACCGTCACGAAGATGTTCTGCGGGTGTTCCACCCGGTTCGGTGCGGAACCCAACACGCAGGTCTGCCCGGTATGCCTGGCCCTGCCCGGTGCGATGCCGGCGATCAACCAGAGCGCCGTCGAATACGCGATCCGCATCGGGCTGGCGCTGAACTGCCAGATCGCGTCCTGGTGCCGGATGTCCAGGAAGAACTACTTCTACCCCGACATGCCGAAGAACTACCAGATCTCCCAGTACGACGAGCCGATCGCGTTCGACGGTCACCTGGACGTCGATCTGGGCGACGGGTCGGGTGAGACCTTCCGGGTGGAGATCGAGCGAGCCCACATGGAGGAGGACACCGGGAAGTCGCTGCACGTCGGCGGTCGGGACGGGCGCATCGGCGGGGCCGAGTATTCGCTGCTGGACTACAACCGGGCCGGTGTGCCGCTGGTCGAAATCGTCACCAAGCCGATTTTCGGGACCAAAGCGAACGCGCCCGCTGTGGCTCGGGCCTACGTCGGCGCGTTGCGGGATCTGCTGGCCTCGCTGCGGGTTTCGGACGTCCGGATGGATCAGGGTTCGCTCCGCTGCGATGCGAACCTGTCGCTCACGCCGGCCGGCAACCCGGTGATGGGCACCAGGACGGAGACCAAGAACGTCAACTCGCTGCGTTCGGTGGAGCGGGCCGTCCGGTACGAGATCACCCGGCAGGCCGCCCGTCTGGCCGCGGGGCAACGGATCACCCAGGAGACCCGACACTTCGACGAGTCCACCGGCACCACCGCCCCGGGGCGTTCCAAGGAGACCGCGGAGGACTACCGGTACTTCCCGGAGCCGGACCTGGTGCCGATCGCGCCGGACCGGGCCTGGGTGGAGTCCATCCGGGCCGAGCTGCCGGAACTGCCGTGGGTGCGGCGGGCCCGGCTGCAGCAGGCCTGGTCGTTGACCGATCTGGAGATGCGTGATCTCCTGGCCGCCGACGCGGTGGATCTGGTCGAGGCGACCGTGGCGGCCGGCGCCCCGCCGGCCGAGGCCCGCTCGTGGTGGTCCGCCTACCTGGGGCAGCTGGCGAACGTGGCCGGGGTGCCGTTGGCCGAACTCCCCATCCGCCCTGATCAGCTGGCCAGGGTGATCGTGCTGATCGCCCAGGGGTCCCTCAACGCCAAGCTCGGGCGGCAGGTCATCGACGGGGTGCTGGCCGGCGAGGGTGAGCCGGACCAGGTGGTGGCGGCCCGCAAGCTGGCGGTGGTGTCGGACGATTCGGCCCTGCAGGCCGCGGTCGACGCCGCCCTGGCCGCCCAGCCCGCCGTGGCCGACCGCATTCGCGGCGGCAACCGCAAAGCCGTGGGCGCGATCGTCGGCGCGGTGATGAAGGCGACGAACGGTCAGGCCGACGCGGGCCGGGTCAACGCGCTCGTGCTGACCACCCTGGGTGTCCCGCTCTGATCGGCGGTAGCCGGGGTCAGTCGGGGCCGTTGCCGCCGGCGCTACCGGCGTCGGGCAGCAGGATGACCCGGTCGTCGCTGGCCACGGGCCGGCCGTGGCCGTCCTTGTTCGAGGTGGTGAGCCACAACGACCCGTTGGCGCCCGGCGTCACGGTCAGCAGGCGACCGTACTTGGGCCCGAGCAGGACCCGCGGGCTGCCTGAGAACGTTCCGACGCGGGACATGGCGATGCCGGTGAGTCGTTGCTTGCCCAGCGAGGTGTTGGCCAGCAGGCCTGACGTCACCGCGCAGTCGGCGGCGCCGCCCTCACCGGCCGTCCAGGTCCAGACGGCATCACCGGACCGCAACTTCGCATAGGACTTCCCGGCCCTGGCCGGCAACAGCACATCGACCGCACTGCGGTGGTCGACGGCGGCCATCACGCCGGTCGGCAACTGGCACAGTCCAGTGACCTGGGTGAAACCGCTGGAGAAGATCGGCGACGTCGCCACCGGATTTCCGGCCGCGGGCCTGCCGCTCTGATTCACCCGTAACAGCTTTCCGGCCAACGACGCAGGGTTGGCGGCGGTGCTCGCCGACCCGGCATCCCCGGTGCCGATATAGAGCGTGCCGTCGCCGGTGAAGCCGATGGCGCCGCCGTTCCCGGTGGTGCCCTTGGGGATCCCACTGAGAATCGGCTTCGGCCTGTCCCCGGCCGCGATGCGGATCACCCGATTGTCGGTCGCGGTGGTGACGTAGGCGTAGATCAGCCCGTCCTGCGCGTAGGTGGGGGAGACGGCGATGCCGAGCAGCCCGCCGCCCCCGGTGGCGTCGAGGCCGGCCACGGTGGTGACCCGCACGGGTGGGTAGCCCGGCGCGACGCGCAGGATCCGGCCGGTGGTCCGTTCGCCGACCAGCGCCGACACCCCGTCGGGCAACGGTGCGAGGCCCCACGGTGCGGCCAGGCACGCGGCGACGACGGCGGGATCGCTGGGCCGGCAGGGGTCGGCCGGCGTGGTGCTCGGAGTCGACCCGCCGGTCGGCCCGGTGGAACGGGACGACGCGGTGGAGCCCGACGTGGGGCCCGGCGAGCTCGACGTCCCGGACCCGCTGGGGGCCGGAAGCTCCGGCGGAATCACCGGCGTGACCACCGGTGCCGACAGGCTCGGTTGGGGGGTGAACGGCTGGGCCTCCTGCGAGAAGTTTCCGCAGGCGGCGATGGTCAAAATGGTGACGCCGAGCAGAGCGGCAGCGGCTCCGCGGCGCGCGGCGACCGCCGGGCGGCGATCCCGGGGGCCGGGTCGGCTGCAGGCGTCCATCACCGCTCACGGTACGTGGCCCGCAGGCGCGCGGGGCCCGGACTCCGGCGTGTGCGCCGCCGGCCGGCGCCCGACCGCGTGCAGCAGCAGCGTTGCGTCCTGCGCAGCCAGATGCCGCAGTCGCGCCTTGCGCCCGGAGGACAGCCGGAGCCGTACCCCGGACAGTCCGGCCCGGCGCTGGAACGGGGTTCGGCTGACCTGCGTCATCTGTACCCGCCGGCGACGGGCGATCAGCGTGTGCCGGGCCAGCACCCGCCGCCAGCGCACGGTCACCGTGGTCTCGTCGAGCAGCCAGGCGGCGTCGGTCGCCTGACCCCAACCGATCAGCACGGCCAGGGGAATCGGCGTCAGGGCCAGGTAGGCGCCCCACCCCGGCAGGAGTGCCAGCCCCGCGGTCGCCGGCAGACCGATGAGCACCGGCAGGGTGAAGTAGCGGCGGCGGGCGCCCGCCGGAACACGGATCAACGGGGCCGGGCGCCACTGCAGCTCGGGCAGGGCGTCGGCCACCAGCGCGACCGCCCGATCCGTCCGGATCAGCGGAAACAGGGTTCGCTCCGCGTCGTTGGAGGTGCTCAGACCGGCCACCTCGACCTCCAGGGAGCAGTAGCCCAGCATCCTGCGCCAGAAACCCTCGACCAGCCGGACCGCCTGCACCCGATCGATCGGAATGGTGCCGGACCGCTGGGCGAGCAGACCCCGGGTGATCCGCAACCGGCTCCCGTCCCGGATCAGGGTGAACCTGGCCAGGCGCAACGAGGTCAGCGCGACGCCGGCCAACACCGCCAGCACCACCGCACCGGACAACAGCAGCGCGGTGGTGAGGCCGCCGACGAAGACGTCCCGGGCGAGCGCGGCGAACGTCCGCTCCGGTAGTACATCGTGCGCCCGTCCGAAGGCCACGGCCGCGCCGGCCAGGATCAGCGGGATCGAGGTTCCGGTGAAGGCCGCCACCAGCAGGCTGCGGGTGTCCAGCACGGCGAGCGTCACCGGGACGGGTTGATCGTCCGATCCCGGCTGATTCTCCGGCGCCTCGAGGAACGGACCGCCGGTCGTCGGCCGGGTGGACGGCGTGAGCGCAGTCCGGATGGACGGCGTGAGCGCTGCCCGGAGTTCCTCCAGGGCCGACGCGGACAGGCAGACCAGGTGTACCGCGGACCGGTGATCGTTGCCCGGTGTCTGGATCTTCACCCCCCAGACCCCCAGGAGCCGCTGGATCACCCCGCGTTGGGCATCCACGGCGGTGATCCGGTTGATGCCGATCGTGTCCTGGGTTCGCCTGAGCAGCCCGGAGGAGACCCGAAGGCTCCCGTCCAGGACGGAGTACCGGCGGGTCCACCAGTGCGCCACCGCCAGGCCGAAGAGCAGCGCCGCCAGGCCCCCGATCAGCGGGCCGGGGGCCTTCCAAACGCCCACGGCGATGGCCGGGATCAGGGACCTGACGCTGCGGCCCAGGCTGATCAGCAGGTAGGTCGGGTGGAGCCGTCGCTCGGCGATCTGCACCGGGCCGGGTTCGGCCCCGGCGGGGTGGTCAGAGCTCATCGGAGAGCTGGGCCAGCAGCCCGATGCGGGTTCGCACGTTCGTCGCCTCGGCCTGATCCAGTCCCCTGATCTCGACCGTCCCCGCCGCGGTGTGGATGTGCAGGTCGGCCAGCCGGAATCGGCGCTCCAACAGTCCCTGTTCCGATTTGAGGTGCTGCACCCTGCTCATCGGGACGACCGTCCGGGTCTGCACCAGCAAGCCGTGCTGCAGATCGATCTCGGTGTCGGACACCGAATACCAGAACAGCGATCGCCGGATCGGCGGCCGGAGGATCACCCCGACGACCAGGAACCAGCCGGCCGCGATGCCCGCCACGGTCCACCGGATCGGTGCGTTGAACCAGTCCAGGCCGACCGCACCCCACACGGTCAGCGCGGTGATCGCCGTTCCCCATAGCGCCGCCCGCAGCCGCCAGTAGGTGGTGGTCCTGGCCGGCAGGCGGTGCCGAGCCACCGGGTCGTCACCCGGCAGTGCGGTCACCCGGAACCGGTCTGCGCATCAGGGTGCTCGCCGACCGCCGCCGCTTCCGGTTGCTCGACCGCCGAGGCCTCGGGGGCCGCCGGGTCCGTCCCGATCAGCAGACGACCACCGGAGACGTCCGCCAGTCTCGGCAGGTCGCGGGGGCGCACCATCGGCAGCCGCACCCGCCGGCCGTCCAGGCCGACCGCGATCGCCCACCGTGGGCCGCGGAATTCGAAACCGTCCAGATCGGACCAGGCGATGCGCCGGGCGCCGAACAGACCGGTGGTCCTGATCACCGTGGTGTCGGCCACCGTTCTGGTGATCAGGATGTACACCAGGGCCAGCACCGGGATGATGTACAGCGCCAGCCAGAATGCCGCTCCGGCGTTGGCCAACGGGGTGACGCACACGAACGCCAGGAAGGGGATCACTACCGAGACACCGGGCAGGCGGAAGACGGCACGGTCAGGTCTGCTCACTCCGAAATTGTCCCATCTCGAGCGATGGTGACTGTCCGCAGTCGGTGTGTCACAGCATTGCCCTCTCGTTGGCGGATTGCCCGACCACCGCGTCAGGTTCACGCTGGCAACCACGGCACACGATTCGACAGCACACGATTTTGACGGCACACGATTCGACGGGGGACATATGCAGAATCGCCGTTCCATGGGCGCCTTCGGGTGCCTCCTGGTGGTACTCGTGCTGGCGGCTCCGGCGGGTGTCGTCGCGGCGTCGCCTCGGCCCAGCGACATTGCCGCGTCGCCGCGGCCCAGCGACATTGCCGCGTCGCCGCGGCCCGGCGACGGCCCGTCGACCGGCGGAACGTCCGGTCGGCGCTCGTTCCCGTTGCCGCGGGGCGGCGGTCAGGTCGCGGGCAGGTCGACGACGGCGGCGGCCGCGACAACGGTGACGACGGTGACCACAGCGACGACGGCGGCCGGGAACCCGCAGCACAACATCGCGCCGCGACCGGCGTTCCCGGACCGGTGCTTCCAGGCGTACCAGAGCGCGGACTGCACGAAGGCGGCGCTGGCGGCGCTGAACAACGCGCGCCACGTGATGGGACTGCCCAGCTACCGCCTGCCGGCCGGATTCGCCCGGATGACTCCGGCTTACCAGTTCCTGGCCCTGTCCAACGCCGACCGGATCCTGGCCGGCCGCCGGCCGGTCACCGCCTTCAACCCCACCTTGAATTCGATCGCCCAACACGCCGCCGCCGGCAGCGCCGACCCGACCGGTCCGGACGTGATCAACGGTGTCCCCACGGTCGACTGGAGCGCGAACTGGGCGGGCGGGATGAGTCCGCTCGAGGCGTACTACGACTGGATGTACTACGACGGCTACGGCAGCAACAACCTGGACTGCGCCGCGCCGACCGATGCGGGATGCTGGGGGCACCGGGAGAACACGTTGCACGACTTCGGCCGGGCCGAAGTGGCGATGGGCGTCGGCCTGGTCTTCTCCGGGGCCAGCTACGGCACGTCGTTCAGCGAGTTGTACTGGGCGTACCGGCTCACCGGGCCCCGTCTCCCGCGACTGCCCGCCGTCTTCGCCATGGCGACGACGCGCGGCCCGGCGGCGGGCGGCACCAGGGTGGTGCTGGCCGGTTACGGTCTGGAGAACGCGTCGCTCGTGGTGTTCGGCCGACGGTCGGTCAAGCCGTTGTGGCGTTCGGCGACCAGCCTGATCGTCCGGACCCCGCCCGGTACCGGCGTTGTCCCGGTGCAGGTCACCGGCAATGGAGGGACCAGTCCGGCCGTCGCGGTCGCCACCTTCTCCTACCTTCGCCCACCCGGGGCCGGCTCGTTCGTACCACTGCTCCCGGCCCGCCTCCTGGACACCAGGATCGGTCTGGGGACCGGCCGCGGAAAGCTGTCGGCCCAGGCGACCCTGCGGCTGCCGGTCACCGGTCGGGGAGGCGTTCCGGTCGCCGGCGTCGCCGCGGTGGTGCTGAACGTGGTCGCTGTCGGCCCGGCGGCCAAGGGCTATCTGACGGTGTTCCCGAGTGGATCCGTCCGGCCGAGAACGTCGAGTCTGAACTATGCGGCCGAGCGGACGGTCGCCAATGCGGTGGTGGTGCCGGTCGGCCGGGACGGCAGGGTCGCGATCTTCGACGGATCCGCGGGTGCGCTGGACCTGCTCGCCGACGTGTCCGGCTACTACCTGGCCGGCGCGGCGACCGCGGCCGGCTCGTTCACCGCGGTCGCACCGTCCCGACTGCTGGACACCCGCATCGGTCTGGGCGCGCCCCGGGCCAGGGTGAGCACGAGCGGAACGGTCCGCGTCGTGGTGACCGGCCGCAACGGCATCCCGGCGCGGGGGGTCGCGTCCGTCTTTTTGAACGTGACCGTGGTCGACCCGGCCAACCAGGGCTATCTGACCGTCTTCGCCGGCGGCGGGACCCGCCCGACAGCGTCCAACCTGGACTTCCGGCCCCATCAGACGGTGCCCGACCTGGTCCTCACCGCGGTGGGCGCGGACGGTAGCGTCGCCGTCTTCAACGGCTCCGGCGGACCGGTCGACGTGCTGGCCGACGTGGTCGGCTACGTCCGGGCCGGACCGGCGGGTACCGAGGGCGCGACGGTCGCGGTCAACCCGTCCAGGACCTTCGATTCCCGGTCGGGGGTCGGCGTGGCCACCTTCCCGCCGTACGACGTCGCCCCGCAGGCCGGTCAGATCTTCGTGGTGGGGCCGGGCTACCGGGTGCCGCTGCTGGTCACCGGGCGGCACGGCGTCCCGGCCGTCGGCGTCGGCGCGGTGGTGCTGACGGTGACCGTCCTCGAGCCCCTGGCCGGCGGCTACTACACGGTGTACCCCGACGGCAGCGCCCGACCGCGGGCCTCCAACCTCGACTTCGTCAGCGGCGCGACGGTCCCGAACCTGGTCATGGTGCCGGTGGGGGCCAACGGTCTGATCAACCTCTACAACGGCTCGTCCTCGCTGACTTCTCTCGTGGTCGACGTGGCGGGATACGTTCTGGCGCCCGGATCACCCTGACCCGCGTCCGGGCCACCTCCGCTGATCCTCCTGGTGGGTCACCGCGCCGGTTTGACAGCTTCGGGCCGTCGCCGTATCGTCCCAAGCGTGTCCCAGATCCTCGTAATCCGATAGCGCGTCGCAGGTCGGACGGCAACACCCAGCCCCAGCCGAACTCGACGCGCAACCCCTTGGTCACCGCCACCCGGTGTCGAGGGGTTTTTTCTTGCCCTGACCAGGGCGATTCTCTCTTCGAGCCCACCGCGGCCCAGTCCTCGCCGGCAAGATGCGCACCGGCCCGCGACATCCCGACTCACGCGATCACCAACAGCCGGCCCTTTTCCCATGGCCCGACTGCCCACGGCCCGACGAACGTCAGAAGGTCCCGATCATGGCTCAGACACCGATGGCGCAGAGCCGGCCCTGGCCGGTCGCCCACCCCGGATTCCCGCCCGTCAACGGCATGCCCCGCGCCGCCGCACCGGCCGTGGAGGTCGACACCGTAGAGCGGGTGACCGGGGCGAAGTCGGTGGTCAGGTCCCTGGAGGAGGCCGGCGTCGAGATCGTCTTCGGCATTCCGGGCGGCGCGGTGCTGCCGATCTACGACCCGCTGCTGGATTCGGCGAAGGTCCGGCACGTCCTGGTCCGGCACGAGCAGGGCGCCGGTCATGCGGCGACCGGGTACGCGCAGGCGTCCGGTCGGGTGGGCGTGTGCATGGCGACCTCGGGGCCGGGGGCCACCAATCTGGTCACCCCGATCGCCGACGCCCACATGGATTCGGTGCCCCTGGTGGCGATCACCGGGCAG
Organism: uncultured Nakamurella sp.; assembly: GCA_964250735.1. Lineage (GTDB taxonomy): Bacteria > Actinomycetota > Actinomycetes > Mycobacteriales > Nakamurellaceae > Nakamurella. The sequence continues at coordinate 55,780 of CAXUHA010000021.1, read as the reverse complement.
GTCGGCCGGTCGCTGATCGGCACGGACGGGTTCCAGGAGGCCGACATCTGCGGCATCACCATGCCCATCACCAAGCACAACTTCATGGTCACCGACGCCGCCGAGATACCGATGGTCATCGCCCAGGCGTTCCACCTGGCATCCACCGGCCGCCCCGGGCCGGTGCTGGTGGACATCCCCAAGGACATCCTGCAGGCGGACACCGTGTTCTCCTGGCCGACCGAGGTGCACCTGCCCGGGTACCGCCCGGCCGCCAAACCGCATGCCGGGCAGATCAACGCCGCAGCCAAGCTGATCGCCGCGGCCCGCCGCCCGGTGTACTACGTGGGCGGCGGGGTGTTGAAGGCCCACGCGACCGAGCAGCTCAGGGCGCTGGCCGAGCTCACCGGGATACCCGTGGTCACCACCCTGATGGCGCGAGGTGCGTTCCCGGACTCGCACATCCAGCACCTGGGCATGCCCGGCATGCACGGGACGGTGGCCGCGGTCGCGGCCATGCAGCGGGCCGACGTGATCGTCGCGCTGGGGGCCAGGTTCGACGACCGGGTGACCGGCCAGCTGTCGACCTTCGCCCCTGGGGCGACGATCGTGCACGCGGACATCGACCCGGCCGAGATCGGCAAGAACCGGATCGCGGACGTGCCGATCGTGGGTGACGCCAAGGAGGTCATCGTGGACCTCATCGCCGCCGTGTCCGTCGAACAGCGGGCCGGGGTGGTGGCCGATCTGACGGCCTGGTGGGCCGAGCTGGACGACATCAGGGACACCTTCCCGCTGGGATACGACTGGCCGTCCGACGGCAGTCTGTCGCCGCAGTACGTGATCGAGCGGCTCGGCAAGATCAGTGGCCCGGACACCATCTTCACCGCCGGCGTGGGCCAGCACCAGATGTGGGCCGCGCAGTTCATCTCCTACGAGAAGCCCTACACCTGGCTGAATTCCGGTGGCCTGGGCACCATGGGCTACGCCGTGCCGGCGGCCATGGGAGCGAAGATGGGTTGCCCCGACGCGGTGGTGTGGGCGATCGACGGCGACGGCTGCTTCCAGATGACCAACCAGGAACTCGCCACCTGCGCCATCGAGGGCATTCCGATCAAGGTCGCGGTGATCAACAACGGCAACCTGGGCATGGTGCGCCAGTGGCAGACCCTGTTCTACGGGGAGCGCTACTCGCAGACCGACCTGGGCACCCACAAGCACCGGATCCCCGACTTCAAGCTGCTGGCCGAGGCCTACGGCTGCCTGGGCCTGCGCTGCGAGTCGAAGGAGGACGTGGACCGGACCATCGAAGCCGCGATGGCCGTGAACGACCGCCCGGTCGTCGTCGACTTCACCGTCGGCGCCGACGCCCAGGTGTGGCCGATGGTCGCGGCCGGCACCGGGAACGACCAGATCATGGCCGCCCGCGGGATCCGGCCGTTGTTCGAAGGGGAGTGAGAACCGTCAGCAGGCATACGCTTTCGGTCCTGGTCGAGAACAAGCCGGGGGTGCTGGCCCGGGTGTCGTCGCTGTTCTCCCGGCGCCAGTTCAACATCCACTCGCTGGCGGTCGGTCCGACGGAGAACCCGGAAGTGTCCCGGATGACCATCGTCGTCGCGGTCGACGCCCTACCGCTGGAGCAGGTCACCAAACAGCTGAACAAGTTGATCAACGTGCTCAAGATCGTCGAGCTGTCCCCGACGGCGTCGGTGCACCGGGAACTCCTCCTGATCAAGGTGCGGGCGGACTCGGTGGTGCGGGCCCAGGTGGTCACCATCGTCGACATGTTCCGCGCTCACATCGTCGACGTGACCCCCGATTCGATGACCGTCGAGGCGGCCGGCACCACCGACAAACTGGAGGCACTGGTGCGGATGCTGGAGCCGTTCGGGGTGCGCGAGCTGGTCCAGTCCGGAATGGTGGCGCTGGGCCGCGGTCCGAAGTCCATCACCACCGAACGTTCGCGCGCCGACTGAGCGCCCGACCCACCCGATCATTCCCACCCGATACCCCTACCCCGCTACCACCCACCGGGCCCGAAGAGCCCGCGAAAGGAACGTCGATCACCCATGGCAGCCGAGATTTTCTACGACGACGACGCCGACCTGTCGATCATCCAGGGGCGGAAGGTCGCCGTCATCGGGTACGGCTCGCAGGGGCACGCCCACGCGCTCAGCCTGCGTGATTCCGGGGTGGACGTGCGCGTCGGCCTGCCGGCCGACTCGAAGTCGCGGGGCAAGGCCACCGACCAGGGTCTGCGGGTGGTCACCCCCGCCGAGGCGGCGGCCGAGGCCGATCTGATCATGATCCTCACCCCGGACCACATCCAGCGGCACGTGTACGCCTCCGACATCGAGCCGCACCTCTCGCCCGGTGACGCGCTGGCCTTCGGCCACGGGTTCAACATCCGCTTCGGCTACATCAAGCCGCCGGCCGACGTCGACGTGATCCTGATCGCGCCGAAGGGCCCCGGCCACCTGGTCCGCCGCGAATTCGTCGACGGCAAAGGCGTGCCCGACCTGATCGCCGTCGAGCAGGACTTCACCGGCGGCGCCCAGGCGCTGGCCCTGTCCTACGCGGCCGCCATCGGCGGCGCCAGGGCCGGCGTCATCAAGACCACGTTCACCGAGGAGACCGAGACCGACCTGTTCGGGGAACAGGCCGTGCTCTGCGGCGGCGCTTCCCGGTTGATCCAGACCGGCTTCGAGACCCTCACGGCGGCCGGCTACCAGCCGGAGATCGCCTACTTCGAGGTGCTCCACGAGCTGAAGCTGATCGTCGACCTGATGTACGAGGGCGGCATCGCCAAGCAGCGCTGGTCGGTGTCGGACACCGCCGAGTACGGCGACTACGTCTCCGGTCCGCGCGTCATCGACGACCACGTGGCGCAGAGCATGCGAGGGGTGTTGGCCGACATCCAGGACGGCACCTTCGCGGCCCGGTTCATCGCCGACCAGGACGCCGGGGCCCCCGAGTTCAAGAAATTCCGGGCCGAGCAGGAAGCCCACCCCATCGAGGAAACCGGACGCAAGCTCCGCGGACTGATGAGCTGGGTCCGCTCCGACGACGACTACACCGGCACGGCGGCCCGCTAGACTTCGCCGCCGGTCCGGCGGGCCAGGAAAGCCTTACTGGTCGGCGACCTGAGTCCGATGACCGCGGCTATCGGCAGCACGGTCAACATCAGCAGCAGTGGGTGGATGTTGACGGCGGCCAGCAGGAGCAGCACAAAAGTGATGACGTTCGCGACGACCGCGGTGGTGGTCGCGGTCCCGGTCACTGCGGCGATGGCGCCCCAGGCCAGTGCGATAGCCAAAAGCAGAATCAGGACGCTGACCACCACCGCCGCCGCCACGTCACCTTCGAGGTCGCTTCCCCACGTGGTCGAGGTCAGCGACGAGTACGCTCCGCTGCCGAAGGCTGAATCGGTGACCCTCCTCGCGGCAGCCAGTGAGATCGCGAAAACGAACACCAGTGCGATTCCGAGGACTCCGCAAGCGGTCGCCAGGATGAAGGTAATAGCGCCGGCCATCGAAAGGGTCGCCGGGCACGACCGCGATGCGACCGGGATCCGCGGTCCATACCCGGGAGGTGGGCCGTAGCCGAGGGGGACGTACCCCGATGGTGGTCCATACTGCTGCTGCCCGTAGGACTGCGGATAGCTCGTCGGCTGATCCGGGGTGGGACCGTAGGGCGGTGGAGCCGTCACAGCTCTTCCCTTCGACGGGTTTCAGGTCGTGATCACTGTAGGACCGGACGTCCCGGCCGGAGGTCGAACCGTCACATCCGCCACAGCTGTCGACCGACGACGAGCGCGCGGGAGCTCGCCACCACCGAGCCGGATGATGGTGCCGGGCCGACGAATGTTCCGGACTCGTTACGATGAGCCGCCCGGGTGCACCGACGCCCCGATGACCACAAGACGGAGATGAATGAAGCGTGGCTAGCCCCACCAGACCGGTCGTGCTGATCGCGGAGAAACTCGCCCAGTCGGCGATGGACGTGTTGGGATCCGAGGTCGAGATCCGGCATGTCGACGGGGCCGACCGGAATGCGCTGCTGCCCGCCCTCGCCGCCGCGGACGCCGTGCTGATCAGGTCCGCCACCCTCATCGACGCCGAGGCGCTCGCAGCGGCGCCGAAGCTGCGAGTGATCGCCAGGGCGGGGATCGGGTTGGACAACGTCGATGTGCCGTCGGCCACGGCACGGGGCGTGCTGGTCGTCAACGCGCCGCAGTCCAACATCATCACCGCCGCCGAACACGCCCTGGCTCTGCTCCTGTCGGTGGCCAGGCAGATTCCGGCCGCGCACGCCAGCATGGCGGCCGGCCAGTGGAAGCGGAGCGCGTTCTCCGGCGTGGAGATCGCCGAGAAGACGGTGGGTGTGGTGGGGCTGGGCCGGATCGGCCAGCTCTTCGCGGCCCGGATCGCCGCCTTCGGAACGACGGTGATCGCCTACGACCCCTACCTGCAGCCGGCCCGGGCCGCGGCTCTGGGGGTGCAACTGGTCGACCTGGCCACCCTGTTGCGCGAGGCCGACATCATCTCCATCCACCTGCCCAAGACGAAGGAGACCCTGGGTCTGATCGGAGCGGCCGAACTGGCCACCGTGAAGCCGAGTGTGCTGATCGTCAACGCCGCCCGCGGCGGGCTGATCGACGAAGCGGCCCTGGCACAGGCCCTGACCGAGGGGCGGGTGGCCGGTGCGGGCATCGACGTCTACGTCACCGAGCCGCCGGCCGCGGACAACCCGTTGCTGACCGCCCCCAACGTCGTCCTCACCCCGCACCTGGGCGCGTCCACCACAGAGGCCCAGGACAAGGCCGGCACCGCGGTGGCCCGGTCGGTCCGGCTCGCCCTGCGCGGCGACTTCGTCCCCGACGCGGTGAACGTGCAGGCCGCGGGTCCGGTCGCCGACGACGTGCGCCCGTGGATCCCGTTGGCGTCCCGGCTCGGCACCATCCTCACCGCCGTGACCGGTTCCGTTCCGGCCCAGGTGGTGGTCGAGGTCCGCGGCGACCTGGCCGACTCCGACACCACGATCTTGCAGCTCGCCGCGGTTCGGGGCATCTTCGGAGCGGTCATCACCGACGCCGTGACCTTCGTCAACGCGCCCGCTTTGGCCGCCGAACACGGTCTGTCCCTGTCCGGGACGTCCACCAGGGACACCGGCGACTACCGGTCGTCGGTCACCTTGCGGGCGGCGATGGCGGACGGCTCCAGCCGTTCGGTCTCCGGCACCCTGTCGGGGGAGAACCAGGTGGCCAAACTGATCGAGATCAACGACCGCCATTTCGACCTGCGGGCCGAAGGAAACCTGGTGCTGGTGGCCTACGCGGACCGGCCAGGCGTGATGGGGACGGTTGGCGGCCTGCTCGGTGACGCCGGGGTCAACATCCTGGCCGCGCAGATCTCGCAGGAGATTTCCGGTCACGCGTCGATCATGGTGCTGCGGGTGGACGGCCTGCCCGACACCGCCCTGCTGGACCGGATCGGCGACGCCGTCGCGGCCAGCGCCATCCGGGGTATCGCCGCAGACTGACGGATCCCGTCGGCCGACCGGGCCCCGTGGCCTTGCACGCCATGGCGGGCGCGGTGTCCACCTTTTGGCCGGTTACCGTTACCCTTCGCAGTATCTTTGCGGTTGTTGCCGGTCGTAGTCGCCGCTGTTGCCGTCTGTCGTCGTGATCGTGGTCGTCGTGCGCAGTGGTACCGCCCCTTGTGACCGCCGTTCGGTGTTCCCCGCGAACGGCGGCCTGCCCGATGCGTTGTTCTCGTTCCGCCCGCTGTCGGCCGGGTCGAACGAGAACAGAAATGGTTGAACATGAAGCTCGCGGTCATTCCAGGTGACGGCATCGGCCCGGAAGTCGTGGCCGAGGGACTGAAGGTCCTGACCGGTGTCGTCCCTGCAGTGGAGACGACGACGTACGACCTCGGCGCGGCCCGGTGGCACCGTACCGGGGAGCTGTTGCCGGATTCGGTGCTGCGCGAACTGCGCGAGCACGACGCCATCCTGCTGGGTGCCGTCGGCGACCCGACCGTCCCGTCAGGCATTCTGGAGCGCGGTCTGCTGCTCCGGATCCGCTTCGAACTCGACCACCACGTCAACCTGCGGCCGGCCCGGCTCTACCCCGGCGTGGTCGGGCCGCTGGCCGGCGACGCGGCCATCGATCTGCTCGTCCTGCGCGAGGGCACCGAAGGCCCGTACGCCGGCAACGGCGGGCTGCTGCGCAAGGACACCCCCCACGAGATCGCCACCGAGGTGTCGCTGAACACCTACTTCGGGGTGGAACGGGTGGTCAGGGACGCGTTCCGGCGGGCCGCGCGCCGACCCCGCAAACACCTGACGCTGGTGCACAAGACCAACGTCCTGGTGCACGCCGGCCAGCTGTGGAGTCGGGTGGTCGAAGAGGTGTCGATGGAATTCCCGGACGTGACGGTGGCCTACGCCCACATCGACGCCGCGATGATCTACCTGGTCACCGACCCGGGCCGGTTCGACGTGATCGTCACCGACAACCTGTTCGGCGACATCCTGACCGACCTGGCCGCGGCCGTGTCCGGCGGTATCGGCCTGGCCGCCTCGGCCAATCTCGACGTCTCCGGGGCCAACCCCAGCATGTTCGAGCCGGTGCACGGCTCGGCGCCGGACATCGCCGGGGCGGGCACCGCAGATCCCACCGCCACCGTGCTGTCGGTGGCTCTGCTGCTCGACCACCTGGGCCTGCCCGACGCGGCCCGCCGGGTAGAGGCCGCCGTCGCCTTCGACCTGGCCACCAGGCAGCCCGGCTCGGCCGGAAAGACGACGGCGGTCGGCGACCGGCTCGCCGCGCTGGCCTCCTCCTGATCGACGGGTGCGCCAGCATCCCCCGGCGCGGGGGAGAATCAAGGCCGGGACGTCCGTCCCCGCGGGGGTGACCGTCGTCCCGACGGTGATCCGGCGCCATCCGTGGCCGTCCACCCCTTGTCAGAGCTGAATACCAGGAGTACCTCGATGACCACTACCGCCTCCGCAGCGCCGCGGACGGACCTGGAAGCGCTGGCCCTGCAGCTCTCCCCGCTGGGTGACGCCTTCCACGTCTTCGACACCACCCTGCGCGACGGCGCGCAGCGGGAGGGCATCACCTACTCGGTGGCGGACAAGATCGCCGTCGCCACGCTGCTCGACGAGCTCGGGGTGGGGTTCATCGAGGGCGGCTGGCCCGGCGCCATGCCCAAGGACACCGAGTTCTTCGCCCGGGCCGCGCAGGGCGAGCTCAAACTGACCTCCGCCCAACTTGTGGCGTTCGGCTCCACCCGGAAGCCCGGCGTACGGGCCCAGGACGATCCGCAGGTCCGAGCGTTGCTCGAGTCCCGGGCGCCGATCGTCACGCTGGTGGCGAAGTCGGACGTGCGACACGTGGAGCGGGCGTTGCGGACCACGCTGGAAGAGAACCTTTCGATGGTCGGCGACACCGTTGCGTTCCTGGTCGGCGAGGGCCGCCGGGTCTTCCTGGACTGCGAGCACTTCTTCGACGGTTATGCCGTCGACCAGGATTACGGTCTGCGGGTCGCGGAGGCGGCCGTCACCGCCGGGGCCGACGTGATCGTCATGTGCGACACCAACGGCGGGATGATGCCGGTCGGACTGCACCGCACGGTCGCCGAAGTGTTGGCGCGAACCGGTTACCGGCTGGGGATCCACTGCCAGGACGACACCGGGTGCGCGGTGGCCAACACCGTCGCCGCCGTGCAGGCCGGCGCCACCCATGTGCAGTGCACGGCCAACGGCTACGGCGAACGGGCGGGCAACGCCGATCTGTTCGCGGTGCTGGGCAACCTGGTGGTGAAGATGGGCCTCCCGGTGCTTCCAGAGGGTCGGTTGACCGAGATGGTACGGGTGTCGCACGCGTTGGCCGAGCTGGCCAACATCGCGCCCGACACCCACCAGGCCTACGTGGGGTCGTCGGCCTTCTCGCACAAGGCCGGCCTGCACGCCTCGGCGATCAAGGTCGACCCCGAGCTGTACAACCACCTCAATCCGGAGGTGGTGGGGAACGACATGCACATCCTGATCACCGAGATGGCCGGTCGGGCGTCCGTCGAGCTGAAGGCCAAGGAGTTCGGCATCGATCTGGCCGGCATGCCGGACGTGGTGTCCAAGGTCGTCGAGACGGTGAAGGACCGGGAAGCGGCCGGGTGGAGCTACGAAGCGGCGGATGCGTCGTTCGAACTGCTGCTGCGCGACGAACTGGCCTCCGCCCGGGGAGAACAGGTGACCGCGCCGTTCCGGCTGGAGTCCTACCGGGTGATCGTAGAAAACACGGGGAGCAGCGTCCTGTCCGAGGCGACCGTCAAGGTACACGTCGGTGACCAGCGGGTGGTGGCCACCGCCGAGGGCAACGGCCCGGTCAACGCGTTGGATTCGGCGTTGCGCGCCGCGCTGGCCGAGCACCTGCCGGAGTTGGCCGGGGTGGAACTGATCGACTACAAGGTGCGGATCCTGGCCGGTCAGGCCGGTACGGACTCGGTCACCAGGGTCCTGGTCGCGTCCGCTTCCACTCAGGCCGACGGTGCGCCGGAGTGGACCACCGTCGGGGTTCATCCCAACGTCGTCGAGGCGTCCTGGCAGGCCCTGGTCGACTCGCTGTGCTACGCGCTCGGCCCGTCGGTGCCCACGCCCGGCGCCTAGCCGGAACGCCATCCGGCCGGAGCGGGGTCGCACCGACCACATCTCTGCGGGAAAGGAACCTGATGCGGCTGGCTCGGATCGCCCACCCGGGCGGGGTGGCGTTCGCGGTGATCGAATCTGCATCGGACACGGCGGGCGGATCCTTCGATCCTGCCGACGCGGTCGCCAAGGAGATCCGGGATCATCCGTTCGGGGCGCCGGAGTTCACCGGGCGGGAGTGGCCGCTGGGGCAGACCAGGCTGCTCGCCCCGATCCTGCCCTCCAAGGTGATCGCCCTGGGCCGCAACTACGCCGACCACGCCGCCGAACTGGGCAACGCCGTGCCGGAGGTGCCGATGATCTTCCTCAAGCCGTCGACCTCGGTGATCGGTCCCGGGGCACCGATTCTGATCCCGCCGTCGTCGCACCGGGTGGAATTCGAGGGCGAACTCGCGGTGGTCATCGGCCGGCCGTGCCGCGACGTGTCCGCCGAGAACGCAAAGTCCGTCATCCTGGGGTACACCGTGGCCAACGACGTCACCGCCCGGGACCTGCAGCGCGCCGACGTCCAGTTCACCAGGGGCAAGGGGTTCGACTCGTTCTGCCCGATCGGGCCGTGGATCGAGACCGAACTCGACCCGGGTGACCTGGCCATCAGCACCGAACTGGACGACGAGGTGAAGCAGGACGGCCGCACCTCCGACATGGTGCACAGCGTGGCGGCGCAGATCGAGTTCATCTCGGCCATCATGACGTTGCTGCCGGGTGACGTCATCCTGACCGGCACACCCGCCGGCGTCGGCCCGATGGTGGCCGGGCAGACGGTGTCGGTCACCGTCGAGGGCATCGGCACCCTGACCAACCCGGTGACCGACCGCTGAGCGGCTCGCCGGGCTCCTGCGCTGTGGGGCTCCTACACTGCGTCCAGGTTCCGATGCGTGTGCCGGCTGTGGGTTCTGCAGGGAGCTCGAGACCGAGGAGGATGGCGTGAGCGACGACGTCCTCTGGGCCCCTAGCCTGGTGGAGATGGCGACCAGGCGCCTCCGGGAGGAGATTCTGTCCGGCCGGTTGGCTCCGGGGGAGCGGCTGATCGAGGAGGCCATCCGGCGCCGCTTCTCGATCAGCCGGGCGCCGTTGCGGGAGGCCCTGCGGCTCCTGGCCCAGCAGGGCCTGGTCGAACACCTCCCGCGCCGGGGGGCCAGGGTCACGCAATGGTCCGACACGGACATCGAGCAGCTGTTCGCCATCCGCGCGGTACTGGAAAGGCACGCCATCAGCTCGTCCTTCCCGTTGCCGGACTTCGTCCGGGCGCAGCGGGTGGCCGTGGTCCGGGACCGGCTGGAACAGATGAGGGTCGCCGATCTGGCCGACGACCAACTCGGCAAGGACGATGCGCACCGCTCCTTCCACGCCGCGATCGTCGGCCTGGCCGGGAATCGGCAGCTCGACCTGGCCATCGAGCCGGTGCTGCTCAAGCTGCAGCGGCCGATGGCGGTCAACCTGCGCCGCGAGGCACTGTTGCTCGGTCCGCAGGAGGGCCTCCGCCGGCACGAGCGGCTGCTGCAGGCCGCCGAGAGCAACAGTCAGAGCGCCATGCTCAGTGCGCTGGATCAGCACGGGGTCCGACGTTTCCTGGACCTTGAGGTCGCGGGGACCTGACCGGTGTGAGGTACTGCTAACACACCGTTAACACAACAGGACCGCAGTCGATACACGCTTTGTCGACAATCGACCGCATGCCCGAAGATGCCGGTTCCGGTCCGACACCCGGCCCGTCGATCGCCCAGCTCCTGGCCGCGTACCGCAGCGGTGAGACGACGCCGGCCGCGGTGGTCACCGCGGTGGCGGCCACCATCGCGTCCAGGGGCGAGGACGGCGTCTGGATCACCGTGGTCGCCGAGGCGGATCTACTGGCCAGGTGCGCCGAGCTGGAACACCTTTCGCAGTCCCTGCCGCTGTGGGGCGTTCCGTTCGGCGTGAAGGACAGCATCGACGTGGCCGGGATGCCGACCACGTTGGCCTGCCCCGGTTATGCCCGGATCGCCGGCGAGACCGCCCCGGTGGTCCAGGCTCTGCTGGACGCCGGCGCCATCCTGGTCGGGAAGACGAACCTGGATCAGTTCGCCACCGGCCTGAACGGCACCCGGACCCCATATCCGCTGCCGCGCAGCGTGTACGGCGATGATCTGATCTCCGGGGGTTCCAGCTCCGGGTCGGCCCTGGCCGTGGCGCTGGGCGAGGTGCCGTTCGCGGTCGCCACCGACACGGCCGGCTCGGGACGGGTGCCGCCCGCTCTCAACGGGATCCCCGGTTTCAAGCCTTCCCGCGGCCTGATCAGCACGGTCGGGCTGATCCCGGCGTGCCGGTCCCTGGACTGCATCAGTCTGATCGCGGCCACGGTCGGCGATCTGGGCGTCGTCTTCGACGTGGTCGCCGCGCCCGATGCCCGGGACGCCTGGAGTCGCCCCCGTCGGTTCGATGCCACCCCGCCCCGGCAGGCGCGGATCGGGTTGCCCGACACGGCCGAACTGGAGTTCTTCGGCGACGGGGCGATGGCCGACGCGCACCGGTCGGCCCGGGAGCGCATCACCGCCGCCTTTCCGTTGGTCAGCACCCCGCCGTTGCAGCCGTTCATGGACGCCGGGGCGCTGCTGTACCAGGGGCCGTGGGTGGCCGAGCGGCTCGCCGAATTCGGTGACTTCCTGGCCGAGCACCGGGACGCGGTACTCCCGGTGGTGGCCGACATCATCAGCGGCGGTGCACGTTTCGACGCGGTCGACGTCTTCCGGGCCCAGTACCGGCTGGCCGAGCTGAAGGCGGAAGTGGGGCGGCTGTTCGGCTCCATGGACGTGCTGGTGCTACCGACGGTGGGCACCACGTTCACGGTGGCGCAGGTGTTGGCCGATCCGATCGACACCAACACCACGCTGGGCCACTACACGCATTTCGGCAACCTGCTGGATCTGTGCGCGGTGGCGGTGCCGGCCGGGCTGACCGCGGACGGCCGCCCGTGCAGCGTGATGGTGCTCGGCCCGGCCCTGTCCGACGACATCGTGCTGTCCGTCGCCGCCGTGATCGCCGACCTGGTCACCGATCCGGCTCACCCACCCACCGACATCCCCTGCGCCCACAACATTTCACCGACACATTTCACGACAACAGGAGCACCATGACGCAAGATTCCTTCCCGCCCGGCACACCGGTGGTCGACGCCGTCCCGGGGCCGTTCCCGCTACCGCCCGGGGAGGTCGCGCTGATCGTCATCGACATGCAGCGGGACTTCCTGCTGCCGGGGGGTTTCGGGGAAACCCTGGGCAACGACGTATCGCAGCTGTCGGTGGTCGTGCCGCCGCTGCAACGAGTTCTCCTGGCCGCCCGGGAGGCGGGACTGCTGGTGATCCACACCAGAGAAGGTCACCTGCCGGACCTTTCCGACCTTCCGGCAGCAAAGTTGAAGCGGGGCAAGCCGTCTCTGCGGATCGGTGATCCCGGTCCCTACGGCCGGATCCTGATCCGCGGCGAATACGGCCAGGACATCATCGACGAACTGGCCCCGCTGCCGGGCGAGATCGTCCTGGACAAGCCGGGCAAGGGCGCCTTCTACGCCACCGACCTGGCCCAGATCCTGCGCGAGGGCGGCATCACCACATTGATCGTCACCGGGGTCACCACCGAGGTCTGCGTGCACACCACGGTCCGGGAGGCCAACGACCGCGGCTACGACGTGCTGGTGCTCTCCGACTGCGTCGGTTCCTACTTTCCGGAATTCCAGCGGATCGGAGTGGAAATGATCGCCGCCCAGGGCGGCATCTTCGGATGGGTCGCCGACTCGGCCGCCCTGTTGCAGGTGTTGCCGCAAACCGCCGCCAGCGTGGCGTGAGAAGGAGTCGACGATGAACATGCAGAGCATTCGGGCCCGACGCGACACCACCGGTGGACTGAACCTGCCATGGTGGAGCCGGGGTGAGACCAACGCATTCTTCGGTCTGGCCTTCAACATCCTGGTGAACGTGCTGACCCTGACGTCGCTGATGATTTTCGTGGTCAAGGTTCCCGCGAACCTGGTCATCGGCACGCTCCTGCCGGCGCTGGGCGTGGCGATGATCTTCGGCAACGTCTACTACACGATCCTGGCCCGACGGCTGGCCAGGAAGGAAGGGCGGACCAACGTCACCGCGATGCCCTACGGGCCGAGCGTCCCGCACATGTTCATCGTCGTCTTCGTCATCATGCTGCCGATCGACCTCAAGACCAACGATCCGCTGCGGGCCTGGGAATCCGGCCTGGCCTGGGCGTTCACCATCGGTGTCATCGTGCTGATCGGCGCGTTCATCGGCCCGCTGATCCGCAAGGTCACCCCGCGGGCGGCGTTGCTGGGCACACTGGCCGGCATCTCCATCACGTTCATCGCGATGCGGCCGGCCGCGCAGATCTGGGAAGCCGCCTGGATCGGGCTGCCCGTGCTCGGCATCATCCTGGTCGGCTTCTTCACCGGGCTGAAGTTACCGGGCAACATCCCCATCGGTCTGGCCGCGCTCCTCGTCGGTACGGCCATCGGCTGGATCGGCGGGTACATGTCGGTGCCGGATGTGACGGCCGCGGCGAAGGACATCGCCTTCTCGGTGCCGAAGCTGAACTTCACCATGCTGGGTCATGGTCTGGGTGAACTCGGGCCGCTGCTGGCCACCGCCATCCCGCTGGGGGTCTACAACTTCCTGGAGGCGATGAGCAACGTGGAGAGCGCCGCCGCCGCCGGCGACGAATACAACCTCCGGAGTGTGCTGCTGGCCGACGGCACCGGCGCCATCGTCGGTTCGGCGCTCGGTTCACCGTTCCCGCCCGCCGTCTACATCGGCCACCCCGGCTGGAAGGAAGCCGGCGGTCGGGGCAGCTATTCGATGGCCAGCGGCCTGGTCATTGCGGTGCTGTGCTTCCTCGGTCTGTTCGGCCTGCTGTCGGCGTTGCTTCCGCTACCGGCGATCGTGCCGATCCTGCTGTACATCGGTCTGCTCATCGGCGCCCAGGCGTTCCAGTCGACTCCGCGGATCCACGCCGCGGCCGTCGTCATCGCGATGATCCCGAACCTGGCCGCGTGGGGAGCGGGACAGATCGACAATGCGCTGTCCGCCGCCGGGACGAACGCCCAGAAGGTGGGTGAAGATGCACTGTCCGGGGCGGGGCTGGTGTATCACGGACTGCACGTGCTCGGGCAGGGCGCCACGCTGGCCGGCATCGTGCTGGGTGCGATCACCGTCTTCATCCTGGAACGCAAGGCACTGACGGCGGCGATCTTCGCCGGGGTCGGGGCCGTGCTCTCCTGGGTGGGACTCCTGCACGCCGATCAGGTGGGCTGGGCCGCAGCCCCGAGTGTTGCTCTCGGGTACGCCCTGCTCGCTCTGGTGCTAGTCGCGATCGGACTGATCCAACGGGGGCAGGTGCCGGTGGCACCGGTGGAGCAGCAGAGCGTGGAGATCCCCGACGGTGAGCCGGTCCCGCTGATCCCGGCGCAGTCCACCAGTACGGCCGTCGCCGGTTCGGCGCAGGAGACACGGGCGACCGTCTGAGCGGTCAGTGCCGGACGCTCACGAAGCCGCTTTCGTAGGCGAGGACGACTGCCTGAACCCGGTCGCGAAGATCGAGTTTCAGCAGGATGCGTGCCACGTGTGTTTTCACGGTGCTCTCCTCGATGATCAGCCGCCCGGCTATCTCGGCGTTGGACAGGCCTTGGGCAACCTGACGCAGGACATCGCGTTCCCGCGGCGTGAGCGTGGAGAATTCCGGCGGCAGTTGGGATGTCGGCCGGGTGGCCTGGACGAACTGCTGGATCAGCCGGCGGGTGATGGACGGATCGATCAGCGCATCACCACGGGCGACGCTGCGGACCGCCCCGATCAGTTGCTCGGTCGGTGCGTCCTTGAGGAGGAATCCGCTGGCTCCGGCCCGCAATGCCGCATACACGTACTCGTCGGCGTCGAAGGTCGTCAGCATCAGGACCCGGCTGTCGGTCTCGGCGAGGATGGTGCGGGCCGCCGCCAGTCCGTCGACGTTGGGCATCCGGATGTCCATCAGCACCACCGTCGGGTGATGTTGGCGCGTCAGGGCGATGGCCTCGGCGCCATCGGCCGCCTCGCCCACCACCGTGATGTCAGGTTCGGAGGCGAGGATGACCCGGAAGCCGGCCCGCACCAGTCGCTGGTCGTCCGCAACGATCACCGAGATCGACACCGGCTCAGTCACCCCGGCCGGCGGGGGAGCGTGGCGACGACGCTCCAGGCCCCGTCGTCCGCCGGGCCGGCGGAGAACACACCGCCGCAACCACGCACGCGTTCGCTCATCCCCGGCAGGCCGTGAGCGCCACCGGAGTCGGCCAACCCGGACGGCGCCCCGACGGCCACGCGGTTACGGATCGCCAGGTGGATGTCCTGAACTCGACCGGACAGGATGATCTCGATCGGGGCTCCGGGCGCGTGCTTCACCGCGTTCGTGACAGCCTCCTGGACGATGCGGTAGGCGGTCTCGGCGCTCTGCTGATCCACCCCTTCGGGGTCACCTTCGACCTGGTAGGTGATCAGTAATCCGGAGGCCTGGGCCCGGCGCACGAGCTCGTCGACGATGTGCAGACCGGCAGCCGCACCGGGGGTCGAGCCATTGTCGAGCATCGCCACCAGTCGGTCGATATCGGTGTCGGCATGGCGCGCCGCCAGCGCGATCGAGTCGAACGCTTCCGCGGCGCCTTCGGGATCCCGGTGCGTCAGGTGCGCACCCGCATTGGCCTGAACGACGATCAGGCTGACGCAATGCGCGACCACATCGTGCAACTCGCGAGCGATCCGGGCCCGCTCGTACCGCACGGATTGGACCGCGAAGATCTCCTGCTCCTCGGCGAGCTCCCTGGCCCTGAGCTCGAGTTGATCGGCGGCCCGTTGCCGTGAGCCGGCGGCCAGACCGGCCAGCCACGGACCGATGGTCAGCATCTCCAGGAACGGGTTGAACCGACCGGCGGTGACCGCCAGCCCGGCCGTCAGTGGCACCAGCCCCCACAGCGACCGGCGCCAGGACAGCTCCGAGCCCAGCGCCAACGCGATCAAGAAGACCGCCGCGCCGGAAGGGTCACCGATCGCGCCGTTGTAGACGAGGTCGGCGCCGCTGTTCGAGAGCGGTAGGGCGATCAGCGCACCGGCCGAAACCGCCACCCAGACGGGGGATCGCCGACGCCACCAGATGAGGACGCAGACTCCCACCGTGCAGGCCGCGTCCAGGACCACTGGCGGGGAACGAGTCCAGTCCGCCGCCCCGAGGACGACGGTGCCGACCGCGAGAATCACCGCGATCACCGGGTCGACGCGCCGGTCCCACCAGATCGACGGGACCGCCCGGAGCCGACGCCACAGGCGTTCGGCCCGGTCAGACATACCCGGCGGCCAGCGGTAGGCGCACCGCCGTCGTGCGGAGCCTGCCGCTGACCGCGGTCTGCACGGTGCCGCCGTGCAGCGCGGCCCGTTGGGCGACCGCGGCCAGGGTGGGCCGGACCGCGGCCCGACGACTACTCGGCCCGGCCACGATCAGCTCGAGCTGCGCGGGACCGAAGACGACCGTGACATCGATCTGCGCGGCCGGGTCGTTGTCCAGTGCGACCACCAGTCGCTCGACGATCCGGTAGCCGGCCAGTTCCACCCCAGGGGGGAGCAACCGGGGGTCTCCGTTCACCTGCAACCGGGTTCCGGCTTCGGTGGCGCCCGCGAGCAGCCGGTCCAGTTGCGCCAGCATCGGCGACGGCTCGGTCGGGGCCGTGTCCTTGAGGTTGGCCACGACGTCACGCATGTGCGTCAACGTCGTCCGGCCGGCTCGCGCAATCTCGACGAAGGCCTGCTCGGCCTCGTCGGGTTCAGCGGCCAGCAGGTTGCGACCGCCGGCCGCGGCCGCGGCGATCCGGCCGACGCCGTCCTTGAGAAACCCGTCGAGGTCGCCCACGATGCGGGTTTGATCCGCCGCGACCGCGAGACGGGCGTTTTCCTCGCGTTGCTCCCGTAACTGCGCCGTTTGCACCCGAAGTCGGGCGACTGCCGCGTTGCGGCCGGCGACCAGCCGTCCGGCGAACCCGAACGCGACGGTGAGCGGGACCATGTACACGAGCACGCCGGGTCCGAGTTGCGGATCTGAGAACGACTGGCACGCAACGTTCGTGGCCAGCAGGGTGACGCCCACCAGAGCTGGCCGCCAGGTGCAGCGGCTGCCGATCACGAACGCGGCGTAGAACACGGCCGGAAGCCCTGTCCCGCAGCGCACCAGGTGTCCGATCAGGGCCCAGTTCAGCGCGGCGCCGACGGCGAGGGTGGCGGCCACCGGCACCGGGTACCGCCTGGCCAGCACGACCGGCGTCGTCATCGTCAGGACGGCCAGGGCGGCGCCCGCACCGGCGTTCCAGGCCTGCGCATTCGAGCCGGTCAGGCCCAGTGCCGACAAGGCGCCGAGAAAGCCCAACAGGCCGGCGAAGGCCACGTCCCCGACCGCGACGTCACGCCTGCCCAGCACGGACGCGCTCAGCCATCGGGCGGACAGTCGTCGGCTCATGTCAGACCTCCTGGTCCGCCGTCGTTCACTTCTGCGCCGTCAGTTGAAAAGTGTGACCACCGACCTGGTCGGACCGCAATCCTTCTCAAGGAGTCTGCGCGTCACGGGTCCGGCACGTCATCCCTCCCGCGGGGGGTGTCCACCGCCTGGGCATCCGCCTCAGGACGGACGGCCCAGCCGGACAAGATCACCAACGGGACCGACGATCCGAAAGCAGCGGGTGGGCCACAGTCAATGCACCTACCCGCACAGCCCACGGAGATGCCATGAACGGATCACTGAAATTCCTGCTCACCGCCCTCGGGATCATCGCCGTCCTGGAGGTGCTGGCCGGCGTGCAGGCGGCCGGCGTCACCGGGCCCGCACAGCCGCCCGCGTTCGCGGTCATCGGGCTGTTCGTCCTCGCGGCCGTGACGGTCGTGGCCATCTACGGGCTGGCCCGCGGTCTGCGCTGGGCGCGACCGGTCATCTACGTGACCGCCGCCCTGCGTATCGCCAGCGCGGTGCTCGGCGCTGGAAACGGCACCGATGCGGTCAGGGAGATCGTCGGCCTGGCCGGCGTCGTCCTGTACGTCGCCGTGATCGTGATGCTCGTCCGGACCCGCCCCCGGCGTCGCGACCTGGCCGCGCAACGAGCCTGACCCTGTGGTCGGTGCGGCGGGTCCACCGGTCCGTCATCCGCCCGCGATCTGCACGTTAGGCTGAGCGAGCCATGAGTCCCAGTCCTGCGTCACCCACGTCGTCCGCTCCTGATCGACCGGTCCGGGCACGGTTCTGCCCCTCGCCGACGGGGACGCCGCACGTCGGTCTGGCCCGGACGGCGCTGTTCAACTGGGCGTTCGCCCGTCACCACGGCGGCACGCTGGTCTTCCGCATCGAGGACACCGACACGGCCCGGGATTCCGAGGAGTCCTACCTGGCGCTGATCGAGGCGATGAACTGGCTCGGCCTGGACTGGGACGAGGGCCCGCTGGTCGGCGGCCCGCACGCCCCCTACCGGCAGAGCCAGCGCAGCGACATCTACCAGGACGTCGCGCGCAGGTTGCTGGCCGCGGGTCACCTGTACGAGTCGCATTCCACCGCCGCGGACATCGGGTCCCGGCACCAGGCCGCGCAACGGGACGCCAAACTCGGGTACGACAACTACGACCGGGTCCCCGACGAGGCGCTGATCGCCGCGGCCGTCGCGGCCGGCCGCCCGCCCGTGCTGCGACTGCGGATGCCCGACCGCGACATCGGTTTCACCGACATGGTGCGCGGTCCGATCGTGTTCCCAGCGGGATCGGTGCCCGATCCGGTCCTGGTCCGCGGCAACGGGGATCCGCTGTACACCTTGGTCAACCCGGTGGACGACGCGCTGATGGGTATCACCCATGTCCTCCGCGGTGAGGATCTGCTGCCGTCCACCCCACGGCAGATCGCGCTGTACGAGGCGCTGGTCGACATCGGCGTCGGGCAGTACACGCCCGAATTCGGCCACCTGCCGTTCGTCACCGGCGAGGGCAACCGGAAACTGTCCAAGCGGGACCCGCAGTCGAACCTGTTCCAGTACCGCGACGACGGGTTCGTCGCCGAGGGGATGGTGAACTACCTGGCCCTGCTCGGCTGGTCGTTGGCCGAGGACCGGGACATCTTCACCCCCGCCCAACTGGTCTCGGCGTTCGACGGGACACGAATCTCCGGCAACCCGGCGCGGTTTGATCGGAAGAAGGCGGAGTCGATCAACTCCGCCCATCTGCGCCTGCTGGCCCCGGCGGATTTTGCGGCCCGGCTCGCCGCTTTCCTGGTGTCGTCGGGACGGGTTGCCGAACTCGGCGCCACCCTGCACGCGATCGTCATCCAGGCGGCCCCGCTCGTCCAGGAACGGTGCATTCTGCTCAAGGACGCGGCCCAGATGATCGAATTCCTGCTGGTGGACGAGGCCGCCTTCGACGTCGACCCGACCGCGGCGGTCAAGGTGCTCAATCCGGAGGCCGGCCCGGTGCTGGCCGCCGCGGTCGGTGCGCTGGAAGGGCTGGACCGCTTCGTCGCGGCCGACATCGAGCACGCGCTGAAATCGGCGCTGGTCGAGGGACTGGCCCTGAAACCCAAGGTGGCCTTCGCGCCGGTCCGGGTCGGTGCCACCGGACGGACCATCTCACCCCCGCTGTTCCAGTCGTTGGAGCTGCTCGGCCGGGACCGCACCCTGCTGCGCCTGCGGTCGGCCCGGCAGCTGGCCGAACGCTGACCGGCGCCTTCGCCGGACCGCCCGTGGGGCGCCGGGTTGGTCACCACGCCGCCGAATGCGTAAGATGATTCCTCGGTGCCTTGGCCGGCCTGCTGTCCTGGCTGAAAGTGCCTGTGGTTGAACGTCTTTGGGGTATGGTGTAATTGGCAACACTAGGGATTCTGATTCCCTCATTCTAGGTTCGAGTCCTAGTACCCCAGCGCTCCTGGCGGATGGTGGGCGATCGTCAGGTAGTATTCGACCGGTTCTTGTCGCGACGTCTGCGCGGAACCACCTAGGGCCCCGTCGTCTAGCGGCCTAGGACGCCGCCCTCTCACGGCGGTAGCGAGGGTTCGAATCCCTTCGGGGCTACCGAACAGCAAGGCCCCCGTCGACTGGTACGCGGGGGCCTTGCTGCTACCTGCGCCTCGCGACGCCGGGCCGGTTTCACCAGCGCGCGGTGAGGGCCGCTGAGGCCTCCATCAGCTCCAATGCCCACCGTTCCCCCGGCCGGCGGTCGATTCGTTCCGCCGGTCCGGAGACCGACACCGCGGCGATGACCTGGCCGTGCGGGTCCCACACCGGCGCGGACACCGAGGCCACCCCGGCCTCCCGCTCGGCCACCGACCGGGCCCAGCCCCGCCGTCGCACCTCGGCCAGCGCCCGCTCGGTGAACGACGCCTCCCGCAGGATGGCCCCCGCCGTCGCCGCATCCGCCCACGCGGTGAGCACCTGCGCACCGGAACCGGCCGTCATCGGCAGCCTGGCCCCGAGCGGGACGGTGTCCCGCAGACCGGCGACGGGTTCGGCCACCGCGACGCACACCCTGGACAACCCGTCCCGGCGGTAGATCTGGACGCTCTCGCCGGTCCTGTCCCGCAACCGGGGCAGCACCTCGGCCGCGGCGACCACCAGCGGATCCGACGCGCCCGCCGCGAGCACCGACAGCGTCGGACCCGGACGCCACCGGCCGTTGGCGTCCCGGGCCAGCAGACCGTGCACCTCGAGCCCGACCGCGAGCCGGTGCGCGGTGGCCCGCGGAAGCCCCGTCGCGGCACACAGTTCGGCCAGGCCGCTGGGTGCGGCGGTCGCGGCGCGCAGCACCTGCACCGCTTTGTCCAAGACGCCGATGCCGCTAGACTGTTCCATTAAGCGATACTAATTTCCCGCATGATGGGATGTCTATTTGTGGAAGGGACACCGGCCATGGGGCGCACTCTCGCCGAGAAGGTCTGGGAAGCACATGTCGTGCACCGCGCGGCGGGGGAGCCCGACCTGCTCTACATCGACCTGCACCTGGTCCACGAGGTGACCAGCCCGCAGGCGTTCGAAGGTCTTCGTCTGGCCGGTCGAGGTGTCCGCCGCCCCGAGCTGACCCTGGCCACCGAGGACCACAACGTGCCGACCACCGGCATCAACCTGCCCATCGCGGACGAGGTGTCGCGGACCCAGATCGACAAGCTCCGCAGCAACTGCGCGGAGTTCGGCGTCCGGCTGTTCCCGATGGGCGACTTCGAGCAGGGCATCGTGCACGTCGTCGGCCCGCAGCTGGGCATCACGCAGCCCGGCATGACGATCGTCTGCGGTGATTCGCACACCTCTACCCACGGCGCGTTCGGTGCGCTGGCCTTCGGTATCGGCACCAGCGAGGTGGAGCACGTGCTGGCCACCCAGACCCTGCCGCTGAAGCCGTTCCGCACCATGGCCGTCACCGTCGACGGTGAGCTCGCTCCCGGCGTCACGGCCAAGGACATCATCCTGGCCGTCATCGCCAAGATCGGCACCGGCGGCGGGCAGGGTTACGTCCTGGAATACCGGGGCTCCGCCATCCGCGGGCTGTCCATGGAAGCCCGGATGACGGTGGCCAACATGTCGATCGAGGCGGGCGCGCGCGCCGGGATGATCGCCCCGGACGAGACCACCTATCGGTACATCAAGGGCCGCCCGCACGCACCGCAGGGGGCCGACTGGGATGCGGCCGTCGAGTACTGGTCGTCCCTGGCCACCGACCAGGACGCGGTCTTCGACGCCGAGGTCGTTCTGGACGCCGCCGAGTTGTCGCCGTTCGTCACCTGGGGAACCAACCCGGGGCAGGGTCTCCCGCTGTCGGCTTCGGTGCCCGACCCCGGACTGATCGCGGACGACAACGAGCGGACCGCGGCCGAGCGGGCGCTGGAATACATGGGCCTGGTCGCCGGCACACCGCTGCGCGACATCAGGGTGGACACCGTCTTTCTGGGCTCCTGTACCAACGGGCGCATCGAGGATCTGCGGGCGGCGGCGGACATTCTCCGCGGTCGGCACATCGACCCGGGACTGCGCATGCTGGTCGTGCCCGGCTCGATGCGGGTCAAGGCGCAGGCCGAAGCCGAAGGGCTGGACCGGATCTTCTCCGACGCCGGTGCCCAATGGCGCAGTGCCGGGTGTTCGATGTGCCTGGGTATGAACCCGGATCAACTCGCCCCCGGTGAGCGCAGCGCCTCGACCTCGAACCGGAATTTCGAGGGGCGGCAGGGCAAAGGCGGCCGAACCCACCTGGTCTCGCCGTTGGTCGCCGCGGCCACCGCGCTCCGTGGAACCCTTTCCTCCCCGGCCGATCTGGAGCCGGCCGACCTGGTCGGCGCCGGCGGCTGACCGGGCCCACCGGTCCACACCCGCCGCCCACCTCCGCATGTCTCCCCGCCATCGTCACGAAGGACAGCCACCCATGGAAGCGTTCAGCACGCACACCGGCGTCGGGATTCCCCTGCGCCGCAGCAATGTCGACACCGATCAGATCATTCCGGCGGTTTACCTCAAACGCATCGCTCGGACCGGATTCGAGGACGGATTGTTCGCGGCGTGGCGGGCGGACGCGACATTCGTACTCAACGCGCCGGCCTTCGCCGGGGGATCGGTCCTGGTGGCCGGAAGCGACTTCGGGACTGGATCCTCCCGGGAACACGCGGTCTGGGCGCTGATGGACTACGGGATCAGGGTTGTCATCTCGCCGCGGTTCGCCGACATCTTCCGCGGAAATGCCGGCAAGGGCGGGCTGGTGGCAGCCCAGGTCAGCGAAGCTGACGTGGAACTGCTCTGGAAGCTGCTCGAGAACGAGCCGGGCACGCAGATTTCGGTGGACCTGGAGGAACAGCGCATTTCCGCGGGCTCGCTGGTGATCGACTTCGAGATCGACGCGTACACCAAGTGGCGGTTGCTGCACGGGTGGGACGACATCTCCCTGACCCTGCGACATGCCGATCAGATCACGAATTTTGAAAAATCTCGGCCGTCGTTCCTGCCCGTCACCACGGCGGTCTGACGGCCCCGGGCGGCATTCTCCCGACGTGCGGAACCCGTTGGGCGGCAAACCTTCTGGCTCACCGGGAAGATGCCGCCATGGGCGGCGGAACGGCCGGAAGTAGGGGAGAAGCCACCGACGGGAGCCGAAATCCCTTGGAAGCGAAGGTCATCGGCAGGCGTGGCGGGTGGCGTTACGGGCTTTTCGGGCCTAACGTGTGCCACCAGTCGGCCCATTCATCCTCCGGGCCGGAAAGTCCTGGGAGGGACCGTGAACAAAACCGATCTCATCAACCAACTCGCCCAGCGACTGGACGGTGACAAGAAGGTGGCCCAGACCGCGGTGGAAGGTCTGATCGACCTCGTCCAGCGGGAGGTGCAACGCGGCGAGAACGTGTCGATCTCCGGATTCGGCGTGTTCGAGAAACGGGCCCGTGCGGCCAGAACGGCGCGCAACCCGCGCACGGGCGAGGCGGTCAAGGTGAAGAAGACCACCGTGCCCGCGTTTCGTCCGGGCAAGTATTTCAAGGATGTCATCGCCGGAACGGTGAAACTGCCGAAGGTCACTGCGAAGCCGACCACTGCCCGGGCCGCCGCCGCCGCCGCCAAGGTTCCCGCGCCCGCCAAGGCCCCGACCACCACGCGGACCAGGGCCACCGCCGCGAAGGCGGCCGAGACCGCCACCGCGGCCAAGCCGGCCACCCGCGCCCGGGCGGCGGCCAAACCCGCCGCTGCGACCGCCGCGAGCGCGACGCCGACCAAGGCCCCCCGGGCGAGCGCGGCGGCCAAGGCGCCGGCCAAGCCGACCACCGCCAAGGCGGCCGTCACGGCCAAGGCCCCCGCCACGCGGAGGGCCCCGGCCAAGAAGAAGTGACTCGTCAGACGGCCGGACTGGGATAGGAATCGGCCTGGACCAGTCGGCGTCCGTCGAAGCTGAGATACCAGAACGCCGCCTTGGGCGTTGATGTGCGAGCCACGGTGACATCCGATCGTCCGGCCAACGACTTCACCACACCCGGGATCACGCCACCCTGGCTGCAGGCCACCACCGTTCGAGCGCCGGATTCCGGGGCATCGTCGTCGGTGACCGGTCCACCGACCGGGGCTACGCCGGAAACCGGCTGCGTGGTCGCGAGTTCGACCAGTCGACGCCGGGCCCCGGCCGGGTCGTCTCGGTAGGCGTCCTCGGCCAGCAGCGGTTCGAGCACCACAGTGGTGCGCAATGCCGCGGCCAGCGGGCCCACCGTGGCCAGGCACCGCTCGACCGGCGCGCTGTGCACGGCGCCGGGCCCGAACGGCGCCAGCAGGGTGACCAGGGCCTCGGCCTGTCGGCGGCCTTTGGCGTCGAGCGGGCGGTCCACATCGTCCCCGGTGAACGATTCCCGGTGACCGGCGCGGCCGTGCCGGACCAGCAGCACACCGGACAGATCGGGGCGCTCCAGGGAGAACGTGTCGAGCACCGCCTTGTCGAATTCGTAGGTCATCTTCAGGCGCGCGGTCTGGATCGGCAGCCACTCGAGCGCGTCGACCTCTTTGTTGGCGGCGAAGGTTCCGGATAGTTGCCGGGCGGCGAAGTACTCGACCGTCTTCCCGCCGCCGCTGACCGTGTAGGACACGGTGGTCAGAGCGCGCCCCACCGCGGATCGAAAGCCGGTCTCCTCCCACACCTCCCGCCACGCGGTGACGGGCGCGCTTTCCCCCCCGTCGGCCTTGCCCTTGGGCAGCGACCAGTCGTTGTATCGGGGTCGATGCACCAGGGCGACGCAGACGCCGTGTCGACGCGACGGTCGCCAGAGTACGGCGCCGGCCGCCTTCACCTCCGGGATGTCATTCCGCACCCGCGGTCCCCCGACGTAGCAATTCGGTCTGCAGATCGCGGCCCAGCCCTTCGGCCGGCGACCTGGTCCAGCCCTCCGGTTCGAGCACCCAGCACCTGGTGTCCGGCCGGGCCATCGCGGCCAGCAGGGCGCTCATCTTGTCGGTGGCGGATTTGTCGGTGATCCGGACCAGCGCCTCCACCCGGCGATCCAGGTTGCGGTGCATCATGTCTGCGCTGCCGATCCAGTACTCCTCCTGGCCGCCGCCGCCGAAGTAGAAGATGCGGGAATGCTCCAGGAACCGCCCGACGATGGACCGCACGGTGATGTTCTCCGAGAGGCCGGGTACGCCGGCCCGCAGGGCACAGATGCCGCGGACGGTCAGGTCGACCGTCACGCCGGCCCGAGAAGCCCGGTACAGCGCGTCGATCACGCCCTCGTCGACGATCGAATTCATCTTCAGCCGGACGATGCCGCCCCGGCCGGCCTGGAAATGTTCGATCTCCCGGTCGATTCTCTCCACGATCCCGGTGCGGACCGAGTGCGGGGCGACCAACAGGTTCCGGTATTCGGTCTGCCGCGAATAGCCGGTCAGCACGTTGAACAGGTCGGTCAGGTCTGCGCCGATATTCGGGTCCGCGGTGAGCAGCCCGAGATCCTCGTAGATGCGGGCGGTCTTGGGGTTGTAGTTGCCGGTGCCGATATGGCAGTAGCGGCGCAGTGTGCTGCCCTCCTGGCGGATCACCAGTGCCGTCTTGCAATGGGTCTTCAGGCCGACCAGACCGTAGACGACGTGAACCCCGGCGCGTTCCAACGCCTTCGCCCAGGTGATGTTGGCCTGCTCGTCGAAGCGGGCCTTGATCTCCACCAGAGCGACCACCTGTTTGCCCGCGGCCGCCGCGGAGATCAACGCGTCGACGATCGGCGAGTCACCCGAGGTGCGGTAGAGCGTCTGCTTGATGGCCAGCACGTTGGGGTCGGCCGCGGCCTGCTCGATGAAACGCTGCACGGTGGTGGCGAACGACTCGTAAGGGTGATGCAGCAACACATCTCCCTCCCGGAGGCGGGCGAACACGCTCTTGGGCTTCTCGCCCTCCACGAAGGCCGGATTGGTCGCCGGGACGAACGGCGGGTCCTTCAGGCTCGGCCGGTCGAGCCCGTAGAGCTGCCACAGACTGGAAAGGTCCAGCAGTCCGGGCACTTCCGTCGCGTCGGAGGGGTCCACGTCCAGTTCGGTGATCAGCAGGTCCAGGATGCGTTCGCTGGTCGTGTCGGTGATCTCCAGTCGGACCGGCGGCCCGAACCGGCGCCGGGCCAGTTCCCGTTCCAACGCCTGCAGTAGATCTTCGTCGCGGTCTTCCTCGACGTCCAGGTCGGCATTGCGGGTCACCCGGAAGATCTGGTGTTCGACGACTTCCATGCCCGGGAACAACTCGGCCAGGTGGGCCGCCAGCAGATCCTCGATGGGCAGGAAGTCCGTGAGGCCACGGCGGACCCGGACGAACCGGTCCACGTTGTTGGGCACCTTGACCCGGGCGAAACGTTCGGCGCCGGTCTGCGGATCCCGGACGACGATCGCCATGTTCAGGCTCAGGCCGGAGATGTACGGGAACGGGTGCGCCGGGTCGACGGCCAGCGGGGTCAACACCGGAAAGATCTGTTCGGTGAAGTATTCCGCGAGTCGGGTCTTGTCTTCGTCGTCGATCGCACTCCACCGGACGATCCGGATGCCGGCCTCCTCGAGCGCCGGCATCACCTGGTCGGCGAAACAGCGGCCCTGCCGCTCGACCAACTCCTGGCTGCGCGCCGAGATCAGGGCCAGCTGTTCCGACTGGGTCAGCCCGTCCGCGCTGGCCACGGCCAGCCCCATGTCCCGCCGACGCATCAGGCCGGCCACCCGGACCATGTAGAACTCGTCGAGGTTGGACGCGAAGATGGCCAGGAACTTGGCCCGTTCCAACAGCCGTTGGTCGGGGTCCTCGGCCAGCGCCAGTACCCGCTCGTTGAAATCCAGCCAGCTCAGCTCCCGGTTGTAGAACCGGTCCGGCGGCAGCGGCTCCTCGTCGGGCAGCATCGCCGGCGCCTCGGGATCGGCGAGGCTGTGGAACGGCTCCACGGCGAACGCCTCGATGAGGGGGCCCACCTCGGACTGGGACGTCGGCCCACCGTCGGTCGCGGTGTGCGCTTTCGCGGCCGGCCCGACGGAGTCCGTTTCGGGCGCGTCGGGCGGGCTCACGGCGGTCAGCGACGGACGTCGCCGCGCCGGGGTCGGCTTTCTGGTGGTGGTCACATCGATCATTGTTCCGCGCCAGGCCGCCGGGAAACTACCGAGGCCCGCGAAACGGCGTGCCGCGCCCGGATGGCGGGCTCGGGGACGGCGGCGTGGTGCCCGCGACTGACCTAGGGTGAGGGGCGTCCGAGGTCTCCCGGCCGTCGAAACCCGACCGCCGCGACCCGCGAGAAAGGAATCGACGTGCGTCGTCGCGGTCCGGTCTTCGAGAAGGGCAGCAACTGGATCACCTTGTGCGAGATCGTGATGTTCCCGCTGACCCGGCTTCTCGGCCGACGGACGTTCGCCGGCCTCGAGCACATCGCCGTGCCGGGACCGGTGCTGGTGGTGGCCAATCACATCTCCCAACTCGACCCGATCTACACCGCGGTGTTCCTGCGCAAGTCCGGTCGACTCCCGCACATCATGGCCAAGGCTTCGCTGTGGAGGATTCCGCTGATCGGCCGGGTGATCGCCGGGTGCGACCAGATTCCGGTGGAACGCGGCGGCGGCCAGGGTCAGGCGGGGCTGGAAGCGGCCGTCGCCGCGTTGCGCCGCGGTCAGGTGGTGCTGATCTACCCGGACGGAACCGTGACCCGCGACCCCGACAACTGGCCGATGAAGCCCCGGCCGGGGGTGGCCGCGATGGCCCTGTCCGGCGACTTCCCGGTGGTGCCGGTGGTGCACTGGGGAACCCAGGAGGTCTACGTTCCGTACACCAAGGCAGGTTTTCATCCGCTGCCCCGCAAGGACATCCGGGTGGTGGCCGGGCCGCCGATCGACCTTTCCGCGTACCGCGGGCGGCCTGTCGACGCCCGGCTGATCCGGGATGTCTCCTACGTCATCCAGGCGAGCGTGCGGGACCTTCTGGGTGAGGTGCGCGGGGTCACCCCGCCGGCCGGCTTCTACGACCAGAAGAAGGCCGAGCGGGCCAAGGCTCCCCGGCCCGAGCCGGACGGTCCGGCCACCGCAGAGAATGTGACTCCTTGAGTGTGGCCCCGCCGGCGCTGAACAGGGTCGCTGTGCTGGGGGCCGGGTCGTGGGGGACCACCTACGCCAAAGTGCTCGCCGACGCCGGCCGCGAGGTGGTGCTGTGGGCCCGTCGGGAGTCGGTGGCGGCCGCGATCCAGACCGGCCGGACCAACCCGTCCTACCTGCCCGGGGTGGTGCTGCCGGACAATCTGCGGGCCACATCGGACATCGATGACGCCCTGGTCGGGGCGGACGCGGTCGCCCTGGGCGTCCCCAGCCAGTCGATGCGGGAGAACCTGGCCGTCTTCCGGGACTCCATTCCGGCCGGGGTGCCGGTGATCTCACTGGCCAAGGGGGTCGAGATCGGTACCGGCCTGCGGATGAGCGAGATCATCTCGCGCGTCGGCAACGTGGAGCCGGCCCGGGTGGTGGCGCTGACCGGGCCGAACCTGGCCGTGGAGATCGCCCAGCGGCGGCCGACCGCCTCGGTGCTGGCCTGCACCGACCACGACGTGGCCCGGGCAGTGCAGAAGGCTTGCGCCACCGGCTATTTCCGGCCCTACACGATCACCGACGTGGTGGGGGCCGAGATCGCCGGAGCGGGCAAGAACATCATCGCGCTGGCCTGCGGAGTGGCCGACGGGCTGCAGTTGGGCTTGAACACGGCGGCCTCGCTGATGACCAGAGGACTCAACGAGGTGTCCCGTCTCGGGCAGGCCCTCGGCGGCCACCCGGCCACGTTCGCCGGGCTGGCCGGATTGGGTGACCTGGTCGCCACGTGCTCCTCTCCGCTGTCCCGGAACCGGGCCCTGGGTGGTCGGATCGCCGCCGGCATTCCCCTGGAGGAGGCCACCATGGCGGCCGGCGGTCAGGTCGCGGAAGGGGTGGTCAGCTGTCGTTCGGTGCGGGATCTGGCCCACCGCCACCAGATCGACATGCCGATCACCGAAGCGGTCTACATGGTCTGCTATCTGCACATGGCGCCGGTGGACATGATCAGGGCGTTGATGGACCGGCCACACGGCGCGGAATGACGGCCGGGACCCGACCGGTCCACCGTATGGTTGCGCGATGGATTGCGCGTGGATGTCGGGCCGGGATCGAACATGACGTCCGAGCGGCTCCGCGTGGCGGTGGTCTTCGGCGGCCGGAGCGGTGAACACTCAGTGTCCTGCATCTCGGCCGAAAGTGTCCTGCACCATCTGGATCCGGCGTTGTTCGATGTCACGGCGATCGGTATCACTCCGACCGGGACGTGGGTGGTGGTCGATCCCGGTGTGGTGCTGGAGCAGGCGGGCGGGACCCTGCCGTCGGTGTCCGGCGGGTCGGCGGTGGTGATGCCGGCCGATCCGATGTCCGCGTCGCTGGTCCCGTTCGGGGCGGCGGCCGGGCCGGATGTCGACGTGGATGTGGTGTTTCCGGTGCTGCACGGCCCGTTCGGCGAGGACGGCACGATCCAGGGCCTGCTGGAGTTGGCCGGCCTGCCGTACGTGGGTGCCGGGGTGCTCGCGTCGGCGACGGCGATGGACAAGGAGTTCACCAAGAAGTTGCTGGCCGCGGAAGGTCTGCCGGTCGGTGACCACGTCGTGCTCCGCCGGGATCGGACGTCGCTGACCGCGCAGGAGCGGGATCGGTTGGGGTTGCCGGTGTTCGTCAAACCGGCCAGGGCCGGCTCCTCGCTGGGGGTCAGCCGGGTGCAGCGATGGGCCGACCTGGACGCGGCGATCGAGACGGCCCGGGCCGCGGACCCGAAGGTCCTCGTCGAGGCGGCGCTGATCGGCCGGGAGATCGAATGCGGGGTGTTGGAGTACCCCGACGGACGGGTGGAGGCCTCGCCCACCGCGGAGATCAGCCTGGCGGCGGGGTACGAGTTCTACGATTTCAACGCCAAATACCTCCAGGACGTCGCCACTTTCGACATTCCGGCCCGGCTACCGGACGACATCACCGCACAGGTCAGGGATCTGGCGGTCCGCGCGTTCCGCGCGCTGGACGTCCAGGGTCTGGCCCGGGTGGATTTCTTCGTCACCCGCAGTGGGTGCGTGGTGATCAACGAAGTGAACACGATGCCCGGGTTCACGCCGATCTCGATGTATCCGCGGATGTGGGAGGCCGCGGGCCTGTCCTACCCGGACCTGCTGACCGTGCTGATCCGGACCGCCGTGGCCCGCGGGACCGGCCTGCGCTGACGCCCAGGCAGGAGGCACGCCTCAGCTGACGTCGGTCGGCACCAGCACGCCGTCGCGGCACGGCTGCCGGAACGGCAGGGTCGCGGCCACCACGTCCGACAATTGCTGGATGGAACCGGTTCCGGCGCCGGCCGGGACGGTCACGGCGACGCGGACCTGCCGGTCGGCGGCGATGTAGGTGGTCTCGCCCAGACCGGCCGTGGTGAGCTGCAGCCACGAGACGCCGTTGACCTGGGTCAGGGCCGAGCTGCAGTTCAGGTCCTGCGGCGTTTCCAGACCGCACCGCAGGATGACCGGGGGGTCACCCCAGGCCGCGACCGCGTCGGTGGCGCCTTCCAGGGTCCGCCGGGCCGTGCCGGCCAACCGTTCGGGCAGCGTGGGCATCAGCTTGCGGCAGGCGGCGGTGTCCGCCCCCGGCTGACCGACCGTCGCGACCGGCAGCGGGCCGGAGACCAGCGGAGCGGCTTTGGTGCGGACGCCGAGCACCCCGGCGACGGCGATCGCCAGCACCACAATCGTCAGGGCCGCGGCCACCTGCCACGGGACCGCCCGGGCCGCTCCACCCTGGGGCCCGGCCACGTCGGCGGCCCGGTTCGCCGGGGCGGTGCGGGCCATCTGAAGGGGTCTTCCGGGCGGGGGATCAGAGCCGGATGACCGGGCAGGTCAGCGTGCGGGTGATGCCGGGCACACCCTGCACCCGGGCGACGACCAGTTTGCCGAGCTCGTCGACGGTGTCGGCTTCGGCCCGGACGATCACGTCGTACGGCCCGGTGACGTCCTCGGCACTGGTGACACCGGGGAGTTCGGCGATGGCGTTGGCCACCGCCGCGGCCTGACCGACCTCGGTCTGGATCAGGATGAAGGCCTGCACCACGGTGTGCTCCTTATCTGAGCTTCGTCCCGCCGGCACTCCGGAAGGGGGGGCCGACCCGCTCGCGAGGACCGCGGAGTCGGTCGGAGTTTATCCTCTGTGGTCCACTCTGCGGGCACAACGGCTTCGCACGAGCCTGCGCCGCCGGACCGTGGTCCGGCCCGAAACCGGAGGTGTCCATGACGACCCCGCAGCCCAGTACCGGCCAACGGCAGACCCGCCGACCGAACCAGGCGTCCCGGGCCGCGCCGGCCGGCGGCACCCTCGGCGACATGGGGGAGTTCGAGGTGATCGCCGCGGTGACCAGGGGCCAGCCGCAACTCGCCGACACCACGGTCGGCCCCGGTGACGACGCGGCGGTGGTCGCGGCCCCGGACGGCTCGGTGGTGGTGAGCGTGGACATGCTGGTCGACGGTGTGCACTTCCGGACGGACTGGGCGTCGGCGGAGCAGATCGGGCGGCGGGCGGCGCTGGCCTCGATGGCCGACATCGCCGCCATGGGCGCCGCTCCGACGTCGTTGGTGGTGGCCATCGCCGCCCCCGCCGACACGCCGGCCGAGCTGATTCTGGGCATCGGCAAGGGTCTGCACGAGGCCGCCCGGGACGCCGGTGCGGCCGTGGTCGGCGGTGACATGACCAGGTCGCAGACCCTGACCATCTCGGTGACGGTGCTGGGCACCCTGCGGGGGGCGCAGCCGGTGCTGCGGTCCGGGGCCCGTCCCGGCGACGAGGTGGCGATCAACGGACGGCTGGGCTGGGCCGCGGCCGGCCTGGCCGTGTTGTCCCGCGGATTCCGGTCGCCGGCCGCCGTCGTGGGTGCCTACCGAGTGCCGGAACCACCGCTGCGGGCCGGTGCGCCTGCGGCGGCGGCGGGAGCCACCGCAATGATCGACGTGTCGGACGGGCTGGTCGCCGACCTGGGTCACATCGCGGAGGCCTCGCAGGTGTCGATCAACGTCCGGACCGCCGCCCTCGACCTGGATCCCCGGCTGGTCGAAGTCGCGTCCGCGCTGGGCAAGGACCCGATGGAATGGATCCTGGCCGGGGGCGACGACCACCCGTTGGTCGCCACCTTCCCCCCCGATGCGCCGTTGCCGCCCGGCTGGCAGCCGATCGGGACGGTCGGTGCCATCGGTGATCTGGGTGCGGTGGTGACCGTCGACGGGTCAGAACGGGACGAAGCCGGCGGGTGGGACCACTTTCGCTGACGCTCCGGATCCGGCCTGAACCTTGACTGTGCAACACCCCGGTCGTCCGGACACCAGGTACGACGCCCGCAACTGCTGCAGCGATTGCACAGCTGTTGCGCAGTGCCCGGAAACACCGCCGGCCCGCAGGGATTGGACCCGGTTGGTCCCGCGGTACCGTCCAGGCATGGCCCGGCCGCTGCAGGAGACGATCGATTCAGGCTGGGCGACGGCGCTGGCCCCGGTCGCCGGACAGATCGCGGCCATGGGTGAGTTCCTGCGCGCCGAGGTCGCCGCCGGCCGCACCTACCTGCCCGCGGGGGCGAACGTGCTGCGGGCGTTCCAGGCCCCACTGGCCGCGGTCAGGGTGCTGATCGTCGGACAGGACCCGTACCCGACCCCGGGACATGCCATCGGCCTGTCGTTCGCCGTCGAGAAGTCGGTCCGGCCGATCCCCCGCTCGCTGTCCAACATCTACCGGGAGCTGCGATCGGATCTGGGTATCACCCCGCCGCCGCACGGAGACCTGACCAAGTGGACCGAATCGGGTGTGCTGCTGCTCAACCGGGTGCTGACCGTGGCACCCGGCGCGCCCGGCGCCCACAAGGGGAAAGGCTGGGAGGCGGTGACCGACCAGGCGATCAGGGCGCTGGTGGCCCGCGGTGGCCCGTTGGTGGCGATCCTGTGGGGCCGGGACGCGCAGACCCTGATCCCGGCCCTGGGCGGTGTCCCGTGCATCGCATCGGTGCACCCGTCGCCGATGTCCGCGGACCGTGGTTTCTTCGGGTCCCGGCCGTTCTCCAGGGCGAACGACCTGCTGGTGGCGCAGGGCGCCGAGCCGGTGGACTGGACCCTGGCGTGACGGACCGGACCGGCCGGGCTGCGCTCGACCCCGGCCGCACCCGGACGGTGCCGACCGCGACCCACTGGGGCACGTACCTGGCCCGGACCGACGGTGCCCGCCTGCTGGGTCTGGATCCGCACCCGGACGATCCGGCCCCGACCGCCATCGGCGATTCGGTGACCGATGCGCTGACCGCCCCCGGCCGCCTGACCGTCCCGATGATCCGGCGTGACTGGCTCGACCACGGCCCGGGACCGGCCGATACGCCTGGTCGTCGACGGCGGGGCGACGACGGCTACGTGGCGGTGGGCTGGGACACGGCGGCCGCTCTGGTCGCCGGGGAGATCGACCGGGTGCGGACCGCCCACGGCAACCGGGCCATCTTCGGCGGCTCGTACGGGTGGGGATCGGCCGGGCGATTCCACCACCCGCAGTCCCAGGTGCACCGCTTCCTGAACCTGGCCGGCGGGTACACCCGCTCGGTCGACACGTATTCCTCGGCGGCGATCACCGTGCTGCTGCGCCGGGTGGCCGGCGGTTGGCAGACCGCGATGGACTCCTCCCCGACGTTCGACGAGATCGCCGCGCACGGCTCGCTGGTGGTGTCCTTCGGCGGGCTGGCGCTGCGCAACGCCCAGGTCAACGACGGTGGCCTGGGCGCCCACACCTCCCCGGGGGCGCAGCGCAGGGCCCGGCTGGCCGGGGTGGACTTCTTCTCGATCTCCCCGTTGCGTACCGACGCGGCGGACTTCCTGGACGCGCAGTGGCTGCCGGCCCGGCCCGGCACCGACGTGGCGGTGATGCTGGGTCTGGCGCACACCATCGTCGCCGCCGGCCGGCACGACCTCGACTTCCTGGACCGCGCCACCGTCGGCTGGCCGGTTTTCGAGGACTACCTGATGGGCCGGGCGGACGGCACGGCCAAGGACGCGGACTGGGCCGCGGACATCTCGGGCCTGCCGGCGTCGACGATCACCATGCTGGCCCACCGGATCGCGACGGAACGAACGGTGATCTCCACCTCGTATTCGGTGCAGCGTGCCGATCACGGTGAGCAGGCACCGTGGATGGCGCTGACCCTGGCCGCGCTGTCCGGATCGATGGGCAAGCCGGGAGGCGGGTTCGGGTGCGGGCTCGGGGC
This sequence comes from uncultured Nakamurella sp., assembly GCA_964250735.1. Taxonomy (GTDB): domain Bacteria; phylum Actinomycetota; class Actinomycetes; order Mycobacteriales; family Nakamurellaceae; genus Nakamurella. Next base: position 21,806 of record CAXUHA010000021.1, on the reverse strand, counting down.
GCTGCACCGCAACGGCATGCGACTGGCCAGGGTGCCCGTCGCCTCGTTCCCGCAAGGCATCAACCCGGTGTCCGATTTCATTCCGGTGGCCCGGATCTCGGATCTGCTGACCAGGCCCGGCCAGGAATTCGACTACGACGGCGGCCGGTACACCTATCCCGACATCCGGTTGGTCTACTGGGCCGGCGGCAATCCGTTCCACCACCACCAGGACCTGAACCGGCTGGTCGCGGCCTGGCAGCGACCGGACACCGTCATCGTGCACGAGCATTTCGCCAACGCATCGGCCCGACACGCGGACATCGTGCTCCCCGCGGCCACGTTCGCCGAGCGCAACGATTTCGCGGCCGGTCGTGAGGACCCGTTCCTGATGGCCATGGTCAAGGCCGCCGATCCGCCCGGCGACGTGCTCACCGACTACGAGATCTTCGCCCGGATCGCCGCCCGACTGGGCCTTCAGGACGCCTTCACCCAGGGTCGGACGGCGGACGACTGGGTGGCCGAGCTGTACGAGCGAACCCGGAAGCGGGCGGCGACCGTGGAGGTGCAGTTGCCGCCGTGGCCGGAACTGGTGGAGCTGGGCCGGGTCGCCCTGCCCGATCTGGACCGCCCGGCCCAGCCGTACGCCGCCCTCCGGGGCGATCCCCGGGCGAATCCGATCGACACCCCGTCCGGTCTGCTGGAGATCTTCTCCGCCACCATCGCCGGATTCGGTTATCCGGACTGCCCGCCCCATCCGCGGTGGATGGCCCCGTCGGAGTGGCTCGGGTCGGAGCTGACCAGGCGCTTTCCGCTGGCTCTGGTGTCCGGACAGCCGGAGCGCCGGCTGCATTCGCAGTTCGACAACGGCGCCCACTCCCGGGCCGGCAAAGTCGCGGGCCGGGAGCCGGTGTTGATCAATCCGGGTGACGCGGCCGACCGTGGGATCGGCGAGGGCGCGGTGGTCCGGCTGTTCAACGACCGGGGCGCCGTGCTGGCCGGGGCGGTGATCTCGTCCGACATCCGGCCCGGTGTGGTGCGGCTGTCCACCGGTGCCTGGTACGACCCGGTGACGCCCGGCGGCCTGGACGTGCACGGCAATCCGAACGTGCTGACTGCGGACCGCGGCACGTCGGCGCTGGCCCAGGGGCCGAGCGCGCACACGGCTCTGGTGCAGGTGGAGCTCTGGTCGGGGCCGGTCCCGGAGATCACCGTGTTCGGGCCGATGCCGGGCTGAGAGCCGTCGTCAAGGGAAGGGAAACAAGGATGGCGGTCGACGCCACCGCACCGCCGCTGACCGGGCCGATCCTGTCCGATCAGTGCTGGACCGACCTGACCTTCCTGCACTGGCCGGTGGAACCGGCCGCCGTGGCGGCGTTGCTGCCGCCGGGGGTGTCCCCGGACGTGGTGGACGGGGTCAGCTACGTAGGTCTGGTGCCGTTCCGGATGCGCAGGGCCGGGCCCGCCCGGCATCTGGCTGTTCCGTACTTCGGCGATTTCGCCGAGACGAACGTCCGCCTCTACTCCGTCGACGGCCAGGGCCGCAGCGGCATCGTGTTCCGCACCTTGGAAGCCTCCCGACTGGCCACCGTGGTGCTGGCCCGCGCGAGCCTGGGCCTGCCGTACACCTGGGCCAGGATGCGAGCCATCCACGCCGGTGATCTGTGGCGGTACTCGTCGATCAGGAGGTGGCCGCGGACCGCGGGGGACCGGCTGGCTAGCGAGGTGACTGTCCGGATCGGTGAGCCGGTCGAACCGACCCCCCTCGAGGTGTGGCTGACCGCGCGCTGGGGTTTGCACACCCGGCACGCCGGGCGCACCTGGTGGGTACCCAACCAGCACGGCCCGTGGCCGCTGCGATCGGCCGAGCTCGTCGGCCTGCGCGACGACCTGGTCGCCGGGGTCGGTGTGAAGGTTGCCGGCCCGATGCTCCGCCCGCTGTTCTCCCCCGGGGTGCGCACCACGTTCGGCCTGCCGACAGTGGTCCGGACCTGACCCGGCCTGCGGTCAGAAGAGCTCGGGATCCCACGAGTCGATGGCGTCCGCGGTCCTGCCTCCGCCTGTGAACCCGTCCTGCGGCGTCGCGGACCTGCTCACCGCCCGGACCACCGGGACCAGGAGCAGGGCCCCGACCCCATCGCCGAGCCGCAGCGACCAGGCCGTCAGCGGGTCACGCCCCAGCAGGTCGAGAAGCCGGCGGTGACTGCGTTCCGGCGACAGTGAGGTGACCACGACGTACGCGTCGGCACCGGGGGCGAGCCGGTTGGCCAGTAAAGCCGCCGCCGTGCTGGGCACGTCGTCGACCAGCACCGGAACGCCGCGGACGGCGGCCTGCGCGAGGAAACCGGTCAGCGCGGCCAGGTCGGCCCCCCCGGCGAGCCGGAGCATGGTCATCGTGTCGGTGCCGGCCAATCGGGTGCGGTACAGCGCGTCGCGGACCGCCGCGACCTTCCTGATCCAGGCCGCGTCGCCGATGCCGGACCCCCTCGAGGTGGCCTCCACCGGCTCCATCCCCGTCAGCCCGGCCACCACCACCGCGGTGGCGGTGCTGGCGCCGACCCCGCAGAGGGCACCGATGAGCAGATCGGCTCCGGCGTCGATCTCCTCGTCCGCGACCCGGCGACCGGTCTCGATCGCGGCCTCCACCTGCTGGTGATCCAGGGCGTCTTCGATGTCGATACGTCCGGACGACCGGCGGACCTTCCCGGCCGTGTCGACGCCCGTTCCGGTCAGATCCGCGTCGACCGCTACGTCCACCACCCGAACGCCGACCTCCGTGTCACCGGCGACGGAGGCGACCGGGCCGGCACCGGCGGCCAGCTCGACGGCGCGGCGCGCTGTCTCCCGCATCGGATGGGCGGACACCCCGAGCAGGGCGATCCCGTGATCACCGGCGAACACCACCAGTCGGGGTCGTTCCAGCACCGCGTGCTCCGGCAACGCGCACGCTTCCAGAAGGCCGACCAGCGGTCCGAAGGTCCCCAGCAGCGGATGGGGTGCGGTCGGGCCGTCCGGGTGCGGCGGCCTCACGGGTGAGAATTCCACGCTCACACAATCCCCTTTTCGTCGCGGCGGTGATGCCCGGGTCGAATCACGCTACCGTCGGGACCATGAGCATGCCCCCTGATCTGCCGTCCACCACCGGCGGTGAACCGGTGCCGACCTGGCGATGGTTGTTGGCCGACGAGGCGGGCGTGGCGATGTCCGAACCCGATGTGGCATTCCCCTCCCAGCAGGCCGCCGAGGACTGGCTGCAGGACAACTTCCAGGACCTGGCGGACGCGGGGGTGGGAACCGTGTCGCTGAACGACGGCGAACATGCCGTCTACGGTCCGATGTACCTGTCCCCGGAGGGCGCGGGACCGGCCGCCGAGGCCGAGATCTAACCCTCGGTGGGGCGCCGCGCCCGCCCTTGTTAACCGCGGTTCACAGCTGGCACCCTGGAGGAACACCCCGAAGGGACCAGTCATGCTCGACTTCTCCGAACCCACCGAGTACGCCGACGTCCGCGCGGCGGTGCGCCAGATCGCCGGCGCCCACGGCCCCGCAGAGTTCGCCGAACACGCCCGCACCTCGACGTCCCAGTCCGGACTGTGGTCGGATCTGGGCAAGGCCGGCTTCATCGGGATCAACGTCCCCGCCGAGTACGGCGGGGGCGGCGCAGGAATGAGCGAGCTGGCGGTGGTGGCGCAGGAAACGGCGGCGGCCGGTTGCCCGCTGTTGCTGCTGCTGGTGTCCAGCGCCATCGGCGTGGAGGTGCTCCGCCGGCACGGCTCGCCGGCCCAGAAGCAGGAATGGTTGACCCAGATGTCGGACGGCGGCGTCAAGATGGCCTTCGCGATCACCGAGCCCGACGCCGGGTCGAATTCGCACCGGATCACCACCACCGCCCGTCGCGACGGGGACGACTACCTGATCACCGGCAGCAAGTACTACATCTCGGGCGTCGACGAGTCGGCCGCCGTGCTGACCGTGGCGCGGACCGGGGTCGACGAGGCCACCGGCAAGGCCAGGATCTCGCTGTTCATCGTCCCGACCAGCACGCCCGGGGTGAGCTGGACCGTGTTGCCGGTGGCGGCGCAGATCCCCGACAAGCAGTTCACCGTGTTCTACGACCAGGTCAGGGTGCCCGCGTCGGCGCTGGTCGGCGTCTTCGACGAAGGATTCCAACCGCTGTTCGACGGGCTCAACCCGGAGCGCATCACCTCCGCCGCGATGGGTGTGGGTATCGGTCGCCATGCGCTTTCGGTGGCCGCCGCGTACGCCACCACCCGCAACGTCTGGGGCGTTCCGATCGGTGTGCACCAGGGCGTCTCCCACCCGCTGGCCCGGGCCAAGATCGCCGTGGAACTGGCCGCGTTGATGACCGCGAAGGCGGCGTGGCTGCACGACCAGGGACTCCCCGCCGGCGAGGCGTCCAACATGGCCAAGTTCGCGGCGTCGGAGGCGGCCGTGGCCGCGGTCGACGCGGCCATCCAGACCCACGGGGGCAATGGTCTGTCCGTCGAGTACGGGCTGGTGCCGCTGTGGGGGATGGCGCGTCTGCTGCGGATCGCGCCGGTGAACAGCGAGATGGTGCTCAACTACATCGCCCAGCACAGCCTGCAGCTGCCGCGGTCGTACTGATCGGCGGGCGGGTGCGATGGTGTCGCGGACCTAAACTGGACCGGTGACGCTGACGACCTCCCGCCCCGAACAGCCGACACCCGATCTGCCGAGCTCGTACGACCCGTCGGCGGTCGAGGTGCCGATGTACCAACGGTGGCTGGCCGCGGGGTACTTCCGGGCGGACGAACAGCGGGTGCTGTCCGGTGAGCGCACGCCGTTCTCCATCGTGCTGCCGCCGCCCAACGTCACCGGCGATCTGCACGTGGGACATGCCCTGGACCACACGTTGATGGACATTCTGGCGCGTTGGCACCGGATGTCCGGTGACGAGGTGCTGTGGCTGCCGGGCATGGACCACGCCGGCATCGCCACCCAGAATCTGGTGGAGAAGAAGCTCGCGATCGACGGCAAGAGCCGGCACGACTTCGGGCGTGAGCTCTTCATCGAGAAGGTCTGGGACTGGAAGCACGAATCCGGTGGCGCCATTCTCGGCCAGATGAAGCGGCTCGGCGACTCGGTCGACTGGGATCGCGAACGGTTCACCCTGGACGACGGTCTGTCCACCGCAGTGCACACCATCTTCAAGTCCATGTACGACGAGGGCCTGATCTACCGCGCGGAACGCATCATCAACTGGTGCCCGGGGTGTGTCACCGCGCTCTCCGACATCGAGGTCGACCACCGCGATGACGAGGGCGAGCTGGTCTCGATCCGGTACGACAGCGTCGACCGGCCCGGCGAGTCGATCGTGGTGGCCACCACCCGGGTGGAAACCATGCTCGGCGACACGGGTATCGCGGTGCACCCGGACGACCAGCGCTACGCCCACCTGGTCGGCACCACCGTCGAACTGCCGCTGGTGGGCCGGCGCATTCCGATCGTCGCCGACTCCCACGTGGAGCCCGGGTTCGGCACCGGCGCGGTCAAGGTGACGCCGGCGCACGACCCCAACGACTTCGACATCGGCCGTCGGCACGGCCTGCCGACCATCACCATCCTCACTGAGGAAGCCGACATTACCGGCACCGGAACAGCTTTCGACGGGATGAACCGGTTCGAGGCCCGATCGGCGGTCAAGGAGGCCCTGCGCGGCGAAGGCCGCATCGTCGCCGAGAAGGTGCCCTACGTGCACTCGGTGGGCCACTGCTCGCGCTCCGACGACGTCATCGAGCCGCGACTGAGCATGCAATGGTTCGTGAAGGTGGCGCCGCTGGCCGCCCTGGCCGGCGACGCGGTGCGGGACGGCCGCACCCGGATCCACCCCCCGGAGATGGCGGCCCGGTATTTCGCCTGGGTCGACAACATGCACGACTGGACGATCTCGCGGCAGTTGTGGTGGGGTCACCGCATTCCGGTCTGGTACGGCCCGGACGGAGAGGTCCGTTGTCTCGGGCCGGATGACCAGGCGCCGGGTCAGGGCTGGGTCCAGGACCCGGATGTGCTGGACACCTGGTTCTCCTCCGGACTGTGGCCCTTCTCCACCATGGGCTGGCCCGAGCGGACCGACACCCTGCGGGCCTTCTATCCCACCTCGGTCCTGGTCACCGGGTACGACATCCTGTTCTTCTGGGTGGCCCGGATGATGATGTTCGGCACCTATGTCGGCACCAATCTCGGGGCCGATCCCTCGGGCGAGGGCGAGCTGGGTCCGGTGCCGTTCGACACGGTTGCGCTGCACGGCCTGGTCCGTGACCAGTTCGGCAAGAAGATGTCCAAGTCCAAGGGCAACGGCATCGACCCGCTGGCCTGGATCGAGGAGTTCGGCGCCGACGCCGTGCGGTTCACCCTGGCCAGGGGCTCGAATCCGGGCGCCGACCAGGCGCTGGCCAAGGAATGGGTGGCCGGGTCCCGCAACTTCTGCTCGAAGCTGTTCAACGCCACCAGGTTTGCGATGCTGAACGGCGCACGACTGCCCGATGGGCCGTTGCCGCCCGCGGAGCTGACCAGGGCCGACCGCTGGATTCTGGATCGGCTGGACCAGGTCGTCGCCGACACCACCGCGTTGTTGACCGACTTCCAGTTCGGCAAGGCCGCGGACGGGCTGTACCACTTCGCCTGGGACGAGGTCTGCGACTGGTACCTGGAACTGGCCAAGGTGCAGATCTCGACCGCCGGGGACGATGCCGCGGGTCCGGGTACGACGGCAGCGGTGCTGGGCACCGTGTTGGACGGTCTGCTGAAACTGCTGCACCCGTTCATCCCGTTCGTCACCGAGCTGCTGTGGACCGTGCTGACCGGGGGTGAATCGCTGGTCGTCGCGCCGTGGCCGCACCCGTCGGCGCGCACCGCCGATCCGGCCGCCGCGGCCTGGGTGGCCGACGTGCAGACGCTGGTCACCGAGGTCCGGCGGTTCCGCGCGGACCAGGGTCTGGCTCCCGGCCGACGTGTGCCGGCCCGGCTGGTCGGCGGGGACGATGCGGTCAACGTCCACGCCGCTTCGCTGACCAGACTGACCGAGCCGGGATCCGACTTCGCGGCCACCGCCTCATTGGAGGCGGCGTTGGGCCGCGGTTCGGTGCACGTCGCGTTGGACACCTCCTCCTCGGTCGATGTGCCGGCCGAGATCGCCCGTCTGGAGAAGGATCTGGCCGCCGCGCAGAAGGAGATCCAGGACACCGAAGGCAAACTCGGCCGGGAGTCGTTCGTGCAGAAGGCCCCGGCGGCTGTGGTCGACAAGACCAGGGCCAGGGCCCGGAGAGCGCGGGCCGATGTCGAGCGGCTGGGCGTTCGGTTGAGCAAGCTGAGAGGGGACTCATGACGGGCCGCGACTGGGACGACGAGCAGGCCGAAGGTGCGTCCCGGCCCTTTCTCAACGACGACCAGTCCGGAGTCGAGCGAGATGCTTTCGGCCGGGACGACCGCGGTCGCCGGGCCAAGGGTGACATCCAGCCGGGCGATCACCCCGACGACGTGAACCCGGAGGATCGGCCGGAGGCGCCCGGTGGCGGCACCCCGATCCCGCCGGCCGAGCCAGTCGGCGACGACGACTGGAAGGACGAGGATCCGGACGGCCTCGAGTTGGCCATGGTCGGCGCGGTGGTCGACCCGGACGCCGACATCGCCGGCGCCACCGCGGATCTCGACGAGGACGCGGGAATGATCGTGCCTGATTCCCCGCCCCTGACGTTAGGCGCCGTCGAGGAGCTGTTGAACCAACGCCGGTCCGAGACGGCGATCTCGCCGACCACAGCGCGGATGGTGGCGCTGATGGACCTGATCGGCAACCCGCAGCACGCGTACCCGGTGATCCAGATCGCCGGCACCAACGGCAAGACGTCGACCGCCCGGATGATCGATGCACTGCTGACCAGGGTCGGGCTGCGCACCGGGCGTTACACCTCGCCGCATCTGCAGTCGGTCACCGAACGGATCAGCCTGGACGGGGTGCCGATCGACGCCGAGCAGTACGTGTCGGTGTACAGCGACATCGCGCCTTACGTCGACCTGGTCGACGCGGCCAGCATGCAGGAGGGCGGAATCGCCCTGTCCAAGTTCGAGATCCTCACGGCCATGGCCTTTGCGGCGTTCGCGGATGCTCCCGTCGACGTCGCCGTCGTCGAGGTCGGGCTGGGCGGTACGTGGGATTCCACCAACGTGGCCGATGCCAAGATCGCGGTGATCACGCCGATCGGGTTGGACCACATCGACTTCCTCGGCGACAACGTGGCGCAGATCGCCGGGGTGAAGGCCGGGATCATCAAGAAGGACTCGGTCGCCGTCATCGCCCGGCAGCGACCGGAGGCCATGGACCGGTTGCTCCGCCGCACTGTCGAGGTGGACGTCGCCGTCGCCCGGCAGGGCAGCGAGTTCGACGTGATCGACAGGTCGTTCGCGGTCGGCGGCCAGCGGCTCACCCTGCAGGGGTTGGGGGGTGTGTACGAGGACATCTTCCTGCCGCTGGCCGGTGAGCACCAGGCGGTGAACGCGAGCGTTGCCCTCGCCGCGGTCGAGGCCTTCTTCGGCGCCGGCTCCGGGCGTCAGCTGGATCTGATGGCGGTGCAGGACGGCTTTGCCGCAGCGTCCTCGCCCGGGCGGCTGGAGCGGGTGCGCACCTCACCGACGATTCTCGTCGATGCGGCGCACAATCCGGACGGGGCCGCCGCGCTGGCCGCCGCGCTGGCCGCCGAATTCTCGTTCTCCCGGTTGGTCGGGGTGCTGGCGGTGATGGCGGACAAGGATGTGGCCGGCATTCTCACCGCGCTGATCGATTCCTTCGACGAGGTGGTGGTGACGACCAACTCCTCGCCCAGGTCGCTGCCGGTGGCCGACCTCCGGGACATGGCCGTGGACATCTTCGGTGAGGAGAAAGTGCATGCGGCCGAGACGATGACCGAGGCCGTGGCGCTGGCCGTCGACCTGGCCCAGGGGGCGCTGGAGCCCGGCGAGGACGCCACCGGGACCGGCGTCGTGGTCACCGGTTCCGTGGTGTCGGCCGGCGACGGCCGCGCGATCGCCGGATTGATGCCGGCATGAGTTCGCCGGGCACGGAGGGATCAAGCGTGACGCCGGGGGGACCGGGGCCGGTGCGACGGGTCCGTCCCTATGATCCGGAACGAGGCCTACGGGGGGTGATGTCGGCGACCTTGATCCTCGAGTCGATCGTGGTGCTGCTGTCCATCCCGGTGGCCGAGAACACCGGTTCGGGCACCAGTGCCCTGGGTGTCGTCGCGATCTGCCTGCTTGCTGCGGCCCTCATCGCGACCTGCGCCTTCGTCAGCCGCCCCTGGTTCCTGGCCGCCGCGCTCGCCCTGCAGGGCCTGATGATCCTCGGCTGGTTGATCACCCCCTCGCTGGGCGTCATGGGCCTCGTCTTCGGCATGGTGTGGGCGGTGGTCATCTGGTTCCGCAACGAATTCCGGCGTCGGCTCGCGGCCGGTACGCTGCCGAAGCCACCACCACCGGTCGGCGGGTCGGTCTGACCCTGAAGCGGCCCGTTGGTATCCGTCACTGTCGAAGGAGACACGCCTCGTGTCCGAACGCACCCTGGTCCTGGTCAAGCCCGACGGCGTCGCGCGCGCTCTGGTCGGTGAGGTCATCTCCCGGATCGAGCGGAAGGGACTCCGATTGGCCGCCTTGGAACTCCGCACCGTCAGTGCGGAAACCGCCACCGCTCACTACGCCGAGCACGTCGAACGGGCCTTCTTCCCCTCGCTCCTGGAGTTCATCACCTCCGGACCGGTGGTCGCGATGATCGTGGAAGGTGACCGCGCGGTGGCCGCGTTCCGGCAGCTGGCCGGCGGGACCGACCCGGTGGAAAAGGCCACTCCGGGCACGATCCGAGGGGATTTCGGCCTGTCCACCCAGCTGAACCTGGTGCACGGCTCGGATTCGGCGGAGTCGGCCGAGCGGGAGATCGGGCTCTGGTTTCCCCACCGGTGACCGTGGATGTCGGCGTATCGCCCGAACGGCGGCCCGCGCCGGTCGAAGTGCGCCGGGTCGGCCCCGGCGGCTCGATGGCCTCCGACAGCGCCTTCGCGGTCGCCCTGCTGACCCTCTGGCACCGGGTGGCGGAGGCCGGCGGGGCCGTCGGCTTCGTCACGCCGGTCGAGCGCGCCGAGGTCGGCGCCGCCGTGGCCGAGGTGGTGGACAAGCTGCGGTCCGGCCGGGCGGTGGCGTTCGCGCTGACCCGGGTTCGGGACATCGTCGGTTTTGCCCTGCTGGAGCCGGGCGTCCGGGCCCAGTCGCACACGGCTCAACTGACCATGGTGATGGTCGAGCCCGGCGGTCGACGCCAGGGCTCCGGCGAGATGTTGATGCAGGCCGTGCTGCGGCTGGCATCGTCGCTGGGGGCGGAAAAGGTGAGGGCCGGTATTCCGGCCGGGGCGGGTCTGGAGGAGTTCTTCGCGCGCTTCGGCTTCGCCGAACACGGCCGATCCCCGGGCTGGATCAGGATGCCCCCGGGCGAGGACCGCGACGAGGTGATGATGATCTGCGAACTCGGTCAGCCATTTTCCGCATGATCAAGGGATGACCACATGACGAATGCCCTGGCGCACGACTACCTCAACCTCGATAGCCTGCTGTCGGCGGAGGAAAAGGCGGTCAGAGATCGGGTCCGGTCATTCGTCGACGATCGGGTCCGGCCGAACATCGCCCAGTGGTACGAAACCGCCCACTTCCCCCGCGAACTCGTCCCGTCGTCTGGGCCAAGACGTGCGACATGTGCTGGACGACCTTCGGTTGGGTGATGGCGCGGTCCCACCCGGGGTGACGGCTATCAGGGCCGACGCCCACCTGTGCGCTCATCCCCGCCGATGCGGGGAACACCTTCGATTCAAACTACTGACTGGTTCATCCCGGCACGGCCGGGAGCTGTCGAAGTAACTCCACTTTGCCCGAATCCGGGCGGCCGGCGCAAGCCGGATGTCACACGGCCGGCCGTGGTAGTCCGCTCACACCAGAACGTTGTAAGGTCAGTAGTTTATTGACCCAGGCAAACGTTCCCTCGTATCCTGACTCCACCGGCCAGTCGCACGATAAGGCCCGGCACCGACAGGGTGATTGATGGACCAGCAGAGGCTGAGCGCGGCGGCACAGAGCGTGTGGGCAAAATCCGATCGGGATACTGGCGAATGGATGTCCCTCGGTCGCCATATGGGGGACTCGGCCGCGGTGGCCGGGTTGATCTGGGACCACTGGTTACCCGATTCGGTGCGTCGCATCGTCGGTCAGGACAGGTCGGTCGGGGAGTCCCGGACGCTGGCGATCTGGATGGCTGCGGTACACGATCTGGGCAAGGCCAGTCCAGCGTTCAGTGTGCAGGTCGAAGGGCTCGCCGAGCGGATGAATCGGTGCGGCCTGAAGGTTCCGGCTGTCATCCCGCAGGCCGAACGGCGCTGCGCTCCGCACTCGATCGCCTCGCACGTGCTCCTGCGACGATGGTTGGTCCAGGACTGGAGTTTCGAGCCGAGCGTGGCCGACACCTACGCCATCGTCCCGGGTGGCCACCACGGGGTGACCCCGAACAACATTGCCATCGTAACGGCGAACCGCACACACCTGGTGGGCGACGACAGCTGGGCTGCTGTGCAGCGGGAACTGGCCGGTTATGCGGCCGAGATTTCGGGAGCCCTGGAATACCTTCCCGATTGGCGGCGGCGGCCTTTGTCGCCTTTGGCGCAGGTGCTGCTGACCGCCGTGGTGATCGTGGCCGATTGGATAGCCAGCGATCCGAAGCGCTTTCCTTACCTTGACCGTCGACCGGCGGAGGAGCGCGCCGCGGCCGCCTGGGACGACATCGGTCTGACGCCGCCCTGGGAGCCCCCCGAAGTGACCATGGCCGACGATCTGTTCCGGTCCCGGTTCGGTTTTTCCGAGGGGGTGACGGCGCGGCCGATTCAGCTTGCTGCCGTGCGGCTTGCCGCGGACGTCCGAGGTCCGTCATTGTTGATCGTCGAGGCGCCGATGGGCGAAGGAAAAACCGAACTGGCTTTGGCCGCCGCGGAGGTGCTCGCCTGCCGATTCGGTGCGGGAGGATGTTTCGTCGCTTTGCCTACGATGGCCACCAGCGACGCCATGTTCGCCCGGGTACTGCGTTGGATAGAACACCTCACGGGCACGGGAGCGAAATCCACGTTTCTCGCTCACGGAAAATCTGCCCTCAACGCGGACTTTCATCACCTGTTGTATAGCGGCACACCGGTCGGAATCGAACAGGACAACTTATCCGATGGGCGATACGCGGCAGAGGCGGAGTCCGGAACGATCGCATTGCAATGGCTGTCCGGTCGAAAAAAGGGGGTCCTGTCCAATTTCGTGGTGGGGACGATCGACCAGATTCTGGTTGGGGCGTTGAAGAGCCGGCACCTGGTCCTTCGACATTTGTCCCTGGTCGGCAAGATCGTGGTGATCGACGAAGTTCATGCGGCCGATGAATACATGTCGGTCTACCTTGACCGAATTCTGCTGTGGCTGGGTGCCTACGGTGTGCCGACCATTGTGCTCAGCGCTACTCTCCCCTCTTCGCGCCGGCGCGCCATGGTCGCCGCATACGACACCGGCCGGGGCTTCGACACGCAGGTACTTCGGCCTGCTGGGCCGTTCGAGTTCCGTGCCCGGTTGAAGAATCCAGGGTTGCCGGAACCCCCATCCGCAGATCTGCTGTCGAATCTCGACGGCAACATCGGGTACCCGGTCATCACCGCCTCGACTGGCGGCACCCCGGATGTCGTCGTTGCGGAGCCGTCTGGACGCAGCCTCACCGTTGCTGTCGAGCGCGCCGCCGACGACGACGACACGCTCGTGGAGCTGCTCGCAGAAGCAATGGCCCACGGTGGGTGTGTCGGCATAGTCCGCAACACAGTCAGACGCGCCCAGGAGACCGCAAGCTTGCTGCGCGAACGGTACGGGGCAGACGTATTCCTGCTTCACTCCAGGTTTCTGGCGGTGGACCGGATGTCCCGAGAGGCCGAATTGCGGGCCTGGCTCGGCCCGGCCGGCAGCGCTGTCGCTCGACCCGGCCAGAAGATCGTGGTCGGCACCCAGGTGCTGGAACAGTCACTGGACATCGACTTCGATCTCCTGATCACTGATCTGGCCCCCATGGATCTGTTGTTGCAGCGAATCGGACGACTGCACCGGCACGCCCGACCCACAGATGCCAGACCTCCGGGTCTGCGTCGTGCGCGTTGCATCGTGGTCGGAGTCGACCAATGGCATACGGGACCGCCGGTCCCAATCACCGGCTCGACGTACGTCTACCCGTTGGCGTTGCTCCTACGCACCTTCATCGTCCTCAATGAACTGACGGACCGGGGAAGTACGCTGCGCCTGCCCGATGAGATCGCACCACTGGTCCAGCGCGCCTATGACCCGGGTTTGACGGCCCCTTCGGCGTGGGCCGGTGCTTTCGACGAGGCCCAACTTGCCCACCGAGCGAACGTCGATAGGCGTCGCAGGGCGGCCAAGGATTTTCTCCTCGAACCGGTTGGTGCTCCGGGATCAACCGTCTTCGACTGGAACGGACGTGGGGTCGGCGACGCCGAGGACGGCGTCGAGGGCCAGGCCCAGGTGCGCGACGGTGATGAAACGGTCGAGGTGATCGTCGTCCAGCAAATCGGCTCCGACTTCTTCGTTCCTACTTGGATACGGCCGTTCGGCGGTCGCCAATTGGTCCACATTGGTGAGCCCGACCGATCGGTAGCCAAGGCTGCGGCGACGTGCACGTTGCGACTGCCCAGTTGGATGAGCTCGCCCAGCAACATCTCTACCCTGATCAATGCGCTGGAGTCCAACGGCAGGGCCTCCTGGCAACAATCGCCATGGCTTCGCGGCCAACTCGTCCTGGTGCTGGACGAAAATCTCCGGACCCTCTTGCTCGGAGCCGATATCACATACGACCGAGAATCAGGCTTGGTCATCACATCACCACGAAGGGAATCGTTGTGAACGACCCACCGAAGACCTCGTTCGATGTACTCACGCAGCCGTGGATACCGGTACGGAGGATCAATGGCACGACCGACGAGCTGAGCGTTCTGCAGACTTTCCGGCAGGCACCGACCGTGCGGAGCATCGGAGGCGAACTGCCGACCACGACGTTCACTCTGATCAGGTTTCTGCTGGCGATCCTGCATCGGGCGTTCGTGGTCGACGCACCTCCGACCGTGGTGTGGGGGAACTTGTGGCAGGCTCCGGAACTTCCGGTGGAAGCGATCGAACAGTACCTGCAACAGCACGCTGATCGTTTCGACCTCTTGAACTCCGACAAGCCCTTTTTCCAGGTCGCAAGCCTGCGCTCGACGGGTGGTGGAATCAGCGGCTTGGAGAAGGTGATCGCCGACGTACCCAACGGTACGCAGTTTTTCACCACCAGGGCAGGCGCCGCCCTGGAATCAATTCCGTTCGCAGAAGCGACGAGATGGTTACTGCACGTCAACGCTTTCGACACCTCAGGGATCAAGTCGGGGGCCATCGGAGACCGCCGCGTGAAGGGTGGCAAGGGTTATCCGATAGGGACCTCCTGGACGGGATGCATCGGCGGCATCATCCTCGAAGGCCACACACTGCGTGAAACCCTTTTGCTCAATCTGGTCCTTGGCGACCCGCAACATGGATTCGCGACGTTGTCGGGCGACGATTTACCGGTTTGGGAGCGGCCGCCCCTCACCGCGGGTGTGGAGACCCGCGGAAGCCTGCCGCGGGAAGCTCCCGAGGGTCCCGCCGACCTGTATACGTGGCCGAGCCGACGAATCCGTCTGGTGCACGACGGCCGGGCGGTGACCGGCGTGATTCTGGCCATCGGTGATCCACTGCGGCCGCAAAATCAGTTCATCGAGCCGATGACCACGTGGCGACGCAGTGAGACTCAGGAGAAGAAGCTTGGTCGCAGCCTGGTTTACATGCCGCTCCGACATGATCCGGAGCGGTCGATGTGGCGCGGTCTGGCCGCGTTGATTCCCCATGGAGTGCGCGAGCAGCAACGGCGTGACGGCGTGAGCGCTTACTCGGCCGGGAACGTTGAGTGGATACACCGATTGCAGGAGTCAGATTCGCTCGGTGGTCCCTGGCTGCCGCTCGATCTTGTCCTTCGGACCCGGGCAGTCGGCATCGACTACGGCTCGAAAGAATCGTCCGTCGCAGAGATCATCGACGATTCTCTTACGGTGCACGCCGTATTGTTCGCCCCCGGCGGCAGTGAGCTGGCCGCTAGGGCGGTCAGCGCGGTCAAGGCTACCGACCTGGCCGTGACCGCATTGGCAATTCTCGCCGGCCACCTTGAAGTGGCAGCCGGCGGTGACGAAACCGCGGCCCAGGACAAGGCCAGGCAGGACGCCTACTTCACGCTGGACGCGCCATTCCGCAGGTGGCTCAGTGAACTCGACTCGACGACCGATGCCCTGGACGCGTTGTTCGGTTGGTACGGCACGGCGCGGAACCTGCTACGGGTGGAGGGGCAACGACTTGTTGAGGCTGCCGGTCCGGCCGCGTGGGTGGGCCGAAACAACAGATCAGGCCGTCACATTGACACAGCACTGGCCGACGCCTGGTTCCGGTCTGCTCTGGTTAGGGCTCTCCCGTATCGCGAACGGTCCGGGGAAAAGGGTCTTCCCGATTCGGCTCCGGTCATCTCAGGAAAGGAACCGCTGTGACGGCTGCACGAAAGGCTCCCGGTCCACCGCCGGGCCATCGCGAGTACTTGTCCGGCTACATCGATCGGAGGGTCGACCGCCTGCAGGCCGCGTACCTGGACCGCTCCCGCGCGGATCACTCCACGGCAGTCGGCTCACTGGCCCGGCTTCGTCGGGCTGTGACGAGCGAACCGGGATCCGAGCCGGGAATTTGGGATCTGCTGTTCGACGGCTTCCCCGCCGAATTGACAGGTGTACGCGACGAACCCTCGCGGGCCGAACGGTCGGCGCATGCCTCGCTCACGTTGTACGCGGTGCACCAGCAGAGTCAACGCACCGGTATGCATATTGTTGGTCGATCCCTGGGTACCGCCGTCGGCCTCCTCGCCCGAGATTTGGCCACGGGGCGCGACGTCAGGGCCGATCCAGGCGTCGTAAGACGATTTCAGGCGTTGGGTACAGCGTCCACATTCAGTGAAACCGTCTATCACGCGCGCGGACTGGCTACCCAACTACGAGGCGCCGGAATCGGCATGGACTACGGCCGATTTGCCGGCGATCTGTATCGGCTACAGGATCCGACCAGGTCCAGTGGGGTCAGATTGCATTGGGGCCGGGACTTCTACGGCATCGGCCCCACACCATCAACGGACGCCGCGTCCGGCGGAACGCCCGAGATCAATCACAAGGCAGAGGAAACCACGTGATCCAGACCACGATCGACATCCATGTCTTACAGACCGTCCCGCCGAGCAACGTAAATAGGGACGACACCGGCAGTCCGAAGACGGCCGTCTACGGCGGCGTTCGGCGGGCCCGAGTCTCCAGCCAAGCTTGGAAGCGCGCCACCCGAACGGGTTTCGCCGGCTTGATCGACCCAACCGAGCTCGGCATCCGCACCAAGAAGGTCGTCGCCGTGGTCGCCGACCGGATCATCTCGCGTGCGCCTGAGCTGGAAGCAAGAGCGACCGATCTGGCAGTAGGCGCACTCGCGGCAGCAGGAATCAAGGTCTCGGCCCCACGTGCGAAGAAGGCGGAGACACCAGGAACGGCCGAGTCGAGTTACTTGTTATTCCTCAGTCGGCATCAAGCTGAACAGTTGGCCAAATTGGCCATCGAGTCGGAACAAACCGGCATTAAGCCCGACAAGACGGCGGCCAAACGGGCTGCTGATACGGGTCACAGCATCGATGTAGCCCTCTTCGGCCGGATGGTCGCCGACGCAGCCGATCTCAACGTCGATGCGGCGGTGCAGGTCGCGCACGCCATCAGCGTTCATGCCGTGGACAACGAATACGACTATTTCACCGCCGTCGATGACAGGGCCCCGGAAGACAATGCCGGCGCGGGTATGATCGGCACCGTCGAATTCAACTCATCCACCCTGTACCGGTATGCGACGGTGAACGTCGACGCGCTTCAGCAGACGCTGGGTAATGCGCCCGCGACCAGTCTGGCCACGTCTGCGTTCATTCGGTCCTTCGTCACTTCGATGCCGACCGGCAAGCAGAACACGTTTGCCAACCGAACTTTGCCCGACGCGGTTGTGGTTGCAGTCCGGGATGGTCAACCGGTCAATCTGGTCGGCGCATTTGAGGAACCGATAGTCACGCCAGCGGGTTCCAGTCGCCTGTCGGAGGCGGCCAACAGGCTCACCTCATATTCGCAGGCTTTGGACGAGGCCTTTGGCACGGCTGCTGTGGCGACGTTTGTCGTTCTCGTCGGTGAGTCGACCGCCCCGCTCACCTCGTTGGGTGAGCGTGTGCCGCTTGATGTCCTACTGGACCGGGTGAAATCCGTGATCTCAGAACGTCTCGACGCGCGGGCATGAGTAGTCTACTACTGCGGTTAGCGGCCCCTCTGCAATCCTGGGGGGACTCCAGTCGGTTCGTCCGTCGGAACACCCGGCAGGAACCAACCAAGAGCGGGGTGCTTGGCCTGCTGGCTGCGGCGCAAGGGCGCCGACGGTCGGACCCGATCGAAGATCTCGCCCGACTGAAGTTCGGGGTGCGTATCGACCAACCTGGGCGCCTAATCCGTGATTTTCACACGGCTCACGCCCGATCCGGACCGTCGATGCCATTGTCCTATCGGTACTATCTCGGTGACGCCTTATTCTTGGCCGCCGTCGAAGGGGACGGCGAATTCCTGGACGATCTGGACGAATCGCTTCGCTATCCGACATTTCCGCTCTATCTGGGCCGGCGATCCTGCCCGCCCGTCGGACCGGTTTCTCTGGGTGTCCTGGATGGCACATTGCAGGACATACTGCGGCGCCAGCCCTGGGCGGCTGCCCGCTGGTATCAGCGGCAGGTGCGATCGTCGTCGCTAGACCTGGAAATAGTTCGCGATGCGGACGACAACAACGCTGAAGGCGCTACCGAAGGGGTGCATGAAGTGATTCGTGATGTGCCTGAAAGTTATGATTCCGAACGCCGTGAATACGGTTGGCGAGATGTGGTGCGTGAATGGGTTTCAGATGTTCCGAATCCACTCGCGCCGACGGTTCCCGCGGCCACCGGTGGAGGGGGCCGCAGCTTTCTGCACTATCACCACGATCCTATGGCGTGCTTGGGGAGCGGTTGATGTTCCTGACCCGATTTGCCATCAATCCGTCGCGACGCGGGGCGCAGAAGATCCTGGGTTCTCCACACGCGATGCACGCCGCTGTATTGGCATCATTCCCGCCCGAGGACGTCGGGCCGACCGAGTCCGGACGGGTGCTGTGGCGCGTCGATCGCGAACCTTCCCGGACCCATCTATTTGTGCTCAGCCCCGTCCGACCAGATCTCACGCATCTGGTGGAGCAGGCCGGCTGGCCGATCGCCGCGACGTGGGAGACCAGGCCCTACGCGCCGTTCATCGACCGACTGGCCAATGGTCAGAACTGGGCCTTTCGGTTGCGGGCCAATCCGGTCAAAGACGCTAAAGACGTCGGAAAGATCGTCGGTCACGTCACGCCCGAGCAGCAAACGGCATGGTTGTCGAACCGGTCGGTCGCGCACGGCTTCCAGCTTGTCGATAGCGATGAAGGGTCGCCTGCGGTGTCTGTGTCGGAGCGAGAAAAGAGACAGTTCAGACGGGGGAGTGATCGGGTCACCCTGGTCACAGCCCGCTTCGACGGCGTCTTGCGCATCTCCGACCTCAGCGCCTTCAGATCGGTGCTGACCGGGGGTCTGGGGCGAGCCAAAGGCTTCGGATGCGGCTTGATCACATTGGCTCGTCCCGCCTCGTGAGGAAGATTCCGGGCACGCCACCGCCAGATCTGCCCGATCTGGTTCGCGCGGAGGATCGGCTTTCGTTTATCTATCTTGAACGATGCATTGTGCATAGGGATGCTAACGCTATTACGGCGACTGACGAACGCGGAACGGTACACATTCCGGCGGCTTCGCTGGGTGCTCTGTTGCTCGGCCCTGGCACCCGAGTGACTCACCAAGCAATGATGGTCCTCGCCGAGAGTGGGTCGACCGCTGTGTGGGTGGGTGAACGTGGCGTGCGCTATTACGCGCACGGCCGGTCGCTCGCTCGGTCTTCGAGACTGCTCGAGGCGCAGGCGATTGCGTTTGCCAATCAGAATGCGCGGCTGCGGGTGGCCCGGGAGATGTATTCGATGCGGTTCCCGAATGAGGACGTGTCTGGGTTGAACATGCAACAGCTGCGCGGCCGTGAGGGAGCCCGAGTGCGCCGGCTGTATTGTGAAAGTTCAGAACGAACCGGTGTGGTTTGGGGCAGGCGCGACTACGACCCCAACGATTTTGGTGGCGGTGATCCGATCAATCAGGCGCTATCCGCAGCACATACTTGTCTGTACGGGATCGTTCATGCGGTGATTGTGGCCATGGGCTGTTCACCGGGCCTTGGTTTCGTGCACACCGGACACGTCCGGTCATTTGTTTACGACCTGGCTGATCTATATAAGTCCGAGATCACGATTCCGGTCGCTTTTCAGGTCGTTTCCAACAAGCCCGACGACATTCCGTCCGAGACTCGTCGGGCCGTGAGGGATGCGGTGCACGACGGCAAGATTCTGCAGCGATGTGCCGGCGACCTCCGTAGGCTGCTCTTACAGGATGACGACACCGATGAGGAACCGTTCGATTTGGATGTCGTCGAACTGTGGGACGGCGATCACCGGACAGTCGCTGCAGGCACTCAATACGACGAGGAATTGCCGTGGTAGTCCTCGTCCTGACTGCGTGCCCGGCCGGGCTTCGCGGCTATCTGACGCGGTGGCTGCTCGAAATTAGCCCCGGTACATTTACCGGCGTCGTCAGCGCTCGGGTCCGCGACCTGATGTGGTCGCATGTTGTCGATATGGCCAAGGACGGACGTGCCATCATGGTCTACTCGGCCCGGGGGGAACAGCGCCAGAAATTCAAAGTGCATCGGCATGACTGGCAGCCGGTTGACGTCGACGGTGTTCAGCTGATGCTCCGTCCTGGTCCTGATGGACCCCTTCCGAC
This sequence comes from uncultured Nakamurella sp., assembly GCA_964250735.1. Lineage (GTDB taxonomy): Bacteria > Actinomycetota > Actinomycetes > Mycobacteriales > Nakamurellaceae > Nakamurella. The sequence continues at coordinate 1,684 of CAXUHA010000021.1, read as the reverse complement.
GCCAGAACTGCGGCGCGGCTGGAGCAATGCGAGCAAGTTCCGTATGGCCAGCCGAAGACGGTCGGGCAACCGGAAGTGACGCTGGATCGGCGAATCTGTTAGCATTTTCCCTGTTCATCAAGAGTGTTCCCCGCGTCCGCGGGGATGAGCCTAGTTACGGGGAACGTTAGCCAAGGTTCGGTTAGTGTTCCCCGCGTCCGCGGGGATGAGCCCAACGTCCGGTTGGTGCTGGCAGCGGTCGATCAGTGTTCCCCGCGTCCGCGGGGATGAGCCCCACGCCCACCACGCCCACCGAAAGCGCCTCGGTCCCCGACGCAACGCCGGCCGCTCCCGCAGGTGTTCCCCGCGTCCGCGGGGATGAGCCCGCCTCCCCGGCCAATCCAGGAAGGCGTTTCCGGTGTTCCCCGCGTCCGCGGGGATGAGCCTCAACAGGCCCACCCGGTCCGACCCGTAGTCCGGTGTTCCCCGCGTCCGCGGGGATGAGCCCGGAACCGATGCGTTGACGTGGTCCGCCCAGGAGTGTTCCCGCGTCCGCGGGGATGAGCCCTTCTGCGGTTGTGTACGGGCCTGGACCGTCTGGTGTTCCCCGCGTCCGCGGGGATGAGCCCGGCAGGGCTAGCCGTTCGATTGTTACCCTTGCGAGTGTTCCCCGCGTCCGCGGGGATGAGCCCTCACCGATGAACAACCCGAACCGAGCACCCGGGTGTTCCCCGCGTCCGCGGGGATGAGCCCTCCAAACGGCCGGTGGCGGTGTTCCGGTACAGGTGTTCCCCGCGTCCGCGGGGATGAGCCCATCGTCAATCTCCTGGTGATGGGTATCGGTATGTGTTCCCCGCGTCCGCGGGGATGAGCCCTTCCCCGTAATGACGGCCTGACCCGAAGCGGCGTGTTCCCCGCGTCCGCGGGGATGAGCCCTTCCTGCTAGCCAACAGGATATGGGTGCTCCAGTGTTCCCCGCGTCCGCGGGGATGAGCCCGGGGACGATTCCACCGACTCATAAGGGTGCCTGTGTTCCCCGCGTCCGCGGGGATGAGCCCATGAAAGACCCGGCCGCGCCGATGCTCGTCGGGTGTTCCCCGCGTCCGCGGGGATGAGCCCAGTCCTCCATCTCGGTGGCTGCGGCGGTCATGGTGTTCCCCGCGTCCGCGGGGATGAGCCCTGACCGATCATCTGCAGCGCCCGAGTGAACAGGTGTTCCCCGCGTCCGCGGGGATGAGCCCAATGGCAAGGGGTGCGCCGATTACCCAGCGTTGTGTTCCCCGCGTCCGCGGGGATGAGCCCAGTCCCGTGATCAGAATGCCGAGGACACACAGGTGTTCCCCGCGTCCGCGGGGATGAGCCCTCCTGTCAAGGGATCATCGGGTTTGACTGTAGGTGTTCCCCGCGTCCGCGGGGATGAGCCCCGACGCCGCAAGATCCGGCCGTGGTTTGTAAAGTGTTCCCCGCGTCCGCGGGGATGAGCCCCGACGTGTGCGCCTGGACAGGTTTCGACTGCCGTGTTCCCCGCGTCCGCGGGGATGAGCCCGGTGACGTACAACATCTCACTTCGCTTGCTGATGTGTTCCCCGCGTCCGCGGGGATGAGCCCGCGGTGCCCTGGTAGACGATGTCCACACTGGCGTGTTCCCCGCGTGTCGGCGGCCATGAAAAACTTCCCGTAGGCGGCCACGAAACTGCCCAGTGAT
>CAXUHA010000020.1:0-67089 GCA_964250735.1 uncultured Nakamurella sp. | reverse complement strand
CCCGACCAAGCGCTCCGAGATCTTCACCACGGCCGAGGACAACCAGCCGTCCGTGCAGATCCAGGTGTTCCAGGGCGAACGAGAAGTGGCCGCCTACAACAAGAAGCTGGCCATGTTCGAGTTGACCGGCCTGCCGCCGGCACCCCGCAACATCCCCCAGATCGAGGTCACCTTCGACATCGACGCGAACGGCATCGTGCACGTCACGGCCAAGGATCTGGGCACCGGTAAAGAGCAGTCGATCAAGCTGACCGGCGGTTCGGCGCTGTCCAAGGACGAGATCGACCGGATGATGAAGGACGCCGAGGCTCACGCGGAAGAGGACAAGATCCGCCGCGAGGAGGCCGAGGTGCGCAACCAGGCCGAGGCTCTCGTCTTCCAGACCGAGAAGTTCATCAAGGACAACCAGGAGAAGCTCCCCGAGGAGCCGAAGGCCAGGGTGACCGAGGCCGTGAGCAAGGTGAACGAGGCACTCAAGGGCACCGACGTCGCCGCCCTCAAGACCGCGGTGGAAACCCTGGCCAACGAGTCCCAGCAGCTGGGCGCCGCCCTGTACTCGCAGACCCAGGCGGATGGCGCGGCCGGTGCGTCCGCCGACGGTGCTACCGGTTCGTCCGCGGACGAGGAAATCGTCGACGCCGAGATCGTCGACGACTCCAAGCCGGACATGACCAAATGAGTAGGAAACGGAGAAAGTCATGAGCGGATCGGACGACACCCGGGCCGGTCGTGGGGGAGGTGAGGAACCCGTGGTGATCAACGACAAGCGGCGCATCGATCCGGATACCGGTGAGGTGCGCAGCCCGGGCGGTTTCTTCTCGTCGCCGTTCGGCCGCAAGTCCGATGCCGGTGATTCGAATTCGGCTTCGCAACCGATCAGTGTGCAGAGCGACGCCGATCTCGCGGTCGAGGCAGCGAAACAGGAGGCGGCGGAGCGCACCGCCGATCTGCAGCGGATCACCGCCGAATACGCGAACTACCGCAAGCGCGTCGACCGTGACCGGGAACTGGTGGTCACCAACGCCAGAGCCAGTGTGCTGACCGAGATGCTCACCGTGTTGGACGATATCGACAACGCCGACCGGCACGGGGATCTGGTCGGCGCGTTCAAGGCGGTGGCCGAGCGGTTGACCGGTGTGCTGACCAAGGCCGGTCTGACGCAGTTCGGTTCGGTGGGCGACGAGTTCGACCCGGCCCGGCATGAAGCGGTGCAGTTCGCCACATCGCCCGACGTCACGGTGCAGACCGTGACCACCGTGATGCGGCACGGGTATTCGCTCGGCGATCGGCTGGTTCGTCCGGCCGTCGTCGGTGTCACCGGACCGTCCGCCGACGCCGACGAGCCGGTCACCGAGGACGGTGCCGTCGCAGTCGGTTCCGCGTCTGAACCGATCGGCGACGCTACGGATGACGTGGTGGATGCCGAGATCGTCGAGGACCAACCACAGCCGTGACGACCCGCACGCACTGACACAGCACCCGTCATGCCCGTTGGAAAGAAAGGAGGTTCCTGGTGAGCGCCAAGGATTACTACGAGAAAGATTTCTACGCGGCTCTGGGCGTGAGCAAGACGGCCACCGCCGCCGAGATCAAGAAGGCCTACCGGAAGCTGGCCAGGGACCTCCATCCCGACAAGAACCCGGGCAACAGGCAGGCCGAGGAGAAGTTCAAGACCGTTTCCGAGGCCTATGACGTGCTCTCCGACGACGCCAAGCGCAAGGAGTACGACGAGGCCCGGGAGATGGTCAGCAGCCCGGGTTTTCGGGGCTTCGGCGGGCAGCCCACGGGGGGTGGTTCGGGCGGCTTCGATATCAACGACATCCTCCGCAACAGCGGGGGCGGAGCCGGCGGGGGATTGGGCGACCTGTTCGGCGGCCTGTTCAACCGCGGCGCGACCAACTCGAGGGCGACACGGGCCCGGCGCGGCAACGACGTGGAGACCGAGGTCCGCATTTCGTTCACCGAGGCGGTGTCCGGAGTCACCGTGCCGTTGCGACTCACCGAGCGTGGCACGTGTCCGACGTGTCTGGGTACCGGCGCGAAGCCCGGCACCTCGCCGCACACCTGCCCGGTGTGCAACGGTTCGGGCCTGACCACCGTAACCAGGGGTCGTTCGCCTTCTCCGAACCGTGCACCAACTGTCGAGGCACGGGTTCGATCGTCGACGACCCGTGCCCCACCTGCCATGGTGAGCGCACCGTGGTCCAGACGCGCACCCTGTCCACCCGGATCCCGGTCGGTGTAGCCGACGGCCAGCGCATCCGGTTGGCCGGTAAGGGCGAAGCGGGCACCGGCGGCGGGCCGCACGGCGACCTGTTCGTGGTCGTCCACGTCAGTTCGCACGAGCTGTTCGGCCGGAGCGGGGACAACCTGACCCTGACTGTTCCGGTCACCTTCCCAGAGTTGGTTCTGGGCACGACCCTCACGGTGCCGACCCTGTCCGGCTCGGTCCGGCTGCGGGTTGCGCCCGGAACGGGTTCGGGCCGCAAGCTGCGGGTCAAGGGCGCCGGGGTGAAGCGCAAGGATGTCACCGGCGATCTGATCGTCACGGTCGAAGTTGCCGTGCCGCAGCGCCTGTCGCCGGAGGGCCAGCAAGCACTGACGGCTTTCGCCGCGGTCCAGACGGAAGATCCGCGTCCGGCGATCACCAGGGCGCTGCGCGCCGCGTCGGCGACGTCATGACGGCCCGGCGGATTCCCGGAACAAGCGGCCCGCCGAATTCACCGGCCGGACCGGTCAACCCGCCCGGATCGGCGAATCCGGGGGTGCCGCACCCGGTCGGGCCGGCGGTCGGCTTCCGGTCGTTCGAGACCGACGGTTTCGAGATTGACGCGCCGTTGTTCGTGATATCGGTGGCCGCTCAGCTGGCCGGCATGCACGCCCAGACCCTGCGGTCCTACGACCGGGAGGGTCTGGTCTCGCCTGGTCGCACCTCGGGCGGGGGGCGTCGCTACTCCCGGCGCGACATCGAACTGCTCCGGGAGGTGCAGAAGCTGAGCCAGGACGACGGCGTCAACCGGGCCGGCATCCGACGGATCATCGAATTGGAAGCGCAGGTCGACGCCCTGAGGTCCAGGCTCACCGAACTTTCCAACGAGATCCGCGTGCTGCACGCCGAGCTGAACCAGTCCCAGGCCGACGCCGCCAATGCGGCCGCCAACGCCATCGCCGGGCTTCGCCGGGACGTGGTGCCGTGGCAGAACACCACCACCGCCATGGTCGCCTGGCGCCCGCAGCGCCGGCGCGGGTAGCCGGGTCACAAGGTTCAACCAGTCAGGTCAGCGGCTGAACGGCTCTTCCAGCAGTTCACCGTCCTCCACGCGGTCCCAGGCGTCGGCGAAGTCGTCCAGGCACCCGTGAGCCACGGCCTGCTCGAAGGCGTGCAGCCGCCCGAACACGAATCCGGCGACCCCGTCGGTGTCGGGTCGACGGGCCAGCTCGGCCAGCCAGGCCGCGGTGGACAGTGCATCCTGGTGTTCCCCCAAGACCTCCTGCACCTCTTCGATGGCCGCGGCGAACACCACGGTGCTCTCGCCCAGCGTGGCCGAGGCCGCCTCGGCCGCATACCGTAACGCCCCGGCACCTTGGTGCACCTCGTGCAGGACCGGACTCTCCGACGGATCGGCCAACGCCTGGTCGACCAGGGAGCGGAGGTCCCGCCAGGCCGCGGCGAGCTGGGTGGACAGCTCCGCGGTCGCCGCCTTGGTGGCGCGCCGCGAGAAGGGTGGTGTGGACACAAATTCGTCCAGCTCGCGCAGCATCGCCAGGTAGGAGTCGGAGCGGATCCACTCGGCCACCGCGGCCACCGCGGCGGGTCGTACCGTCGCGAACTCGGCATCGATCCGGCCCAACGCCACCGAGGCGTACTCGGCCGGCTCTTCGTTCAGTTGGCCGCCCAACCGTCGATGCAGCATCTGGAGATCGCCGGCCGCCTCGAGCACCGCCCCGAAATCCTGCAACTGCTCCTGCAGTCGGTCGGTGCTGCCGGCCGCGAACAGGGACGAGTAGACCTGGAGCACCGAGCCGATCCTGCTGCGGGCCGCTCGGGCGTCGGGCAATGCGCCCTCGGTTCCTTCACGCAGGGCGCGGTCGGCCACGATCAGCATGTCCCGCAGTTTCCCCAACGCGAGCGCGACGGCCTGACCGGACTCCTTGGTCTTGCGGGCCGGCGGCGGTGCGGCCGAATTCAGCGCTCTGGCCAGCTTCGACGCGCTGACCGCCGGCTTGGCACCGGCGCCGCTGAGCAGGGTGACCACTGCGGCCAGCTGGCCGCGATTCCCGTTCACCACCTCGACCTCGAGTTCCCGCCACGTGGTGGGAGCCGACTCCTCGATGTGCCCCGGCGCTCCGGCCGGACCTTCGCCGTCGACCGTCAGGGTGCCTATCTCCGGGGTGCCCGGTGTCAGTGTGGTGGAGGTGACCTGGTCGTCGGCCAGTTCGACCATGGCAGCGCCGTTGGCGTCGAGCAGGCGACGAACCGTGCGCCGGTTCCGGATCCGGGCGACCGGGCGCAGCTCACGGCCCCGGGCCGCGCCTTGGACGAGGTCGGCCAGGGTGTCGGGCACCCGGGCGGCGAGCGGATCGGCGAGGTCGGCGTCCGGCGGCAGTCCGATCTCGGTCCGAGCGCCGGCGAGGGCGGGGAGCTTGAGGTGCCAACCGGCGTCCTCGCCGCCGGTGCGGTGGCGAAGCGTCAACTTGGACCGCAACAGGTCCAGCTGCGCGGTGTCGAAGTACACCGCATCCAGCTCGAACACCACCGGATCGCCGACGTCGACGAGCCCGACGGCGACCAGAGCCCGCCGCCCGGTCAGGTTCGGCAGGACGGTGTTCGCATCGACCTCGAGTTTGGTCTCGATTTCCAGGTGGCGGGTTGGCGTGCTGTCCCGAGAAGCCTTGCTCTGCCGAGATGCCATGGGACGGTGTTACCGCACCGGAGTCGGTTGACCAAATGATCAGGCGAATCTCCCGACTTGAGCGGAGTACACTCAACTTAGCTGCGTTGGGGAGCATGAGGCACATCGCTCCAATACAAGATCCGAGTAGAAAGTACGGCTATGAACACCGACATCCTGACCACCAAGAGTCGCGAGGTGCTGGCCGCCGCGATCGGCGCCGCCACCACGGCGGGCAATGCGATCGTGGAGCCGGCTCACCTGCTGGCCGCCCTGCTGTCCACCGAAGGTTCGACCGCACCCGGGCTGCTGCGGGCCGTCGGAGCGGACGCAGCAACCATCGCAGCTCGCACCAACGGCATCCTGACCAGGCTCCCGGCGGCGAAAGGTCCGACCGTGGCCCAACCGCAACTCTCCCGCGCGGTGGCGAACGTGGTCACCGCCGGAGAGCAGATCATGCGGGCCGGCGGGGACGAGTTCCTGTCCACCGAGCATCTTCTGGCCGCACTGGCCAAGCCGGGCACCGACGTCGGCGAGCTGCTGGTCGCGGCGGGCGCGACGACGGATGCGCTGGTGGAAGCGTTTCCGGTGGTCCGCGGCGGCGATCGCAAGGTCACCTCGGCCGACCCGGAGGGTTCCTTCAAGGCGCTGGAGAAGTACGGCGTCGATCTGACCGAGCGGGCCCGTGAGGGCGCCATCGACCCGGTCATCGGGCGAGACGCCGAGATTCGCCGCGTCGTGCAGGTGCTGTCCCGCCGCACCAAGAACAACCCGGTGCTGATCGGTGAACCGGGGGTGGGGAAGACCGCGGTGGTCGAGGGGCTGGCCCAGCGCATCGTCGCCGGTGACGTTCCCGAGTCGTTGCGCAACAAGCGGCTGATCGCGCTCGACCTGGGCGCGATGATTGCCGGTGCGAAGTACCGCGGTGAGTTCGAGGAGCGGCTGAAGGCCGTCCTGGACGAGATCAAGGGCTCCGACGGGCAGGTCGTCACGTTCATCGACGAACTGCACACCGTGGTCGGCGCCGGCGCGACGGGCGAAGGCGCGATGGACGCCGGCAACATGCTCAAGCCGATGCTGGCCCGCGGCGAGCTGCGGATGGTCGGTGCCACCACGCTGGACGAGTACCGCACCCACATCGAGAAGGATCCGGCCCTGGAGCGGCGCTTCCAGCAGGTCCTCGTCGGTGAGCCCAGTGTCGAGGACACCGTCGGCATTCTGCGAGGTCTGAAGGAGCGTTACGAGGCGCATCACGGCGTGCGGATCACCGACGCCGCGCTGGTGGCCGCGGCCACTCTGTCGGACCGTTACATCACCGCACGCTTCCTGCCGGACAAGGCCATCGACCTGATCGACGAGGCGGCGTCCCGCCTGCGCATGGAGATCGACTCCAAGCCGGTCGAGATCGACGAGCTCCAGCGGTCCGTCGACCGGTTGAAGATGGAAGAGCTTGCGCTGGCCCGGGAGTCGGACGCAGCATCCGGAGACCGCCTGACCAGGCTGCGGCGGGACCTGGCCGACCGGCAGGAGGCGTTGGCGGTACTGACCAGTCGCTGGGACGCGGAGAAATCCGGACTGAACCGGGTCGGCGAGTTGAAGAAGTCGCTCGACGAACTGCGCATGCTGGCCGAACGCGCCCAACGAGAAGGTGACCTGGCCAAGGCCTCCGAGCTGCTCTACGGCCGGATCCCGGCGCTGGAAAAGCAACTGTCCGATGCTGCCACGTCCATCGCCGAGATCGACGCGTTGCCCCCGATGGTGTCCGAGGACGTCGGGCCCGACGACATTGCCACCGTGGTTGCGGCGTGGACCGGCATCCCGGCCGGCCGGCTGCTCGAAGGCGAGACTGCGAAACTCCTTCGGATGGAGGAGGAGCTGGGCCGCCGGGTGGTCGGTCAGCACACCGCCGTCCGGGCCGTCTCTGATGCCGTCCGCCGGGCCAGGGCCGGGGTCTCCGATCCGGACCGGCCGACCGGTTCGTTCCTTTTCCTCGGCCCGACGGGCGTGGGCAAGACGGAACTGGCCAAGGCGCTGGCGGATTTCCTCTTCGACGACGCCCGGGCGATGGTGCGCATCGACATGAGCGAATATTCCGAGAAGCATTCGGTGGCCAGACTCGTCGGGGCGCCGCCGGGCTACGTGGGGTACGACCAGGGCGGTCAGCTCACCGAGGCGGTGCGCCGCCGGCCGTACACGGTGGTACTGCTCGACGAGGTGGAAAAGGCTCATCCGGATGTCTTCGACGTGTTGTTGCAGGTGTTGGACGACGGCCGGCTGACCGATGGTCAGGGCCGGACGGTCGACTTCCGCAACGTGGTGCTGATCCTGACCTCGAACCTGGGCAGTGCGCACATCGTCAACCCCGCGCTCGACGAGAAACAGCGCTACGACGCGGTGATGTCGATGCTGCGCAGCGCCTTCAAGCCGGAATTCCTCAATCGGCTCGACGACGTGGTGTTCTTCAACGCGCTCGGGATCGAGCAGATCGGCTCCATCGTGGACATCCAGGTCCGGGCCCTCGGGTCCCGGTTGGCCTCCCGGCGCCTCGTGCTCGAGGTGACCCCCCCGGCCAGGGAATGGCTGGCCATCGAGGGGTTCGACCCGCTGTACGGCGCCCGCCCGCTTCGCCGGCTCATCCAGTCCTCGATCGGCGATCAGCTGGCCAAGGAGCTGCTGGCCGGAAAGATCCGGGACGGCGACACCGTGCTCGTCGACGTCGACCCCGCCGGGTCCGGGCTCGTCGTCGGTCCGTCCTACGCAATCTGAGCCCGCCCCTGGGTTCCGGCGGGGATCAACTTGTGCGGCGGGGATGAAAGTTGCCCTCTTGGGACCAGAGTGACGGGAGTCGCCTACTTCATCCCCGCGGGCCTACTTCATCCCCGCCGAACTACGCTCCCGCAGGACTGCACACCACCGCCCATCCCCCCTGCATTCGGCGCCGAATCCTACATACCCGGCGTTGCCGACGGAACTAAGCAGACTGCGACCCCGACCGCAGCGTCCGCTTCCGTCGGGGCGCCGGGCACCGAGACATCTGCGGTAATAGGCCGGACGGCCCGCTGGTGCTGATCGACCGACCGGGGCGATAACGTTCGGTCATGCCCACTGCCTTGGTCACCGGCGCGACCGCCGGGATCGGTGCCGCGTTCGCCCGACACCTGGCGACCGCCGGGTACCACCTGGTCATCGTGGCGCGGGACGCGGCGCGGCTCGAGCAATGCCGAGCCACCTTGCTGGCCTGCGGCGCACCGGACGTGGTGACCATGGCTGCCGATCTGGTCGTCCCCGAGCAGCGTGCGACGGTCGCCGCGCGGCTGGCCGAAGGGGTCGATCTTCTGGTCAACAACGCGGGAATCGGCCTGGGCAAGGACTTCCTGGAAGCCACCGAGGCCGAACTCGTCGGCCAACTGGAGATCAATGTGACGGCCGTGGTCGCCCTCACCCACGCCGCCCTGCCGGCCATGGTGGCCCGCAGGCATGGTGGGGTGATCAACGTCGCGTCGGTGGCCGGTCTGATTCCCGGCCGGGGTACCACCTACGCCGGGTCCAAGGCCTACGTGATCAGTTTCAGCGAGGGTCTGGCCATGTCGCTGGCCGGCACCGGCGTGCGGGTGCAGGCCCTTTGTCCCGGTTTCGTCCGGACGGAGTTCCACCAGCGAGCCTCCATCGACATGTCCAGGACCCCCGCCCGGGCGTACGTGGACATCGACGAACTGGTGGTCACGTCGCTGCGCGATCTGCGGGCCAACCGGATCGTCTGCGTGCCCGGCGGGCTCTACCGTGCGATAGCCGTGGCGGCTCGGCTACTGCCCCGACCGCTGGTCCGTTCCGTTGCGACCAAGGTCAACAACAACCGGCGGACCTGAGCTCAGACGTCCAGGTGCGCGCGCAGGGCGGCGACGACGGTCTCCGGATCCTCGATGTGCGGCGAATGCCCCACGCCGGGCACGACGATTTCCCGGTAGTGACCACCCGCCGATGCGTAGGCGTCCAGGACTGAGCGGGTCTGCCCCACCATCGGCTGCGGCGGCAGTACGTCGATCCCCGGGTAACCGGGCAGGAATCCCAGCGAACCCAGCTGAGCGAGGTCGGACAAGGAGGCGTCCGAGACGATCTGATCCAGCTCACCCCGGATCCACAGGATCGGTGGTCGTGGGGACACGTCGACGATGCCGGATAGATCAAGGTGCACCGGCGACATCGCATTGAGCACGCCGCGTTGCCCCGGGGCGGTGCCGGGCCAGTTCGGACTTTGTACGAAGTCGCCCGGGTAGTTGTCGAGCCCGATGCTGGTCGACAGCATCGACGTGACATAAACGTCCTCGTTCACCCGGTCCCAACCCGGTGCCACGTAGACGGCGCGCAGAACGCTGCGTGGAGACGTCGGCTCCAACCCCTGGAAGTCGTTGTCGTCCAGGGCCTTCACGAAGGCCGGCGTCACCCCGCCCGCCCCGGAACCGGCGCCGTCGGGCCACACCAGGGCCCCGTCCACGCCGGCGGTCCCACCGAAGCCGAAGGGGGACACCGGATTGATCAGCGTGGCCGACGTCACGCGGGATGCCGAATCCAGGATCATCTGCATCGCTACGCCACCGCCCATCGACCAACCCACCAGGTCGATCGAGGTCAGTCCGAGGGCATCGACGGTGGCCCAGACGTCGTCGGCGAAATCCCGGAGCCCCCTGGTCGCGTCCACCGCCAGCGTGTCGGTGCCGCCGAATCCGCGGAGGTCGACGGCGATCGGGCGGACGTGGTCGGGCAGCTGCGCCATCACCGGGAAGAAGAACGGGGACGACGAGACGTTGCCGTGGATGAAAACCACCGGTCGGCCGTCCATCCGGTCGACCACCTCGCGGACGCAGACGCTCAACCGCGAGGTGGTGATCATGTTCACGGCGATGTTCGGGTACTCGGCCATCATGTTCCCCAGTGTTTCATCATGGTCAGTCCCATGATGTTCAGCCTCCCGATCTGCGCCAGGTCCGGAGCTGTGAGCCGCTTGGACGAATCACCCCGGCCGTGCTCGGGTCCGGCGGACCACGTGTGTCACGCTGGGCGGGTGAGCAACCCATCACCTGGGCCGGGGCATCCGCCGGCTCCGGTCCCCGATGCGGCCGGCCGCATCAGATTGGCCGAATTGGTCGTCGAACTGGCCGTCGTCCGCGGCCGGGTGACCCTGTCCTCCGGCCGCGAGGCCGACTATTACGTCGACCTGCGCCGGGCCACCTTGCACCATGAAGCCGGGCCGCTGATCGGTGTGCTGCTGCGGCAGTTGACCGCCGACTGGGAATTCGCGGCCGCCGGTGGTCTGACCCTGGGGGCGGATCCGGTGGCCCTGGCCGTCATGCACGCACCCGGGCGGCCCATCGACGCCTTCGTGGTGCGGAAAGCGGCCAAGGAGCACGGAATGCAACGGCAGATCGAGGGACCCGACGTGGCCGGCCAGCGGGTTCTGGTGGTGGAGGACACCACGACCACCGGCGCATCCCCCCTGCAGGCCGTGCGGGCGGTGCGCGAGATCGGCGCGCACGTCGTGGGAGTGGCGACGATCGTCGATCGGGACACCGGGGCCGCCGAGGTGCTGGCGGCCGAGGGTCTGACCTACCGGTACCTGCTCGGATTGTCCGATGTGGGGTTGGGCTGATCATCTCGCCCGGGAACGACGAGGCCGGCCCGACAGAATGGACCGCCGTCCCGGTGGTCGGCGTGGGCCCCCACCCCCGGCCGTGGCCGGTCGATCCCCGATACGACCCCGAACTGCTGGCCGGTGGTGATCGCCGCAATGTCGTCGACGCGTACCGGTACTGGCGTCGGGAGGCGATCGTGGCCGACCTGGACCTGCGCCGCCACCCGTTCGAGATCGCCATCGAGAACTTCGGCCACGACCACAACATCGGGACCGTGGTGAGGACGGCCAACGCTTTCGGGGCGGCGCAGGTCCACATCGTCGGCCGCCGCCGATGGAATCGACGCGGCGCGATGGTGACCGATCGGTATCAGCATCTGCTTCACCACGCCGACATGGCATCGCTGGCCGAACATGCGGCCGGGGCTGGACTGACAGTGGTGGCCGTCGACAATGTTCCGGGGTCCGTACCCCTGGAAACCGCTGTGCTGGCGCGAAAGTGCCTCATGCTGTTCGGTTCGGAGTCGCAGGGTCTGACCTCGGAGGCGAGACGTATTGCCACCGTGACCGTGTCGATCGCGCAATTCGGTTCCACCCGGTCGATCAACGCCGGTGTCGCGGCCGGCATCGCCATGCACAGCTGGATCCGCCAGCATGCGGATCCCTCCGGCGCCTGGTAGGCGCCACCTCAGCCTGGTAGGCGCCACTGCGCAGCGGTAGATTCCTCAGGTGAACCTCGACCTCGCGACCATCAGAAGCACCGCCATCTGGGTTCTGGTCGTGATCGCGGTGATCGGCCTGGCGCTGGCCGTCATCATCAAGAAGATCGTCGGAAAGATCGTCGTGCTGGTGGTGGCGGCGGTCATCGTCCTCCTCGGCTGGCAGCAGCGTTCCCGAGTGGTGAACTACGCCGACAGCGTGCACAGCTCCGTCTGTGCCTCGCACCCCAAATTCTTCGGTATCGACGTGACCTATCCGGGCTGCACCAAGAAGCCTTGATGCTGGCCGCATCCAGAGCCCGGCAGCCTGCCTCAGCTGGTCTCGGTGGCCCGTTTGCGCTGGCGTAGGTGCAGGATCGCCGGGACCGCCGCGATCAGCACGACGATCACCACCGCGCCGACCAGGATGACGTCGACGTTGTCCGCGATGAACTGGATCTGGCCGAGAAAATAGCCGGCGATGGTGACCAGCGCCACCCAGACGACGCCACCGATGGCCGAGTAGAGCGTGTAGAGGCGGACGTTCATCTTGGACACACCCGCCATCACGGTCGCCACCGTGCGGACCACCGGAACGAATCGAGCCAGGACCACTGCGGCCCGGCCGTACCTGTCGAAGAATGCGGCCGAGCGATGGACGTACTCCTGCTTGAAGAATCTGGCGTTCGGCCGGTCGAAAACCAGCGGGCCGGCCTTGTAACCGATGCCATAGCCGACCATGTTCCCGACGAACGCGGCCACCGCCAGAATGGCGATCACCGCCACCACATTCACGTGCAGTTTATCGGTGGCGACGAGCAGGCCGGAGATGAACAACAAGGTGTCACCGGGAAGAAAAAAGCCGATCAGGATGCCGCACTCCGCAAAGACGATCAGCGCCAGGACCAGCAGCGCCCACGAACCCATCGAATCGACGAGACTCGGCGCGTCGAGCCAGGACGGAAGGATGCCGGCAAGGTCGGTGGGATTCACCAGAGCCACGATACCGGCCGAACCTGGCCATCCGGCTGTGAACGAACCGGTGCGATGGCCTGCGACTACCGTTGGCCCATGGCAACCGGCGAGATGGACATCACGGCTCGTTCCTCCGTGGTGGCGGCGCTGCAGGCGGTCCTGACCAGCGACAGGATCGTCACCGATCCGGACATCACCCTGGGCTACAGCCGGGACATGATGCCGCTGGCGCCGAACGGCCGGCCACTTGCGGTGGTGTTTCCCACGTCTACCGCAGAGGTCGCGGCGGTCGTCTCGATCTGCGGCGCCCACGGGGTGCCGATCGTGCCGCGGGGCGCGGGCTCCGGATTGACCGGCGCGGCCAATGCCGTGGACGGTGCGGTCACAGTGGTGATGACCAGGATGAATGCCATTCTGGAGATCGACGAGGGAAACAGGCTGGCCGTCGTCCAGCCCGGTGTGGTGAATCTCGACTTCCGCAGGGCGGTGGAATCCAGGGGCCTTTTCTATGCGCCCGACCCGTCGTCCTACGACTGGTGCACGATCGGCGGAAATCTGTCGACCAATGCCGGCGGCCTGTGTTGTGTCAAGTACGGCGTCACCACGGACGCGGTACTCGGACTGGAAGTGGTGCTGGCCTCCGGCGAAATCCTGCGAACCGGTCGCCGCACCGTCAAAGGAGTGGCCGGCTACGACCTGACCAAGCTGTTCGTCGGGTCGGAGGGCACGCTGTGCATCATCACCGAGGCGACGCTGGCCCTGCGCCCGAAGCCGGCGGCGCCGGTCACCCTGGTGGCCGCCTTCGACACGCCCGAGGACGCCGGCCGGGCCGTCTCGGGCGCGATCCGGGCCGGTCTGGTTCCTTCGCTGCTGGAGATCATGGACGCCACCTGCATCCGGGCGGTGGAGGCGAAGACCGGGGTGCAACTGCTCGGCGACGGCCCCACGCCCGCCGCCCTGCTGATCGGCCAGTCGGACTCCGGTCCGGGGGTGGCCCTGGCCGACATGGAGCGGCTCGAGCAGGTGTGCCTGACCGCCGGCGCCACCTTCTCCTACGTGACGGACGACGTCGCCGAGGGGCGGATGCTGCTCCAGGCCCGGCGGGACGTGCTCACCTCGCTGGAGTTGCTGGGCACCTGGCTGACCGATGACGTCAGTGTGCCCCGCACCCAGATCGCCGCCCTGATCACCGCCTGCGAGCGAATCTCCACCGAGGTCGGGCTGACCATCGGCGTCGTCGGGCATGCCGGTGACGGGAACATGCACCCGACGGTCGTCTACGACGCGTCGGACCCGGAGCAGACCAAGGCAGCCGAGGTCGCCTTCGGGCGAATGCTCGAGGCGGGGCGAGCCCTGGGCGGAACGGTGACCGGCGAGCACGGGGTGGGCCGGATCAAGCAGGATTTCCTGGCCGCCGAGATCGGCGACATCGGAATCGACGTCCATCGCAAGATCAAGAACGCCCTGGATCCCGGCGGACTGTTCAACCCGGGCTCGATGTTCTCCGCCGGAAAGGCCACGGCACCCCTCACGTCAGCAGGCTGATCAGGCCGATGGTCAGCCCCACGAGCAGACCGACGATGATCGCCATCAGGACGATCTGCAACACCGACAGCGGAGCCCCGGAGGCCCGGCGGGCGTCGCCCTGCTGAGCCGGCTTCTGCTTCCCACCGCCGGCCATGGCCCGCAACGCCTGAGCCAGCACCCGTTCCGGGTCAGGGCCGCCCGGTGGCAACGGCGTGCTCACCGCGCTCTCATGATGTCGCCCAACTTGGCCACCGCGCGGCTGGCGGTCGACTTCACCGTGCCCTTCGACAGGCCGGTGGCCTCGGCGATCTCCGCCTCGGACAGGCCGCCGTAGTAGCGCAGCACCAGGACCTCCCGCTGCCGCGGGGCCAGGTCCGCCAATGCCGACACCACCGCCTGGTGCTCCGCGGTCAGCAGGGCCAGGGACTCCGCGGATCGTTCGGTCCCGGCATGCGGGGGAACGTAAGCGCGAGCGGTGCGCCGCCGGCGCAGCATGGACCGGGACCCGTTGACCACCGCAGTACGCAGATAGCCGATGGCGGCGGCGTTGTCCCGCAGTCCCGACCAGTTCCGGAACAGTCCCGCGAACGCCTCCTGCACCACGTCCTCGGCGCTGGCCTGGTCGTCCACGAGCAGGATGGCCAACCGCACCATGCCCATCCGATGCGTCCGATAGATGTCATCGATGGTCACGTCGGTCCGCTGACCGGAAGCGGGCGGCGCGACCGGGGTCGCAGTGATTCCGGGCAGGGTGCCGTCGGCCCCGGCCTCCTCGCTGCGGGAGGAGGCGAAGTCCGGATTGAGCTGCGCCAGCGTTCCCAGGGTGCGTTCCACCGCGGACTCCGCCCAGGGGTCGTCCACCGTCATTCGCCGCTACTCCTCCCAGAGCCACCGTCGCGGAATCTCTCACCGATCCTGACACGAGTGGCGTGGCTGCCATGACTGGTCGGTACCGCGGCGGGCCAACACGCAGTGTGCTGTCCGCCCAGCTCATCGAGGCCGCCGACGCCCGATTGCCCCAACCGGGCGGTGCGCGACGCGGCGGCGTCGCGACCGGGCCGTGACGGAAGCGGCCTTCGGGTTACTCAATTGTTACCGGCAGATCACCGCGGTGGACTTGCCAACGGCTCTTGGAAGCGCTTTCATTGCGTCTGTTGTGAGCACCCTCACATCGTATGCCTGAGAGAATTGGAGGTCGGCCGAGTGTCTCGTACGTCGGCTAGCAAGGCGATGGCGACCATCGCAGGGATCGGCGCTATGGCGCTGGTCATCACCGCATGTGGGAGCAGCAGCACTCCTGCTGCCTCGAGTAGTCCCAGTTCCAGCGCGGCTCCCGCGGCCGGCGCGTCGGCCCCGGCTGCGTCGGCCCCGGCGGCCGCAGGCGGCTCGGCGGCCGCGCCCGCGTCAGGGGGAAGTCTGCCGAGCGCAGGCGCATCGATGGCCCCCGTGGCGGCGGGCCTGAACGACGATGCCACCTACTGCCCGTTCCTCAAGGCCACCTGGCCGAACATCTCGGGCAAGACGATCAGCATCTACGGCAGCATCACCGGTGTCGAGGCAGCGCAGCTGGTCTCTTCCTGGAAGGACTTCACCACCTGCACCGGCGCGACGGTCAAGTACAACGGCGACAAGAACTTCGAGACGCAGGTCGTGGTCCAGGCCAAGTCCGGTAACTCCTCGGATCTCGCGTTCGTGCCGCAGCCGGGTCTGCTCGCCCAGCTGGTCGCCACCGGCAAGGTCGTGGAGGCTCCCGCCCAGGTCGCGGCCAACGTGGACAAGTACTGGGACAAGGGCTGGAAGACCTACGGCACCGTCAACGGCAAGTTCTATGCCTCCCCGTTGGGCGCCAACGTCAAGTCGTTGGTCTGGTACTCGCCGAAGACGTTCAAGGCCAAGGGTTACACGGTCCCGACCACCTGGGCCGACATGATCGCGCTGTCCGACAAGATCGTCGCCGCAGGTGAAAAGCCGTGGTGCGCGGGTGTCGAGTCCGGCACCGCCACCGGCTGGACCGCTACCGACTGGCTGGAAGAGGTCGTCCTGCGCCAGGCCGGTCCCGACGTGTACGACCAGTGGGTCGCGCACAAGGTCAAGTTCTCCGATCCGCCGATCGCTGCCGCCCTCAAGACCGTCGGTTCGATCTGGAAGAACCCGAAGTACGTGAACGCCGGCATCGGTGACGTGAGTTCGGTCGCCACTACCGCCTTCACCGACGGCGGTCTGCCGATCCAGACCGGCAAGTGCTACCTGCACCAGCAGGCCTCGTTCTACGAGACGAACTTCAAGGGCACGCCGGTCGTCTCGCCGACGGGTGACATCTACGCGTTCTACGAGCCGACCATGAGCGACAAGTTCGGTAAGCCGGTCGAGGTGGGCGGCGAGTTCGTGGCCGCGTTCAACAGCCGTCCCGAGGTGCAGGCGTTCCAGTGGTACCTGACCACCGCGCACTGGGCCAACAACCAGTCCAAGAACTCGAAGTCGCGCATCTCGGCCAACAAGGGCCTTGACGTCGCGAACGTTCCGGATCCGATCAACAAGCTATCGGTGCAGATCCTGCAGGACCCGAAGGCAGTCTCCCGTTTCGACGCCTCCGACCTGATGCCTGCCGCCGTCGGCTCGGGGGCGGAGTGGAAGCAGTTGACCTCCTGGCTCACCGGTCAGGACGACGCGACCACGTTGTCCCAGATCGATGCGGCCTGGCCGGCCAGCTGACCGCAGGAGAACCGGAAGCCTGACTGAAGCGAAGCGGCGGGGTGGGCCCGCCGGGTGGCCGGTCCACCCCGCCGCTTGCCGCAGTCGAATCATCACCGCGACCTGATTCGGATATCCGGTTCCCCGATCGCGGTTCGTCTCAAGTCTCAGCTCGATTGGAGGGAACATCTGTGACTGATCTAATGACCAGGCCGGCCAGCACGCCGACCGGCAAGCCGCCGCGCAAGAACTCATGGTTGACGGCCGTGGTGGGGGCGGTGATCGCCGGCATCATCATCGCCATCATCTGGATCGGCTGGACGTCGCTCAACGGCACCCCGATCCTGTTCAACAAGCAAAGCAATCACGGCTGGGTGATCTCGGCCATCTTCAACCCGAACTCGACGCCGCAGAAGCTTTTCGTGATGGTGCTGGCCGTCCTCATCTTCGTGGTGATCATGGGCGCCATCCTGTTCGCCGTCGACCGCGAGGCGGTCCCCAACGGAACTCTGGTGCTCGGCTTCCTCGGCCCGGTGATCATCGCGCTGGGCGGCGGGCTGCTGTGGCCGGCCATCAAGACCATATTCCAGTCGTTCCGGAAATTCGATCAGTTCGGTGATGATCTGGGCTGGGCCGGGTTCGGCAACTACACACATTTTCTTAACAGCGCCAATCGTGACATGTTGATCAACACGGTGCTGTGGATCTTCCTGGTACCTATCTTCGCCACTGCGTTCGGCTTGGTGTACGCCACGCTCGTGGACCGGACCCGGTTCGAGGCCGCAGCCAAGGCGTTGATCTTCCTGCCCACCGCCATCTCGATGGTGGCCGCGTCGGTCATCTGGAAGTTCGTCTACTTCGCTCCCACCGACAGCGGCGGGCAGATCGGGCTGGCCAACCTCATCTTCGGCGCTTTCGGCGGAACCCCGCAGAACTGGACGACGAAGTTTCCGATCGGCACGTTTGCGCTGATCATCGTGATGATCTGGATCCAGGCCGGTTTCGCGATGACTGTGCTCTCGGCCGCCCTCAAGGCCGTACCGGACGACATCGTGGAGGCGGCCAAGATCGACGGGGCCACCGGCATGCGACTGTTCCGCAGCATCACTATTCCGACCATCCGCCCGACCTTGGTGGTCGTCCTCACCACGGTGGCCATCGCGTCCCTGAAGACGTTCGACATCGTCAACGTGATGGGCGGCAACCAGCCCAGCAACGACATTATTGCGAATGCGTTCTACAGCAACCTGTCGGTTCAGGCCTACGGCTACGCCGGCGCCCTGGCGGTGCTGATCTTTGTCGTGGTCACGCCGATCATCATCTTCAATGTGCGTCAAATGCGAAAGGCGGACGAAATCCGATGACAACGACGACGCCTCCGCTGATCGTCACGCCGGAGCCGGGAGCCACCGGGCGCAAGCTCAAGGCCCAGTTGCGCGCCGCCGACGCCAAGACGAGGCTTTCGTCTCCCTGGGCGTCCGGGCTCGCCATTCTGATCGCCGTCTGCTGGACGGTGCCCACCGTGGGCCTTTTGGTGAACTCGGTCCGCGGTTCGATCAATGTGAACGGCAATCCGTCCCCCGCCTCGTTGACCAGTGGTTGGTGGCACTTCTTCTCGGGGAGCAAATTCACCTTCAGCAACTACAGCAACGCCTGGTCCGGCAACGGCAATACGGCGCCGTTGTCCAACTTCCTGGTCAACAGCGTCGTCATCACCCTGCCCGCGGTGATCATTCCGATCGTGCTGGCGCTGCTGGCGGCCTATGCGTTCGCCTGGATTCCGTTCAAAGGCAAGAACACCCTGTTCGTGGTCATCTTCGTCATGCAGGTGGTGCCGATCCAGGTGGCATTGATCCCGCTGAACACGCTGTACGTGAAATTCGGACTCAACTTCTCCTTCTGGTCGATCTGGCTGTCGCACACCATCTTCGGTCTGCCCCTGGCCATCTTCCTGTTGCACAACTTCATGAAGGAGATTCCCGGGGCGCTGATCGAGGCCGCCCGGGTGGACGGAGCCGGCCACGTCAAGATCTTCCTGCAGGTGCTGTTGCCCCTGCTGGTGCCGGCCATCGCGTCCTTCGGGATCTTCCAGTTCCTGTGGGTCTGGAACGACCTGCTGGTGGCGTTGACGTTCTCGGGAGACAACACCAGGCCGGTCACCGCTGGCATCCAGGGCCTGACCACGCAATTCCAGGCGGCGGGTGACGTGTTACCGGCGGCGGCGATCTTCGCCATGCTGATCCCGCTCGGCGTGTTCCTCAGCATGCAGCGGTTCTTCGTCCGCGGTCTGCTCGCGGGCAGCGTCAAGGGCTGACGTCGTGGCCGACAGCGGGCTGGCCCCGATGATCGGCATCGTCGAAGTCGCAGCCCTGGCCGGCGTTTCCCCGGCGACGGTTTCGCGGGCACTCCGGGGTCTTCCCGGAGTGTCCGCGGCCACCAGAGCGAATGTCGAAAAGGCGGCTGCATCCCTCGGGTACGTGGCGTCACCGTCGGCGGCCGCCCTGACCACCGGGCGCACCGGAGCCGTCGGCGTGCTGGACCGGTGGATCTCCAGGTGGTTCTTCAGTGCGGTCATCGAAGGTGCCCAGGAAGTCCTTGCCGGACAGGGCTACGACACCTTGCTCTATCCATTGCGCGGCCGTTCGGGCCCTACCCCGAACCTGCTCGACATCCGGGCCCTGCACAAGCGGGTCGACGGGATCCTGGGTCTGAATGTGCCGCTCGGCGTCGACCCGCAGTCGTTGCGTGATCTCCGGATTCCGCTGGTCACCGTCGGATCCTGTATTCCGGGCGTGTCCGGTGTGCTGATCGACGACGTGGAGGTCGGCTACGCGGCAACCTGCCACCTCCTGCGTCTCGGCCACCGGCGGATCGCCTTCCTCGGCCGGGATCCGGACGACAGGTGGGGCTTCACCGTGGCGGCCGACCGGGAAACCGGCTACCGCAAGGCGCTCCGCGAGATCGGACTGGAGATCGATCCAGCCTTGATCAGGGTGACGGGGTTCCCGACCGACGGAGGTTCCCATGCCCTGGACGAGCTCTGGCTCGAGGCCGGTCAGGACCTGAAAAGGTTGCCCACGGCGGTCTTCGCCGTCTCCGACGAGGTGGCGATGGGGGTGATCTACACGGCTCGCCGGCACGGCATCCGGGTGCCGGAGGACATCTCCGTGATCGGCGTCGACAACCACGACATGGCATGCCTTTTCGACCTGACCACCATCGGACAGCCGGTGCGGGAGGAGGGTCGGATCGCGGCCAGAATGCTGCTGGACCACGTCCGCATCAGCGAACCGCCCGCGCCGGAGGTGGTCCGGATCAGTCCGGCGCTGATCACCCGTCGGACGACAGCGCCGCCCCGCGTCAGCGCCTGAGCGGAGCCGGGAGCATCGTCAGTGGCGGGCGGTCAGGGCCGTTGTCCTATCGGCGGACGCCGGGAGCGACGCCCGCCGGTCGGCGCTCAACGCGAACAACACCATCAGGCATCCGGCGGCGGCCAGGGTGGCACCCACCCACATGGTGCCGGTCAGGCCGAACCCGATCTGGATCACGTACGCCCCACTGGCGGCGCCGATGGCATTGGCGAGGTTGAAGGCGCCCTGATTCACCGCGGAGACGAGGCTCCCCGCAGCGCCGGCGTCCTCGATGATCCGGTTCTGCACGATCGGACCCAGGGAGAAGCCGACGGCGCCGAACAGGACCAGCGTGACGGTGCCTGCGACGGCATGGTGCGAGGTCACCGTGAACAGGGCCAGGAGCACGGTCGAGGCGAACAGGCCCACCGCCACGGCCCGCAGACCCCATCGGTCGCCGAGCCAGCCGCCGGCCAGAGCGCCCACTGTGGTGCCCAGGCCGAAGAGGACCAGCACGACGGTGACGCCGTTCGCGTCCATCCCGGCCAGGTCGGTCAGGATCGGAGAGATGTAGCTGTAGACGGCGAACAGCGAACCGAAACCCACGGCCGTGATACCGAGCCCGAACCAGACCTGGCGTCGCCGGAACGCCCCGATCTCGGCGCGAAGGTCGAGCCGGATGTCGTCGGCCGGAAGCCAGGCACGCAGCGCCGCGACGGTGATCGCGCCGAGGACGGCGATCCCGGCGAAGATCAGTCGCCATCCGATGTGCTGACCGAGCCAGGTGGCGGCCGGCACGCCGACCACGTTGGACAGCGTCAGGCCCAGGAACATTCGGGAGATCGCCCGGGTCGCCTTGTCCGCGGGCACCGACCGACGAGCGGCGATCGCGCCGACGCCGAAGAAGGACCCGTGGGCCAGCGCGGTGAGGACCCGGGCCGCCATCAGGACCGCATACGACGGTGCCAGCGCGGACAAGGTGTTGCCGGCCATGAACACGCACATCAGCGCGATGAGCGTCTGTCGGGTGGTCAGTCGGCTGGACAGTGCGGTCAGCGTCGGTGCGCCGATGATCACACCGATGGCGTAGGCGCTGATGAGAATGCCTATTGCCGCGACACTGACGTGAAAGCTGGCGGCGATCTGCGGCAATAGGCCGATGACCACGAATTCGGTGCTGCCGATCGCGAAGGCGCCGGTGGCGAGCGCGACAATGGCGCGAGACATGTGCGGTTCTCCTGGTGCTGGGGTGTGGTGGTGGGGACCGCGGTGTCCACACTCATTCTGCGCCTCGGTGATCGGCCTTGTCGAATCGATTCGACCAGCGGTGCCGACTGGGGTGCCGGCGATGCGTGATAATGATCCACGACCAGAGCCGGCCAGCAGGCCACGGCCCGAAAGGATCCCCATGCCACTCGCCACACCCGAGACGTATGCCGCCATGCTCGATCGGGCCAAGTCCGGTGGCTACGCTTTCCCGGCCATCAACGTCACCTCGTCGGAAACCATCAACGGGGCGATCAAGGGCTTCGCGGACGCCGGAAGTGACGGCATCATCCAGGTCTCCACCGGTGGCGCCGAATTCGCCTCCGGCACCGCGGTCAAGGACATGGTCGTCGGGGCCGTGGGGCTGGCTGAATTCGCCACGGTGGTCGCGGCCAGGTACGACGTCACGGTCGCACTGCACACCGATCACTGCCCGAAGGACAAGCTCGACACCTTCGTCCGGCCGTTGTTGGAGATCTCGGCCGATCGAGTTCGCGGGGGCGGCCTGCCGCTGTTCCAGTCCCACATGTGGGACGGCTCGGCCGTGCCGTTGCCGGAAAACCTGGACATCGCCAAGGAGCTGCTGAAGTTGACCAAGGCCGCACACGTCGTCCTGGAGATCGAGGTGGGCGTGGTCGGTGGTGAGGAGGACGGTGTCGCGCACGAGATCAACGACAAGCTGTACACCACACCCGAAGACTTCATCGCCACCGCCGAAGCGCTCGGGGCGCCGGAAGCCAGCAACTACATCGTGGCGGCGACGTTCGGCAACGTGCACGGCGTGTACAAGCCCGGCGGGGTCAAGCTGCGCCCGTCGGTGCTCAAGGACGGCCAGGAGGCACTGGCTCGGCATCTGGGTCTGGACGCCGGAGCCAAGCCGTTCGCCCTGGTCTTCCACGGTGGTTCTGGCTCCTCCGCCGATGAGATCGCCGAAGCGGTGTCCTACGGCGTGGTCAAGATGAACATCGACACCGACACGCAGTACGCGTTCACCCGCCCATTGGTCGGCCACTTCTTCACCAACTACGACGGCGTCCTCAAAATCGACGGTGAGGTCGGCAGCAAGAAGGCCTACGACCCGCGCTCCTACCTCAAACTCGGCGAGGCCGGCCTGGCCGCCCGGGTGGTGGAAGCCTGCCAGCAGCTCGGATCGGCGGGCACAACGGTCGGCAGGTAGGAGACCGCGCCCTGATCGGGCCACCGGTGTGTTCCGGTCGACATCGGCGCCACATCGATCCTGTTGAGCTAGCGCGAGTCCGGTTCGGTGACGAGAGACCGGCGCGTCCTGGCCGTGGCCAGCACCGAACCGAGGATCACCAATGGGAACCCGACGGCCATCCCGGCGGTGAGCGGTTCGTTCAGGATGAGCACGCCGAGGGTGATCGCGACCGCCGGATTGATGTAGGTGATCACGGTGGCCCGGGCCGGCCCTGCCTCGGCGATCAGGGCGAAAAAGACCAGGAAGGCCAGGGCGGTGCAGAGCACGGCCAGGCCGACCACCGACCACCCCGCTGCGGCCGTCACGTGGGTGGGCCTCAGCCAGACCGCGAACGGGCTGAAGATTGCCGCCGCACCGACCAGCGACCCGGTGATGACACCCATCGGCGGCAGATCGGCCAGCTTGGCGCTGATGATGATCGGACCGATGGCGTAACCGAGCGCGGTCAGCATCACGGCGCCGACCGACGCCAGATCGGCCAGGTGTACGTCCAGGCCGACCAGGGCGACCACCCCGGCCAACCCGACGCCCAGGCCGACCAACCGTCGGCCGTCGAACCGATCGCGCCCGGTGGCGACCAACAGGACCGCGGCGATCAGTGGTACAACCGCGAGCAGTAGTCCCGCAGTGGAACTGGTCAGCCGGGTTTCCGCGTGGCTCAGCAGCCACCACGGTCCCACGATCTCCACCAGGGTGTAGAGCAGGAGCCACCTCCACCGGGCCAGCACCGGGCGCAGGGCGTGAGCTCGCAAGGCGATCGGCAGCAGCAGCAGCGCCCCGATGAAAGTGCGGCAGAAGGCGACCGCCACCGGATCAATCTCGGACACGGCAACCTTGATCATCAAGTAGGGCACGCCCCAGAGGAATGAGGCCGCGGCGAAAAGGGCCCAGCCCCGCCGTGTCATCGCACCTGCCCGGTCATCGCCACCCGCGCAGTGTCATTCGCAACCCGCGCAGTGTCATTCACAACCGCCTCCCTCGCCGGGCCACGCCCGAGCAGACGTGGAAATTCACTCCGATCGCTGACTTGGGTATCCGAATAGTCACCTTGCGTGATAACGGACTCGGTCCGTCAACAATTCCCTCGGAAAAAGCCGGGATTTTCGGGTGAATGAGTAACGTCTTTCGTCGGTGCGGCGACGAATCAGTAGTAACCGCCCACGGGGCGCCACAGACGCCCGTTCTCCACTCGATGCCCGAGCGGGGAGCGGAGCCCGAGAGGCCCAAGTCAAGCCGACTTGGGCCTCTCTGCTTATTCAAAAGCGTGGTCGGCTCGTTCGAAGGCTATGGCATCGGTAGCCGCACTGCGCGGTCGTCGGCGTCGGACGTCCGGCCGATCAGGGTCCGGCCGATCGTACGTCAGGCGAACAACGGCGGCAGGGCGAAGAACATGATAAGCGACCAGGTCACGTGCGTGAGCATCGGTGCCAGGATCCCACCGGTGGCCCGGCGCTCCAGTCCGAGGACGAGGCCGAGGGTCAGTGCGGCGAAGACCAGCATAAAGTTCCCCGTGGCGACCGTGGCCACCGTGTAGACCGCGGTGGAGATCAGCACCGGCCGGCGGCGCCCGATGGCGGCGAACAGGGCGCCGCGGAAGAACACTTCCTCGGCCATCCCGTTCAGAACGGTGATCAGCAGCACCACCGTGGTCGAGCCGAACCGCGCGTGGGCTAACACTGCATTCACCAACCGGTGCACCGTGCCGATGTCTCGCACCGCCAGCGCTCCGACCACGAACACCGCCGCCGCGGCCAAGCCCAGCATCACCGGTGCCAGGATCGGCCGCCGCATACCCCGCAGCGAACCCTCCCAACCCAGGTGCAGGGGGCCGGACGCGAACCCGCCGGCGACCCAGAGAACGGCCAGCCCGAACGTCAGTGGATAGAAGGCCGGATCGGACGGCTCTACCGAGAGCGAGATGCCGAGCAGGGTCGCACCCAGGACCACGACCACCGCGACCACGATCCGCCGTCGTCGAAAGGCGGAGTCGCTCTGATGATGATCCCGTTCGACCTTGTCGATCAGGGAGGGCCGGATCAGCCGGCCGAGCCGGCTTTGGGCCAGGTTCACGCCAGGCACCTCATTCGGCTGGGCTCTTGTCATCGTCGTGGGCGGCCGCGTCGCGTTCGGACAGAGCTAGCCGGACAGCGTCGTCATACCCGATCGGCTCGCCCGGGATGAGCTTACGGATCGCATTGCCGTCCCTGACCACCACCTCGTTGGTCATCGAATCGATGAGGTTCCGGCTGGTCTCCATGTTGACGTCGGTGACCAGGCTCAACCACATGGACGACAGGCGCGGAGTCAACAGCGGCACGATGAACAGCGGCAACGTGCGGGTGTTCTGGATGACGGCCGCCCGCTTCAGCATGTCCACGTAGCGCAGAACTTCGGGTCCGCCGATGTCGTAGACCTGCCCTTGCGCGCCTGGTGCCTCCAGGACGCCGACCAGATACCGGATGACGTCCGGAAGGGCGATCGGCTGGGTGCGGGTGGTGACCCACCGCGGCGCCACCATGATCGGAAGGTGCGCGACCAGCTGCCGGGTGATCTCCCAGGAGATGCCTCCGTGCCCGATCACCACCGCCGCGCGCAGCACCGTCAACGGGACGCCGGCCTCGCCCAGGAGGTTCTCCACCTGCCGGCGGGACCGCAGGTGCGGCGACAGCTTCTCGTCATCGGCGCCCAGACCGCCCAGGTAGATGATCCGCTTGACACCGGCGGCCGCCGCCGCTGCGCCGAACGCCCGCGCCGCGTCCGCATCTCGTTCCACGAAGTCGCCCGAGTCCAGCGAATGGACCAGGTAGTAGGCGGCGTCGATGTCGGCCAGCGCCGGTGTCAGGCTGTCCGGATCGGACACGTCACCGGCCACCGGGTCACCGGATCCCGAGTACTTCTCCGGAGTCCTGGTCATTGCTCTGACGTGGTGTCCGGCCTCGATCAGGGCCGGGCAGAGTCGTGATCCGATGAATCCTGATGCGCCGGTGACGAGTACGCGCAGCGCCATGAGTGACCCTTCTTTCGGTTCGGCGGGCGGCCGTGCCAACAGGACGCCGTCCACACGCGGGTTGTCCACATGCTTCTTGTTGTGCACATTCCCTTCCATCATCCTTCCCAGGTCGGCGGGTCCCCGAAACGATGGTGTCCATCACCGCTCGGGAAACAACGGAACAGAAGGCAGAGCCACATGGACGGCATCACGATCAGTACGGAACGAATCACCACGGCCGGTGCGGCGGTGACGGACGTCGGTGGTCTTCTGGCCAGGGAGATCGCCACCATGGGAGAACTGCTGGCCGGGATCAGGTCCGGGTGGCAGTCGGACACCGCGGCGCCCCGGTTCGCAGCGACCATGCAGGGGTACCTCGATCAAGCCATCCGGCTCAAGGACACCCTGATCAGCCACGGCACCACATTGCAGAGCGCAGGCCGACAGTTCGCGCAGGCCGAGAACGACCTGGCCCAGGGGATGGGCGGAGTGCGCCGATGACGTCCATTCGGGCGAACTATGGGGTGATGGCGGCCGGCCAGGATGGACTGGTCGCCACCTGGGGCCGGATCGAAACCCATCTGCACCAGCTCGAATCCTCCGTCGCCGCGACCGCCGACATGGATTCGGAGGCGCTGACGGCATTCAAGGTGCTGACCACCAGATGGGAGGCGGCGGCGGCCGAGCGGCAGGTGGTGCTCAAGGGCCTGGCCGACGCGGTCGGCACCGCTAGGGCTTACTACCAGCAGGTGGACCGGGCGATGGCCGCCCAATTCGAGATCTGATGCCGCGCGGGTGGGAGGATGCGCGGTGGCAGGATGGGGGGCATGACTGGAGCGAATCTGCTGGGACCGCCGCCGGTGAGCCTGCCCGTCGACTCCGCGGCGGCGGAACTCGCCGCCGGAGAGCCGGCCGAGTCGGTCGCCCGGCGCCACCCCACCTCGAGCCTGGTCTGGGCGGAGTTGGCCGAGGCGGCGCTGGACCGCGGCGACGACGTGGTGGGCTACGCCTTCGCCAGGGTCGGCTACCACCGCGGCCTCGACCAGTTGCGTCGGAATGGGTGGAAGGGGGCGGGGCCGGTGCCGTGGTCGCACGAGCCGAACCGCGGATTCCTGCGGGCGCTGTCCGCGCTCGGTCAGGCCGCCGCCCTGTTCGAAGAAGCCGAGGAGGTCAGCCGGGTCCGGGCCTTCCTGCTGGATGCCGACCCGAACATCCCGACCGACCTGCTGCCCTGAGGCGTGCTCGGCGGCCTACGCCGCGGCCGGCCTGGAGCAGAGGCCGCTACAGCACGCCTCGGACCAGTCGGAGCGGCTCGGTGTGCTTGTAGAAGGTCCAGCGTTCCATCGTGCGGTCGAACATCTTGCCGTCGCTGATCACCGAAGCCGGGGTGGTGCCGATCTGCACCGCGCGTCCGGCGAACGTGCGGGGGCGGCGCCCCAGTCCGAGGAACCGCCGGGGTACAACGGTGACGGACAGCCCCTGGGGTGGGTCGGGTTGCACCAGCAGCCGGGCCGCCGCGCCGGAGAGCACGCGCTTGTCGTCGACGTAGACGATGCCCTCCACCGGCATCAGCACACCCAGCCCGACCAGCACGCCGCCCACGTCGTCCCGGACCAACGGGACCAGGTCGGGATCACCGGCCACGGCCAGGTCCACCGCCGCTGCGCCCAGCGGCAGGGACCACAGGTCGGTCACCGTGGTGGCCCGATCGGTGGCGTAACCGACCACGACGCCGGCCAACAGATCCCGGCGAAGCAGTCGCAACACCACGGCGGCCAGGTCGGAGTCGTCGCCGATGACGACCAGTCGATCGGCCAGCATCTCGTCGATCGCCTTACCGGGCCGTGGGCCGACGAACTCGACGTCCCGGTCGCCACACCGGGCCAGTGCCTCCCGAACCGTCGGATCGGCCTGGGCCGACGCCCGGCCAGGGCGGCAGCAGACCACGGTGATCCTTCCCACCCACTACCCTTCCTCTGGCGGCTGGCCCCGGGTAGCGGCAGCAGGCCGGGCGTCACCGCCCGCATCCAGGGCGCGCACGTGCAGGGCACTGCAGAGGCAGGCCCTTGAGCAGATCACAGGAGTGTGCCATGTCCGTGATGGTCCTGATCGGCGCCCAATGGGGCGACGAGGGCAAGGGAAAGGCCACCGATCTGTACGGCGGGCGCGTGCAGTGGGTCGTCCGGTATCAGGGCGGGAACAACGCAGGTCACACCGTCGTCCTGCCCGACGGTCAGAAGTTCGCCCTGCACCTGATTCCATCCGGGATCCTGACCCCGGGCGTCAACAACGTCATCGGCAATGGGGTGGTCATCGATCCGGGGGTGCTGCTCACCGAGATCGGCGGTCTGGACGAACGCGGCATCGACACCAGTCGGCTCTTCATCTCGGCGGACGCGCACCTGATCATGCCGTACCACGTGGCCATCGACAAAGTGTCCGAACGGTACCTGGGGAAGGCCAAGATCGGGACCACCGGACGTGGGATCGGCCCGGCCTACCAGGACAAGGTCGCCCGTCTGGGCGTGCGGGTGCAGGACGTGCTCGACCCCTCGATCCTGGCGCAGAAGGTCGAGGCCGCCCTGGACATCAAGAATCAGATCCTGGTCAAGATCTACAACAGGAAGGCGCTGGACGGGAATCGCATCGTGGATGCGGTGCTGGAACAGGCCGCCGGCTTCCGGCACCGGATCGCCGACACCAGGCTGCACCTCGGCGAAGCCGTCCGGCGCGGCGAGCACGTCCTGCTGGAAGGGTCCCAGGGCACCCTGCTCGACGTCGATCACGGCACCTATCCGTTCGTCACCTCGTCCAATCCGACGGCAGGTGGCGCCGCCGTCGGCTCCGGCCTGGGGCCGACGGCGATCACGTCCGTGCTGGGCATTCTGAAGGCCTACACCACCAGGGTCGGCTCCGGTCCGTTCCCCACCGAGCTGTTCGACCAGTGGGGCGAATACCTGCGCAAGACCGGAGGCGAGGTCGGCGTCACGACCGGACGGTTGCGACGGTGCGGCTGGTTCGACGCGGTGATCGCCCGCTACGCCAGCCGGGTCAACGGCATCACCGATTACTTCCTGACCAAACTGGACGTGCTGTCCTCGCTCGACACCGTGCCCATCTGCGTCGCCTACGACGTCGACGGAGAACGGGTCGACGAGATGCCGCTGACCCAGACCGGGTTTCACCACGCCCGGCCGATCTACGAACAGATGCCGGGCTGGTTCGAGGACATTTCCGGGTGCCGCACCTTCAGCCAACTGCCGACCGCAGCCCAGGATTACGTGCGGCGGCTCGAAGAACTGTCGGGGGCCAGGGTGTCGGCCATCGGCGTTGGGCCCGGCCGCGATCAGACGATCGTCGTCCATGACGTCCTGGGTAGGTGAAACGACCCCGGTGAAACGACGCAAGTGAAACGATGCAAGTGAAACGACGTGCTGGGCGGGTGATCGGTGCGGGCCCAGGAAAGTCACGCCCAGCTGACCCTGACCTTGTCGCGCCAGAGTCCCAGCACCGGCGCCGCACCGTGCTCGGCGATGTCGTCCCCGCGATTCCAGAGGCCGAGATAGAGCCCGACCGGCGATCCGGTCAGGGTGGCGTCCGGGTCGGCCGTCACGCCCACCGAGCTGACCGGCGGGCCCGCGCCGACGACGACGGTCCAGGCCCGCGAGGTGTCGTCGGGTTCGATGGTCACGGTGATGGGCTCGTCGGCTCGCAGGTTGGACGTCCGCCGCGGCACGAATCCCATGACCAGCTCGTCGATCCCGTCGAGCGCCAGATCGGCGGAGATACCGGTGCCGGCGGCGGTCGGCAGATGACCGAGAGTCGCCGACAACGCATCGACCCGGTGGATGGTGGTCTCGTGGGCGCAGCGCCTGGCCCAGAACAGCCGGGGCGGTAACGGCGCGTCCCGTAGAAAGACCAGAGCTGGACCGTCGGTCGCGCCCGCCAAGGAGGCCAGGAGCCGGGCCACGCCCTCGGTGTACCAGTCCAGCAACTGGTCCTGGTCGGTCGGTGGCGCCATCACCACCTCGAGTTCGGCGTTCGACAGGTTGGCGGTGCGGTGCTCGCCGACGATCTTCGCCGCCCAACGACAGACGCCACCGTGGTGTTCCACCAGGTCGGCAACCGTCCAGCCGGGGCAGGTGGGCACCGGATCGGCCATCGAGAGGGACGCGGCGGCTGCGCGCAGGGCGGTGCTGTTGTCGCTGATCACGGTCAGGTGATCGGCGAAGCTCATCGACGCGGGCATGGGGCAAGCCTTGCATGCCCGCCCTGGTCCCACCGGCCCATTCGATAGCCTCGTGGCCGTGCGCATCCTCGTCATCGGCTCCGGTGCCCGTGAGCATGCCCTGCTCCGGGCGCTTCGCCGCGACCACGCAGTGGGCGAGCTTTTCGTGGCGCCAGGCAACGCCGGAACCGCGGCCTTGGCCCTGGCCCATCCGGTGGACGTCACCGACCCGGCGGCCATCGCCCGGCTGGCCGGTCGACTCGCCGTCGACCTGGTCCTTATCGGGCCCGAGGTGCCGTTGGTCAACGGGGCAGCGGACGCCCTGGCCGATGCCGGTGTCGCGGTCTTCGGGCCGACGGCCGCCGCGGCCCGGATCGAGGGCTCGAAGGCGTTCGCGAAGCAGGTGATGGCCGCCGCCGGTGTGCCCACCGCCGCCTCGGTCGCGGTGTCCTCGCCGTCCGACCTCGACGCGGCGTTGGACACCTGTGGCGCCCCGTTCGTGGTCAAGGACGACGGTCTGGCCGCGGGCAAAGGCGTGGTGGTCACCACCGATCGAGCGCTGGCCATCAGCCACGCCCGCTCGGTGCTGGCCAACGGCCATCCGGTGCTGGTCGAGGAATTCCTGGCCGGGCCGGAGGTCTCTCTGTTCGCCCTGTGCGACGGCACCAGGGCGGTCACCCTGTTGCCGGCGCAGGACTTCAAGCGCCTGGGCGACGGCGACCGCGGACCGAACACCGGCGGCATGGGCGCCTACGCACCGTTGGACTGGGCACCGGCGGATCTTGCGGAGCGGGTGCACCGGGAGATCCTCGATCCGGTGCTGGCCGAGATGGCCGCCCGGGGGGCGGCGTTCTCCGGGCTGCTCTACGCCGGTCTGGTGTTGACCGCCGACGGCCCGAAGGTCATCGAATTCAACTGTCGGTTCGGTGATCCCGAGACCCAGGTCGTGCTGGAGTTGTTGGACTCACCGTTGGGTGCGCTGCTGTCCGCCGCAGCGGCGGGCGACCTGACCACGGTGCCGCCGCTGCGCTGGAAGAGCGGTTCCGCGGTCACCGTGGTGGTCGCCGCCCAGGGCTACCCGGGTCTGCCGGTTACCGGGGACGTCATCACCGGCGGCGATCAGGACGGAATTCTGCACGCCGGGACCAGATTCGACGGAACGGGCCGGGTCGTTTCCGCCGGTGGCCGGGTCCTGTCCGCCACCGCCACCGGACCCGATCTGGATTCGGCGCGGTCAGCCGCCTACCAGCTGGTCGCCGGGGTAGAGATGCGCGGCGCGCAGTACCGGACCGACATCGGGGCTGCAGCGTCCGCCGGGCTGGTCCGACTCCCCGGGTGACGCCTCGGTCAGGGTCGATCGGAGGCCGCGACGACGGTGACGCAGGATGGAGGGGTGACCGTGCCCCCGTTGTTCGCCCCCGCAGATCGCGTTTTCGCCCCCTCCGATCGCGCGGCGGTCGCCCCGTTCTACGTCATGCGGGTGTGGGCCGACGCGGCCAGACGGGCGGAAACCGGAGCCCAGGTCTTCAATTTCACCGCCGGTCAGCCCTCCACCCCCGCTCCGGCGCCGGTGTTGGCGGCGGCCCGGCACGCCCTCGAGCAACAGGTGCTCGGCTACACCGAGACCGCGGGCATCGCTCCGTTGCGGGCGGCCATCGCCGGCCACTACCTTGACCGCTACGGGTTGGATGTCCGACCCACCCAGGTGTTCGTGACCACCGGTTCCTCCGGTGGATTCCTGCTGGCCGTGCTGGCCGCGTTCGACGCCGGCGACCGGGTCGGTCTGGCCCGACCCGGATATCCGGGCTACCGGAACACGTTGCAGGCGTTGGGATGTGAGGTTGTCGACCTGCCGTGTGGTCCGGAAACGCGGTACCAGCCGACAGTGGACATGATTGCCGACCTCGGGCTCAAGGGTCTGGTCGTGGCGTCGCCGGCCAACCCGACCGGCACCATGCTCCGGCCGGCGGAGATGGCCTCGCTGGCCACTGTCTGTGCCGCGCAGGGAATCCGCTTGATCTCGGACGAGATCTACCACGGCATCAGCTTCACCGGCCGGCCCACGTGCGCCTGGTCCAGCGACAGGTCGGGGCTGGTGGTCAACTCCTTCTCGAAGTACTTCTCGATGACGGGCTGGCGGATCGGTTGGATGCTGTTGCCGGACGATCTGGCCGAACCGGTGAATGCGCTGGCCGGCAACTTGGCGATCTGCCCGCCGGCACTGGCGCAGTACGCGGCCGTCAGCGCCTTCGATGCCTACGACGAGTGTGACGGGCACGTGGCCCGTTACGCGGCCAACCGAACGCTGCTGCTGGACGGTCTGCGTTCGCTGGGTATCGACCGGCTGGCTCCCGCCGACGGGGCCTTCTACGTCTACGCCGACGTGTCCCACCTGACCGACGATTCGCGCGTCTTCTGCGCACGGCTGTTGGACCAGGTCGGGGTGGCGGCGGCGCCCGGGCTCGACTTCGACCCGGTCGAGGGGCATCGCTTCCTGCGCCTGTCGTTCGCCGGGTCCACTTCGACCATCACCGGCGGTCTGCAGGCCTTGGGCCGGTTCCTGCGAAGCGCCTGATCAGCCGACCAGCAGGGAGAATCCGTCGGGTCCGCGAACGATGGTGACCTGGGCCAGGCTGTCGACGACTGTGTCGGCATCCAGCTGGTCCCGGGGGCTGGTGGTCGTCACGGCCAGCGTGGCGCAGCCGGCCGCGCGCGCCGCGGCGACACCGGCGGGCGCATCCTCGACGACCAGACAACGGGTCGGATCGATACCCAGCCTGGCCGCGCCGGTCAGGAACGGTTCCGGATCCGGTTTGCCCCGAGACACGTCATCGAAGGTCACCACGACGGCCGGTTCGATCAGGCCGGCCGCCCGGATCCGCGCCGTCGCCAACTCCCTGGTGGCCGACGTCACGATCGCCAACCGATCGGCGGGGAGGGCGGCAAGCAGCTCCGCCGCCCCGGGCAGGATGGTGATGTCCTGGACATCGGCCAGTTCCAGTTCGGCGATGCGGGCCAGACCCTCCTGCACCCGGTCGGCCACCAGGAGCGATCTGACCAATTGGGAGGCCGGTTGCCCATGACCGGCGGCCAACGCCGATCCGGTCAGACCGTACTCCGAACTCCAGGTCGCCCAAGACCTTTCGACCGCACGGGTGGAGTCGACGAGAGTGCCGTCCATATCGAACAGGACGGCGTCGAAGGTCCGCCCGGCCACCGCTGGTTCGACCACACCGGTCTTCGGCAAATCGCCGGTCCGGTTCCAGGGTTGCCCGTTCGATCGTTGATTCACTGCACCATTCTAGGAAATGTTCGCCGGATCGTCGCGGGATGTGATCCAGCTCTTCAGGGTTACCCGCAGGAAAGGTCAGGGTCGATCCCGGAGACGCGGGTCGGTGTCATCGGGCAGTCTGGGATGAGCACGGGCCAGCAGGTCCGTGAGGTGAGCGAGCAAAGGCCCGGAGACACATCATGGAGAAGGTTCTGAAGATCGTCGGTTTGATCGTCGTGGTCTGGATCGCGTTCAGCATTATCGGTGCGCTGGTCGGATTCCTGGCCCATACCGTGCTGTGGATCGCGCTGATCGCCGGTGGGGTCTGGGCGGTGAGCGCGATCGCGGGCCGCAACCGCCGTTCCATCGGCAACCGCCGCTGACCTACCGGTCGGTGTCCGCCGGGCTGCGCTCCGCCCGGATCGGGACGCCCAGTCCGCGGAGGTCCGCGGCGGCCTGCGCGGCTCCGGTGAAGATCAGGCCGTGAATTCCGGCCGCCACGGCGCCGGCGATGTTGTCGGCGCGGTCGTCGAGGAAGGCTACTTCGGACGGCTGGGCCCCGAGCCGCCGGAGCAGTCGGGCGTAGATGTCGGCGTCCGGCTTACCGATCCCCAGATCGCCGGAGAACAGCAGGTGATCGAAGTGGGCCGCCCACGGTGCGGTCTCGATCAGCCGGCCCATCGAGGCCGGCGCATTGGACAGCACCGCCAGGGCGACGCCCGCCTTCTTGACGTCGTCGATCAGGGACAACACGTCCGGATCCGCGACACTCCAGCCCAGGTCGTCCTGTCGGACCAGCTCGGCGACCAGCTCCGGATGAGGCCCGGCCGCACCCGATCCGGCCGCAACCGCCGCCCAGAAGGCATCCGGGTCGGAGCGCAGATCGTAGGTCCCGCGGTGCGCCCAGTACGCCTGGGCGAAAGGGCCCGGCTCGACCGACATCAGGCCGGCCAGGCCGGGCAGGGCCGAAGTCCGCCTGAGCACCACGTCGCCCAGGTCGAAGACCACCCACCTGATCGTCACCCGCCGATCCTGTCAGTGCCTGTCGACAGGACCAAAATCGGCAGATCAGTCGCGGGGCCTGCCGGCACTTGGACCCAGTGGGCGTCAGGTGACGGTGACCGTGCGGGTGGGGTAGCCGGTCGCTCCGTCGGGCAGGACGTCGCGAATCGTCGACGTCTGGGGGGTGCCGGTGCCGTCGGTGGCGCGGGAGGAGATGGTGTGGGTGCCGGGGGTGGCGGCCCAGACGTACTTCCACTGCCGCCAGGTGTCTGCGGACGTGTCACCGGCGAGTTCGGTGGTCTGCCACGGGCCGTCATCCACGCGGACCTCGACCTTGTTGATGCCGCGGTGTTGGGCCCAGGCCATCCCGGCGATGGTGACGGGGCCGGAGGACAGTGGGGCGGAGCCTCGGGGTACGTCGATGCGGGAAGCCGTCTTGATGGGTCCATGGTCGGACCAACCGCGCGCGGTCCAATAGGCCGTCTCCGTGGCGAAGGTGGTGACCTTCAGGTCGGTGACCCATTTGGTGGCCGAGACGTAGCCGTACAGGCCGGGTACGACCATCCGGACCGGGAAGCCGTGCGCGACGGGCAGCACCTCCCCGTTCATCGCCACGGCCAGCAGGGCGTCCCGGCCGTCGGTGAGGGCGTCCAGCGGCGTGGTCACGGTGAACCCGTCGACGCTGGTGCTCAGCACGCAGTCCGCGCCGCTCTGCGGGCCGGCCTCTTCGAGCAGGTCGGCGATGCGCGCGCCGATCCAGGTGGCGTTGCCGGCCAGGTCCCCGCCGACCGGGTTGGACACACAGGTCAAGGTGATCATCCGTTGGATCTGCGGGCGGGCGATCAGGTCGGCGTAGCCGATGGTGATCTCCTTGTCGACCAGACCGTGAATCCGCAGGCTCCACTGCTCGGCGGTCACGTTCGGCGGCACGAATGCGGTGTCCACCCGGTAGAACCCGTCCGTCGCCGTCACGTAAGGAGTCAACCCGGCGATCCGGAAGTCGGTGCCGGCCGGGACCGGTTGCGCCGACACCGGCACCGGCACCACCGCCTTGGCCCGGCTGGCCAGCACCTCCGCCGTGCTCGGAATCCACCGCGACACCGCCCCGGCGGCCGCGGCGACCACCGCCCCGATCGCCGCCAGCCGGAAGAACTGCCGGCGATCCACCCCGGATCGGCGCTGCGGCCCCACGGCCATCCGTTCGTCTGCAGCCGCACCAGCGTTACCCGCCGCCCCGATCGGTTCTGTGGCCGGGGTCATCTGCCCGCCAACGGACCTCCGGAACACCGTGACCAGCAGATACACCCCGAGCGCACCGCCGGCCAGGATCGGCGCCGCGTCAAAGGCGACCGCGCCTGTCGTGGTGTACACCGCCGCCACCGTCACCAATACCAGGAGCACCGTCACCGCGGCCGCGACCCGGGGGCTGCGCCGCGCCACGATGCCGATCAGCACCGCCACCACGAACAGCGTCACGTACATGCCCACCCGCAAGGCGTCCTTGTCGTGCTGACCGAACGTCCGGATCGCATACTCTTTCAGCCACTCGGGCGTCAGATGAATGAACGTCGTCCCCAACGACAGGATCGGCGACGAGGCTGTCGACAACACCCCCACCCAGACCCCGAAGGCGGACAGCAGCTCGGCCACACCCACGGCCAACCCCATCGCCACCACGCCCACCAGACCCGCCAGCACCACACGTGGCTGCCACGGCGTACCGGACGCGCCGGTGGAGAACTCGCTGCGGGTCGGCCGCGATGTAGTTGCCATACCGTTCCTTCGCTACCGGACGGACCAGCGATGGGCCAGCCGTATGGAGTGTCACCCGGCAAGCTGTGTGCGGCGACAGAAACGTGATGTTCACCGGACAACGATCGGGGGATTCGGCAGGGCGGTTCGGCCATCTGTACCGTCATCGGCGCCGAATGACACCTGAACCCACTATTGGTCACGCAATGCTCGTCCCCACTCGTCCGAAGGATGCACACATGCCCGCTACCGGCCCAGTGTTGCGGGGACTGTCCGCGGTGCCGCCGCTCGCGGACCAACCTGGTTCGCCGGCGAACGTCGCCGCGGCTACGCCGGAGGAACTGCTCCGGCGGATCGCTCTGGGCGACGAACGCGCCTTCGAGGCGCTCTACGACGCATTCGCCGGTCGGGTCTTCGGATTGGCCCGCCGCATCGTGCGCAGCCCCAGCCAGGCCGAGGAAGTGTCACAGGAGATCTTCCTGGAGATCTGGCGACGGGCCAGCCGGTTCGACGTCGGTCGGGGCTCGGCCACCTCGTGGATCATGACGCTGACCCACGCGCGGGCGGTGGATCGGGTCCGGTCCGCCCAGGCCTCCTCGGACCGGGAGATGAAGGTGGCCTACGCCTCGCACGAGGTGGAGGTGGACAGTGTGGTGGAAGCGGTCGAAAGCAAGTTCGAGCGGAAAGCGGTGCAGAAGTGCCTCGGCGCGCTCACCGATCTGCAGCGCGAATCTCTCACGCTGGCGTACTACAGCGGATACACCTACCGTGAGGTGGCCGAACTCCTGACCACGCCACTTCCGACCATCAAAACCCGGCTGCGGGACGGCATGATCCGTCTGCGTGACTGCTTGGGAGTAGAGGCATGACCGCCGACCAGCACCAGAACACCGGGGCGATGGCGCTCGGCGCGCTGCCCGACGACGAAGCAGGCGAATTCCTGGCGCACCTGGAGGACTGCCCCGTGTGCTCGGCCGAGCTGGCCGGCTTTCT
Organism: uncultured Nakamurella sp.; assembly: GCA_964250735.1. GTDB lineage: Bacteria > Actinomycetota > Actinomycetes > Mycobacteriales > Nakamurellaceae > Nakamurella. Next base: position 30,610 of record CAXUHA010000020.1, on the reverse strand, counting down.
GGAGACCACGGCCACCCTGGGCAGCTCGGTGGCCCAGACGCCGCCCGCGAGCCTGCGCCGTTCGGTGATGGAAGCCGTCGCCCGGACCCCCCAGCTGCCCCCGCTGGCCCCTCCCGAAGCGTCCTCGGGACAACGCTTCACGACCGAAACGGATTCGGCCCCCGACAGTGCGACCGGTGATCGCAACCTGGCCACGGTGACGGCGTTGCGCCGTCCGTGGTACCGCCGCCCGCAGACGTGGATCGCTGCCGCGGTCGCCGTGCTCATCGTCGGCGGCGGTACCACCGCCATCGTGGCCAACCGGTCGTCTGCCCCCGCTTCCGCCGACGCATGTGTGGCCGCGGCCCCGGACAGGTCGCTACTCGGCCCCACCGTAGGGTCCGGCGGCGACGTGATGCTGGCGCCGTCGTGTGACGTGGCCGTGGTGAAGGTTCCGGCCCTGGCCGCCGCGCCGGCGGGCAAGGTGTATCAGCTCTGGGTGATCAAAGATTCCGGCGCCGTCTCGGCCGGTGTGATGAAGAGCAACAGCGACGGCTCGTTCCCGGCGGTCAGCATGAGGGTGCACGCCGGGGACAGCGCGGTCGGTGTGACCCTGGAACCGTCGCCCGGCTCGGTGAAGCCGACGGCCAAGCCCTTCTGGGTGGTGCCGCTCGCGGCCTGACGGGCGTGGAGCGTGGCGGGGATCTCCCTTGAAGATGGTGGGCCCGAGGAACATAGTGGGCTCATGGACAGCGCACCGAACGAATCGATGTGGACGCGGTTGTCGCAGCTGACTGCGTCCGGTGACCCCTTGGATCTGGCCATCCAGATGCGCGAACTCGGGGTGGAGTCGCTGCTCTTCTGCCGGCCGGAGGGGCGTATCGAGCAGGTCGTCACCGATCGGCAGATCGCGGCGCTGGCCACGCGGCACGGCGGGGACGATGTGATCCCGACGCAGAACCGGCAGCCACTCGACCTTCCGACACCAGCCGACCACACCTCGGTCGTCGCGCCCACCGCCGAGTTGCGCGCCCCTGGTAGCTCGCGGACGGCCCGGGTCATCCGAAGGTGAAGGAGTACGCGGTCAGACCGGGCGACAGGGCGACGGTCAGGGTCGATCTGCGGACCTTCCCGGAAGGATCGGGCGGGACGAGGGGGTAGGCGTCCGGCGCTCCGGACACCTGGATCGTGCTGATGCGGCCGTCGACCGTCGCCTCCATCGTTCCGGTGCCCCCGACGTCGATGTACACCGCGCCGGCGTGGAAGTTCAGTCTGATCGCGGAGTCGTGCTGCGCGGTGATCGACTCGTCGCCCGCGGCCCAGACGCCGGACAGGGCGAACTGGTCGTCCGGCACCGCGGCCGGGAAGGTGTACGTCCGTGCCCCGGCCGCCAGCGGCGGGCTGCCCGCGAACGTCTGCTGCAGCGTGACCCCCAGATAGGTCTCCGGGGTCAGGTCGTCCGAGGTGGGCGTTTCGTCGTCCACCAGGGTCGGCTTCGGCAAGGTCACCCCGGGTGAGGCGGCCGTGAGCAACTGACGAATCAGGCTTTCCGTCGCCGCGTAGTTGCCCTCGCCGCGCGACACGTGCCGCACCTGCCCGTCGGCGTCGATCAGATAGTCGGCCGGCCAGGAATTGTTGCCGAAGTTCTCCCAGGTGGTGTAGTCGTTGTCCAGCGCGACCGGATATGTGATGCCCAGGCGCTCCACTCCCGCCGCCACGTTCCCGGCCACGTGCTCGAAGGCGTACTCCGGTGTGTGCACGCCGATGACGGCCAACCCGGCGCCGGCGTAGGCCGAATACCACGCGTTGACGTGCGGAATGGCGCGCTGGCAGTTGATGCAGGAATAGGCCCAGAAATCGACCAGGACCACCTTGCCCCGCAAGGCGGCGACGCTCTCCGGGGCGCCGTGGTCGGTGTTCAGCCATTGCGCGATCCCGGCGATCTCCGGGGCCGGGCCGCAACCCTGCAGTACGGGGCGCAGGTCCTGGGCACAGATGGCCAGCGTCTCGTTCTGCGCCGGCTCCGAGAGTGCGCGCGGCACCGCTGCGGCGTCGGCGTTGCTCAGCGCGGTGTCGAGTCCGGACGTGTAGTCGGGGATGGCGCGTTGCAGGACATCGGTGACGTTGAAGGTCAGCGCAAGGGCCAGGGCGATGGTCACCACCCCGGCGGCCACCCGGACGCCACGCTGGTGGTTGCGGAAGGCCTTCACCCGCTCGGCGACCCGACGCCCGGCCAGCGCGAAGATCAGCAACGGAAGCGCGGTCCCGATTGCGAACGCCGCGGTCAGCGCCACCGTACGCACCCCGATGTGGCCGGTGGCCCCGGCCAGCGTGATGGAGGCGAGCACAAGTCCGGCGCACGGGACGTAGACGGCGCCCAGGGCCAGACCCAGGAAGAACCCGCCCCGGGCCACCACACCCGCCGGTCGCCCGTCGACATCATGGCCCAACCGCAGCTGCGGGATCCGGCGGAACGGCCGTTCCAGCAGCGCCTCAAGCCTCGGGACGATCATCCCGAGGCCCAGCAGCACCAGCACCACCAGCCCGGTCCATCGGATGACACCCTGCGGCAGGTGCAGGGCCCGGAGGATGAGCGTCCCGAGCAGCGTCAAGCAGCAAAAGCTCAGCGCGAGGCCGATGACCAGCAGAAACGGGCGCCTCCGGTCGGCGCTCTGCGTGCCGCCGGCCATGAAGATGACCGGTAGGACGGGTAGCACGCACGGCGAAATCCCGGTGACCAGTCCCTCCACCAGACCGATCAGCAACAGCGTGAGCAGGGCGACCTCCGGGGTGTCGACGCCCGCAGCGGGCAAGACCACGCTACGTCCACCGGCGGTCGAGCTGGTCGACGCGCTGAGCCGGTCCCTGCCGGCCTGTCCGGTCGGCCCCGGGGTCATCCGGTTCCGCGATCCGGTTCCGCGCCACGACCGCCGCCACCGGGGTGGCCGGTCGGAGGGGCCGATGAGCAGGTCATTGAAGTGGATCGGGTGTGAAACTCCGCACCCGATCCACTTCATTGACGGCCCTTGTGTGGATGGATGGGCGGTGACCTCCGCCGGAACCGCCACAGTGACCCCATGTACACCCGCCGACAGGTTCCCATCGAAGTCACCAGGCTGGCTCGGGAGCAATCCGGGGTGGTGTCGCCCGCCCAAGCTGTCGGATGGGGACTCAGTCCGACGGTGATCAGACGCCTGCTACTGGAAGGCCGTTGGGGTCGGTTCGACGCGGGTCTGTATCTGGTGCCCGACATCGATCCGACCTGGCGCTCCAACGTGCTGATCGAGCTGGACGGGCGCATCGGCCACGTCGGAGAGGGCATGTGGCGGGACAGGCGGCGTGACAACGCCCATGCCCGCCTATCGCAGCTGACCTTGAGGTACGGCTGGCAGGAGGTGTGCGACGAGCCGTGCGCCATCGCTTTGGAGGTCTTCGAGGTGCTCATCAGTCGCGGTTGTGGCGGGTATCCGGACCGGTGCGGCCGGTGCGCCGGTTGATAGCCGTCGTTCGGCCGGTGGGTAGGGAACAATGCGGGCACAGGGAGGCCCTCCGCCGCCGTTCGTGCAACCCCGGCTCGGACTGCTCCGTCTTCCCGGTCAGGCAGGAGGTTCCGCGTGGGGACCGAGGAGGATGCCGCATTCTCCGAGTACGTCACTGCGCGCCGCGATCATGTTCGACGAACGGCGTACCTGCTCTGCGGGGACTGGCATCGTGCCGATGACCTCACCCAGATCGCCTTCGTCAAGTTGTACGGGGCGTGGGACCGGATCCGGGATCGCCGGGCGCTGGACGCCTACGTCCGGGCGTGCCTCGTCCGGGCCGGCATCGATGAATCCCGGCGGCCCTGGCGCCGGGAACGGGCGGTGGAGGTTCTGCCGGAAACGGCGGACTCCTTCGACATCGCCAGCGTCATCGCCGACCGGGCGTTGGTGCAATCGGCGCTGGAGCGGGTGCCGTCCGGCCAGCGGGCCACTCTGGTGCTGCGGTTCTTCGAAGGCCTGGACGTGGCCGAGACCGCAGCCGCTCTGGGTTGTTCCGAGGGCAACGTGAAGTCCCAGACGGCCAGAGGGCTGGCCGCGCTGAAGAGGGCGCTGCAGGGCGAATCGGAGCTCGGGCGCGGGCACATGCAGGGCGGTGACGGGCGGTGAGCGAGGAGAATCGGATGACCGACGAGCAGGCGCTGGCCGCCGCGTTCGCCGCCCTGGTCGAGGAGTCGCCCCCCTCGGAGGTCTCGCCGCTCGCCGTCATCCGACTGGCCATGCAGCAGCAAAGAGAGCGGACGGCCAGGCGCCTGCGTATCGGCCGCAACGTGCTGCTGGCGGCCGTCTTCGTGGCCGCCGTGGTGGTGGTTGTTCCCCGGTTGGGCCACTCGTCCTCCACGGAAGCGGCGAGTTCCAGTTCCCGCGCGTACGCCCCGTACGCCCCGTACGCCGCGGCGGGGTCGGCCGACCAGTCGGCGGGCAGCGGGACACCTGCCCCGGTCGCCGGAGACGCTCCCACCGCCGGAAGCTCGGCCCCGGCCGCCGCGGCCGGGTCGTCGACGTCCGCGGCCGGGTCGTCGGCGGCCGCGTCCGGGGGGCTCAGCCTCCCGGCGGCCGGTTCCGCCGCAGCAGCGGCCTCGGCGGTCGCCGGCCGAGCGCCGACCGTCGCGCCGCACACCGCACAACCGGCGTCGGGTTGTGCCGTCCTGCCGGCCAAGGCCGCCGCCGCCGCGAAGGCCGCGTTTCCGCCGGGAACGTTCGGTGCGACCACCACAGCACCTGGGTGCGACCTCTACGGCGCCACGCTCGCACCGGCCACACCGGGCGGGACCACGGTTACCGTCCGGGTCAGGAAAGCCGCGACGGGACGGTGTCTGCACCTCGCGGTGCCCTGTGCCCCCACCGCCGGGCATGCCTACCAACGGGCCGCCGCCGGATCGGCCCCCACCGTCTGGGTCTACGGCAACGGGTACGAGGTCGCGCTGACCAGCACCGGAGGCCCGGATGACGCTGCCGTCGCGGCCCGGCTGGTCGCGGCGGGCCACGCGGTGATCGCCGCGCTCGGCTGACCGCGCGGGCATTTGCGAACCTTGCTGGGCGGGCTCGGATGCCGAGCCTGGGACAATCAGCAGGTGACCTCTGACAAGGGCCGAGCCGAGCCGACCGGCAATATTCTCGCCGGCCGTTATGCGTCGCCGGACATGGTGGCGATCTGGTCGCCGGTGAACAAGATCGTGGCTGAGCGGCGGCTGTGGTTGGCCGTGCTGCGAGCCCAGTCCGACCTCGGGTTGAGCGTGGGTGCGGAGGTGATCGCCGACTACGAGGCGGTGGTCGAGCGGGTCGACCTTGACTCGATCGCCGCTCGCGAGCGGATCACCCGCCACGACGTGAAGGCCAGGATCGAGGAATTCAACGCGCTCGCCGGCCACGAACAGATCCACAAGGGGATGACCAGCCGCGACCTCACCGAAAACGTCGAGCAGGCCCAGATCCTGCAGGCGACCAGGCTGGTCCGCGACCGGACGGTGTCTCTGCTCGACCACCTCGGTCGACGGGCGGCCGAGTATGCGGAACTGGTCATGGCCGGCCGCTCCCACAACGTTCCGGCCCAGGCCACCACCCTCGGCAAGCGGTTCGCCTCCACCGCCGACGAGGTTCTCCTGGCCTACCACCGCATCTCCGCCCTGCTCGAGCGCTATCCGTTGCGCGGCATCAAAGGGCCGGTGGGCACCGGGCAGGACATGCTGGACCTGCTGGGCTCTGCCGCCGCGCTGAACTCGTTGGAAGCCCAGGTGGTCGGCGAGGTGGCCGGCGCGGGAACGCCGGTGCTCACCTCCGTCGGGCAGGTCTATCCGCGATCCCTGGACTTCGACGTCGTGTCCGCCCTGGTCCAACTGGCCGCCGGCCCCGCGTCGCTGGCCACCACGATCCGGTTGATGGCCGGCGCCGAACTGGCCACCGAGGGGTTCCAGCCGGGCCAGGTCGGCTCGTCGGCCATGCCGCACAAGATGAACACCCGCTCCTGCGAACGGGTCTGCGGGCTGGCCGTGGTACTTCGCGGCTACGCCTCGATGACGGCCGAGTTGTCCGGGGCCCAGTGGAACGAAGGGGACGTGTTCTGCTCGGTGGTCCGCCGGGTCGCGTTGCCCGACGCCTTCTACGCCATCGACGGTCTGCTGGAGACCTTCCTGACCGTGCTGGAGGACTTCGGGGCCTACCCGGCGGTGATCGAGCGGGAACTGTTGCGCTACCTGCCTTTCCTGGCCACGACCAAGGTCCTGATGGGCGCCGTCCGGGCCGGGGTCGGCCGGGAGAGGGCCCACCAGGTGATCAAGGAACACTCGGTCCGGGTCGCGCTGGCCATGCGGGAAAGCGGTCAGACGGACAACGATCTGACCGAGCGGTTGGCCGGTGACCCACGTCTGGGTCTGTCCCGTGAGCAGATCGAAGCCCTGATGGCTGAGCCGCTCAGCTTCACCGGAGTGGCGGCCGGACAGGTCGCGGCAGTCGTCGCGAAGATCGCCGCCGTCACGGCCGCCCATCCGGAGGCGGCGGGGTACGCGCCCGGCGCGATCCTGTAGAAGGGGTGGTACGAGACAGGACACCCCGCGATAACCTGCCCGGGTGGCGAAACTGAGCGACTACCGGCACCTGGGTTCGGGCAAGGTTCGGGATCTGTACGAGATCGACGACGAACTGCTGTTGATGGTGGCGAGCGACCGGATCAGCGCCTTCGATCACATCCTGCCCAGCGAGATCCCGGACAAGGGCCGCATTCTGACCGCGATGAGCATCTTCTGGTTCGGGTTGCTCACCGTGGGAAATCACGTGGTGGCGGTGGAGGACCCGCGGATTCCCCCGGAGTGTCGGGGCCGGGCTCTGCTGGTCCGCCGGTTGTCGATGGTCCCGGTGGAGTGCGTGGCCCGCGGCTACCTGACCGGCTCGGGTCTGATCGACTACCGGCGCACCGGCGGGGTGTGCGGAGTCGACCTGCCGTCCGGGCTGACCGAGGCCTCCCGACTGCCCGAACCGATCTTCACCCCGGCGGACAAGGCCGACCTGGGATCGCACGACGAGAACATCACCTTCGCACAGCTCACCGACAATGTCGGCGGGGACCTGGCCGGCCGGCTGCGGGCGACCACGCTGGCCCTGTACGCGACCGCCGCGGAGCACGCCGCGGCGCGGGGGATCATCCTGGCCGACACGAAATTCGAGTTCGGAACCGACGGGGGCGACCTGGTGCTGGCCGACGAGGTGTTGACCCCGGATTCCTCCCGATTCTGGCCGGCCGAGCACCACCGGGAGGGCACCCGGCCGGAGTCTTACGACAAGCAATTCGTCCGGAACTGGTTGACCTCGACGGAATCCGGGTGGGATCGCGCGGCCGACCAACCGCCCCCGCCGTTACCCGACGAGGTAGTGGCCGCCACCCGGGATCGTTACGTGCAGGCCTACCAGCAGCTGTCCGGGCTGCAGTTCTCGGACTGGCCCGGCTGACCGGCCTGACCGCCGCCCGGCCCGGTTACCCTCGGGTAACATCAGGGGTCGGGACCTGGTCGAACCGGTCTGGAACAAGGGAGTTCTGATGGCGGAGGCATACATCGTCGAGGCGGTTCGCACCCCGGTCGGGCGGCGGAACGGCGGACTGGCGGGCGTGCACTCGGCCGATCTCGGTGCGCACGCCATGAGATCGCTCATCGATCGCAGCGGCATCGACCCGGCGGCGGTGGACGAGGTCATCTTCGGATGCCTGGATCAGATCGGGCCGCAGGGGATGGACGTGGCCCGGACCTGTTGGCTGGCCGCCGGTCTGCCCGAAACCACCCCGGGAACGACCATCGACCGGCAGTGCGGCTCCTCGCAGCAGGCGGTGTCCTATGCGGCGCAGGCGGTGATGAGCGCTACCAGCGATCTGGTGGTCGCCGGTGGGGTGCAGAACATGTCGGCCGTACCGATGATGTCGGCCACCCGGGCCGCCGCCGACTTCGGCTTCCCGGACCCGTTCTCCGGGTCGACCGGGTGGACGAAACGGTATGGCCACCAGCCGGTCTCGCAGTTCCACGGGGCCGAACTGATGGCGGCGAAGTGGGGCCTGAGCCGTGAGGTGATGGAAGAGTTCTCCATCACCTCCCACGAGCGTGCGCTCGCGGCGCAGCGGGCCGGCTACTTCGAGAAGGAGATCGCACCGCTCGCCGGGGTCACCGCGGACGAAGGTCCCCGAGTGCCCGACCGGGCCAAGATGGCGTCGCTCCCGCCGTTGACTCCGGGCGGGGTGATCACCGCGGCGATGGCCTCGCAGATCTCGGACGGGTCGGCCGCCCTGCTGATCGCCTCCGATCGGGCCCTGGCCGACCACCATTTGACGCCGCGAGCACGGATCCACCACATCTCGGCCCGCGGCGATGATCCGATCATCATGCTCAGCGCGCCCATTCCGGCGACCGCCTACGCGCTGGCCCGCACCGGGTTGACCATCGACGATTTCGACATCGTCGAGATCAACGAAGCTTTCGCCCCGGTCGTGCTGGCCTGGCTGGCCGAGACCGGAGCCGATCCGGCGAAGGTGAACGTGAACGGCGGTGCGATCGCGCTCGGCCATCCACTGGGTGCCACCGGCGCCCGGCTGATGACCTCGATGCTGTACGAACTGGAACGCCGCTCCGCCCGCTACGGCCTGCAGACCATGTGTGAGGCCGGCGGGCAGGCCAACGTCACCATCATCGAGCGCCTGTAGCGGGGTCAGCGGTTGATCAACACCCGTCCCGACGCCAGGCCGCCAAAGACTCGGGTGGGACAAGCCCCGCCGACCCGCTCGGTACACTGAGCTGACCGTTCTGTGGCCGACGCCCGCTGATTTCGCCCAAGTTGTACACCCCTAGAAGGGATCACCGCCGTGGCCCGCGTGGCAGTCGACGTCGTGATCAAGTCGGAGATCCTCGATCCGCAGGGCAAGGCCATTCTCGCCGCACTGAGTCGGACCGGGCACCCGGGCGTCACCGCGGTGCGTCAGGGCAAGCACTTCGATCTCGAGGTGGACGACACGGTGTCCGACGAAGATCTGGAGGAGATCGCCGGCGGTCTGCTGGCCAACTCGGTCATCGAGACCTGGACCGTGACCCGGCTCACCGCCGCTCCGGCCGATCCGCGATGAGCGCCCGCATCGGCGTCATCACGTTTCCCGGCACCCTGGACGATGTCGACGCGGCCAGGGCGGTCCGGTATTCCGGGGCCGAGCCGGTGCCGCTGTGGCACGCGGACGCCGACCTCAAGGCGGTGGACGCCGTCATCGTCCCCGGGGGGTTCTCCTACGGTGACTACCTGCGGGCCGGGGCGATTGCCGCCCGTGCCCCGGTGATGCGGGCGGTGATCGACGCGGCCCGCGGCGGCCTGCCGGTCCTGGGCATCTGCAACGGATTTCAGGTGCTGTGCGAAGCGGGGCTGCTGCCCGGCGCGCTGCTGCGCAACGCCGGGCTGAAGTTCGTCTGCCGCGACCAGTGGCTCCGGGCCGAGAACACCACGTCGGTCTGGACGTCCCGGTACGAGCCCGGTGCCGAGATCCTCATTCCGCTGAAGAATGCCGAAGGGCGTTACGTCGCAGATGATTCGGCGATCGAGGAGCTGGAAGGCCAAGGGCGCGTGCTGTTCCGCTACGTCGGTAGCGAGTCCAGCGACGTGCCGGCCAATCCGAACGGCTCCGCGCACGACATTGCCGGAATCTGTTCCGCCGACGGGCGGATCGCCGGACTGATGCCCCATCCGGAGCATGCGATCGATCCGCTGACCGGCCCTACCGACGACGGCCTCGGGTTCTTCTGCTCGGTCGTGGATTTTGTCGGGACGGCGGTGTCCGCATGAGTACGGCGACGGTCGTTCTGGATACCGTCGAGGACGCACGAGCCACACCGGATCGGCCGCAGCCCTATCGTGAGCTCGGACTCCAGGACGACGAATATCTCCGCATCCGCGACATTCTGGGCCGCCGACCGACCGAGGCCGAATTGGCGATGTACTCGGTCATGTGGTCGGAGCACTGTTCGTACAAATCGTCCAAGGTCCACCTGGCGTATTTCGGTGAGACCACCACCGAGGCCATGCGTTCGGCGATGCTGGCCGGGATCGGCGAGAACGCCGGGGTGGTGGATGTCGGCAACGGGTGGGCCGTCACGTTCAAGGTGGAGTCGCACAACCACCCTTCCTACGTCGAGCCCTATCAGGGTGCGGCCACCGGCGTCGGCGGGATCGTCCGCGACATCCTGGCCATGGGGGCCCGGCCGGTCGCGGTGATGGATCAACTCCGTTTCGGGCCGGCCGACGCGCCGGACTCGCAGCGGGTCGTGCCGGGCGTCGTCTCCGGCGTCGGCGGCTACGGAAACTCCTTGGGATTGCCCAATATCGGTGGTGAAGTCGTCTTCGACCCCTCCTACGCCGGCAACCCGCTGGTCAATGCGGGTTGTATCGGGGTGCTGCGGGCGGCCCGGATGCACACCGCCCAGGCGTCCGGTACCGGTAACAAGGTGATCCTCTACGGTTCGCGCACCGGACTGGACGGCATCGGCGGGGTCAGTGTGCTGGCGTCGGACAGCTTTTCCGGGGACGGGAGCGCGGGTGCCGGATCCAACGCGCGCCGCAAGCTCCCCAGTGTTCAGGTCGGCGATCCGTTTGCCGAGAAGGTCCTGATCGAGTGCACGCTGGAGGTGTTCGACAAGAATCTGGTCGTCGGTATCCAGGATCTCGGCGGAGCCGGATTATCCTGCGCCACATCGGAACTCGCCTCAGCCGGTGACGGCGGTATGGACATCGACCTGGACCGGGTGCCGTTGCGGGCGGACGTGATGACCCCGGCGGAAATCCTGTCGTCGGAATCGCAGGAGCGAATGTGCGCCGTCGTGACGCCGGACAAGGTGGACGCGTTTCTCGCGGTGTGCGCCCGGTGGGAGGTGCAGGCCGACGTCATCGGTGAAGTCACCGATTCTCACCGACTGGTGATCACCCACCACGGGGAGATCGTCGTCGACGTCCCACCCCGCACCGTGGCCCACGAGGGCCCGGTCTACCGTCGGCCGGTCACCCGGCCGGACGGCCAGGATGCGTTGCAGGCCAACACCTCCGCGCATCTGCCGCGACCCACCGGCGATCAGCTCGGCCGGTTGGTCCTGACCATGATCGCGTCGCCCAACCTGTGCAGCCGGGCCTGGGTGACCGACCAGTACGACCGGTATGTGCGCGGCAACACCGTGCTGGCCCAGCCGGCCGACGCCGGCGTGGTCCGACTGTCCGATGACGGCTTCCAGGGTGTGGCCATGTCCACCGACTGCAATGGCCGCTACACCATGCTCGATCCCTACACCGGTGCGCAGTTGGCGCTGGCCGAGGCCTACCGGAACGTGGTCACCACCGGAGCTACTCCGGTCGCCGTCACCGACTGCCTGAACTTCGGTTCGCCGGAGGATCCCGGGGTGATGTGGCAACTGTCGGAGGCCATCCACGGCATCGCGGACGGTTGTGCGGTCCTCGGCATCCCGGTCACCGGCGGCAATGTCAGCCTCTACAACCAGACCGGCGCGACCGCGATCCTGCCGACCCCGGTGGTCGGCGTGCTCGGCGTCATCGATGACGTGCGCCGCCGCCTCATTCCCGGAATCGGGCACGACGACGGGGAAAGTCTTATCCTGCTCGGCGAAACCCGTGACGAGCTGGACGGTTCCGAGTGGGCCAACGTGATGCACGGCCACCTGGGCGGACTTCCGCCGATGGTGGATCTGGCCGCCGAACGGCTGCTGGGGGAGATTCTGCTGGCCGGCTCACGTGACGGCATGGTGTCCGCGGCGCACGATCTGTCCGAGGGCGGCCTGGCCCAGGCCGTGGTCGAGATGTGTCTGACCGGCGAGACCGGCGCGCGGTTGGTGCTTCCGCCGGACATCGATCCGTTCGTGGCGCTGTTCTCCGAGAGCTCGGCCCGCGTTCTGCTGGCGGTCCCGCGCACCGAGGAACTCCGTTTCACCGAGATGTGCACCATGCGGCGGCAGCCGTGGGTGAAGGTCGGCGTGGTCGATGCGGACAACCCGGAAGGGCAACTGCTGGACATCCAGGGTGTCGCGGTCATACCGCTGTCCGATCTGCGCAGCGCGTGGCAGGGGACACTGCCGACGCTCTTCGGCTGAGGCGCGCGTGGTGCTGACCGAGGTCTGCGTCCAATCGTCGGCCGGGGCCAGAGCCGCTGCCCACGGCGGCGCTGATCGCATCGAACTGTGTGCCGCGCTCGAACTGGGCGGTATCACCCCGTCCGCCGGGATGCTGGAGGCGGTCGTCGACGTCATCCCCACCCATGTGCTGATTCGGCCGCGGCCCGGCGACTTCTGTTACGACAGCAGTGAGATCCGGGTCATGGCCAAGGACATCGAGCACGCGATCGACCGGGGCGCACTATCGGTGGTGTTCGGTGCGCTGACCGCGGACGGCCGGATCGACCTGCCGGCCATGGTGCGACTGCTCGGCGCAGCGGGGGAGACCCCGGTCACCTTCCACCGCGCTTTCGACTCGGCGGCAGATCCGTGGGCGGCCTTGGACGACCTGATGGAGCTGGGCGTGGATCGGCTGCTCACCTCCGGTGGTGCGCCGACCGCCCCCGAGGGCCGTGACAACATCGCCGAATTCGTCCGCAGGAGCAGCAACGAACTGACTGTCATGCCCGGCGGTGGGATCACCGCAGAATCGGCCGCCGCGCTGGTCCTTTTGACCGGTGTACAAGAAATCCATTTCTCGGCCAGAGGTCCGCTGGGGTCGGCGTCGCGATCCGAGACGGACGTGCACCGGGTCAGGGCGACGGTGGCCGCCGTGACCGGACTGCCGGATCGTTGAGCATCGCCGCCGCCTCGGTCAGCACGGTCTGCACGCCCTCGGCGGCGAGGCGGTGCCACACCCAGAACCGGCGGAGCATGGTGTGCCCAGCCCATGGCAGCAGGATGCGATGCAGTCGGGCCCCGGCATGCTCGGCCTGGGAAACCCACGGCCGACTCGTCGACTCGGGGATGATCCGGTCGCGGCCGCCCTGGACGACGACCACCGGAACACCCGCGAGCTGTGCGGCAGGGTCCCCAGACGGTGTCCAGGGCGCCAGCAGCACGACGCCCACGACCCCGTCATCGGCACCCACCCGCAACGCCACCCGGGCGCCCATCGAATGACCGACCACTACGACCGGTACGCCGGGATGCCGGCTCCGCAGAATGTTCAGGGCCCAACCGGCGTCGCGAAGTGGGGCGCTTCCGACGCCGTTCCAGCCGCGAACGGAGAATTTGAGTCGGTACACCGCCGCGCTCGGCAGCGTGCGCGCGATCACCCGGGCCACCGGCCACAGGCGCACCACGGCCGGGTCACGCCAGCGCGGAACGCGGCGCGAGTCGGCGCTGCCGCCGTGCAGAACGAGCACGACCGCGGCCGGATGGTCGCCGAATCGGGCCGGGGACGACGGTCGGGACAGCGCCGCGCCGTCAGGGGAGTTGATCACTGATGACGATTCTCCGCTGTCAGCGCCGCGGATGGGTGGCAATCCCCTCAGTTCGAACCCCGGGCTGAGGGGCGACCCCTGTCCGACCGGCTGAATGGCGCGGCCGGGATGTGAACGCGCCGGCCGATTTCCCGGCCCGGATGATGGCGCCGTGCATCCCGGGGGCGACCTGGTGGGTGAAGATCACCTCGGCGTGGGCGAACCCGGCGGCGGCCAGACCCTGCAGGTACTCGGATTTCGACAGTGCGCCGGCGATGCAGCCGACGTAGGACCCGCGTTCGGCGCGCTCCGCCGGGCTCAGGTGGTCGTCGGCGACGACGTCGGAGATGCCGATCCGGCCGGTGGGTTTGAGGACCCGGAACATCTCCGCCAGCACGGCCGGCTTATCGGTGGACAGGTTGATCACGCAGTTGGAGATCACCACGTCGATCGAGGCGTCGGGCAGCGGGATCGCCTCGATCCGGCCTTTGAGGAACTGGACGTTGGTGGCGCCGGCTTTCGCGGCATTGCTCCGCGCCAGGGCGAGCATTTCCTCGGTCATGTCCAGGCCGTAGGCGAAACCGGTGCTCCCGACCCGGCGGGCGGACAGCAGCACATCGATGCCGCCGCCCGAGCCCAGATCGAGAACCCTTTCACCTTCCCGGATCTCGGCGACGGCCATTGGGTTGCCGCAGCCCAGGCTGGCCAGCACCGCCTCCTCGGGCAGTTCGGCCCTCTGGTCGGGTCGGTAGAGACGGGCGCCGAATACACCTGACTCGTCGGTGTCGCTGACCGCCGCGAGCGCATCGGCCGGTCCGCAGCAGCTGGCGGCGGATCCGGACCCGACCGCGGCCGCCGCGGCGGCATAGCGGTCACGGACATGCTCACGCAGGGCTTCGGACGCTTCCATCGAACACCTTCCATAGACGACCGTCGATGCATTCACTGTCGGCGCGCTGGATTCCCTCGCGGCGGTACTCAATAGTGGGTCCTACGTCTGATCCGGCCTGGGGTGGGGTCAGGTGATGGCCAAGAACTCTGCCGTGGACCCGAGCAGGCGACGACCCCGGGGCCACCTCCACCAACCGCGGGTGCGACCGGAGCACTGCGCCGCACGTCCGGGTCCTACGCCGAGGAACACCGACCCCCCGACGACATGATCCGACCCTTCGCCTCCCTAGTTGGGGCCCACAACCCACCGCAGAACCGTGATTCTGACCACTAGGCTCGACGATCATGGTCCGGCGGGCGGTCACCCAGGAGGAGGCAGCGGCTGCGCTGGCCGTGGTCCGAGCCCTACCCCCGGCCGAACAGAGGACGGACGGGCCGGACCGGGCACAGGTCCGGAAACTGGTCCGCGCGACACTGGTCTACTTCGGACAACAGCATCCGGGCCGCTCGGTCGAGGTACGGGTGCCGCCGTTCTGCGCGGTGCAGGCCATCACGGGGATTCGGCACACCCGAGGCACTCCGCCCAACGTGATCGAGATGGACGCCTGCACGTGGTTGCAGCTGTCCGTCGGGCAGATCGGCTGGGAGGAGGCGGTGGACGGCGGCCGGGTCAGAGCCAGCGGGACGCGCGCCGACCTCGGTCCGTACCTGCCGATCGTCATCGAACGGCCGGTGACGGTGGACGACCACTGATCAACCCGGGTGCATCTCGAACGAAACGCCGCGTGGCTGTGTCCGGCGGACCCCTCGAACGGGCGCATGATTGACAGGTCGCGCACAGGTTGGCCACATCGCCGGCCACACCGTGGGACGGCACGCTGCATGGGTCGTCAGACTGCGCACGCCATCGCCGGCACCAGGGGGGAGTGTTGCCAATGCGTGTTGCCCTGTCGGTCGTCTGTGCGATCGCACTGGCGGTCGCCGCCGCTGTGGTCATCACCGCGGTCCGCTCGGACGCCAGGGAAACGGCCGTCACGAGTTCGCCGGCGAACCCTGCCGCACCGCTGACCCCGATGACGAGCGCCGCCTCGCCGGTGACCGTTCCGGCCCTCACCGCTGCGGCCGCGAGCACGTCGGCAGGCAGTGCACCGGCGGGCAGTGCACCGGCGGGCAGTGCATCGGCCAGCAGTGCATCGGCGTCGAGTGCGGCCGCGGCCCGGTCGGCCGCCGCCCGGGCCGCTGCCGCCAGTGCGGCGGCCGCCCGTCGGGCCTCGGCGTCGAATGCTGCGGCGTCCAGTTCTGCCGCGTCCCGGGCCTCGGCCAGCAGCGCCGCGGCCAGCCGGGTGTCTGCGAGCAGCGCCGCGGCCAGCAGCGCGGCCGCCAGCCGGGCTTCTGCGAGCAGCAGCGCGGCCGCCAGCCGGGCGTCAGCCAGCGCTGCGGCTCATCCGGCTCCCGACACCAGCGATGCCGTCGAGGACGCTGTCGACCAGGCGGCGAACGAGGGCATCACCCAGTCCGTCATCGTGATGAACCGGCAGACCGGCTCGGTGACGACCGCCTTCGACTCCCACGCGCAGGTGCCGGCGATGAGCCTGTTCAAGGTCATCATCGCCGCTGACGTGATCAGCCAGGCGGGCGGAGTGCAGAACGTCGATCCGGACACGCTCGATCAGCTCCACCAGATGATCGTCGCCTCGGACGACTCGATCGCCCAAGGCTTCTACGACCAGGACGGTCGGGGTTCCATCGTCACCCGTGTGGCCCTGAGGTACGGGCTGGCCGATACGAGTCCGTCGCCGCAACCCCGATACTGGGGCGACGTGCAGATCAGCGCCCACGACATGGCGTCCCTGATGTACCAGCTGCTCAGCGACAGCTCGTCGTCGGCGTGGTTTGCGCAGACCATGGAGGGTTCGCTGGATGTCGGTGCCGACGGGTTCGATCAGGATTTCGGCGTGAACGCGGTTGCCGGGGCAGGGTCGAAGCAGGGTTGGGGCTGTTGTCTGGGTGGTGTGCTGGCCATCCACTCGATGGGCTTCACCGCCGATCAGATCATCGTGGTGCTGTCCACGGCCGAGAACGACGTGCCCTTCACCGAGCTGGGCACCGCGGGCGAACTGGCCCGCGACCCGGGCGCACAGGCGTCGGTGGCCGCCGTGACCGCAACGGTGCAGGCGGCCCTCCCGCCGTCGTGACGTAAGATGGGTTACCGCTGTTCCCAACGCTTGAGCGCCTTCGACAGGAGCACGGTTACGTGGATACCGGTCAGTCACCTGGTTCCGGCCCCTCGCCACGGCCCCTGGCCACCGCTCATTCCGCAGCCCCGGTGCATCTCGTGGGCTCGGTGCATTCTCCCGCCCCGCATTCCGTGGATCCGGAGATGGACGCCGCCACGGATCAGGGGCCCCAGGAAGAGTGCGGCGTCTTCGGTGTGTGGGCACCCGGCGAAGAAGTGGCGAAGCTCACCTACTACGGGTTGTACGCGCTGCAGCACCGTGGGCAGGAGGCCGCCGGCATCGCCGTCGCCGACGGCAGTGAGATCGTCGTCTTCAAGGACCTCGGCCTGGTCTCTCAGGTCTTCGACGAGCAGACCCTGTCCGCGCTCAGGGGACACATCGCGGTCGGACACTGCCGCTACTCCACCACCGGCTCCGGGAGCTGGGAGAACGCCCAGCCGACGTTCGCCACCACCTCGGTCGGCTCCGGTCTCGCGCTGGGCCACAACGGCAACCTGGTCAACACCGCCGAGCTGTCCCTCAAGGCCAACAGGCTGGCCGGCAAGGCCGGTCAGTCGAAGTCCACCACCGACTCGGACATCGTGACCCGGCTGCTCGCCGAAGCGGCCACGGACGTCGGTATCGAAGCCGCCGCTCTCGAGCTGTTCCCGACGTTCTCCGGTGCGTTCAACTTCGTGTTCTGCGACGAACACACGCTCTACGCGGCGCGCGATCGGCACGGGGTTCATCCGTTGGTGCTGGGCCGGCTGGACCGGGGGTGGGTGGTCGCGTCGGAGACGGCGGCCCTGGACATCGTCGGTGCGTCCTACGTCAGGGAGGTCGAGCCCGGCGAGTTGCTCGCCATCGACGAGGACGGCATCCGCAGTGAACGGTTCGCCTCGGCCGAACCGAAGGGCTGTGTGTTCGAGTACGTCTACCTGGCCCGACCGGACACCACCATCTCCGGGCGCGGGGTGCATGCGACCCGGGTGGAGATCGGGCGTCGGCTGGCGCAGGAGGCGCCCGTGGATGCCGACCTGGTCATCCCCACGCCCGAGTCGGGGACACCCGCGGCCATCGGCTACGCGGAGGGATCCGGGATTCCCTACGGGCAGGGCCTGGTCAAGAACGCCTACGTGGGCCGGACCTTCATCCAGCCGTCGCAGACCATTCGCCAGCTCGGCATCCGGCTCAAACTGAACCCCCTGCGCGACGTCATCCGCGGTAAGAGGCTGATCGTAGTGGACGACTCGATCGTCAGGGGTAACACGCAGCGAGCGCTGGTGCGGATGCTGCGCGAGGCCGGTGCGCTGGAGGTGCACGTTCGGATCGCGTCGCCGCCGGTTCGGTGGCCCTGCTTCTACGGCCTGGACTTCGGGACCCGGGCCGAGCTCATCGCCAGTTCCAGTGATGTGGACGACGTGCGCAGGTCCATCGGCGCCGACACCCTCGGGTACATCTCACTCGACGCCCTGATCGCCGCGACGGAACAGCCGCGCAACCGCCTCTGCGCCGCGTGTTTCACCGGCGAGTACCCCGTCGCCATCCCTGATCAGGTCGGCAAACATGTCCTGGAGGGCATCGCCCGGGGCGTGACCGGGGCGCCGGCCGCCACATCCATTCCTGCCTATGGACCGGAGGGCGCGCTCAGTCGGCCCTGACCAGGAGTTCAACGGCCCGGACGCACGATCGTGCGGGGCCGGCCCTGAAACGAAGGACTTGCCACACTGTGATCAGTGATCCGCCCGGGCATCATCGCCATCCGATCGGGTCCGGCGCGACGTACGCCGGCTCCGGGGTTTCCATCGCCGCCGGCGAACAGGCCGTCGATCTGATGAAGCCGTTCACCGAGAAGACCCACCGACCTGAGGTGATCGGCGGTATCGGTGGGTTCGCGTCGTTGTTCCGGCTGCCGGTCAACCGGTTCCGGGATCCCGTGCTGGCCTCGTCGTCGGACGGCGTGGGCACCAAGTCGGCGATCGCCCAGGCTCTGGACATCCACGACACCATCGGCATCGATCTGGTGGCCATGGTGGTCGACGATCTGGTCGCCTGCGGCGCGGAACCGCTGTTCCTGCAGGACTACATCGCGTGCGGTCAGCTGGAACCGGAACGGATCGCGTCCATCGTCTCCGGTATCGCCGACGGTTGCATCAAAGCCGGGTGTGCCCTGGTCGGCGGGGAGACGGCGGAGCACCCGGGGTTGATGGCCCCGCAGGACTACGACCTCGCGGCGACCGCGGTCGGCATCGTGGAGGCCGACGACATCCTGGGCAAGGAGCGGGTTCGGCCCGGCGACGTGCTGATCGGGATGGAATCGTCCGGGGTGCACTCCAACGGCTACTCGATGGTCCGGCATGTGCTGCTGGACATCGCCCGGCTCTCGCTCGAGGGATATGTCGAGGAATTCAGCCGCACGTTGGGCCAGGAGCTGTTGGAACCGACTCGGATCTACGCCTTGGACTGCCTGCGGTTGGCCCGCGAGGCCGATGTGCACGCCTACGCGCACATCACCGGGGGTGGGTTGGCGGGCAACGTCGGCCGGATCATCCCGCCCGGCCTCACCGCCGTGATGGATCGCCGGGCCTGGACGCCGCTGCCGGTTTTCGGCTACATCGCCGGACACGGCCGGATCCAGCGGGATGAGATGGAGAAGGCCTTCAACATGGGAATCGGCATGGTGGCCGTCGTCGCCCCCGACGACGTCGATCGCGCGCGGGCCGTGTTGACCGCGCGGCACGTCCCGTCGTTGGTCCTCGGCACCGTCGAACGGGCCGGATCAGATCACCCACGCGCCAGCCTGAGCGGCGATCACCCCCGGTTCTGACCCGTCCCTCGCCCCACACCGGTCGGCGACGGCTCCCCGGCGGGCCCGCGTCCTGCCGTCGGCTGAGCAAACCGGAGGATCGGGCCTCACACCGCGCAGTCCTTGCGCGCACCGCGCACCCGCTCGTTGTCATCGTGGAGGTGCGCGGTGGTCGTTAGACATGCGCGGTGGTCGTTGGGGGTGTGCGCGGACCCTGCGCCGCCGGCCCAGCGCCCTCCGACCAAGGCGTCGCCACCGGGGCGCGGTGGTCAGGCGATCAGCACCGATCCTTCCGGGCTGATCTCCGGCGCCTCCGGATCGTCGAACCAGACACCGCCTTCGCCCAGGTAGCGGAAACGCACTTCCTGGCCGCGCGGGACTGCGATCTTGACGCTGCGGGTGCCGTTGCTGCGGCGGATGAGCCGGTGGACGCCGGGCCGCCAGTCGTTGAAGGTCCCGACGGCGGACACCGGTCCGTCGTGGATGTCGTCGGGCAGGACAAACTGAATCTTGGTCATGGACCCGTCCTGCTGGATCTTGATGGCCACCGGTACTCCGTTTCGTGAGGTGATGCGGTCGCGGAAATGGGCGCCGCTGCATGCTGCGCCAGCAGCGAACTTAAATGGATGGCGGGCCGCGGGGAGAGCGGCCACGCGGGGTGGGACGAAAAGTCACCGACCCGTAACAAGCGACTTCTGGCGGGCGACCGCAGGATCAGCGACGCGATGAGCCGTTGGCGTAGCTGGTCGCCGAGCCGTCGTCTTCGTCGTCATCGATGTACTTGCGGTAGAGGGAATACTCGTCGTCCTCGCCCTCGTCCTCGACTACCGGCGCCGGGCGGCTCACCACCGGGAGCCCGCTCAGTTCACGGGTCAAAGCGTTGGGGTCGAAGGAGGATTCGTGATATTTCAAATCCCGGGCGACCTTTGTCTGCTTTGCCTTCTGACGGCCTCGCCCCATGAGCGGACCCCCTCGCACGTTAAAGCGGGGCGGCCTCGCGGCGGCCCCGGAATCTGTCATCAGTCGTAGCTCGATGGTACAGCTTCGGCGCCGCGGGGTGCACCCGGCCGACGGTCAGAAGACGCCCGGGGCAAGTTCGGCCGTACCCACCTGACGCCCCCCGCCCAGCACCACACCGGTGGCCAGCTCGTCCATCAGCTCCGAGTGAAGGCCGAGCAGGCGCAGACCGGCGATCAGCACGGGCATGCGGGCCCGATCGCCACCGTCGCTGATCTTGACCGCCACCGTCCGCCCGTCCGCCAGCGAGGCGCAGTGCACACCCTCCGCCCCGCCCTTGACCAACATGCCCTGGTGAGCCTGCATCAGCCGGGTGTCCTCCCGGCCGGTGCCCCCGACCATCTCCGGGAATGCGCGCATCGCGGCCGATACCGTCTGGTCCAGCGTGCCGGCCCCGGCCGCGTTCACCTGGCCGAACGCCCTGGCCAACCCGACCAGCGAAACCGCGAACAGCGGGGCCCCGCAGCCGTCGATGCCCACGGCCGAAGGCACCTCTCCGGACAGTCGGGCGACCTGGTCGCGTACGAGGTGTTGCAGCGGATGATCGCTGTCCAGATAGCTTCTGGTGTCCCACCCGTGCGCCACGCACGCGGCCAGCATGCCGGCGTGCTTGCCGGAACAGTTCATGTAGATCTTGCTCGGCGCGCCGCCCCGGGTGACGACGTCGTACCGGGCGGCCTCGTTGAGCGGGAGTGCGATCGGGCAACCCAGGTCGTCCTCGCGCAACGAGATCCTGTTCAGAATCGCCCGGACGCGTTCCACGTGCATCGGCTCGCCGGAATGTGATGCGGCCGAGATCGCCAGGTCGGCGCCCGCCAGTTGGGCGCCCGCGGCGAGCATGGCCACCGCCTGGAAGGGCTTGTTAGACGACCGCGGAAACACCGGAGCCTGGACGTCGCCGCGGGCGTGCAGCACAGAGCCGGAGCCGTCCGTGACCACCACGTGGCCGTAGTGGCTGCCCTCGTGAAATCCGGAACGGATTACCCTGACCAGTTCGACCGGAGCCGTGCAGCCGTGCTGTTCGCGCATTCGCTCCGCTCCTCCCTCGTTCCTCGGTCGATGCTCACTCACTTGCTGTTCTGCGCTTCGCGCAAGCGCTTTTCGCGCATTCGCCCCGCTACTCCCTCGTGCTCAATCACATCCATCAGGCTCTTGCTCAGAGCAGGCCGAGCACTTTCCGGGTGGCCTGCCGATCCAGCGGTGGGCGCCCGGCGATGCGGGCCAGCCCGCTGGCCCTGGCCACCAGCGCCGCATGGTCTTTCACCGGCCCGGCCCGGCCCGATGGCGCCGCCGACCGGTATTCCGGCGCCTCCACCCACACGTGACCGCCCGCCGCGAGGGAGGCCAGCAGGGCGGGGAGGGCGGCGGTGCCCCGGCCGTAGATCGCCACGCCGGCCGGGTTGTCGGCCACCAATCTGGCCACTTCGGCGACCAGGCCGGGCAGGTCGCCGGGGTCCTTTACCACGGTGGCGACGACCGCGTCGACGAACGGTGAGCCGATGACGTCGGCACCCGGCGCTTCCACGTCGCAGGTGACCACCAGTCTGGTCTGCTCACGCAGGGCGGAGATGGCGTCGGCCAACTCGGGCTGATCGGCCGGCAGGTGCAATCGGGTCGCGCCGACCTGCTCGGCATCGATCGCGGTCCGCAACAGGTGACCGATTCCTCCGGCGGTCGGGGCGACGCTGATCAACGTTCCGACCAACTGGGGCCCCCGTCCGTCCTCGGTGGTCAGCCCGGGTGTGGGCGTCCCGCCGCCGGTCATCGGCCGTCGCCCATCACCGGCGCCGGATGTCGGTGAAGGCCCGCCGATCGATCACGGACTGCGGTGCGGCGGACTGCTCGTCCCCGATGACGTCATCCGGGTCGATGGCGGCGTCGACGCCGTCGGCCAGCAGCAGTGCCCCGCGCGGCACCGAGCGCTTGACCATGGCCAGGGCGATCGGGCCGTCCTCGTGATGATGTGCGACAGTGCCCACCCGGCCGACGACCCGGCCGTCGGCGGTGGTCACTGCGGATCCGGTATCCGGCAGGCGGTCGGCCGATCCGTCGAGGTGGAGCAACACCAACCGCCGCGGCGGCCGGCCCAGGTTGTTGACCCTCGCCACCGTCTCCTGGCCCCGGTAGCAGCCCTTGTCCAGGTGCACCGCCGTGGTCAGCCAGTCGACCTCGTTCGGGATCGTCCGGTCGTCGGTGTCGACCCCGAGCCGCGGCGTCCGGGTCGGGATGCGCAACGCTTCGGCCGCCCAGCTCCCGGCCGGACGGGCACCGGCGGCCAGCAGCGCCGCCGCCGTCGTGGACAGTGCCGTCCGGGGCAGGAACAGATCGATCCCGACCGCGGTACGCCGAACGAACCCACCGGTCGGTAGCGGGACGGCCGCGTCGGGACGCAACTCGTCCACAGGCAACTTCTGGACGCCGAGGCCGGTGGCGGTCAGTACGACCGCCGCGTCGGGACCGACGATCCGTAACTGGGCCAGCGGCGCGTCGGACACCTCGACCTTGGACCAGAAGATCATCGTTTCCAGGTACCGGCGCAGCGCCGGGCCGGCGGCCGGTTCGGTGTCCAGGTAGGTGA
Source organism: uncultured Nakamurella sp. (assembly GCA_964250735.1). GTDB lineage: Bacteria > Actinomycetota > Actinomycetes > Mycobacteriales > Nakamurellaceae > Nakamurella. Next base: position 7,653 of record CAXUHA010000020.1, on the reverse strand, counting down.
CATCGCCGACCTCGGTCAGGTGCATATGGTGCTCGACATGACCGTTGGGCGACAGAATCAGTGCCTGGGTGGTGCCGCCGGCGGGCAGTTGGGTCAGTAATTGGCTGGTCAGCGTGTTCAGCCAGGACAGCCGATCGGCGCCGGAGACGGCGATGACCGCGCGGTGGGACAGGTCGACGAGCCCGGCACCGCGTACGGCGGACCGCTGCTCACCGACCGGATCGCCGTAGTGCCAGGCCGTGCCGGCGTCCGGTCCGACCGCTGCGACCGCACCGGGTAGATCAAGCAGGGGCGAGGTGTAGCCGGGGACCGCAGCGTCCGACGTCGGGGCCGAATCGTCTTCCAGGGGTGCCACAGCGTCCATCGTAGGCGTGCCCACAGCGTGGACTTTGCAGTCCGGTTCGTCCCACCTCACGGTCCGGTGCGTCCCACCTCACACCCGTGGGATAGCCATCGATCCAGGTTGGGACGGCATGATTTGTTCCATCATGGCAGGTGACGACGAAGTCCTGGTTCTCGGTGTGCTCAGTGCGCCGGTCTTCAACGGCTCCGGCGTGACGCCGTACGTGGAGCTGGACCGCGCCCAGTGGGCCCTGCTGGCCGAGTCCACGCCCCTCCCGTTGACCGTCGAGGAGCTGGAGCGGTTGTCCGGGCTCGGTGACCCGATCGATATGGCCGAGGTGGACACCATCTACCGGCCGTTGTCGCGGCTGCTCAACCTGTACTTCGGGGGAACCGGGGCCCTGCACCGGGTGACGTCGACGTTTCTCGGGGAGCGCGCGTCGCGCACCCCGTTCGTCATCGGGGTGGCCGGATCAGTGGCCGTCGGCAAGTCGACCACCGCGCGGGTGCTGCGGGAGATGCTGGCCCGCTGGCCGGATACGCCGCGGGTCGAGCTGGTCACCACGGACGGATTCCTCTACCCGAATGCAGTCCTGGAAGCCCGACACCTGATGGCGCGCAAAGGCTTTCCGGAGTCCTACGACCGTAGGGCGCTGATCCGGTTCGTGGCCGAGGTCAAGTCCGGCGCCGCGCTGGTCAGGGCGCCGAAGTACGACCACCTGACCTACGACATCCTGGCCGACGAGGAGGTCGTGGTGCACCGTCCCGACATACTCATCGTGGAAGGCCTGAACGTGCTGCAACCGGCGCGGCTCGACGAGGAGGGCCGCAGCGCCCTGGCCGTCAGCGACTTCTTCGACTTCTCCATCTACGTGGACGCCGAGACCCCGGACATCAAGCGCTGGTACATCGATCGCTTCCTGGAGTTGCGCAGGACGGCCTTCTCCGACCCCGACTCGTTCTTCGTCCGGTTTGCCGAGCTGTCCGATGAACGGGCCGTGGAGCTGGCCGGGGAGTTCTGGGACAGCATCAACCAGCCCAATCTGGTGGAGAACATTCTGCCCACCCGAGGCCGGGCGAATCTGGTGCTCACCAAGGGTCCGGACCACGCGGTCACCACGGTGCGGTTGCGCAAACTCTGACCGCATGCCGCGCAGTGATCCCGTCCGGATCTGATCCACGCGGACTTACCCTGGTGCCCGTGACCGAATCGCTGCTCACCGAGTCAGACGCCGACCCGTCTACAGAGCCGACACAGTCGACAGAGCCGACGAAGCCGACACTTCCGACAGAGCCGACACACCCGATGCTGGTGGCTCTGCTGGACGGCCGGCTGGTCCCGTCGACCGAGCCGCTGTTGCGGCCGGACGACGCCGGAGTGGTCCGCGGAGACGGGATCTTCGAAACGACGCTGGCCGTGGCCGGCGTCCCCCGGGACCTGGAGCAACATCTGGCCCGGTTGGCCCGGTCCGCCGAGCTGACCGACCTGGACCTGCCCGGCGAGGTCGACTGGCGGCGCGGGATCGCCGCCGTGCTCAGCGCGTGGACCGGCGGCGACATGATGCTGCGGCTGGTGGCCACCCGCGGACCGGAGCACGGGTCGCCGACCTGTTTCGTGACCGGCGCGGCGGTGTCTGCGGTAGCGGTGCGTCAGCGGACCGAAGGGGTCAGGACCCTGCTGTTGGACCGGGGGCTGACCGGCTCACAGACAGCGGCGGCGCCCTGGCTCCTGGCCGGGGCCAAAACGTTGTCGTATGCCGTCAACATGGCCGCGTTGCGTTACGCGGCCGCCCACGACGCCGATGACGTGGTGTTCGTCGGATCGGACGGGGCGATTCTGGAGGCACCGACGGCCACCGTGGTGATCGCCCGCGGCCGGACCCTGTGGACTCCGCCGCTGGAAGGGATCCTGGACGGCATCACCGCGGTGCGGCTGATCCGAGCCGCCCAGGACGCCGGTTGGGCCACCGCCTACCAGCGGCTGACCCCGGACGACCTGGCCACGGCGGACGGGGTCTGGTTGGCCTCGAGCGTCCGACTGCTGGCCCCGGTGATCAGCATCGACGGGCGACCTCGTTCCGACGGGGGCCGGACCGCGGAGTTGATGGCCCTGCTCGGCTACCCGTGAGATAGCGGATAGCCGAACAGGGCCGGACAGCGGATCGGGGTCAGGTGACCGCCGACACGCTGGTCAGGTAGGTGGCGTTGGGCGAACCCAGGCCGGTCACGTCATCCCAGCCGGGCCCGGTGGTCAGGCTGGAGTCCTGGCCGAACGTCCGCACCGAGTACAGCAGACCGCCGGTGTTATCGATGCCGTTGGCGTAGTCGACGCGGACGTTGCCGGCGTCCTTCGGCTTGCCGGCGACATCGTTGAACGTGCCCTTCTTGGCCTGGCCGTACAGCGTCGGGTTGAGCAGACCGAGGCCGCCGCTCGCGTGCTGGATCAGCAACGCCGTCATACCGGCGAACAACGGTGAGGCCAGGCTGGTGCCGCCGATCCGGTACTCGCCGTAGTGCACGCCCTCCGGGAAGGTCTGCGTCTGACCGACGAGCATTCCGGTGTTCGGGTCGGCGTCCATGGCCACATCGGGGACGGCCCGGCCGGGCGGCGCGGCAGCGGGCACGACCCCGTTCTGGTAGGCGGGCCGGTCGAACAGCTTGGAGAATCCGCCGCCCGCCCCGTACAGGAAGCCGAGCGGGCTCCAGGTCGTTCCGGTCGCCGACAACGAATACTTCTCGGTGCCCCACCCGGCCTCGAAGGCCAAGTCACCGTCGGCGTCGATGGCCGCGCTGGTACCGCCCACCGCCGTGACGTACGGGTCGCTGGCCGGCCAGTCGGCCTGCTTGAGAGCGGTGCTGGCCAGCTCGTCGCCATTGTCTCCGGAGGAGAAGGTGAAGCTGATGCCCTGCAGTGCGGCCTGCAGGAAGACGCTCTCGTAGGCGACGATCTCACTGGTGCCGACGCCCTCGCCCCCGTTCCCCCAGGAGTTGGTGACCACCTGTACGTCGTTGTCGTTGACCACCTTGGCCAACGTGGCCAGCAGGTCGGCGTCCTGGCAGCTGGCCGCGCCGTAGTAGTGGATATTGGCCGCCGGGGCCATGGCGTGCACCGCCTCGACATCCAAGGTTTCCTCGCCGTACCAGCCGCTGGCGTCGCAGTCGTCCACGTTGGTGAAGGCGGCGGCCACGGTCTGGGTCAGCTGGCCGGGGAGATACGAGCCGTCGCCGTGGGCCTCGGCGTAGGTGTTGGCGTCCGCGGCGATGGTGGGCGAGGCGTAGGCGTCGACGACACCGACGGTCACGCCCGTGCCGTCCAGGTCGGTGACCCCCTCGTAGGCGGCGCGGAACTGCGGACCGGTGTACCCGCACACGGCGTACGGCAGGTAGACGCCGTTGAACTTCGGCAGCGGGGTCCGGTAGTTCGCCTGCACGCTCGCGGTGAGCTGCCCGTAGTAGGTCGAGCAGGGGTGCGCGTTGTTGTAGGCGGCCGGTGGCGGAGCGGGAGCCTGCGGTTTCATCAGCGCGCGGGTGGTGTCGATTCCCGTGACGGTCAGCACCGAATCGGCCAGCGCGGCCGGGACGGTCAGCGGGCTGGTGTTGGCCTGGACCGTGACCCCGTCGTGGGCGTAGCGCCCGATGGTGGTGCCGAACGCGGCCTGGGTCTGCCCGACGGTGCCGGACACCTGCAGGTAGGCGTTGTACTGCCCGACGGAGTCGACGGACAGTCCCTGGGCGGCGAGCCAGGACGTGACGGCGTCGACGGTGGCGGCGGTCGGGTCGTACTGCTGGTGGTATTGCGCAGCCGAGGAGAAGCGGCGGTAGTCGGCGGATCCGGGCGTCGACACCGCGGCCACGGCGGCCTTGACCGCGTCGATACCGCCGCGGGGGGCGAGGTAGACCCGGAAATCGACCGCGGCGGCGCTGCTCACCGTGCCCACCCGCTGGGCCTTCGGCAGCCAGGCCGGCGTGCTGCCGGACAGGCTTCGATGCGGTTGCGCACCGGGGCCCGACGGCGCCGCGTTGGCCGTGCCCGCCTGGGTCAAGGCCGTCAACACCATTGCACTCACCGCAACACCGGCTATGAATCGCCGTCGTAGTCGCATGCGTCGTCCCTTCGAGCTCATCCACTGTTACGCATAGCGGATACCGTGCGGGTCGCACCGTCAAGGCCCACCCCGCGCATCCCTCATCCGGTGCGCAGCCATTCGAGGACACCACTCCCGGAGAGATCTTGCCCGGCGCACGGGAACAGCTCCGACCCGTTCGGCGCGACCAGTCCGTTCAGTAACGGAAACTCAGTGACGGAAACCCGAGGGACCACTTGCCTTTCCAGGACGGGCATCGGCGTTCAGCTGGTCCACGGCGGCGCGGAGGTCCGCCAGGAACGCGGCGGCCAGGTCCCGGGAGAAGCCGTTGCGGCAGACGATCCGGCAGACGGACAGGTCCTGTCGGTTTTCCGGGAACGAATAGGCCGGAACCTGCCAACCGCGTTCGCGCAGGGCTCGTGACAACGCGAAAACGTCCCAGCCGGTGACGGTCTCGGTGGTGGTGAAGGCGAAGACCGGAAGTTGGTCGCCCCGGGAGAGCAGCCGGAACTCGGGCATCGTCGCCACCTGCCCGGCCAGCCGGGTCGCCACGTCCCGGGCGGCCTGTTGTACCTGCTGGTACCCGGAGAAACCCAGCCGGAAGAAGGTGTAGTACTGGGCCACCACCTCCGAACCGGGCCGGGAGAAATTCAACGCGAACGTGGGCATGTTGCCGCCGAGGTAATTGACGTTGAAGATCAGCTCCCGGGGCAGCGCCGCGGCGTCCCGCCAGAGCACCCAGCCGACTCCCGGGTACACCAGCCCGTATTTGTGACCGGAGGTGTTGATCGACGCCACCCGGGGGAGCTGGAAATCCCAGCGCAGTTCCGTGTCGAGGAACGGGGCGATCATGGCACCGGATGCGCCGTCCACGTGGATCGGCACGTCCGGGCCGCCACCGGCGGCCAGATCGTCCAGTGCCGCGGCGATTTCGGCGACCGGTTCATAGCTACCGTCGAAGGTGGACCCGAGAATGGCCACCACGCCGATGGTGTCCTGGTCGCACAGGGCCACCGCGTGCGCTGCGTCCAGATGAAAGCGGTCCCCGTCCATCGGCACGGTGCGCGGCTCGACATCCCAGTACCGGCAGAACTTCTCCCAGCACACCTGGACGTTGGCGCCCATCACCAGGTTCGGCCGCCGATTGCGGTCACCGGTGCGGGCCGCCCACCGGCGTTGCAACGCCAGGCCGGCCAGCATGCAGGCCTCGCTCGAGCCGGTGGTGGAACAGCCGGTCGCGGCCTCGGCCGACGGGGCGTGCCACAGGTCGGCCAGGATGGCCACGCAGCGCCGCTCGAGTTCCGCGGTCTGCGGGTACTCGTCCTTGTCGATCATGTTCTTGTCGATGCTGTCCGCCATCAACATCCGGGCCTGGGGTTCCATCCAGGTGGTGACGAAGGTGGCCAGGTTCAGCCGGGCGCTGCCGTCCAGCAGCAGTTCGTCCTTGATCAACTGGTAGGCGACGTCGGCCGGTACCGGCTCGGGGGCCAGTCGGCTCCTGGGCGGCTCCAGCCGTTGGCCCAGGGCGGGGTTGGCCTCGGTGATGAAGGCGTTCGAAATGCCGTCGCCGCGTCCGGCCGTTTCCGCCGGCGCAGGCGTAGAACCGTGATGAAGGGCCACAGGTGTCACTATGCCGGGTGTCTCTATGCCGGGCCGACCGGTCCCGGTCTGCGAATGCTCGAGGAGGGCGCATGTGCCGATTGTTCGGCCTGCATGCCGGCCGGAATTGCGTAGCCGCCACCTTCTGGCTCCTCGACGCGCCGGACAGCCTGGCCGCGCAGAGCCACAAGAATCCGGACGGCGCCGGTATCGGGGTGTTCGCCGAGGACGGCGTCCCGATGATCGACAAGGAACCGATCGCGGCGTGGCAGGACTCGGCGTTCGCCACCGCCGCCCACGACCGGCGCGGCACTACCTTCGTGGCCCATGTCCGGTACGCCAGTACCGGCGCCCTCACCGAGCCCAACACCCATCCGTTCCTCCTGCAGGACAGGATGTTCGCCCACAACGGCGTGGTGTACGGGCTGGACGGGCTGGACCGCCGGCTGGCCCAGCTGGGCGCGGGACAAATGGTGCACGGTGAGACCGACAGCGAACGGGTGTTCGCGCTGGTCACCGCCGAGACCGCGCAGCGGGACGGGGACGTGGAGGCGGGGTTGATCGCGGCGATCAGCTGGATCGCCGACCGATTACCCCTGTACGCGTTGAACATCGTGCTGACGACGGCGACCGACATGTGGGCGCTGCGCTATCCGGCCAGCCATGAGCTGTTCGTCCTGGACCGGCCGGCCGGGGCCGACTTGGAGGCCAGAACCGATCGGATCCACGCCCGGTCCGGCGCTCTCTCGGCCAGTCCGTCCGTCATCGTGGCCAGCGAGCGGATGGACGACGATCCCGGGTGGCGGGCGCTGGATCCGGGAGAGCTCCTGCACGTCGGCGCGGACCTGACGATCACCCGCGGTTTCCCTTTCGATCCGATCCCACGGCACCTGCTCGGGCTTTCCGAACTCAGCCCGGCGACGGCCGTCTCCCAGCATCCGCGTCGTTAGCACGCCGATCTGTCCGCCCTCCTCACCGGTGCCCGTGATGCCGAGGGCCGGCGGGTGCGGTTCAATGCCTTTATGGACCCGCGCGCAGGACAGCCTGCTCAGGCAAGCGATCTCATCGATGTGGGCGCCCTCCTGGGCGCCTACGAGGACCTCCATCCCGACGTCTCCGACCCCTCGCAGCTGGTGGTGTTCGGCACCTCGGGCCACCGGGGCTCCAGCCTGGACGCCGCCTTCAATCGCGACCACATCCTGGCCATCACCCAGGCCATCTGCGAGTACCGCGCCGGCCAGGGTACGGACGGCCCGTTGTACCTGGGCGCGGACACCCACGCGCTGTCCGGACCGGCCACCGCCACGGCCCTGGAAGTGTTGGCCGCCAACGGGGTCACCGTCATGCTCGACGTCGCCGACGGGTATACGCCGACCCCGGCCGTCTCCCACGCCATCCTGAAGGCCAACCGGGGACGGAACACCAAACTCGCCGACGGGATCGTGGTCACGCCGTCGCACAATCCGCCCAGGGACGGGGGTTTCAAGTACAACCCGCCGAACGGCGGGCCGGCCGACTCGGACGCCACGTCGGTCATCGCCGCCCGCGCCAACGAGCTGCTCGGGAGCGGCCTGGACGGGGTCAGGCGGATGCCCTACGACCAGGCCCGCAATGCCGACTCGACCGG